>JAEIOD010000047.1 GCA_016342415.1 Clostridiales bacterium
AACTCTGAGTTGACAGAGTTCCTCTAAATCTAAATCTAGATTGATTACTGTACTTAGAGTTTCATGGTCTAATCCTAATTTTTTTTGGTTTAAGATGACAGCACCTGTAAAAGTACTACCATACCAACTCACTTGGTTTACAATATCTTTGAGCATATTGTTAAGTCTTATCTTTGAAAGCATTTCAACGATTGGGTACTTCTCATATGTATGTAGGTAATCATCGATATTCATATGACTCCCCTTATAATGATCTAATCCTGAGTACTTCCACTTTGTGTTTTTAAGTACTGATTTTAGATTTCTCTTATAGAAAAATGGATCACTCGCACGAAGAAGTTCTTTATTATTCATACCACCACGTTTTCTTTCATTCACCCATCTATAATCACCGGTCTTCCAGGCCCATTCTTCTTCAAAACACCTATATTGTGTGACTCCATGATTATTGAAGCTGATATAAACTCTAGAGCCTTCATAGTAGTCCATTGTTGGATTATGTAATGTATCCAATAATTCATCTGGGAAGTTAGAAGTATCGTCATTAACAGTCTTAAATACTCGTCTGACTTTGAAATATCTAACAATGAAGCCTTCGCCCATCTTCTGCATGATGGATACATATTCATGATCTACAAATGATTTAGCAATATTTATGGCTTTGTACATCACTTTTGATTTACAGTTTGGACAACGACCATAGTCATTGTGTTTAGACCTGTTTTCATATGTCACAAATTCTCCACACTTGCTGCACAAACCATGTTTCATTTTACCTTTACGCTTATAGAACATATAATTTTGGTTCTTGAAAGGTGCTTTCATCATCCAATCGCCAAATGTCTTAGGAAGTAATGGGATATCAAGCATCAACTCATCTATTTCATGTTGTTTTATACGCTTTGCCATATCATCACCTCTACTCGTTAATAGCAAGCTTTACTAATAGTTTATTAACTGCTCCTTTATACTTTTCATATTCATCAGGCTCATTGGTCTTAATATTATCTACTATGCCTAACAGATCATTGAATTGATTCATTAGCATGTTGAAAGTACTCTTAAATTTGATAGCATTTTCAGATGAGTTCAAACTTGGCTTTTAAATCATCTAGCTCTTTTGTAACAGCCTCTGGTATTTCATATTTAATTTGTTGTACTTCAACCTCTTTTGGTTTTACTCTCAACTCATTTTCTAACTGGATGATTTTCTGCTTCTTAATCAATATCTCTCCTTTTAATTTTTTGAGTTCTTCAGCAGAAATATTATCATCAGCTTTTGGTTTAACCTTTTTATCTAAAGATTCTATTTCTTTAACAAATCCTTTTATTGCCTTCTCTTTTGTTTCTATGTCTTTCACCTTAACAGTTAGTTCATTTTCTAAGGTTTCATTACTCCCTTTTAAGAGCTCTATCTGTTTCAGTAATTCTTCTTTAGTTTCTTTGATCTCGTTAACCTTCTTGATTTCAGTATCTAGTTCCCTTGTCGACATTTCATCTATGTCATGGACGATCAGGAAGTTTTCTCTAGACTCAACATCTAACTTCAGCATTGCAACTGCTTGCGTGTACCCCAAATCGGCAAGCGCTTGCGAATTTGGATTTTTAAGAAGCTGAATACCATATTCATCATGTATTTTAATTAAGTTTGAAGCTGTTCTCTGAGAGTAATTCACTTCTTCTTCAAGCCACTTGGACCAATTACCATGACCAACCATATCCTTTGCTTCTTGTAATCTCCTGCCTATTTCAATAGAGCTATGTAGCAGATACTTATTGGCTTGGTCCTTAATAATGTTTATTTCATAGGCAATCATGCCTGCATCCCTATCTATCGTAATCTGATTCATATTTCCTCCTAGTCAATCTCACTCCTAAAACAAATCATCAAGTGAAATGTCAATCCTTTGGCCATTACTTGATTTATCCTGTTCTGATACAATAATGTTCATCGTAAACTCTACGTCCGAAGATGGAAAATAAAATTTAGCTGCTCTTTTATAAACCTCAATGTCAGAAATATGATGATTGACACCTTTCAGAATTTTTTTGCAGCAATCAGTTAACGTTAATACGCTTTCTTGAACCTTTAGACCAAAGATCTTGTTCTCAGCAAATTGAATCAGTTTGTCAGCAACGTGTTTTGCAATTGTTTTGACGTTTTGATTATTTGATTGTTCAATATCAGTTAGTTCACTTTGAATCTTTTCTCTCACAAATTCATAATTATATATAGTTCCCATTATTCACCTCGTCTTAATCGATATATTTCACGTATGTTTATTCTTAAAATGGTATATCATCATCACCATCAATAGCTTGAAATCCATTGTAATCCTGTTGATAACCGGTTTGACTACGTTGGTTTTGTTGGTGATGATTATTATTTTGTTGATAACCCTGTGTTTGTTGTGGATTGTTTTGATTATTCTGATATTGCGAACCGTTCTGAGATTGCTGCCTATTATTTGTAGCCCACTCTAAAAACTCAACTCTACTAGCTACAATCTCTATGTTATAGTGCTTCACGCCATTCTTATCTTCATAATTGTTGTTTCTCATATTGCCATTTACAGCAACCAATCGACCTTTTACAAGATACTGAGCCGCACTCTCTGCCGGCTTACCCCATACAACTATATTGAAAAAGTCTGCATCTGGCTGACCTTCTTTCTTAAACTGTCTTGCTACTGCTATGGAAAACCTAGTAACCGCTGTGCCACTGCCAGGTATATATCTTAATTCCGGATCCCTTGTTAATCGTCCAATCAGTACAACTTGATTCATCTTTCCCCACTTTCTACTATACATATCTTCAAACTTGTCTATTGTATTGTTCCAACTCTGTAGTATACTTTCTATGGGCATGAAATGTTTCTAACATTCTTTAACAACCTATTAGCATAGTAAAGAAATCATGCCTACTGACTGCCTAGCAGTCTTTTATTGTTTTTTGGATAGTGATAGCTCTTGAAGTATCAGGAATCCTTTTGATATATCCTTTCTTCTCGAGCCTAATTAAATGACCAGCGACTGTAGATGTCGAACTTAGTCCAACTTCTTCTGCAATCTCTCTAATCGATGGTGGAAAGCCCTTTTCCTCAATATTTCGTTTTATATAATCCAAAATGTTTTTCTGTTTTACCGACAATGCTTTCATCATTACCTCTTTTCATAGACTGGTGTATAAACGACAAAGCCATCATTGAATCCTGAAGCTTTGACTTTTATAATAAAGTCTTGATCAGCATAGAATCCTAAAAGTTCATCGATAGTATTCTCAACTCTGTTGACCATGCCTAAATCATCGATGGTGAAATATTGACCTTCTCCCTTTTTGACATCTACGCCAGTCATACTTGCTACAAAACATATTCTGAATACTTGTCCGTGGAACAATAGACTGTCTCCCACTTCAAAGTGTTGCAATTCAACTGGGTTTTTATAATCCCATCTTTCTTGATCTGATATATTTTTATAATTCATAACTTACTCCTATTATTGATGTTCAAACAAGTATGAAGCTCTTACAACTTGTTTGATCTTGATGAAGTTTGGCAGCTCAATAAGCCGATTATAAAACTCTCCCTCTTGTGTCAGATAACCCAGAGCATGGCTTTTAACAATCCGATTCACATCTTCAACTTTATCAAGATGATCTATAAGCTCAGTCACCAATATCCATTCTTCATTTTCCGTTAACCATCTATGTACATTTTTATTCATAATCTACCTCAACTTTTTATACCAAGTTTTCTCTCTAACTCATCGTTAGAATATTTCTCTCTTTGGTCGAAGTTATGAAATTTATTTTGTGTCGTTTGACCTTTTGCTGGTGGAATTCTTTTTACTGAAAAGTTTCTTTGATGAGTTTCTATGGCTTCAACAGTTTTCAAATCATTCTTAAGCCAATTCTTTAAAACTCCTTCAAAATATTGTATGGATCTCTTACCAGCTTCAACAGAAACCACCAATGCTTTTAAAACCACTTCTTCTGTAAATTCATCCAACCACGATTTTATAAGTTCAGTTTCATGTGGTGTGATTGTATGAAAATTCTGATTGAAAAATTCTACTACTTTCTTAAAAGTTATATTATCTTTAGTAGTAGTAGTATTTATATAACTACTACTACTACGTTTAGTTATGTTCGGAGTTATTCCGTTACAGAATTTCTCTAACGGAATATTTCCGTTGATTTCTCCGTTACAGGCACTCTCTAACGGAATATTTCCGTTGATTTCTCCGTTACAGGTTTTCTCTAACGGAATATTTCCGTTGATTCCTCCGTTACAGGTTTTCTCTAACGGAATATTTCCGTTGATTTCTCCGTTACAGGTTTTCTCTAACGGAATATTTCCGTTGATTTCTCCGTTACAGGCATTCTCTAACGGAATATTTCCGTTAATTTCTCCGTTACAGGTTTTCTCTAACGGAATATTTCCGTTGATTTCTCCGTTACAGGTACTCTCTAACGGAATATTTCCGCTGATTTCTCCGTTACAGGTACCCTCTAACGGATTATTTCCGTTGATGTTTGCATCATTTTGACTGTGATATGGAGCTAATAACTTATCAATTTCCATGAGTTTGTACCGACCAGGCTTCTTTTTATTCTTCTGTGATTCATAAAGAATTAATCCCTTTTCACATAAGATCTCACGATGCCTAGTTAGTGTTTTATCACTCACAATAAGTTCATCCATCAACCTTTTATTTGAAGCACTAAACCATTCTATCCAGCCACAGGTATTATTGATATGCATCAAGAAATACCATAATGCTTGTGTCGTGGCTTGAAGTGGATTATCTCTTGTATATAGCCTAAAATTATTTATTTCTCTTATGTAGTTCATCTGCACCCCATTAAAGTGGCAGGAGCAAAACTCCCACCTATATGAAAGGACTGACTAATAAAAAGACCGTACCAATGATACATATGCTGATAATGATCTTTACTGTATAGCACCTTTGTCTCCTTTGGATATATTGAATCTTAATTCTATTAGGATTCTCCATATGACCTCCTTGATATCATGTATATTCTTTGATATAATGACTTTAGTAATTGACCTGGGCCTGCAAGCGAGGGTCTTTTTACTTTTTTGCCATATCATTTGCTAACACCAAAATTTCAACTACTTGGTCTATCTCAACGATAGTAATCTTAAAATCCTCTATACATTCGATATTTTCTACAATATCTTCTTTTAAAAGATTTACTTGAAATGCATCTTCGCATTCAGCTATAATATCACTCTTAATTTTGTTCTCTACTACTAGATCTGACATTGAATCTTTAAAATCAGATTTCAATAAATTTAGTTGGTCTATTACTCTTTGCATTATGCCCCCTTATTAGTTATTAATTGATCTTCACTAACTACCATGAGACCAATGTTAATAGGCTTCATTTCATCTAAAGCTCTATTAAGTTCTTTTTCATTTTGAATACCCCTAGCATTCAAATAGTTCCATATGCTCTTCTTTTGCATTTCTAACTTCATTCCTTGATCATTCATAAGCATCTCCTTTCTACAAAATTAGGTTTTTCTTTTTTAACTTCATAAGCAATCGCTTCTCAAGTTTTGCAATGTCTAAATTGAATACTTCAGCCATCAGTACAAAGTGAAGTCGTAAACAAGGTATTAAATCAGCTATCTGTTCTTCTAAATAAAATACTCTTTCTAGTTCCACTGGTGAAAGTTGATCTATAGATTTCTTATTTCTAATTAGCTTTTTCAACTCCTTCCCCGCTAAGACAACTTCTTCTGATTCCTCAATAATTACATCTATAACAGTAACTATTTCCTCATTTACATTATCTAAATAAGGTATTGATATTAACTCACATCCATAATCGATGGTATAAGCCAATTTAAGTCTTGGTGAATTTAATGTATTTGAAATTTTCACTGCAATATCTGTAGGAATTTCATGACCAGATTCGAACTCTGATATTCTGCTTTGATCTATACCAACCACTTTCCCAAGCGCTTCTTGACTATACCCCTTTTTTTTCCTTTCTTGTTTAAGTACTCTTCCATAACTCATAAACCCCTCCTGATTATGATATTTGTCCATAAAGTTTCATTTTTTATTGCTAACTAATTAGTTATAATATAGATATCTAATTATTCGTGTCACGTATATTTCTTTCGAAAAAAATTTCATCAATAGAATCTCGTTCTAGAAACATACGTATTTTTTCAGCATCGATTAATTTCCAGTCATTGTTTTTTAATCTAATGCTGATAGTTTTTTGAGAAACATTGAGTAGTGTAGCAATATCAATCTGCTTAATAGACTCCTGACTCAGTATTTCTTTTAACTTACTAATAAAATCACCTCCAATATACGTCTGACGAATATTCGTATTACGTATATTATATATACCTATT
This sequence comes from Clostridiales bacterium, assembly GCA_016342415.1. GTDB lineage: Bacteria > Bacillota > Clostridia > Peptostreptococcales > Acidaminobacteraceae > JABXKX01. The sequence continues at coordinate 6,402 of JAEIOD010000047.1, forward strand.
GCGTATATGTCAACTCAATTTAAAAACTATTTTAATAAAATATATACTTCTATGGTATAATCCATATTGAAGAGGAGAGTTTATGAAATCATATGAAATAATCAAAGAGCTTATGCAGTTAAATAAAATAACTCAAGCTGAATTAGCCAAAAAATTAAATGTAACTCAAGCATCCGTTTCAAGATACTTATCTGGATCAATGCAAATGGATATTGATACACTTGAAAAGATATCATCCATATTCGGAGTCACAATTGATTATCTAATGGGAAAGAACACTAACGAAAAACTCGAAGTTAAAACTGCTGCTTTTAGTAGTCTATCTACTGAAGGTCTCTCTGATGAAGAAATCTTACTATTAAAAAGTATGATTAAACAATTCAAGAAAAATAAGAATATCAAATAGATTATTAAAAAACACTTAACTGTGTTTTTTTATTTGGAATAAAATAGAATTCATGCTATCATTATAACGAACGTACGTTCTAGGAGGTGTAATGATAACTAGTACTACAAAAATATATGACATCATAAATAAAGAAAATATACATATTGGTGTATTACAATTACCAAAGAATCGATATGGTCTCTACATTGAAGACGAAGATGGGAAATTCATATTTATAGATAAATCAATAGAATATGATGAGGTATTACTCAGAATAGTTCTATCAGAAGAATTGGGACATCATTTTAAAACTGTTGGAGATATTTCACCATATCACTTTTTAGATTCAATTAATTTGCAAACTATCGAGAAAGAAGAGGAAAAGGCTTTAAAATGGTCATCTAAATTTCTAGTGAATACAAATAGTCTATTGAATTTTTTTAAGAATAATCCTTATTCATCAGTTCAAGATGTAAGTGATTATTTCCAAGTGACAGATAACTTCATTTTATTGAAATTATCCTTTATGGCTAAAGAATTGCCTCAATGGTATTTAAAAGACCAACTAGTCTTGAATCTCTTAAGTTTACCTGACATTTATATTGGTAAAATCTTGGATCAGGTAAAACTAAATCAAGTTATCGAAGAAACTAGTTCAACATTGATTTCACATACCTTACCAGAAATCATTTAATATTTAGCTGAGCAACACTTCATCTTTAAGTATTATTACACTATTCATACTTTTTAGGAGGTACTATGAAAGACAATTTGAAGGTCGCTATTTATACAAGAGTATCTACAACTCATCAAATCGATAAAGACTCGCTCCCTCATCAAAAGAACGAGTTAATTAATTACTCCAAATATGCATTGAATATAAATGAGTATAAGGTATTTGAAGATGCAGGATATTCAGGAAAGAACACTGATAGACCTCAATATCAGAATATGATTGAAAGAGTTCATAATGGTGAATTCTCTCATCTTCTAGTTTGGAAAATAGATAGAATTTCTCGTAATTTAAAGGATTTCACAGAATTATACGATGATCTAAAAGAGTGTAATGTTACATTTATTTCTAAAAACGAGCAGTTTGATACTTCATCTGCAATGGGAGAAGCAATGCTTAAGATTATCCTAGTGTTTGCTGAACTTGAAAGAAAATTAACAGCTGAAAGAGTATTTTCAATTATGTTATCTCGTGCAGAAAAAGGATTATGGAATGGCGCAACAGTACCCTTAGGTTATAAGTGGTCCAAAGAATTGAAGTTTCCTGTTATAGATCCAGTTGAATCGGTTACAGTGTCAGAGATATTTAATTTATATGAGATTTTCCAATCTACTGTAAGAGTAGCAAATAAACTAAACGAAAATAACTATAAGACTAAGAGAGATGGAACATGGGTACCTAAAACAGTTCATGGTATTCTCACAAATCCTTTCTATATCGGTACATATCAATACAATGTAAAAACTGGTGGTACTAGAAGATGGAAAGATAAAAAGGAATGGATCATAAAAGAAGACAATCATCCCGGTATTATCTCAAAAGAGCAATACTTACGAGTACAGGAAATTCTTGAAAGTAATAAGACTTGGAAATCAGATTTTCAACGTTCTAATATGCATACCCATATATTTTCCAAGTTAATTTATTGTGGTGGTTGTGGAAAGCATTTCACAGCTGGACAAGATAGAAAAAGAGCTGACGGATATCAGCCTTCTAGGTATTATTGCACTACTACCAATAACTTTACAACAGAACGTAAATGTAAGAACTATATAAGTGATATTGTACTGGTGCCGTTTGTTTTAACTTATCTAGCTAATTTTATTAATCTTAATAATAGAATCACAAAGAATCACTCATTAAGAGATATACAATCCATTTTATTGAGAGGACATCCCCTTAAGGATATTAAGTCAATCGATAAGAAATGTTTAATGGATTTAAAAACTATTTTTACTGCATATGAGGATTATGAATTTATAGATTATGATAAGTCATTGACAAAATCATTAAATGAAAAGAAATATGAACTTGAACTATCAAAACAGAAAAAAGCACTTAGCAGACTTGAAGAATTGTTCCTTTATTCAGAGGATTCAATTCCTAAAAAGGACTATTTGTTAAAGCGAAATGAAATAAATAACAAGATTGAAGAATTGTTAACTCAATTGGATAAACTCCCCTCTTCTCACAAGCATGTCGACAATAAAAGCTTTATTGATACTGCAAGCAAATTCATACTGAAAGATATTTTAGCGAACAATATTAACACCAATTGGAAAGAGATATTAACATTTATAGCCCCTGATTCTATAAAGGAATTTATCAATTTTACAGTTGATTCAATTCATGTGAAGAATAATCTGATTCAATCAATAAGTTTTAAAAATGGTATTATACATACATTCACATATAAGACACCAGCAGATAGAGTGAATATGCCTGAAATAAAGCTTATATACAAAGATTCTAAAGAAATCGTGATAAACCACCTTAAAGAGCATAAAGCCTTCACAAGGAAAGAATTACAAGAATTGACCGGTTTAAAGAAACACGGAGCATATGAGCTGATTAATGAACTAATAAATGAGAATTTTATTGAAAAGCAAGGACAGTCAATTTCAACTTTATACGTAATAAAATAGAATGCCCAATGGCATTCTATTGTTTTGCAATATCATATTTTAACAGCTATTTTCAATTGCCCAGCTACTCATGATCTATTAAGAGAGTACTTACTAAACTATATCAATACAAATCAATCACGTACAATCCATTCATATACATATTTGTTTCAAACATCAAACTTGCACTCGACACATTTTGGGGTACTTTATATGAAAAACTCATCAATTGAGTTGAATCCTTATCTATTTCAATCTTCCGTTCATCTAGAGTTTCATATTTATAATTACGATTATACCCTTTGTCATCTTTCACATAGAACATATGATAAGCTTCTATTGTTTGATTTTCTCCTGATAAATTAGTTAATTCCAAATTCACAGTTAACAAATTAGTAGATTCATCATCAGTGATTGTTTTATCATAATTGATAACTCTCATGCCAATTAATCCAGTTTCAATATACTTATTCATAGTTAAATTCTCATTACTTACATCGGTCTTATATGTTAAGTAATCATTTAGTATGTCAGACTTCAAATCATAGGCGTAATATTTGTCACTATCAGAATCTGGTGCAAACTTAGAAACAATGGGGAGGCTTCCTTTGTCTACAGCAAACATAACCTCACCTCGCATTTTGCCACCAGGTTCAATTAGATAATGAAGACCATTATGTGGCGGAATAAAATCAGGTGCATACTCATTGTCAGTGTCATCGACAAGTATGAAATTGTTATCTGTTTCAAACATAACAGGTTTATTTCTTTTATTGAATACTATGATTTCAACAGCATAAATATCTTTACCATGCTCAAATTCTTCTAAATCAGTTACCTGATATACATTTAAAACAGATACTGCATAATAATCATTTTCAACTATTTCTCCAAGATTATATTTTTTTTCATATAAGAATATCATTATGAAACATATAATAAACGTTACAAGAATGATTCCTTTTACTATATTTTTTTTCATTAATCTCCTTCAATAAAATAGAATACTCAACTGTATTCTATTATTTACCCATCTTATATATTGTTGAAATTTGAACATTTAGAAGCAATCAGATTTACATTTACTTTACCACATCCCAAAGTAAGTACTGTAATCGTCTTCTGACTTTTTTCAAATGACTCAATATTTTTTTCTTCTATATTATTTTTCATATATACTCCATTCTAATTCAGTAAGAATTATATCAGTATCTATTATGATATGCAAATATTTTATACCAAATCAGTGTTAATAACCATAAATATCGAACTCCCAATACAAGTATGAAATAGATCTGCTGGTTCAACAAACTTTAGCATAAGAATCTGATCTTCGATTACACATTATCTAAATATATCGAACAGTAATTTTTGTGGTTATTTCAATAAACCTCATACTCTATTTTACAACTCCGCCTTTTCTCCGCACTCAGCACAAATTTTATCGTGCAAGTTTAATACCCCCAGAACAGATTGGACATTTTAATCTTTCTTTTTCCATGTCTAAATAATGTTTCATTCCATTACTTTGTATTATAGACATATTCTTTATTAAACTTTCCTGATATCGTTTTTGATAACTTTTATCCAATCGTTTAAGTACAGCACAAGGATACTCATCACATTCATAACAGTAGTCGATTTCTTTATTATTGACACAATCCTTAATTTTGCAAGTTCGACATGAAGCAGGTTTGTTGTCACCACTCATTTTGCAACCCAAACAGTTTTTTTTCTTTTTATGATGAACATAACAATAAGTGCAATTCATACCACATGGAGCAACCATTTCTTTAGAGTGATTAATCATTTTCCCCCTCCTTGTTGTGTTTTAAGGCTATTTCTGCTTACAATAGCTTATCTAAAACGACTTCTAAGTTCTCAGTTTATCACTTGTTTTTATGTTTCTCTTTTTATAATATCACAAATATAATACCTCACCAATAAACAGCTTATTGTATAGTCCCTTTAAACTCAAATAAGTACTATGATATAATAAAAGTAACAGAAATGGAGGTGTTACTATCACTGAAGAAAGATATTCTTTAAAAGATGAATTATTTAACCATCATTCTATTAAAAAGATTACCGATTGCATTGATCTGGTTTATGATTCGTTTGATGCTACATCCTTTTATAATGAGATTATGGATGAGATGATGGTATTGGAGTTAAAAGAACGTGTGACGTTAATTAGGCAAAAACTCGAAAAATACATGCCTGATAGTTATATTGAAACTATTAAATTACTTCATGACTCTTTAAAATCAACTGAAACAAAGGGTGATTTTGTCTTTGCTTCCTATTCGGAATATATCGAGATGAACGGGTGCACTGATGATTACTTGAATATTTCTTTAGACATGTTAGGTGAATATACCAAATGGTTTTCAGCTGAATTTGCCATTCGAAAATTCATTAATCAATACCCTGATCAAACTTATAAAAAAATGTTGGAGTGGTCTTTAAGCGATCATGTGGAACAAAGACGATTAGCAAGCGAAGGATTAAGACCAAAGTTACCATGGTCTTCTAAAATTGATTTTGATTATAATAAAGGTATGTTGCCGTTGCACAATCTATATTACGATCAAGAAAGATATGTTGTTAGATCTGTAGCCAACCATTTAAACGATATTTCTAAATTAGATCCTGATTTGGTAGTAGAGACATTAAGCGTTTGGCAATCCTCTCATAAACAAGAACAAAAGGAAATGGATTATCTCATTTATCATGCACTAAGAACATCTATAAAAAAAGGTCACCAAAAAAGTTTAGCATTCATCGGATATCACGAGAATCCTGATATTTTGATTACTGATTTTAATATCAGTAGTAAAATCCTTGTTGTTGGGGATCGTTTGAAATTTGAATTCAGTATTTTAGCTCATAAGCCAGAAAAGCTTATGATTGATTATAAGGTGTTTTATCCAATGGCCAATAACAAAACATCCGAAAAAGTATTTAAGATTAAAAAAGTGACTTTAAAAGAAAATGAAACCCTCACTATAAAGAAATCTCACTCTTTCAAAGTCATGACAACAAGGAAACTGTATTCTGGTGATTATAAAATTTCGTTACAGATTAATGGAAAAATATATACTGAGGATCATTTCTCGTTAACTGTATGAGATTCCATACATAGAAACAATTGACTAATCAAGGAGTCTGCTATGAAAAATAAAATTATCATTCTAATCAGTTTATTGGTTTTTATTATGTCAATAACTGTATACGCCAAAACCGATGAACCTTCTCCATGGGCAGAAGATTCCATCAATGAATTGAAGTCTTATCATACATTTAAGAGTACTACTTTTTCAAATTATCAGAAAAACATCACAAGAGCTGAATTCATTTACTTCGCTGTAAGAGTATATGAAATGTTTTCTGGAGAGGATATAAAACCTGATCCATCAATCAGTTTTATAGATACAAGCGATATCTACGCATTAAAAGGTGCTACAGTTGGTATTACATCTGGTATTGGCAATAATCAATTCGGTCCAGATATGTTATTAACTCGTGAACAATTTGCTGTATTGATGGTGAATACATTAAAATTAGGAAATCTTGAAATGTATACACCAAACAACTATCAATTCGTTGATGAAAACGAGTTCTCATCATGGGCATTTGATGCCATATATACTGCAAAAGCAAATGATATCATCAGCGGTGTTGGTCAAGACAAATTTAAACCTCGTGACAATGCAACAATTGAAATGGCCATCACCATCACCAATAAAATACTTAAAAACAACAATAATAAACTATGGACAACTGACAAAACTTCCAAAATAATCAATTTATCACCTTTCAATATAAATGAAGTCATTACTGATTTGTCAGGTTCAACAGTTATTGATAATAACTCTATTTCATATCAAGCATATGGAGTTGACTTAAACAATGATAAGATAAGTGTCAAAACAGCTATTTCAAATGAGGGTGTCGGTACCGTGGATACCTTAAATAATCTAGCTGAGGAAAACCATGCTTTACTGGCTATAAACGGAACCTACTTTAGTGCTTATCAAGACGACAACTATGCTAAAGATCCTTATGGTATTTTAGTAATGGATGGTGAAACATTACACACTGGAAGCGACAGAGCTGTTATTGGTTTTAAAAATGGTCAAGTGGATATTGATAGGATTGATACTCAAATCAAAGGTACTACTACAGGACCACTAGGATCTCTTGAATGGTATGGTTATTGGATCAATCATTCAATTCCAAATGATAGTCTAAGCTTCACAATATTCAATGATTACAAACAAGAAACCAATAGCTTATACGGAAAGAATTATATTATAGAAGATAATACGATTACTGATATTGTTGAAAATGAATCTGTTGTGATTCCAAAGGATGGTTATGTTGTTAACTTGAATGGTTTATTAGGTTCAACACCAGAACAAGTCTATGAACTCTTTGAAGTTGGTAATAGTTTTGATTTTGACATCACTTATACACCTGAAAACAACCAACACTCATTCTGGAAAGACATAGATTATGCAACCGGAGCCGGACCTGCACTTATCTTAGATGGGAAGATAGATATTGATTATGAGACTGAACATTTTACTGAGCCAAAAATATATTTGAATGCAGCCGCTAGAAGTGCTATAGGTTATACATCTGACAATCAACTTATCTTTGTAACAACAACTTCAACTCTTGATGAGTTGGCACAGCTCATGTTATCACTTAATTGTGTGGAAGCAATGAACTTAGACGGTGGCGCTTCAAGCGGCTTATGGTATGACGGCAATCTTATAAGAACTCCCGGAAGAGACATTAGTAATATTATCTATATTCAAGTAAAAAATTAAGCAAATAAAAATGCTGTTATCACTTCGATAACAGCATTTTTATTAGAGTTAATTGTTCGTGTAGCTGATTTTTTTAATTATATGAAACCAATAGTTTAAAAACTCTTTAAGATCACTTATTTATCTGCATATTGATAAGTACGTTTAACGACATACATGTCTTCACCATCAACAGTGATTTTCTGTTCAATCCAGTTATTGTGTTCATCGTATATATAGTCGAACTCAAGCAGTTTCATATCATTCATCGGATTAATGATATAACGATAACTGGCCATATAATTTTCTACATTGTACTTGATCATAACATGGCATATTTTTTCACCTGAATCATACCAATAAACATCGGAAACATATCCCTTATCATTATATTCATATAATGGATGACCTTCTAATCCTTCAATTTCTACATCATTTGAAATTTTAATTGCTCTATTGTGTTCATCAAAAGTTGTTGCAACCTTTGTTTCAGATAAAATCTCATCACCATTTTTTTGTGAACTTGTGCCTTGAATTATTTGATTGGTTACAATAACCTGTCCTTCAGAATCTAGATTATATACAGTTTCATTATAATCATCCATGCCAGCGAAAACTGCTGTGAAAACCTTTATTCTGTTGTTGTTATCAAACTCACTTAACCACGAAACAACAGGTTCACCGTCAGGCGTTTTTTCTATGATTTCTTTCGGGTTGCCTTTTTCATCAAATTTACAGGAATAATTAGAAGATGAATAGTAACCCATTTCAAACACTTCAAAATAAGTCTTTTCTCCACTATTCATATCATATATTTCTTGCGAAAAGGCGGTCACACCATCTTTTATATTCATCATATAGGCACTATATTCATTTGGGTTTGTCTCTGTTTTTTGACAACCAACAAGTAATAATATCAACAGTACCATTATTATTTTCTTCATATAAGCTCCATTTTCTATGACTTTCAATTTCTTGATTCTATTTAGATATATCACCCAGTTCGTATTGAAGTATCGAAACCAATGTAGATCCTGCAGTTTCGGTTCTTAGAATTCTAGGTCCCAAACTAATCGAATGTGCACCCAGACCAACTAACAACTCAACTTCTTCTACTTCAAAACCACCTTCTGGCCCTATAATCACCGCAATACGTTTATATTCATTTGACAACAACTGTTTTAATGTTCTAGAAGATTCTAGTTCGTAGGCAACAAGAATTAAATCATATTGCTCATATACAGATGAGAAGTTCTTAACTGAAATAACATTTTCAATAACTGGTAAGTGACTTCTCTTTGACTGTTTAGCCGCTTCATCAGCAATTTTTTGCCATCTTTCTATTTTTTTCTTTTCACCTTTATCATCTAGTTTTACAATAGCTCTTTTAGTATTTAGAGGATAAATTGTATGGATACCAAGTTCTACAGATTTTTGTATAATAGTTTCCATTTTACTGCCTTTTGCTAGACCTTGATATAAGTCTACTTGAATTGGACTCTCTCTATCTACAGCATTCTTTTCTATGACATCACACACAATAACATCATCTATTGATTTTACTTCTACAATGTATTCATCACTTTCAGCATCACATATTTCCAATTTTTCGCCTACAGTTACACGAAGAGCTCTTTTTATGTGATTGACATCATTTTTATCATCAATTACAATTTGATCACTTGTTATTTTATAATCTACAAAAAATCTATGCATTTTCTTATCCTTTATATTGTGCTAAAATCGCATGCCATTCACCTTCGTTTAAATGATCTACAACTTCAAAGTTCTTGTCATTAATAGCATCGATAACATCATCTTGTCGGCCTTCTACAATGCCAGAAAGAATATAATACCCTTCAGGTTTTATGAAGTTCTGAATCGTATCTGTCATCATAATGATAATATCAGCCATGATGTTTGCCACTATAATATCTGCTTTTTCGTCTACTACATCTGTTAAGTTACCAAGTCTTACATCCATCACTTCAGTCATGTTATTCTTCTCAATATTGATCTTAGAAGCAATGATTGCATCTTCGGCAATATCAACACCAATAACAGATTTAGCACCTAACATGGCAGCGGATAGTCCTAAGATACCGGTACCACAACCTATATCATAAACCATATCTGATGGTGTGATTACTTTCTCTACTAATTTAACACACATACTAGTTGTTTCATGGGTACCAGATCCAAATGCTGAGCCTGGGTCCATTTCTATGATGATATCACCTTCTTCTTCATCATAAGCTTCCCAACTTGGTTTAATCACAATATGACTGCCAATTTTAAATGGTTTAAAGTACTCTTTCCATTTATCTTTCCAGTCTGCATCATCTACAATTTCATATTTAATTAATCCGGTTCCGATATTCAGTCCATTACTTGAAATCTTTTTTAGAAGCCCTTCTATCATGTTAACTGTTTCATTTATATCTTTATCTGCTTCTACAAAAATTTTAACAACAGTATCTTCCGAATCGAATTGTCTTGCTGTTTCTTCACTGTAGTCCCAATCGCCTTTAAATTCTACATCAAACATAGGATCATTTGGATCTTCAATAACAACACTGTCTATACCATTTTCTTCTAATAAATACGTTAGAATATCAACAGATTCTGTCTCTGTATGAATCTCTATTTTATACCAGTTCATATTTACCTCTTTTCATGTATTTTTCTGCATTATATCACAATTTTGCAAAATAAAAAATCTAGCGAACTAGATTTAGATTATTAAAGAAATTGAGAGGATAACTTCTATTCTAATTAATATACTTTACTATTTACGTAATCTTCTGTAGCTTTTTCTAATGAATAAGCGACATTATAATCCACGTAGATAGAATCGGTACTAGCATCTACAACAACCCATTCGCCATTGATTAAAACTTCATTCCATGCATGATAGACAGGAGTATAAGAGCTATAGCCTTTAACAAGTTTCGTAGGAATATCTACTGATCTTAACATAGATGCAGTTATTGCTGCGAAATCGTAACAAATCCCTGAACCGTCTGCTAATGTAGCATCCGCATTTGGAATGTACCCCTTTGGAAGACTTGTAGCTTTTTGATAATCATATCTTACATTGTTAACAACATAAGTATGAATAGCTTCTAATTTTTCTCTGTCAGTTTCAGCATCTTTAGTTAATTCTTTAGCTAAGATTGCTACTTCCGATTCATCATTCCAGTTAACAGTTTGACTTGAGCTCAAGTAAACAGCATTCTCTTTAAGAGTAACAGAGATAGTTTTTTCAGATAATTTTCTAAATCTTCTACCATCATTACTACCTAAAATAGTTACTGTATACTGCCCACTACCTAATTGTAACGGAAGTGATTCGATCCCAGAAACAAGATTGTAGATATATTCTACGTCATCTTTTTCTACGATTGCTTTGAAACTAGAATAACCAGTTGTTGAAACATTAATTACAACTGTTGCATCAGCAGTGTTAACCTGTACGTTCGTTGTATCAGCGAATACTGATGTTGCACTCGTTACGAGTAACATCATAACCGTAAAAATTAACATTATTCTTTTCATAGTATCTCTCCCTTGGCATCTGGCTATCTTCTTTCGAAGACCCTGTAGTTTTGCGTCCCCATTTCACAATGGGTTTGCCGTTTAACATATTTGGGAAAGAAAAGTAATAAACTTCTCTTTCGATAACTGGCTATCTTATCATTTCTGACTTAGACCCTATAGTTTTGCGTCCCCAACTTTCATTAGGTTTGCCATGTCGTGAAAAGCTTTTGATTACATGGTAACCAAAGTCTTCTCGGTAGCTGGCTATCTTAGGTTTCCCCTTAGACCCTTGGCTTTGCGTCCCAAGCTTTCACTCGGTTTGCCTTTTCTCGGCTAACTCTGCCGACTTGATTACCCTCTCAACTCATTATAGCATATTTCAAATTAATTTAAATACATTAGAAAAACAAAGGGATTAAGGTCCCGTTAAAATTTGATGACAAAACAACCTGAATCAAATGATTCAGGCTACACTGGTTAATAAACTCTCTATTTGAAACTTCTTAAGATGATTTCATCACTCGTTTTGCCACAGCACCAAGTATCTTGCCAGGAATTCCTTCTAATTCTTTTGAAACTTGTTTGAGTTCTTTCCTTATTTCAATATGTTGTGGACAATGAGATTCACACAACCCACAGTCAACACATTTAGAAGCCATATTATTACCATCACTCATAACGCCATTTAGCTGCACTTGATACATCACTCTGGCTCCTAATGTCCCAAACATATACTTATCATTATATTTCTCGAAACAAAGAGGTATATTAACACCCGCTGGGCAAGGTAAACAATAAGCACAGGCTGTACAAGGGATTTTGGTTAAAGATTTATACAAGTCTCTAACTGATTCAATTAAGTCAATTTCTTCTTTATTAAGACTATTAGCTTCAGTTTCTGATGCAACTTTTATATTTTCTTTGATGTGTTCATCTACATTCATTCCAGACAAAATACAGGTTACTTCTTTATGATTTAAGATCCATTTCAAAGCCCATTCTGCTGGACTGCGTTTTACAGATGATTTTGCCCATTCTTGTTCCACTTTCTTCGGTAGCTTTCCAACCAAACTGCCACCTCTTAACGGTTCCATTATAAATACAGCAATGTCCCTTTCTTCAGCATACATCAACCCTTCTCTACCTGCTTGTATGTATTCATCTAAGTAATTGTATTGAATCTGACACATTGTCCAATCATAATCATCAACAACATTTTTAAATGTTGATAAATTACTATGACACGAGAATCCAACATTTTTTACTTTGCCAGAAGCAATAGCCTTATCTAAGAAATCAATTATTCCTAAACCTTTAAGTCTATCCCATACATCTTGTCCCATAATACCGTGTACTAAGTAATAATCAATAGAGTCCACTTGTAACTTTGACAATTGCTCATCAAGTATTCTATCCATGTCTTCTCTTGTCCTTACTGACCATGGCGGTAATTTTGTAGCTATTTTCACTTTGTTTCTTAAACTTTTATCAGCAAATACTTTTCCGAGAAAATTTTCGCTTTCCCCACCATGATAAGGATACGCTGTATCAAAATAATTGACTCCTTGGTCTATTGCATACTTAATCTGTTCAGTTGCCTTCTCCTCATTAATACGGCCTAATTTTGATGCAAGTCTCATACACCCAAATCCTAACGTCGATATCTTATCACCGTTTTTCTTTATAACTCTATATTCCATAGTCGCCTCCACTAAACAGATACAATAAGCACATAAATAACACTGTGTTACTAATATTGTAATTGACACTGTGTTATTTATCAAGTTCTTTTTTTATGCTATAATGGATTTATTAAAGGAGCATATGATGGCATTTGAAAGAGCAAGAAGTAATGAGCAAAAAGAATTAAGATTAAAACAAATAAAAGATGCTACAATGCATCTCTACAATACGGTGGTTTATCAGGATATTAGTATGGCCAGTATTGCCAAAGAGTTAGACTTTACAAGAGGGAATCTATATAAATACTATGCAACTAAAGAAGAAATCTTATTGGATGTATTGTCTGATAAAATCAATGTCTGGCATCAGAACTTAGTGACTGCTATGACATATATACCAGTAGATGATATCAAACAATTTAGTAGGATTTGGGCAGAGGTTACTGATGAAAGTAAAGACTTTCTTAAACTCTTTTCAATTTTATTTTCAATCATTGAAAGAAACGTCTCCATTGAAAAGCTAACATTGTTCAAAAAAGAAATCTTGACTTCCAATATGGCAACTGCCAACTTGATAAAAGAAAAATTCCCGAACATGTCCGATGAGAACATCATGAATTTTTTAAGTTTGCAAATAAGCACCATCGTTGGATTGTACCCACTTTCTAATCCCTCAGAACTGCAACAACAGGCTATAAAAAATAGTGGTTATCCGTATACCTCACCATGTTTTTTAACTACCTTCAAAAATTTTCTAGAAACCCTACTAATTTCTTACACATAAGAAAACCCCCATTTTCAATTTAGAAATGGGGGTTTATTTTTATTCTTGTACTGGTATGTTAGTTTGACCAATAAACTTTTGTGATGCCGCTTCAATGTTACCATATGCCCAATGAGCATTTGTGATATCAGTGAACTTAGTTACTGGTGGAAGATACTCTGGTCTTGCAATTAGAGTATTAATCATACCAACAATCTGTTCTCTTAAAGTCGGATCGTTCGGTTTATAAGTTCCGTCTTCAAAACCATCCACTATACCAGCATTGTAAATCATATAAATATAACTACTTGCCCAATGTGAATCATCAACATCTTTGATTTCTACTCGCGTATCATCAACATTTGTATCCATGAAAGACCAGAACTTAGCAAACACAGTCGCAATTTCTGCTCTTGTGATAGGATCATTTGGTCTAAATTCTCCGGTAGTATCACCTACAAATATATCCGTTCTTGAAATCGCTTGTACATAGCTGTAATACCACGAACCATCTGTAACATCATTGAACTTTTGAGTACCTGTATAATCAATGTTTAACTTTAGAATTTTTGCAAACATTGTAGCAACTTCTGCTCTAGTAACACTGTTTTGTGGTCTAAATGATTGATCAGGATATCCGTAGATATAAGGATCAAAGAATTGAACCGCACCTAATGGTGTTTGCTCAGATAAAACAACCGTTGCAGTTGCTGTAGCTCCACCATCAACAGTCTTTACTGTAACGGTTGCTGAAAAATCTTCTAAACCTTCTGGAGGATCAGCTTTAAAACTAATCAATCCGTTATTATCAATCTGTACATAATCATTATTACTAATTGACCATGTAACATTTTTATTATCCGTACCAGTTACTTCTTCTTCGAAATCGAATACTTTGTAATCCGGCTTCGCACTAGCACCATATTCTAATTCGACATAATCAGTATCAAGAGATACTTTTATCGTCGGTGTAGAACTAGCTGCACTCGGTCCTGGTGCAGGTGACGGTCCTGGCGAAGGCGACGGTCCTGGAGACGGTGACGGTCCTGGACTTGGATCTGGATCTGGTGTAACTGGATTTTTAGTATAAGTTGCAGATATCACATCAGATGATTGACCTAATGCATTTACTGCAATAGCTTTAACAGTCGTTGTACTAGAAACTGATAATTGTACATTCGCTGTAGTTGCCTTCTTAATACTAGTTCCAGTATAATCAGCTCCTGTAATTTGAGGTGTTGTTCCATCAGTCGTATAATAATATGCTACTACATCAGTATCTAATGTTGATATTGTAACTGACTTCGAACTATCAAAGTTCCCTGCAGGTGTAATTAATGCAACTGGTTTTTCATCAACTGGGTTCTTTGTAAATACACTTGTTACAACAGCTGATACTTGATCTGCATCATCTACAGCAATTGCCTTAACAGTTGTTGTTGCTGATAATGAAAATGTTTTTTCTGATGTTGATTTAAAGTTTGTCGATGTTTCACCTACTATTGGTGCATCACCATTTAATGTGTAGTAGTAAGCTTTTACATCTGTATCATCCGATGAAATTGTTACATTTACATCAGTATCGAAGTTTGTACCCGGTGTTACTTTTACAACCGGTACTTCATCAACTGGGTTCTTTGTAAATACACTTGTTACAACAGCTGATACTTGATCTGCATCATCTACAGCAATTGCCT
>JAEIOD010000048.1 GCA_016342415.1 Clostridiales bacterium
TTGGTTTGTTTTGTCACTACCATTATATCTTATTAATTTGTGAGGGTTCTTTTATTTAACTATATCGCAAGAAGCTCTACTTATATATTACGAATCAGAAGAAGCCAGAAACAATATCTGACTTCAATGACTCTTTCAATTCGTAGGGATAGTTGCAGTGTGATTAATCACTAAATGTATTCAAGAAAGTTCCAATATCCAATTCACTATTAAGTTGAACTTTATAGTGTAATTCAATTGTAATAACAGAGAAACTTTTTTTTTGATATAATATTTATACGAGATATTAACTGATGAGGAGTATAAGAAGTTGTACATTATCTTTGATTTATTTCTTGTAATAACAGATACGAGAGGAGTATATATGAGATATCTACTATTCAATAATAATCGTTTAAAATAACTCCATAAAATGAAAATATTTTAGAAGTAACATTTTGCCAGTTTACCCGAATGTACTTCATAACAGCGATTGAGAATTAAAGGAGTTAATCATGGAAATAAAATCAAACATTATCAAACATTATTTATCTAATTGTTATTTTATTACTGGTACAGCATACGCTGGTAAGTCAACTATGTGTAAAGCACTTGCAGAAAAATATAACCTTTACCATTGCGAGGAAAACTATAACTCAGATACTATTTTTAATGTTATCGATATAGAAGATCAGCCCAACTTGAGCTACTTCAAAACAAAAGAAAGTTGGGAGGAGTTTCTTAATCGTACACCTGAAGATTATGAAAGTTGGTTAATAGGGAATAATCGGGAAATTATAGGGTTTGAGATAGCTGAACTGATAAGATTATCAAGTAATCAAAAAGTTATTGTAGACACTAATATCCCAATAGAGTTACTTGAGGAGATAGCTGATGATAATCAAGTAGCAATAATGTTATCACCACCTGAAATATCTTCAAGTCGTTTCTTTGATAGAGATGATCCTGAGAAAAAATTTCTTTTGGAACAGATAAATCTATGTGCTAATCCTGATTCTACATACCAGAACTTCACAGCCTGTATAGAAAAGTTTAATAGAACGGATTATAAAAAATTTACCCAAAGTAAATTTTTCACTATTAACCGAGGATTTGAGGATTGGACTAGCAAAGAGGAAACAACTGAAATACTTGGGAAACATTTTGGATTTACTTCAAATAACAAAATTTAAAAGGTAGCTAATAATCAGGAGGCTTATGGCCTCTTGGTTTAACCATTTATAGAAACCCAACCATCCCGACAAATCAGAATTTTGATTTGATCTAAACATAAAAAGTACCTGATCATTAATCAAGTACTCATAACCATTTCATTTGTATGGGAGTACAATCTCTGATTAATCATAAAATATTGCTTGTATTAAACTGTATAGGTAATTTGCATGTACCAATTAGTCTCCGAAAAGAAAACGCTTACAGTTATCTCTTGTCATCATTTGATACATTTCATTGTTCATAATAGGATTGTTACTATTGATTCCTTTATCTAACTCATCTAAATACTTAGAGTAAGAATTAACTGTAAAACAACACATTGGAAAATCTGTACCAAATAATATCCTACTTAGTAGCTTTTCAATCATTTGTTTACTACTCATCGTTTTTCCAATTAACTTACTGTTTATTTTGTCTATTGCAAATGGATCTTTTAAAATTGATTGTATATACATATCTATCTCAAAATATACTTCAGCTACAGTACCTCTACAAGAAATGTCTACATATACATTTTCATATTGTATGCACATCTCTATAATTTTATGCTTCCAGTCATTATCAGGATCAAACGTCTCTTTCAGATACTCAAACTTATTTACACCAAAGTGAGCAAAACATATTTTTAATTTCTTAAAGTTATATTCTTTATTATCAAATACATTGTCCCACTGCATAGGTTTTGTAAGTTCCAAATAATCATTATTTACTACTGTGCCAGCAACATTAGACCCACAATGAATCATAATAGGGATGTTATTCTTAATGCATGTCTTGTAAAACTTAACCATCATCCTTTGCTTGGGTGAATTTTCAGGCCAAACTTCAAATCCCAATGGTGGATAAACTTTGAAACCTGCATATATGTAGCACTTTTCAGTTGATCCAGAATAATTACCACGGGATAATCCAATATTTTCATTCATATTGTAATTCACAATAGCATTATATATAGCTTTTTCACGATTATCTTTTCCCTGAGGCAAATCTTCAAAATGCTTATCTAAAATAATGTTTAATTTGCTAATTGTCATTTGTTCTGTTATCTCAAAACCGCGAAATGGTAAAATTGTTAATAATTTTTTTTCTCCTGAGTTGTTTTTTTCATAGTAATAATTCTGGATACCTTTCATTAAGTCAATCTCTTGATCTATAAAAGGTTTGTTTCTTGGTAAATACTTAGGCTTCTCAAAAATGTCTTTATCCCATATCATATGGCTTACACTATCATCTATACCACTGAAATCCATCATTTGTGGGCATAACGTTATATTAACATCTTTATCCTTAAAAATATCATTATCTTTTATTTCACTCTCTATTGTAAGAAAATACTCATCTAAGCTATAATCCATAAGAAAAAGTACGTTAAGCGCATGACTAACAAACCTGAAACTTTTATGTAGTTTGTTTCTCATCAAAATCGTTATACAACAAATAATTATGACAAGAATTATAGAGGCTATTAAAATAGAGAGTATATTGCCAGTAAAAGCAAATATGTAATGACTTATATTAAATATCGCAATAGGAATAAACAAGAATACTAAAAGAAGAAAAACTACCTGAAATGTACGTACTATTGGATTCTTTTTATAAATGAACTCCAATAATAACCTCATTACATCTTTCCACTTTTCTTTTTCTTTTTCACTCTTATTCCCAAACATTTCTTTTACAATCCTCATCATAATTAAAGCTAGACTTGGATGTGACAGATTATACGCGTGCATGTGAACATCATAAAACTCATTAATCACTTCAGACCTTTTTATCATTTTACACCACCCTTTCTTACAGAAATGAGAACCTCTATTCTAGAATAAGTTTAGTTGAATATTATGAATAGAATCTACAATTAATACTCTTATATCCATAATTAACCAATCGAATCATTTTCAACATTGAAACTAAGATAAAATTGAATGAAGCTTCATAAGGTCCATGCTCCTCTTCAATTAGAAAGATAAAACAAAAGAGAAGAACACCAGCCGGCAAGCACAATTTCTTCTCTTTAAACAAATACATAGTTCTTTTGAGGAACCACATAAATATAACACCATATATAACAAAATTATTGGATGATGGAATTGTCAAGTACCACACAAATCAGAATAATAGAGCCAGCTACTTATGCAACAAGCAATAATAATTGTTTCAAATTGTATTAGAGTATAATCTCTATAAAGGCATAATAATTTTCAAAAAAAGTACCAATAACCAATTTACTGTTAATAGAAAACTTGTCATGTGAGAATGTCCGACTATAGTCAAATCTCCATGTAGATGTGCCACTTTAATCTACCTCGTAACATCAGTATACTTTTTATTTCTTCTCAGATGCAACGAAGAGCTTTTGATTATTACACCGTAAGTCGCAGTATTTAAATGGAACATTGAGATGAACAAATCATATAGTGTGTTATATAAGTATACAAAACATACTATATATAGTGTGTTTATGCAATAACGCATACTATATATTGATGATTTGAATACATTCTGATATAATTAGGGGGAATAAAGTATAACTATATAACAGCAAATGTTGTGTTCTGAGCCTCAGTAGTTTTTGTATTCCTGGAGCATGATGTTATGTAAAGTATTCTTTATATCTCATATGAAAGGAGAGTTTATTATGGGAATAAAACCTGGTCCAAAAAGAATTGCTAAATCCACAGGTAAACCAGACAGACGTCAAGCGGATAATAAGAAGACACCTGGAAATACTCCAACACTAAAACCACATAAACACAAAAAAGGTGACTAACTTAAAATAAGATCACTATTATGAAATAGTAATATTAATTTCATGCTAGTGATCTTACCTTTGCAATGAATTACTATGTAACTTATTCACTATATGAACACACAATCAAAGTAATAAACAAGCCTACATATCAGAAGTTTCCCAAAATCAAATGCCTGAAGAACAAACTTCAGGCACCGTTATAATATTTATTTTGCTTGTAGGGTAGTTAACTAATAATCAAACCAAGTTTTATTGTAGCATCTTTAATTAACTTCTTAGCTTTAACATTTTTAGGATTGAGTTTAAGTGTATTCTCCATTGCTTGAATAGATAAATCATATTTTTCATCTTCAAAGTATATTTCACCTAAGATAAACCAGCTTATTAGAGATTCGGGAAACAAATTAACTACGATATTCAATATCACAATTGCGATATCATATTCTCCTCGATCACGGGCTTCTAATCCAAAATACCCTAATCTTCGTTCTAAGCTAGACTTATATTTTTCATTCTTTCTCATGATGTCTTTATATAATTCAACTGCTTGTTTTACATCTTTTTTCTCAACAAAATCAAGAGGTAGATGATCATCATTTGACATCGCTATTATTTCTTTACCATTCATAAAATATTGATTACTAATTTGACTGTATTTTATTAAAATGTCTCTTTTACTGTTAATAAAAGTGTAATTTCCTACAAAAGTTAGTTCACATTGGTCCTCATTAAACAGCTTACAGAATAATTTGTTTTCACATTCGCTAATAATCAGACTTTCATCTAAAGATACTCTAAATTTGTGACAAAATAATGATAACACCTCATCAGTGATTTCCTCTACTTCAAGTACTGGCCGTAATATTGTCCCCCAGTTATTAGCTGCTGCGACACTTCTTAATAATGGCATCTTTATCTTACCACCGAGGTCTGAATTAGTCATCACAACAAGACCATATCCATCATCTTTATGAAACATCATGCTTGATTTATAACCCACATTACTACCGGTATGACCTACTAGTACTTCATCTATTACTTTGAAATTAGTTAATCCAAGATTGTATTCACCGTTTAATACTGGAGTAACCATTAGTTCCATAAATCTCTTACTAAGTATCTTATTAGACTTATTCTTTAAGGATTTTTGAACCTCTACTACATATTTAGCTAAATCCTCTATAGTTGTCCAAAGACCAGCTGCAGCCATTTCCGGATATACATGATACTTACCAGGTAGTTGTTTTCCATTTACATCATGGCCTACTGCTATATTTTTTGTTTCACTTAATGGAGTGCACTGGAAAAAGCTACTCTCCATGTCTAGGGGGGTTAAAACCAATAATTTCATTAATTCCTCGAATGGTAAATTCATTTGATCTACTAGCACTTGTTGAACAATAGATATGCCACCACCAGAATAAAGATATTGAGTATTAGGTTTAATATCAACTTTAACTTTCATTGAGTTCGAATTAGGAGAACCATTAAGAACTTCAATAATAGAAGGAATACAATCCGTCATATTATATCCTAAAAATCCGGATACATTAATTCCTGCCGTATGTGATAATAGGTTTCTTAATGTAACAGGTGCATATTTAGTATAATCATTCTGTGGTAACTTCCAAGAAGTCAAATATTCATTGACATCAGTATCTAAATCTAATTTCTTATCTTCGACTAATGTCATAACGGCCAAGGCAGTTATTGCCTTACTAATCGAAGCTGCCTGGAAAAGGGTTTTTGTATTAACTTTATTATTTGAAACTTTGTCTGTAATACCATAACCTTTACACCATTTTAACTCACACTCTTCAATTACTGCTACAGTCAATGCAGTCGTATTGGTTTCTTTCATCATTTGCTCTAGTGATTTAAGCCTATCGCCCTTTACAACATTTTCCATCTGTAAATTTTTCTCTATATAATCAATTTTTTCATAACTATAATCCATAGCTCCTCCCAAATAATAATTTGCCTTGTACATGTACTCCTATTATATCAATTAACTACATATTAAAATAGTTCAAATAATAAGAGTATTTGCAAGTTCATCATTTTCTGAAATATTCTTGCCATCTAACTATTAACTCCCTTATTTATAGTAGGTCTACTGATTGATATTGATAAAATATATTATCTCTGATAGACCTACAAATCATCTATAATACTTTATGTACTACCACACAAATCAGAACCATCCAGTGTGACTTAAAAGAACCTACAGCCTTTTGAACATGCTGCAGGTTCAATATCTAGATCTTTCAATTTGTAATACTCATTGCTTCAACAATAAAACTCTTCTTTGTGAAAGAGACATTTATATCATACTCCATGCTCACCTTGTTTCCATCTTTACGTAGAACATAATCCTCAATATACGGTGTCTCAACATACCAAACTCGTATTTGAATCATACTCTCATTTTCGTTTATAATCTCTGAGACGAATTTCTGAGTATGATTTTGAATATCTTTCACAAAAGATGTATGTCCTGTGTACTTTGAGTGTCTCTGAATAATCAACTCAGTCTCTTCATCATTGCAACTGGTATGATAAAGAATTTTAATATGCTTCTCATCAAATAGAACGTCTATTTCTTTTATCCCATTCACTAAGGGAGTGAAAAAATACCAATTTGAGTTCGGATTGAATATACTAGAGTCCACTAGCTTTGCTACTTCAGAATTACTAATGCATGCGAACTCGTTCTCAAATGATTCATATATTACTTTATGTAGAGTTTCCATTTTACTATCTGTTGATGTTACAACTATTACAGTATTATAGTCATTCAATACCAAACATAACTGTCCAAACGCACCATCCATTCGATAATTTCCAAACTTATCAATGTGAAACTGATAACCATATTCTTTTCCTAATATTTCACGGTCAAGTTTATCTAACTCACTATGCTTTATTATTTGAACACTAGTAGCAGCATCTAAATAGTTTCTAGATATTACTTGAGTGCCATTATATAGTCCTTTATCTAATAGTAGTTGACCAATTTTTGCAATATCCTTTGCACATAAACTTAATCCCATCCCTCCAGCGATATAACCATCAGGGGCAATTTCCCATTGGGGTTTTTCTATTCCTAATGGACTAAATAAGTTTATGTTAAGAAAGTCCAATAAATTATAACCTGTTTTTTCCTTAATAACCGCTGAAAGCATATGTGAACCATGAGTACTATATCTGTAATATGTTCCGGGTTCATGTTGAAATTCTTGTCCTAGAAATGCTTTAATCCAGTCTTTTTCATGATATAACTCAGTATAAGTATTGTGATGAATCCCTGAAGCCATTACTAGTAAATCTCGAATTTTAATATTTTTTAAGTGCTTTGAAACAAGTAATGGTAGTTTGTCGGGAAAAATATTAATAATTTTATCATCTAATTCTAAATATCCTTTATCACTTGCTATTCCAATTGCCAAGGAAGAAAAGGATTTTGTCATTGAAAATAATAAATTTCTTTCATCAATTGAATATGGTTCTTTTGAGTATGAAGAAATCATTTTACCGTTTTTAATCACTAAACATGACTTAATATTTATTTTTTTTTCATTTTCAAACTGTAACATCAATTTTTCAAACCATTCTTTGTTTATAATATCTAAATCTATCTTCATTATATTGTCCTCTTGATTAAATCATATGAGTTTCTATACGATATTTATCGTATCTTTTGGTTTACTTGTGGTACAGTTCATTATACATGATCATAAATTAATTGTATCATAAATGATTTTGAAAATGTCTACTCCCACACAAATGATTAGAAAAATATGCGTACTTAGACTAAAAATATGGCCATTATGTAATTAATGACTGAGTACGCATTTTTTCTATTGAACAGGACCGCGGTACTAGGAGAAAGTATTTGTGGTCTATTGTTTTTTTATTGGGAACTTCAGATAAGCTGAAGTTTTAAGCTCTTATTTTTTTTTTAGAATCGTTTTATAGACATAGTTTCCCCCTCCCCAATGAAGCGGCAATTTTAGATTTATTGAGTTATGATAGATTAGCCATACTCATAGTAATAATGAAAGCTTCCACCACATATAGGACAACAAGCTTTTTTGTCTCCAATAAGCTTAGTTAGTAGAATTTCCTTATCTAGAGCTTTGACAATTGGAATTACTATACCTCGTTGTAGTTCGATTAGTTTCCTAATCATTTCAGTTTTTTGATTACGTAGTCGGTTTGAAAGAAATCCATAATGTCTAATTTTAGTGAATCTATAAGGCAGTACATGATCTAGAAAACGCCTCATGAACTCTTCTCTTTGTAAGGTGAGTTCTTTTCGTTTGTTATTATCACTTCGATCATGATATTCGAATGTAACAGTATATTCATCAAAGTATTTAATCCTATTATCATAGATTGCAATTTTATGAGTATATCTACCGAGATAATTGATTACATGGCTAGCACTTTTAAAAGCTTTCTTAGAGTAAACAACCCAATCTTTCATGTATAGCTCGTTAACGAAATTTTTGAATGCTTCTTGTTGATTTAAATATGCTAGCTTATTGGGAAGAGTTAGCTTTTTATCTTCATAAAGTTGTTTTAATTCTTCCAGGTACTTTGCCTTAAACACTTTTGAAATCATTTTTACAGGAAGGAAAAATTTCTTCTTGAATGATTTAAATTGTGTCTGATCAAACGATAAACCACCTCCTGCTAAAATACAATGCAAGTGAGGATGGTACGTAAGCGTTTGACTCCATGTGTGGAGGATTAAACTGAAACCAGGAATAGTACTTAACTGATTATGTGATAAATCTAAAATAGTTTTCGAAGTTGCATCATATAATAAATTGTAGAGTATCTTTTGATTGAAATAAGTTAATGATCGCAGTTCACTAGGTATCGTAAATACTAAATGAAAGTAATGTGAGTGAATAGTCGTTTCTTGCTGCTTTTGAATCCACATTTCCTTTTTAAAATTTCCACAAATAGGACAGTGACGATTATGACATGAGTTATTCACAATTTTCTCATGACCACATTCACAAACTAATCTGTGACTTCCCATGTTTGGAGTTTGACAAGATATGATATTATTCATTACTTTGATTTGCTGAAATGATAGATGATGTGATGTCATGTATTCTTGTGGATTTACTGAGACAATGGATTGAATTTTATTCATAGGTTGGCACCTGATCCATTGGACTCTTTAAATCAAGTACTTTAGTAGGAGCTAATTGAAGATAGATTTCTGTAGAACTTATTGTACTGTGTCCTAATAATGATTTAATAGCATAAATGTCAGCACCATTTTCAAGAAGATGGCTTGCGAACGCATGCCTGAGGAAATCTAAAAGTTTAGATTTCCTCAGAAATCACAACTTATACGAAATCTAAACTTCATTTATATTTTGGCTAATTATATGTGATTATCGATGTTTAAAGTTTAGATTTCGTTTTTGAATTTTATCGAGTTAGACCACAAAATTCCACCAGGGTACCATCAACATTTTTCCATTTTTTATCTTTTGTTTTTTCTATCTCAGTTTCTAATGTGGCTAGTGCTTTTAATTTCTCTTCAGTAGTGATATCTAAATATTTCATAGTAGTATTTAAATGCTCATGTCCTAACAAATAGTTTATTTGTACTACATTGATTCCATCTTCTAGCCAATGTGAAGCTTTTGCATGACGGAATTGGTGCGCATGTGCATTTAGTGGCACATCCTGACATGTCTCGTTTGCAATCTTAGCATATATTTTTATTCTTTTATCAAGTGCTTGTTCTGTTAGCTTACAATGCTTACCTCCAACACGTGAATAGAATAAATACGCATCCATCGTTGGTTTCAATCCGTGGAAATCTTTTAAATAAACTTTTATGTATTCAACCGCTCTTGGAAGTAAATATGCTGTTCTTAGCTTATCACCTTTCCCGTGTATAATTACATAGGGGTTTTGCTTATCTAGGTTTAAATCTGAAACTTTAATTGAACGAATTTCATCTAATCTCCCAGCTGTGGAGTATAATATGGTTAAAAACACCAAATCTCTCTTTCCTGTTTTGGTAGTAGCATCAGGGGTATTTAAAATGGCTTTGACAGCATCTCTAGTGAGTCCAGCGACTTTTTTCTTAACACATTTTTGACGTTTTATATTTTTGGCTTCTTGATATAGATACATCAATTCAATGTTTTGTTCTCCAAGATACCTCAAAAATACTCTTAAAGACCCTAATCGAACATTACAAGTATCAGAACAAGAATGACGCTCTTCTTTTAACCACTTTATCCATTTCTCAATAAAGTTTTTTTCAAAGTAATGTCTGCTAAAGTGATTCGGAGTAACGCCTTCATTTTCTAGAAATGTAATATATAAAGTCAATGCATCTTTATATGATTTCAACGTATGTTCACTATTAGTTAAAAACATTGGTGCATAGTCATTTAGAAACTCAGAAATATGTTTTGCAATTTTAGCAGCTTCTTTATTCCTCTTCATAAGCTACCTCCGGTACAATTTCATTAAATCCTGATTCTGTTTTTTCTTGTAATGTATTTGCAAGTCTAGGTACAATAGAATAATAATACAAAGTAGATTCTATCCAACGATGTCCCATGGATTTAGAAAGATAATGAAGTTTATCACTAAATGTAAATGTATCGTCCTCCCAACTATTTATATTTTCAATTGCATAATTATGTCTCAGATCATAAGGAACTACCCTCGTTTCATTTCCATTAGCCTTAATCCATAGATCCCTAAAATTATCCGCTACCCAATATCTGCTATGAAAACCTCCATTTTTAGATTCAAAAAAATACTTTCTGTCCACTTGTAATTGACTTATAGTTTCATCGTACTCTATTAATATTTTTTTCATGCTTTCATGAAGTGCTACGTAATGCTGATCATAACCTTTTGATTTTCTGATGTTTAGAATGCCATCTTCTAAATCGACATCATCACATTGTAAGTAACGAGCTTCTGTTGTTCTGATTCCACTGCTATAAAGTAACCTAAAAAATACAGGTATTTGAATTTTTCTTAATACAGATGGAAATCTTCCGAGATAAGGCACTATGTTATCACATTCATCAAAAAATCTGATAAGTTCTTCTTTACTAAAAGCATGAGGGATGTATTTCTTCCTTTCGGGTATAGGTGGTATAGCAGGAGACACTTCTGTCAAATTTCTACTCTTTAAGTAATCGATAAATACTCGAATGATTTGTGTTCTGCTATAGCAAGAACGTTTATTTTCTGTATCACGTTTCTTGCACCATGAATCAACCATCTCTTGTGAAAGATCTTGGTCTGGGAAATTATCAGCACAATAATGATCAAACAACTTGATATTTAAGCCATAGGAGTGTACATTCCATGAACCAGAAGCCTTACGATAATTAACAAATTTATTTATATAATCTGCAAAATTAGAACGATAGATACTCATACTTTGAAGACCTCCTTCCTAATTGGAAAATCTTCAATGCTTAGTGCACATTCTCTAAGGTGTACCATATCAGTAAAAAGATAATGATTTAAAGAACATGGATCAGTATGACCAAGTGTATCACTGATAACAGGTCTCGGCACATTTTTTTCAGCTAACGAAGTAACCAAATTATAGCGAAAGAGATGTGTCCCTCGTCGATCACCGATTTTTTGCCTTACTCCAGCTTCTTTATAGATTCTCGAAGTCACTAACCAAATGGCTTTAGCTTTAATAGGTGTATTTGGTACCACCTCATTTAAAAAGACGTGCGAATCTATACTTATAGGTCGTTCATATTTAATGTATTCGTAAATTGCATTTCCTATTGTTACTGTAAGTGGAAGTACTAAATTATTAGATGTTTTTTTCTGGTTGAGCGTTATTATTTCTCTCTCCCAATCAATGCTAGAAAACTGAATTTGAGCAATATCACATCCTCTAATACCAGTAAAAAATAAAAGTAATCCAATAGCTTTATCCCTTAACGAAAGTGTACCATCTTCATCTAAAGCCTTGTGAATGTGATTCACTTCTTCAGATGTGAGATACTGGATATTTTTTCTCCTAGGTCGTATTGTGGGTAAAAAAGCTAAAACTTTTTTAGCTGATTCATCAAATACCCCAAACGAAGATTTAAGAACAGATGCGATAGCTTTTTTATAACTGCTACTAAAAACTAACTCTCCTTCATCATTTGTAAAAAATGACATTACGGTTTCTTCATTTAATTCATCTAAGTTAGTAAAACCTTTATTTTGCATATCCAAGAAAAAACATGATGTATTTGAAGCATTGCCTCTCAAAGTAGATTCTTTTAAATCACATTCTCTGCTTTTATCCAAATATAAGTCTATTCGATTTTTAAAATAGGAATTAAGTTTAGAGTAGGCATCTTTTCTTATTAGTGGACGTTTCCGTTGCCGATCTGGAAATTCGTTATAAAGATCAAATCGCATAAGAATTCCATAAATTAGTCGATACCTGCGTTTCATGTCCTTTGAAAAAGAATTTTTTGCTCTTTCATTATAAGCATCTTCATAAGTCTTAAAACGAAATTGATTGTAATTCTTAAGAAGCCAGTTAATTTCTGTCTTAAGTTCTCTAATATATGCTTCGGAGTACTTGTCTTGTTGCATATGTTCAAATAACTCAACATATTTATCTCTTATTTTACCAATGTTCATTTGTGCTTCACCTCCTAACTTTATCATATATAGTTAAGAGGAAATAAAAAATGAAATTTAAACTTTTATCAGATAAATCCCAATAAAATAGCATGATTCAAGTAAAAGTTTAGATTTCGTATAAGTTGTGATTTCTCAGAGAGTGAGGTGTAGCTTTCTTCTTTAATCCTGTGGATTTCACTGCATCCTTAAACTCTTTTTCTACTGTATTTATTGATAGTGGTTGCTCTTTATATGAATATCGGAAAAATAATAAATCTACAGGTCGATAAATTTTATAATATTCTCTTAAGCACTCTAAGTTCACTTTCGATAAAATCGTATATCTGTCCTTGCGTCTCTTACCTTGCTTTATTCGTAATTGCATTTTCTTTGAATCTATGTCGGATATTTTTAATCGAAGAACTTCGCTAATACGAAGGCCAGAGGAGTAAAGAGTCATAAAAATTGTCTTATATTTCAGGCTACTAGCTGATTGAATAATTGATTGTACTTCATCAGGTGTAAGTATTTCAGGTAGTTTCCTTACTCTTCTCATAAATGGAATGGGTGTAATTAAACGATGTTTTCTAAGTACATGAGTGAAGAAGAATATAATCACTGAATGATTCTGATTGATAGTATTATTACCAAGCTTACGTGAAATCATTTCATAGATATAACTCATTAGATCATCAGTTGTTATCTCATCAACGGGTTTATTTAGTGTGGTGAGCAGTTTTCTGATGCAAATACTATAAACTTCAATTGTTCTTGCAGTACATCCTTTTAATTCTAGTAGTTTTATCATTTCTAGAATATATTTCTCATAATCCATAAAAACTCCTTTCTGATTTGAATGATTGTAGTCCATTCATACCCAGTGGAGTTTTAAGATTATTGACTGATTTTGAAAAGCCACCGCGCTAGCGGTTTAGTTCAATCAGAATATATTGTGAATCTGTTTTAAATTGTCATGTTGATATTCTAGATAATAAAAAACGCCACAGTTCGTTAATTAATTGTTATTAGCAACTGTAATCATATTATCTCCATTAGAATCGGTTAGTTGATTCCTACACTTCATGATTCATTCGTATTTGTGAAGTATATCTAATATATAAATTCTACTTTATCAGGATATCTCTCCAATTAATCTGTTTTCCTGATAATAAATCTGAAACTAGTCTATGTATATAAGTCATTATGATCTGCTTGCATTCATGAAATTCCTGATTTTTTTTCTCTGGTAAATATCCTTCGTGTATAGCTTTTGAACCAATATTATACATTTTTTTTGTTATTCGTACGATATCTTGTCGTTCAGCTTTATCTTCTCCAAAATATCTTGCTAGCCTATGTGACAAGTTAAAGACAAGTTCGCCATTAGGATTGTCATCTAGTACAAGCATCTCTAAAAGCGTTCTTATTTGTGAAGCTCTTTCAACAATTTCGTATGTAGAGTAATAGTAGTTGATTTTTCTTAGTACGTATATTAGTTTTGACTGGGTTTTATCTGATAGATTTATAAATGAATCGTATAATTTTCCAACAGCTATGCTATCTTTTCCAGAAATTTCACATACTACATCAGGATTTCTTATGTCTCCATTAGAAGTAGATATCCCGTTGAAATCGGGTATACTATCAGGAAACAATGTAGTGAAGCCAATAGATTGCATTGATTTTCTTTTGTGAAATGAGAATAGCAGACGAAAAACTTCAAGTCTAGAATTACTAAACAAATCAAAATCGAAGTGATCTAAAGACTGTTTAGATTGATCATAATGGTTCTTTGTATGTACTACTTCCTCCATCAAGATAGATGATGGTTTCACCCAATCAAATAACTCACGTCCTTCTTTGTCCAACATCTTAAGTATTTTTCTATTAGGCAAATTCTTAATACTACTAATATAGGTTTTCGAACCAACTTTATGTGTCCCATCTATTTGTATATTGCTTAGCCACAACACGTTAAACGCTGAAAATGTTTTGCAGTTAATATAGGCTTCTAACTCATCAACAGCAGATGTACCTACTAGAAGTGATCTATCTAGTAACCATTTAGCCAGTGACTTGTATTCAACTCGCGAACTTCCTCTTCCATGAACTTGTAATTTACCATTAAAATCATCAAATATTGCATTATTTTTGAAATGTATAATCATAGGTTCTATCAATATGTCGAACTCCTCTGAGTAAAGATATCTCAGAAATTCATTTTTTTCTCTATATTTCGGCATTGTGTTAATCAACAATTCTTTCAAAGTATCCATATTTAACTTCTTTCATCTTCTATTTATATTTAGCCTAGCAAGTTGTTTGTACTTGGTATAACTAAAATCTATCAAAAAATAATCTGATATTCACATCCACTCATAATTCCAGCAATTGTGCAGGTAACCAATTTTTAGTTTTTAATTTGTTGAGGTGTTGAATATATTCTTCTCAAATAACGTTTTGCTACTCTATTTAGTTATATGACATATTTATAGATTATACTTTCTATAATTTATGATTTCCTACTAGTTAGTATCGCTTAAGATAATCTATATTTATATAGTTCATCATCTTCAATTACTTTTCCTTTCTTAGTTATATCATCATACTTATAATAGTGTTTCGTATACTTGTTTGAATTTTTGCAAACTCCTATGTACTTTGTAACAATAGTTACTTCCCCGTTTATTATAGTTTCATATTTAGCCTTCTTCAGTCTGATTTCACCTCCACATTTGAGACATTTAGCTTTCAATGTAGTAAGTGTGACTTCTTTTCCGTTCTTTCGATAAGAAGTACCAAATTCTACTCTACTTTCATTTTTTATTCTTAGAATAAACACAAACTTAATAATAATTAACATAGATATAGTGATTGCTGCTAATCCAGCTACTTTAACATATGTAATACTGAACTCGTTACCATTGTTAGTTAGATGAGAGTATATAAAATCAAAACATACTGTTAACAATCCAATTACCCCAGTTAATAGACTTATTTTTTTCATTTGATTATCATGAACATCTAGAGTTGTTTTTCTGATTTCTATTTCATCAAACTCAACTTCAATTTTATTTTCTGAGTACACAATTTTTTCATTCTTAACAGAATGATCATTATATACGGTACCATTACCAAAGAAATTTTTAGTATTTTCTCCGTGATTGATTATTTCATTATTTTTCACCAAGTTAGGATTACTGACTTTCTTTTTTTTTCTCATTATTTTCCTCCAATGTTTATCTATATACAAGAAGTTAACTGCCTAATTGAATAAATACATTCCATTTAAATAAATCATTTGTCCTGTCTGACTTTATAAATCGACCCTACGAATCAGAGTTTGTAAATACTCATTTTCCTAATTAGTTTGTTCATAAAATTGACAATACCAATTTAGATTCTACTATGTTATAATAGACCAAGTAATATGAAAGAGGTATTATGAGAACAATAATTTTAATTAAGCAACTATTAAAGGATTCTGACTTGTCTACAGTTTCTTTTCAACTAGACTCTGATGATAATATCATAGTTAAAACCGATCCATTGGATATAGATTTACAAGACAAGATTCAATCACTATTAAATAGGGAAATGGATTCATTCATGAACAAGATTGATTAGTCCAACATTAGTTGTACTTTTTCTTTTACACAAAAAGCATCCACCACACTAGCATCAGGTACAAATCTTCTATACCATTTTCAATTTTTTGAGTAGGATACCACTTTAAATACTCTTCTTTGAGGTTTCTTAAATTCTCTATTCCTTCAGGATTCCACTCACCTAATTTCGAAATTAACCACTGACAAGGAAATACATCACATAAACCACAAAAGGAAACATTATGATTTTTACAACATTTAAAGATTTCACAATCTTCTGACCACATTTTTATGCATTTCCCTTGAGATTCAAGCATCCTTCACATGATTTATTAATTAAATGCAGTATTCTCCACAAGGAGTGATAAAACTAAAATCTACACTTTCATTCATCTACTTTCCCTCCAGTAACATACATATAACAAAAAATGAGAATATTGATAATGGAACTTGATCAAAAATCTAACATATTATACTGGCAAATGATAGCGGTAGCAGATCCTTAATATCCACTTTCACCATTTTTCCATCTTCGTTATTTAGAATTACTTTGATATTTGGAGAATAATTTAAAAGCATTTGTCTACAATTACCACAAGGTGGCACTAGAGAATTAAGTGCTTTTTCATGAGCAGCAACTATTATATCAAATTCCCTTTCACCAGCTGATATTGCACTTCCTATAGTTATATATTCTGCACACGAACCATGAATCCCATCGCAGTTCACACCTTTATAAACTTTACCGTTCTTACATCTTAGTGCAGATCCTACAGTGTGATTATAAATACCATCATCAAAATTCATTTCTAGAACTTCCAATGCGATTTCAATTAATTCTCTATCTGCATCAGTAATGTCATATAATTTCATATTATGTGTCCTTAAAAATATTTACAACGTCATATATAATTTACATTGTCACAAATTTGATATTTGTTTACCAATAATATTTTACCATATATTTCTTATTCATACTTACTACTTATCCATTTAGTTAGAGCCCGACAAATCAGAAGTTTCTTAAGGCAGAATGCCTGAAGCATAAACTTCAGGTATTAGATATAATGATTGTCAGAATTGCAACGAATGAAAAAACACAACCGATTTAAGCTCGATTGTGTTAAGTTATTATTTCATCTATTATATGAAGATATAAATGCTGTTATATTGAAACCACAGTTTCTTCAAATTATATTATATGTAGCCATCTGCAAAACATATTCAATTTTCACAATTTAATTTATGTTTTGGGTATTCTAACTGGTACAGCTAAATAAGTATAATTGTCATTATCTAATGGTTCGATAATAGTTGGACTTGTTTCCGAAAGTAATTTCATAGTTATAAATTCACTATCTATTACTTTCAAAGCTTCTACTAAATATCTTGGATTAAATCCTATATCTAATAATTTTCCTGTAACATCAATTGAAATTTTTTCATTTGCATGACCTATTTCAGCTAATGAATTTATTAGTAATTTATTATTTGTTACTGATAATCTAATAGCATCATTCTTACCAATTTTCGCTATTAACGACGCTCTATCAATTGCATGAAGAAAATCCTTTGTGTTGATATTTAATGTTGTAGTAAAATTACTTGGTATCATTTGATTATATTTTAAATATTCACCATTTAATAATCTTGATACTATTTCGATACCACCTATTTTAAACAGAATATGGTTCTCTGTAACGTAAATATCAAGCATTTCAGATTCATCATAACTACCAATTATCTTATTAACCTCAGACAAAGTCTTGCCTGGTACAATAACCTTTGATTCAATATGACTTGAAACAGAACCATGTCTAATAGCAACTCTAAATCCATCTATGGCAACTATAGTAAGTTTATTATCAGATACATTCATTAGTGCTCCAGTTAAGATTGGACGAGTTTCATCATTTGATATAGCAAAAATTGTCTGATGTATCATACTTCCCATCAATGCTGAATTCACTGAATAATAGCTTGAATTTTCAACAATTGGTAATTCTGGATACTCTACTGGATTAAAAGTAATTAAATCTATTTTTGATTCAAGACAAACAATACTGAGATTATTACCATCTAGTTCTATTGTAATTTCCTGGTTAGGCAATTTCCGTACAAAGTCTCCAAAAATATTGGAAGAAACAACCGTGCTTCCATGATTGATAATTTCAGCTTTTACTGATTTTTTTATACCTATACTTAAGTCATTACCTGTAAGCGTTAGACACCCTTCATTAGCCTCCAATAAAATTCCAGTTAATATTGGTAACGTGGATCTTGAAGAAATAGCTTTTTGAACAATATTGATTGCATGGGATAACTCTTTTTGATTACATTTTAACTTCATTCATCTCCTCCATAAATGGTATTTCAGTTTCTCGTACAGTGTAATAATTGTATTCAATGAAATCTCATAAATAAATCATAATATACCATATTAAGTATAAGTTATAACTACAAATAGAACAAATGTTTTTATACAAAATAAAATATCTACTGAGTTCTACTGAGTTAACTCAATTCAGGCATCCTTTTCAATTTTTATTTCTTTTGTAGGGATGTTCACATCTATAAACTGTGGAATGTTAACACTATTTCATTTAACAGCCCCACATCTCAGAATATAACATTATAATTTTTAATATAACATTGCTAATGTTATATTTGAAAAAAATATAATACATATACTACTGTTAATAAGATAATAAAGTTTTTCTGCCACACAAATCAGAATTTTACCTTTTGACCTATCTAACAGCCGATTTTTAAAAAGTACAAACCAATTAATGATAAACAACTAAAAAAATGTAAGTTATTATCTTATATAAGAAGAGGATTCTGAGCCAATTACCGGTTAGCGTCCTCTTGTGCTAGTCAAGCATAATTGCATCCCCGGGTGTTACAACTTTAGTTTATCAGCACAACTTGGAATCATAGTATAAAATAATTATTCTTAAGACTTTTTACAAAAACACGCTTTCAAAAATACAAAAGTTAGAACTAAAGATATAACTAAAAAAAATTGTTTCATATTACCTTATCATTTACTTCCCATATAATTGTATATTGAATAAAAAAAAATTAAAACCAACTAAAGTGG
Source organism: Clostridiales bacterium (assembly GCA_016342415.1). Classification (GTDB taxonomy): domain Bacteria; phylum Bacillota; class Clostridia; order Peptostreptococcales; family Acidaminobacteraceae; genus JABXKX01. Next base: position 19,331 of record JAEIOD010000048.1, read on the forward strand.
GTTTAATTTGGTTTATGAAGATTTAAATATGATTTAGTTTTATTGTTTTGCAATAACTCTAATTTCAAGGTCGTCTATCTTCACTTCATAAAAACTCATATTGTTGATAATCGTAGTTTTTATGATATCAATATCACGATCAGTAAAATTACTGTTTTCTAGTTCGATTGTTATAATATTATCTGAATGACTAAACGAAGAAACCTCAAATATAACCTCAATTAACACAATAGAATGATTTAAAAAATCTATGTTAGGATCTCCAACTGGTTCATATACTACAGCAGTAGAAGGAGAATCCCATGAAGATACGGTTTCACTTTCAATAATTTCATTACTCTGTTTATCCATGACTTGATTAGTATATGTGGAATACAGAAAGACGCCAAGAACAGCTATCAAAAAAGTTGAAAATAAGATTAATAATTTCTTGTTTTTATTCATATTAACTCCTAATGTTGAGTGATAGAAACATTACTTCCACCATAAGCAAGTTGTGCGATGTAGTATAAATCACCACTGTCCCCTACAGAAGAGTAAAACAACTGCAATGTGTGTTGAGTTGGATTGGTACCGCTTGGTCCCCATCTTAAAGAATAATCAGAATTTCTAAGATTGTATGTTCCATACATATTTAAGATGTATGAATTTGCTCCATTTGCATACCATGAACAATCAATTGTAACTGAAAAAGGTATGTGATTAAATGTTTGTGATTTGTTATAGACACCATAAGATCTTGATGCAGTACTTTGTGAAAGATGATTTTTAGATAAAAATTGAGACACTTCTTTTTCTGTTTTAAATTCTATTTGGTATCCAATTGTACCTGTCGAACCATCAGCTGACTCTACATTAAGTATTTCAGTTACCTTTGGTTCATCAGAGTTGTCAGCAAATACTACTGCTGTACTCATCATTAAACAAAATGCGATGACTAATATAAAAATTTTTTTCATGTTACACCTCCTCGTTGAATCATTCTAATATCTACATAAAACCAACTCAATATTACCATTTACTGTATATTAAATCAATGCAAATACCAATAATTAACAAGTATATAATAGTTTGTTAATATTTAATAACATCAACATTCTATGATGACTAAATACGAATTACACTGTCTTTACCTGGCCTTCTCTTACCTTTGTTTGTGGTGACTTTTCTTACTGCTAATAATTTCGCAGTAAATGAGTTAGTCAGTAGATACTGTAATTTCTTAGCGAGGTTATAGCTACCTCGTTCAGCGGCTTTAGCAATCCTAGATTGAAGTTTATTAACTCTTTGTTATATCATGTGCCATTTGAGACCCTGCCATAGAATATTGTAGTTTGTAGATTTCCGAGTACTAGCTCTTTTGGGCTTTTCCACATTCATAAAGTTCCTAACCTTTCCTAGCTTCATATGACCAACTTGAAGTCTGCACCTTTCAGGTTATGGCAAATTTTGAACCATTATCTATTACGTTCCATAATAGCATTCGCTTTCTCTAGCATCCCATAACCGCTGAGCATTTTACTCTCTTTACAGATTACCTACCCTTGCGGTGGCTCATCGATTTTACCTAATTATACACCTTGAACACTTCATATTACCTTAGGTTCTTTTACTCTGGAGCCAACTTATCCATATGATTTCAGACGGCTGAACTCTAAAGCCTTTTACTCACACTTTTGGGGGTCAAGAGTTACGGCCTATTTCTCTATTCTTTGTTAACGAAGCTTACAAAAGCACATTTAACTTAACACTAGTAATATATTCACTCTAGCAACATCTCCACTTTAGGCCAGCAGATTGTTTGCATTATTTCCACAGCTTGGCACCCCAGTGTTGCCACAGAAGCACCTGTGGTTAGAGTTACTCCAAATGGATAGAGTAATCCAAAAGCCATCGCTTATACAGATCAAGATGTACTTTGTATTATTATTCGAAGTGCTAGTCACACATAGCCACACAAATCAGAATATTGCGGTTTGACAACCAGCTGTTGATTTATAAAATGTATATAACGATTATTGATTTAGATCTACTTTTCATCTGCAAATAATGTACATTATAGTCATCAATTTATAATGCAACATAAAATAATAGTAACGTACGTTTTTGAAAATTATATTCATTACGTTACACCCTTTGATAGACAAATGGTTGAGTTGGTCATGAATGTTGATTTATACTTAAAATTGACCCGGGTTTAACACTTAGAATTGACCCACCCATATAGATATTTTTATCTTGATA
>JAEIOD010000049.1 GCA_016342415.1 Clostridiales bacterium
GGTTTGTTTTGTCACTACCATTATATCTTATTAATTTGTGAGGGTTCTTTTATTTAACTATATCGCAAGAAGCTCCATTTGGTTTCTAAAAATATTATCTCATAATAAATAAAATTTTAATATGTAAAAAGTGAAAAAACTCCCATGAGGGAGTTAATTTAGATTTTAAATTTATTTATCGCATTTAATAAATCATCCGATAATTCTTTACTAACATGAGCTGTCATAGATAATTCTTGAATAGAAGCCATTTGTTCCTCTGTTGAAGCACTCGCTTGCTGAACACTCGATGAATTATCTTGTATTGATTTTGATATTTCCTGAATTGAGTCAACAATATCATCTTTATTCTCATTGATTTTAGCTGATATACTTCTTACAATGTCAATCCTTTCATTCAGACTCGAGAGTGCCTTTGAAGTATCTTTGAAAATGTGACTCGTCGCGTCGATTGATGAGTTTTGATCATTAAATATTTTTTGAATTTCATTCATTTTTTCAACAGCCATATTAGACTTTTCTTGAATATCTCCAATTAGTGACTTAATATCATCTGTTGCACTTGAAGTTTCTTCCGAAAGTTTTCTTATCTCTTCAGCAACTACTGCAAAACCTCTTCCAGCTTCTCCTGCTCTTGCAGCTTCTATAGATGCATTTAAGGCTAATAAATTAGTCTGTGAAGAAATTGATTCAATTAGAGTAGTAATCTGTTCTGCATCGGAAGCTGATTTATGAATTTCATTTGTCATTTTACTGATTTCAGCAGCTGATTGATTAGATTTTTCAGTTTTACTGTTTAGTTCTTCTATAATCTTCATACCTTCAATACTCATCTCATTCGTTTCATGTGAGTACTTTTGAACTGTATACATTTGTTCTTCGGAATTTTGTATTTGTTCACCCAAATCGTTAGTTTTTACTACAACCACTGATGATTGATCAGTTTGTTCTTGAGAAGTATCAGCAATTTGCGCCATAGCTTCAGTAATTTCATTCATAGCATATGAAGACTGCTCACTAACCTCAGCCACAGCCGTTGAAGAACTTGCCACTGAATCAGATGCTTCTTTAACCATATTCAAAAGTTCAGAAACATTTAACTTGAGATGGTTCAACGAACCGGCCAGTTCTCCAATTTCATCTTGTCTTAATAATACTTTTTCGTCTATATCAACAGTGAAATCACCACAAGAGATTTCTTCCATCGTAGAAGAAAATCTTTTTAAAGGTTTCAATACAATTCTGTTGATCAAATAAAGCACAACCAGTACTATAACCATGATACCAGACACTATTGCTACTGTGATATTTCTTGAAAACTCCTGAACTACATGAATTTCAGAAACATTTTCATCTACTAATACTCCAATATGATCAACAAAAGTACCCAAATCATCTTTGATTGTCACCGAGTCCACATTCATCAGTTGTAAGCCTTTCATCAAGACTTCCTGAGTTGGATTTTCAGTTAATTCTATTAATAGATTTTTTAAATCTTGACCAAACTCATTATGGATTTTCTCAAGTGATTCCAAATGAGCAACTATCTTTTCATATTCCTCCATTTCAAAATCAAATTTTGAATTCCCAAGAGCTAAATTGGCATGTAATAATGCATTTGAGTACTCATCTTCTATACTCGAATTTAATTCATCAATCATACTCTCAATATCTATATTTATATTTTCACCCGAACGCTCAACTAATTCCGACATCGAAACGCCAATAACGTTTTTAAGCAGCAATGTTTCCTGTTCTAATTCCGAGATTTGAATTTGTTCTATAGATTTAAACAATGGTAAATTTACTTCTGATACTTCCTTCAATTGGTAATTTACTATATTCGACTGCAAATATGAAACAATGTTTAAAATCCCCAATGCTAAAATTATAACTGTTAATAATACAATAATTCGAAAACGGATGCTTTTTCTATTGAATTTCTTTTCACTATTTTTTTTCATGACAACTCCCTCTATAGTTTCCTAGTTATATTATAACCATACAAGAAGTTTTTGCTAATAAAGAAAGTATAAAATCTGATTAATTATTTATATGTTTATCAACAGCTTTTATAATACAAAGCCATCTTATTGATTTAGATTTTCATTTAATCAACTACACTCCAAAACCTTATATTTCATGGGAGTTCTCAAAAGAAAAAGGCCCAAAACTATTTATCGTACATAGTTTTAAGCCTTTTTTCTAGATTTTGAATTGATTAATTTTTCTTTGTAATTCATCAGCCATAGAGTTTAATTGCTCAGCAGAACTGGCAACATCATCCATCGCTACTGATTGCTGTTGAACTGATGCTGTAACTTCCTCTGATGCGGCTGCAGCTTCTTCAGACACTGCAGATATTTTTTCGATTGATTTAACAATTTCATCTTTATCCTCATTAACGCGATCAATAAAATCTACAACTTCAGAAATAACTTTTGAAATAGTTTCAGTAGATCTATTAATCTCATCGAAAACTTGATTAACAGAATAAACAGCACTCTCTTGTTCTTTTGATCTATCTTTAACTTCTGCCATAACAGATACAGTATGTCTACTTTCGCTTTGTATACTGTCAACTATTAGCTTAATTGTACCAGCCGCTTCATTAGATCCCTCTGCCAATTTTCTTATTTCATCAGCTACAACCGCAAAGCCACGACCATGTTCTCCTGCTCTAGCAGCTTCAATCGATGCATTCAAAGCCAATAAATTAGTTTGGTCGGCAATACTTGTAATTGTATCTAATATGCTTCCAATTTCAAAAGATTTCTTCTCTAATTCGATAATCGCCTCTTCAATTCTAATTGTCGAATCATTATTTTCCTGTGTTTTGACTTTAAGTTCATTCATGGCAAGTGCGCCATTTGTATTAGATTCATTAACTTCTTTTGCTGATTTAGCCATGATTTCACTATCTTTATTTAGCATGTCCAGTTTCTCAGACAAACTTGAAATCAGTGTGGCACCATGTTCCGTTTCTGATGATTGTTCTGATGCTCCATAAGCAATTTCTTCTATGGTTCTTGCAACTTCTTCACTTGAGGCACTTACTTCTTCAGAACTTGATGCCAAATCTTGTGCTGCTACAGAGACTTTCTGTGCAACAGATTTTGATTGGGATAACATTTCAGAGAAATGATCTATCATAATGTTAAAGTTCATTGACATCTTTCCGATTTCATCCTGACTTTTAACATTTGATCTAACTGTTAGATCACCATTTTTAACTATTTCCATGGTTTCTTCTAAAAGTATGATTGGCTTAACAATTTTTCTTGATAAAACAATTGCTATAATAATACCAATGACCAAACAAATCATTACTAAAACAATGGTTGCATACAGAATAGGTCTTGTAAGCACATTTACTTCATCATGATCTAAAGTTACTAGTATGGTCCAGCCTAATTCATCAAATTTCTTAAAAGTTGCGAATTTGTCTTTACCTTTCCATTCGTATTCAACAATACCTTCATTATGAGTTGTAATTGCATCTTCAATTTCTTTAACAGGTAATTTGATTCCAACCATTTCTGGATCATTATGTGTAATCATTTTTAAATCCCGATCAATTAACACAGGATAACCATTTTGACCTATTTTTATCTGACCCATTTGATCTGATAATGCCTGTATATCAATATCCATCGAGACAATTCCAATAAAATCATCCTTATGATCATAAACTGGCGCTGCTACAGACAAAATCATTTTTTTAGTAGCAGTATCTCTATAGGGTTCAGTCCATGCAACTGACATATTTTCTTTCGTTATTTTATACCATTCTTGAGTTCTTGGATCATAATCATCAGGTATATCAGACCAAGTCGGATCAACCATTTCTCCATTTTCTGTTCCTAAATACAACGACAGAACTTCTGGATTATTAGAAAGAAACTTTTTAAATTCTCTTTTCATCCATAAATCCGAACCCGGATCAACATCAATAGATTTTACAGTATCATTATCAGCGTAAATTTGTATGGCAACATGATACTTTGACATATAGTTTTCTACTGACTCTTCAACTTCTCTAACCAAATCTGCATTGGATTGAACATAACCTTCGTAAACTACTTTTACCGTATTATTATACGACATAATGCCAAGTGCAAGAAGTGATATGGTAATCACCAATGCAAATACAATAATTAGTTTTACTTTTAAACTTTTCATGAGTACCTCCATCATAAGATAGATTCATCAATCTGAAAATAAACAAAAGCGCACCAAAATCAGCACGCTTTAATATGCAGCCTGGCGATCATAGATTAACCTTAGATCCATAGCTTTGCGTCCTAATCTTTCAACTAGTTTGCCTATATATTTGTTTGTGTAATATCAAGATAAATCATAACAACATGATTAGTAGTATACCATCGTCTGCTATAGAGTCAATACAAATATATTTTAGAAACAATAAATTGTGTATATTCTACAAACAAGTTTGTTTTTTCTCTTCCAGCAAGTAAACCCGTGATCCGAAATCACCCATATGTCTGATTGAATCATTATATCCAGTACCGATAAACTGATGTGTTAATCTAAGTCCTGCATACATAAGTTCATCTCCACCGGCTTCAAAAGATTCCTTATTGGCTTCAAACATGTAATTGTCACTCACAAGTTGATGAACAAAACCATTTTCCTTTATCTTAACAGGGCTGACCTCATTGATTAAATCTCCAAAACTTTTTACATTAAAATATTGTTCTCTTGAAACTATACTGTAATCTTTATTGGAATCCAGACCCAATACTCTTATATTTTCAAACCCTTCATTTGGAAGTTGCAACTTCTGATAGTTTCCTATTATATGCTGAGCTTCTCTAGAAACCATCCATGTTGTGATATTTGAATTAAAAGGTGAATTAATTCTGTTAAAACGACCATATTGTAATAGCTTTCTATGAGTCTTATAATACTTAATTTGCTTTACAATAACTTTCTTTTCAAAATTGGAAAGTTTTGTAACATCAAGTTCATACCCTAGAAGTCCGAATATAGCCACATTGTAACGTGTTTCCAATGGAGTATTTCGAAGAACCTGATGAGACGGAATCGCACTTACATGAGCTCCCATAGTTGATATTGGATAGACCATCGAGGTCCCATATTGTATCATTTGCCTTTCAAGTGCATCCGTATTATCACTCGTCCAAGTCTGAGGCATATAATACAACATGCCCATATCAAAACGATTTCCCCCACTGGCACAGGATTCAAATAATATTTCAGGAAATGCTTTTGTTAAATTATCCAATAATTTGTATAACCCCAATACATAACGATGGTTCAACTCTTTTTGTCTACTGCTTTTTAATACATTGGAATAAGCATCACTAAAATTTCTATTCATATCCCATTTTACATATTTTACTTTTGAACGTTTAAAAACATCACTTAGTATTGTAAATAGATAGTCAACAACTTCATCATTACATAAATCTAGTATAAGTTGATTTCTTCCATATGAAACTTCCCTATTAGAGTTCTTTATCGCCCATTCTGGATGTTTCTTATAGAGTTCACTTGCCACACTCATCATTTCAGGTTCAACCCAAATACCGAAATCCATACCAATATCACTAATCTTCTTTGATAAACCTTCTAATCCACCAGGTAATTTTTTCTTGTTTTCATACCAGTCTCCAAGGGATGTTGTATCATCATTTCTCTTCCCAAACCAGCCATCGTCCAAAACAAATAACTCAATTCCAAGTTTTTGAGCTTCTTTGGCAAGTTTAATCAACTTTTTTTCGTCAAAGTCGAAATAAGTCGCCTCCCAGTTATTTATTAATATTGGTCTGGATTTATTTTGCCATTTTAACGACACAACATTATTATTTATAAAGTCATGAAAATTATGACTCATTTTATTATAACCATTAGATGAAAATGTCATTACAACTTCAGGCGATTGAAAACTATCTTCCGGTTCTAATGTCCACATAAAATCAAAAGGATTAATCCCCATTTGTACACGTGTCAATTGATGGGGATTCACTTCAACGGAGCTTTGATGATTACCACTATACATCAATGAAAATCCATAACACTCTCCTATAGTTTCTGTGGTTAACGGTCTTGACAAACACATGAATGGATTATGAGTTGAACTGCTAACGCCTCTTTTAGAATCGATCGTAAAAATACCTTCTGACAAGGTCCTCTTATTGATATGTCTTTCTTTAATCCATTTACCATCTAATGTTATCAAATCAAATTTGGAGTCCTGAAAGTCAACGTTGCAACTCATGATTTTATTTATCGTAATATCCTTATTTGATTCATTCACAACTTTTACATTACGTGTAATAATATCCTTTTCATAAAATAACGAATAACTGAGTTTTACTGAAACATTTACACTTTTATCATAAAGTGTTATTTCAAGAGTTTTTACCGTGTCTTGATTCGTAAAACTAGACGGTAATCCTTCAAGTTTTCTTTTGCCATCAAATACTTCATGAGACAGATATAAAAAATCACTAACTGTACTACCATCTTCAAATGTCAACTCAATAGATGGTTGTTTATAATCTCCTTTTCCATATGTAGCCAACTCTAACGGCGTTGAATCTAAAGTAAAATGTTTTGTCAAAACGCTATAATCAGTTGCATTCCCAAGAGGTAACGTGAAATTCTGAACTAAATGTTGATAATTATTTTTTTCCCTGATTCTATTGCCGTAATATAGATGAGCGATATGTTTTGAGTCAAGAATTTTTAGAATATAACTGCTACTTTTTGTGCTTAAATGAAACTCCAATTGATCAGTTATTTTTATCATAGTGCCTCCTTATTCTAATAATACTTTACCATAAACAGCTTCTATTTTACTATAATTTAGTAAATATTTAATAAAAAAAGTTGCATAATAGCAACTTTTTACTTATATCGTTTTTAAAGCCATCAAATGCAGGCTGACTGTTGCTCCTATTATTACTAGTATAATTTTTATTACTGTAAGATCTATCAAAAATATCGATATCAGTAATGTACTCCATAAAAAGAACATCGTTCTAATTCTAGCTTCTTTCTTTATTGCTTTTTCATCAAGGTAATTTCTAAGATAATTACCAAATACCCGATGGTTCAATAACCATGTATTCATTCTACTGGATCCTCTAACAAAACATAAGGAAGCTAGTATCAGAAACGGAGTTGTTGGAACAAGCGGCAATATTATGCCTATCATCCCTAAACCAAGAAAGATAAAACCTAATAAGATTAGTATACTTTTTTTTAATATCATATTTTTCCTTTTTATATTAAAGAGACCATTAGGGTATCATGATCAAGCGGCATAGGTTTACTGAAGTAATAACCTTGAATCAGGTCACATCCAAGATCAAGTAATTTTAAGTACTGTTCTTCACTTTCTACACCTTCAGCGACCACTTTCAACTGATATTGCTGAGATAATCTTATGATCATTTCAAGCATGATGTTGATTTTATTATTTTTATTTATTTGATCTACAAAAGATTTGTCTATCTTCAACTCATCAATGTCTAAGATTGATAGATAATTTAATGATGAATATCCGGATCCAAAATCATCAAGCGATATCCCGATACCAAGCGCCTTAATATTTCTTAATACGTATGACACAGATTCAAAATTTTCAATCATCACATCTTCTGTGACTTCTAGAATAATATTCATTGGGTCAATTTCATACGTTTCTAATAATTCTTCTAAGAATTCACAAAATCGATCATACATCAGATGTGATGGTGATATATTAATAGAAACAGTTACATCATCACCATATATACTTATCAATTCTTTTACATCATTAAAAACCAACTTGATAATCATTTCACCAAATGAAATTGCCTGATTCATGTTTTCAACTATTGGAATGAAAGTACTTGGACTTACATGCCCTATATCATTTGGGTGCCAACGCGCTAATGCTTCTACCCCTTGAATGTGTTTTGTTCTAGCGTCGACTTTGTGTTGATAATGTATTTCGAAATCCTCATTAACTATTGCATCTAGTAACAACTCTTTCATTTCCTCTTCATCACGAATCAAACGGTCTAGGGTTTCATCATAAAAAACAATACCATCTTCTTTGTGTGATTTAGCATACGTTAAAGCCAAACGTGTCCTATGGCAACTAACAACAATATTATCATTTGCCTGATGTTTTGTACAACCAATATAAAATTCAGCTTTTTTACTCATTCCTGGAATATAAAAGTTTTCATATAAGTTATGAATAATGATATTTATTCTTTCATTAAATGCCAATACTCTACTTAGGGGCAACCATAGTGCAAACTCATTACCACCAATTCTAGCGACCATTTCATCCTTGGTTTTCGTTTTATTAAATATATCAGTTAATTTCACTAATACTTGATCACCAACTCTATCATTATAAATGGAGTTAATTAGATTTAAATTCTTCACAGTAAAATATACCAAATAACCCATCTCATGTTTTTTTGTATTAATATTTAAATCATTGATAAATTTCTCGTTGTTGGGTAAGCCAGTTAAATGATCAAAATAAGCATATTGATAGGCAACTTCAACGCTTTCTTCCAACTCCTCAATATTTTCGATTAGATATGATTTAACAGCATAAACAACTGTATGCAATAAGGCTAAATAGAGTATCATCACAAAGAGATGAATAACCCACTTGCCAAGATCTTTTGTAACAGATAGATCAACGGGATTTACCCAAGCAAGTCCCCAAAGTCCAATGAAAATAGCCACAGATGCTACAGCCATAATTCTGCTAAATCTTTTAGATGAAAAAACAACTGCAATGACATTTGCAATCATAATAATCAACAAACCGGCGCTTCCAAAACCACCATCTGCAAAAGACAAAACACCTATAATAACTGCAGTGATTATAGTAAGTATCATTTTGGTATCTATTGAAATAATGTTTTTTAATGCAACCAAGTACAAAAAAACGACACCAATCACACCATCTACTATCACAAAATAGTTAGGTATTGAACTAAAATATATAATAATAGCAGAAGCAAATGCAACAACTGCACAAACAGGCATAACCTTATCGAAGCTGATTTCAATTCGTTCAAGCATTTTCTGATTATAGTCTTTATTAATCATATGTACCTCACTAATGCTTGTATACCCTGTAATAAGAATTTAAAAATGCTATTTGTTAATTTAAATAGTTTTTTGTAATTGATTTTCCTTCTTTTAAAATATCATTTGGTAATCCTTCATAAAGAATCAAACCGCCATCTACCCCTCCTTTTGGTCCTAATTCAATCAAATAATCTGCTGATTTCATAATATCAAGGTGATGATCCACTAAAATTAGAGTATTTCCTTCGTCCACTAATCTATTAAACAACGTTATCATCTTATGGACATCATTTTTATGAAGGCCATCTGTCGGTTCGTCCAATAAATAAACTACATTTTTTTTATTTAACAAGCTTGCCAATTTTATACGTTGAAGTTCTCCTCCTGACAAAGTATTCATGGATTGATTTAAATGAATATAACCTAATCCAACATTGAATAAGTCCGTTAATTTAGACAATATTTTTTTATCCTCAATGAAACCTAACGCCTCTTCAACTGTCAAGTCAAATATTTCAGCTATATTTTTATTTTTATATGTGTAGGCGAGTACCTCTTTATTGTATCTTTGACCATGACATTGATCACAAACAGATTCTACGGTACTCATGAAGCCCATTTCAGTATGAATAACACCTTTACCTTTACAAGCCAAACACCCACCTATAGAATTGAAACTGAAGTAAGCTGTACTGACTTTGTTTTCTTTTGCATAAATTTTTCTGATTGGATCAGATATATCCAAGTAAGTCGCGGGTGTAGATCTAGAATTGGCACCAATACTTTTTTGTGATACATGAACTATTTCCTCATGATAATAACTTTGAAAACTTTTCATCAGAGAACTCTTCCCAGATCCTGCAACACCAATTATTACAGTCATTATCCCTAGAGGTATATCAACTGAAATATTCCGTAAATTATGAAGTGTGATATCTTCTAATTTAAACCAATTTTCAGGTATTCTCACCTTAGATTTAAATTGACCTTTATCCTTTAATTTCTGCCCAGTAAGAGTATCGGACTCAATAATTTGATCATATGTACCTTCAAACACTATATGACCGCCATGAACCCCTGCGCCTGGTCCTATATCAACAATGTGATCTGCCATTTTAATAATCTCTTTATGATGTTCAACCATTAATATGGTATTTCCTCTATCTCTCAGTTTGTATATTGAATCTTTCAAGCGTCTTATATCATGATGATGCAGACCAACACTAGGTTCATCTAGTACATATACAACATCAGTCAACGCGGAGTTGATGTATTTGGCTATCTTTATACGTTGTGCTTCACCACCGGAAAGTGTCGTCATACCTCGACTTAAAGACAAATAACCCAATCCAATTTCAACTAAAGGATTCAGTCGTTTTATGAGTTCCTCCTTTAAGTCGACAACTAGTGGATGTTCAATAGAACCTATAAATTTGATGGCTTCAGGTATAGGCAACGATAGGACATCTGATATGCTGAAACTCAATATTTTACATGATCTTATCATCTTATTAACACGCGTACCGTCACAGTCTTTACACGTCGTTTTTATAATCATTTTATTCAGTATTTTCTGATGGCGTTTACCTTCTTTTGTATGTATAATACTTCTAAACATCCTAGGATAAATACCTTCAAACTTGGCAGTTTTAGGCCAGTTGTCTGGAGGATTATTTAATTTCACCTGTGGTGAATATAAAAACAATTCCAATTCCTCTGTTGTATAATCTTTAATTTTCTTGTTTAGATCAAATAATCCAGTGTTGGCATATCTTTTCCATCTCCATGCACCGGTTGTAAAAGCTGGAAAAGATATAACACCTTCATCATTCAAACATTTATCAAAATCTACCAACTGATGTATATCAAGCTCAATAACTTCTCCCAAACCATCACAGGTTTTACATTTTCCAGAAGGATGATTAAAAGAAAAATGATCAGAATAACCTACAAAAGGTTCTCCAATACGAGAAAACAGCAATCTCAGGAAAGCATAGATATCAGTATAAGTCCCGACAGTTGATCTTGAGTTAGTGGTTGGTTTCTTTTGATCTAAAATCATTGTTACAGGTAGATTTTCGATGATGCCAACATGTGGTCGTCCATATTTAGGTAAATATTGCTGTACAAAACTGGGAAAGGTCTCATTGAGTTCTCTTCTGGATTCACAAGCTATGGTATCCATACATAAGGAGGATTTTCCAGAACCAGATACCCCGGTAAAAACGGTGATTTTTTTCTTAGGAATATTTAAGGATACATTTTTTAGATTATGTTCATGTGCATCTACTATTTTTATATAATCGGTCATAAACTCTCCATTTCTTATCATTGCTATTTCATTATATTCTTCAGAAAAATTCAAGTAAAGAAAATCCTCTACATTATAGAGGATAATTTTAGAATTTATTCTTTTGATCGTTTTTCAAAATGATATTTTAATTGTTTTTTCATATTGAAGTCTCCCTTAAAAGGAAATAAATATGATGGTTTGATTTTCTTTATGGTATACTTGCCTCTCAATTGTGAAATATCCTCAAGGTGATCTCCAATATTTTCAGTGATGTCTTCTACTTTTTCTCTTATATCCAACTTCAGTTGCTCATATCTAATAATCACTTTTGATTCCTCTAGAGATTCAACTAGAGCTTTCAGTCTGTTCATTACATTAAACGAGTGAATAAGATCTACCAATAAAACGCCATAAAATATTCCAATATATAATGAAAACTGTAGATTGGCATATAAATACTCAATTTGCATATAAAAATATGGATACAACACATAATAAAATACCAACGATAATATCGTCCAGTAAAAAGTATATTTAGGTGCAATTATTCCTCTGATATTAAATTTTACTTTTGTATAATCCCAAAGCCTGGTTTTATAATACTTCAGAAAGAATAGTCCGGTAATATATTCGATACAAGTTGTGATTGCAGCAAAAAAGGCTATTTTTAGAACTAAACTAATATCCAAATCACTTACAATATACAACAAACAAACACCAGTACCATAAATAGGCAAATAAGGTCCATTCAGAAATCCTGGGTTTAACCATTTTTTAGCCCTGCCAAAATATCGCCTGTATACGACTTCCAAACACCATCCAATCAATGCTCCTGTGATGAAGATAAACAGGTACTCTAATATAAAATTAATCAATTGAACCTCCTTGAACTGCCTTCATTACTAACTTATTATATGCATCAGGACGTTCCATGTTACATAGATGTCCTGTATCTTTAAGCTCCATGACTTTTACGTGATCTAACTCAAAAAATTCATTGTACTTCTTTAAATAACGATTGATATCTTTATCATTAGGTGATTTTATAATTAGAATTGGTATAGACGAATCTGCCAGGGTTTCTAAATAATAGTAATGAATATATACATCCCTTTTATCAGATTTACCAAGACCTTGCAATGAAATAGCTACTATATGATATTCTTTAAAATGCTCAAATTGCTTTTCCCATTGATCTAAACAAGCACCCAGAGCGTAAGCAAATACCAATGTTTGATTGTTTTATTACCACTTTCGTAGATTTCAATTGATGTATTATTTATCTGAATTGGTTTTTCATAGATACCCTCATTTTATACTTTTATATAATTAAGATGCATTTTTATACCTTCTAGGTATTTTTTTTTCACTTGTTCATTGTATAAACCATCATATTCAAGGAAAAACCATTCATTGTATCCTGTTAAAACGTAAGAAATATGAGTGTACAACTCCAAACTTAAACCTAATGTCTCGTATAACTGTTTATAAACTTCTGAAGATTTTTCCATCAGGAAAGTTTTTATTGATATTAATTCTACTAATTCTATGTCTTTAATCACTTGTCTGAAAAACTTATATAAATCAGGTTCTTCCATCAAATAATCAAACTCCCTACTCGCGTAATTTAAAAGCTTCTCTTGCCAAGTATCAGATTTATTTGTTACAGCCTTCATATAATCAAGTAGATTCTCAGATGCATACGTTACCATATAACTATATAAGTCTAGTTTTGTTGAAAAGTATTTGAATAAACTCCCTTTAGACACACCTAGATTCTTTACAATTCGATTCGTAGAAGCCGCGGCGTAACCATAAGTTCCAAATTCCTTAATTACCATATTTATGATACGTTCTCTTTTGACTTCCGAAATATTATTAAAAGTACCCATGTCACCCCCCAGTGACCACCTGGTCAGTTACACTATAACATTTTTTGCCATAAATTGCAATAAAACACCCCTATTAAGTCTAACTACAACTTTAATAGGGGTGCAAGTTATATTTCTTTTATCAATGCATCAATAAGTTTTAATGTTTTTTCTGGATCTGCCTTACCATGAGTGACTCTCATCACTTGACCAACAAGGGACTGGATAGCTTTATCTTTCCCACCTAGATAGTCTTTTACAATCTTATCATATTTTTCAAGTACCGGTTTAATGTAAGTGATCAACTCAGCTTCATCTGTAATCAATTGAAGCGACTCTCTCTTGACAATTGCCTCAGCTGATAACCCTTCCAACCACATCATATCAATTACTTTTTTAGAAATAGAAGTATTGATAACACCTGTATCAATCAATTGGATTAGACCAGCAAAATCTACAGGACTAATTTTAATAATATCTTCAGTTTTACCTTTTAGTTTTAATACCTCAGATATCAGAACGTTAGCGATCAACTTTGGTTGATCATAACATGCCAAAGTCTTCTCGAAGAATTCAGCAACTTCTAAATCAAGTGCAATTTGCTCAGCATCAAATACTGATAAATCATAAGACGACATATACTTATGTTTCTTTGCATCAGGTAGTTCAGGCAAACCTGCTTCCAATGCTTTTATATATGTATTTTCAATGATAATTGGCAATAAATCCGGATCAGGGAAATATCTATAATCATGGGCATCTTCTTTTGTTCTCATAGACACAGATTTATTCTTATCTTGCTCCCACCTTCTTGTTTCTTGTACAACTGTTCCACCGGTTTCCAAAATTTTTATCTGTCTTGTAAACTCATGTTCAATAGCACGTTGAATAGATGAAAACGAGTTCAGGTTTTTCATTTCTGTTCGGGTTCCCAATGTAGAGTCACCTTTTTTTCTAATTGAAAGGTTGACATCACATCTAAAAGATCCTTCATTCATTTTACAATCAGATATGCCAGTATAAAGTAGGATGCCTCTGAGCTTTTGTAAATAAAGTTTGGCTTCATTCGCTGAACGAATATCAGGTTCAGAAACGATTTCAACAAGTGGTACACCCGCTCTATTGTAATCTATCAGTGTACCCAGTTCTTTGTTATGAACTAATTTACCCGCATCTTCTTCAATATGAATTCGAGTGATTCCAATTTTTTTACTGACATCCTTATCTTCGACTTCTACGAAACCTCTTTTGCATAAAGGTTGATCATATTGAGAAATCTGATATGCTTTTGCCAGATCCGGATAAAAATAATTTTTCCTATCCTGTTTACCAACTTCAGTTATTTCGCAGTTTGTCGTAAGACCTGCTATAACCGCGAACTCCACAACCTTTTCATTTAGGACTGGCAATGAACCAGGTAAACCTAAACATACAGGGCATACTTGAGTATTTGGTTCTTGACCAAACCGGGTACTACAACCACAAAATATCTTTGATTCTGTTTTTAGTTCCACATGGACTTCAAGTCCAATGACCATTTCATATGTCTTATGCATCTTTAAGTCCCCTTTCCAAAGCATGAGCAGCCTTTATTAAAGTTTTTTCATCAAACGAAGGTGCTATAAGTTGTACGCCAATCGGCATACCTTCTTTATCATAACCACCATTTAATGAAAGGGCTGGTAAACCTGCAATATTTACAGGTACAGTATAAATATCTCCTAAATACATTTCAATTGGATCTTCACATCTAAGCCCTATATTGTATGCTGTTGTCGGTGCTGTTGGTGATAAAACCAAATCATAAGTTTTAAATACCATATCAAAGTCGGATTTTATCATACTTCTTACTTGTTGAGCTTTTTTGTAATATGCATCATAATAGCCAGAGCTAAGTGCATATGTTCCTAATAATATTCTTCGTTTTACTTCTTCTCCAAAACCTTGACTTCTAGCTTCTTTATAAAGTTCATCCAAAGTAAATTTGCCTTCAGGTCTAAATCCATATTGGATACCATCAAATCTAGCTAAGTTTGAAGACGCTTCTGCAGATGAAATGATATAATATGCCGGCAAAGCATGTTTCACACTTTTTAGGGTTACATAATCAACTGTTGCACCTAAACGTTTGAACGTTTCAGCAACATCTAATACAGTCTTTTTTACATCCTCAGCTAATCCGTCATCCAAGTAATTAGATGGTAAGGCGATTTTCATCCCTTTTATATCTTGATAAAGTGAATCCAAATAATTGTCTACTTCTACATCTGCAGAGGTTGTATCTTTTACATCATGTCCAAATAGTACGGTCATGATATAAGCCAAATCCTCTACACAATGTGCCATGGGTCCAATTTGATCTAGAGAAGATGCAAATGCAATCAATCCATTTCTTGAAATTCTGCCATATGTTGGCTTTAAGCCAACAATTCCGCAAAAGGATGCTGGTTGTCTAATTGATCCGCCTGTATCAGAGCCTAAAGTAATTAAAGCTTGTTTAGATGCCACTGCTGCTGCGGATCCACCAGAACTGCCACCTGGTACTTTATTTAAATCATGTGGGTTTTTAGTACTTTGGTAATATGAATTCTCTGTCGTCGATCCCATGGCAAATTCATCTAAATTTAGTTTTCCAAGAATCACACCATCTTCAGCGTCGATTTTTTCTACAACAGTTGCATCAAATGGAGAATAGTAGTTTTCCAGCATTTTGGATCCACATGTGGTTGGCATGCCTTTTGTAACAATATTATCCTTTATGGCAATTGGTACGCCAGCCAAACGACCGACCGCTTCACCTTTTTTTAATCTCTCATCTATCGCTTTTGCTTTTTCTATGGCCTTTCTACTATCTACATATAGATAAGCAGCAATTTTTCCATCTGTTCTTTTTATATGGTTTAAATACTCTGTAATAATCGCTTCATATGTCAGTACACCTGATAAAAAAGCATCTCTCAATTCTTTGAGGCTCATATCTATTATTTTCATTATTGTCCTCCAATACTTTTCGGTACTAAGAAATAGTTACTGTGTTTACTAGGAGCATTTTTGAGTGCTTCATCAACACTTAAGGATTCTTTGGTTTCATCTTTTCTAAAAACATTCCTTGCTTGTCCGATAAAAGATAAAGGCTCAAATCCTGTTGCATCGACTTCGTTTAACGCATCGGCAAAACCAATGATATCGTCTAAGTGTTTCGAAAATTCAGTTTTCTCGTCATCTCCAATTCTCAAATTTGCAAGCCCTGCTATATAATCCAATGTTTCATGAGTCATTTTAGTCGGTTCTGCAACTTCAATTTCCTGTAATGCAACATGTAAATCTAGTTCCATTAACTGTTCAGCATCTATTTTAGAAGGGGCATGCATCATCGCACAAGAAGCATCTCTTAACTTCGGAAATGCTATAACTTCTCTAATACTTTGCTTCTTTGTCATCAACATGATCAGTCTGTCCAGACCAAACGCAAATCCCCCATGTGGTGGTGTACCATATTCAAACGCTTTTAACATAAACCCAAAACGTTCTTTTGCCTCTTCTTCAGAAAATCCCAAAAGTTTAAATACTTTCGTTTGCATGTCTCTGTCATGAATTCTAATGCTGCCACTCCCAAGTTCTACTCCATTTAAAACCACATCATATGATTTCGCACACACTTTACCGGGATCTGTCTCAAACAAGTTCAAATCCTCATCTCGTGGCATTGTAAAAGGATGATGTTTGGCTACAAATCGTTTTTCGTCACTAGACCATTCCAAAAGTGGAAAATCTGTTACAACAACAAATGCATAGTCATCATCGTCTCTAAGACCTAATAATGAACCAACATCCAATCTTAAGTTACCTAAGATACTCAGTGCTTTTTCTTTCTCATCCGCACTAAATATAATTAAGTCTCCAGGTTCTGCTCCTAGTCTCTCTTGAACAGCTATCAAATCTTGTTCAGAAAAATATTTTGTTAAAACACTTTGCAAACTGCCATCTTCAAGAATCGAAATCCACGCCATGCCTTTACCACCATATTGAATGGCGTTCTTAGTAAGTTGCTCAATTTGTGTTCTAGTAAATTTACTGCCACCTTTAACACAAAGGCCTTTTACTATACCGCCTTGATCCACAACTTTTCTAAATACTTCAAATGAACATGTTGCCATAATATCACTCAGTTCAACCATCGGCATATCAAATCTAAGATCTGGTTTATCAGAACCGTATTTATCCATAGACTCTTCATAAGTAATTCGCTTAAAAGGTAATTCAATATCTAAGGACATGGTATCCTTCATAATTTTTGTAAACAAAGTTTCTAAGTAATAAATAATATCGTCTTCAGTTACAAAACTGAGTTCCATGTCTATCTGAGTAAATTCCGGTTGTCTATCAGCTCTTAAATCTTCATCTCTAAAACACTTTGCTATTTGGAAATATCTGTCTATACCAGATACCATTAACAGTTGCTTATAGATTTGTGGTGATTGAGGGAGTGCATAAAAATTCCCTTTTGAGACTCTACTCGGTACAACATAATCTCTAGCACCTTCAGGAGTTGACTTTGTAAGTATTGGTGTTTCTACTTCGATAAAATCATTTTTTATCATCATATCTCTAACAATCGTAATAACCTGTTGTCTCATTTTCAAGGTACTTAACATATCACTTCGTCTTAAATCCAAGTATCTGTATTTTAGTCTTAAGTCTTCTTTGATATCGATATTTCCATCAATCATAAACGGTGGTGTTTTTGATTTGTTCATGATATTTAGCTCCATTGCTCTTATATCAATCGTCCCAGTAAGACTGTTTAAGTTAATGGTATCGTCATCTCTTCTTTCAAGATTTCCTTTTATTTCAACAACGAATTCATTTCTGATTGTTTCACATGATTTAAAGATTTCTTCAGTGACATTTTTCAAGTCAATAACCACTTGTATCACACCACTGACATCACGTACATCAAGGAAAATCACGCCTCCAAGGTCACGTCGTCTTTGAACCCAACCCATGACTGTAACAGATTGTCCGATATTATTTTCTGTCAATCTCCCACAGTAGTGCGTTCTTCTTAATTTCATTACAGCCTCCTTTTAAATATAAAAAAACCCCATCCCTAGTAAAGGGACGAAGTTTATATTCGCGGTACCACCCAAATTGATCTTTCGATCCGGCTCAATCGATACGGACATGATGTCGATATCTATCCATTTAACGCATGGCGTACGTCTAAATCTACTCACCTAAGTTTTCGGTTAGATGCTCAGAGATGTTTTTCGATTATTTATCCGTACTGAATTTCCACCACCATCAGCTCTCTATAACTTCATCAATAATTTACTTTTTCTCATCACTGCATTTCTTTTATTGTTTATGATTGTAGTCGAATTTTCTCTTAGTGTCAATACTTATTTTAAAAAAGTTTTATATCACTTTCTCTGCATATCTATACAAAACTGTTAATTAAGAATATTTTGACAATCAAAGTACGCACTTAGGATATGATTTGGTAAATGATTAAGTGGGTCCTATTACTTATACAACACGACTTAACAAAGCACTACAATTATACCAACATGAACAACTAGACAAAGCCTATAATTTATTAACAGAGAATATGCATAAGTTTAATGCAATTGAATCACAACTCTGTAATTTCAGGTATTTCGTCTTAACCAAACAAGGTAAATCCTGATCGCATGAATGATAGTTAAAAAGAGTTTAAACTATTAAAGACAGTCAACGACTGTCTTTTGTTATATACTTATTTAATGTTTCGAAGCTCAAGATTGATCCAATCACACTACTAATTGAAAAGTAGCCTATGAATAAGTACGGTATACCCATTGCCATACTTTTTATTGATAAATAAAATGGCAATAGGACAGTCAGTATGATGATCAATAAGTTCTTTGGAGTCGCTAATACCAGTAGAAATGCGTTTTTTAATCTATTTTTAAACGAAAGATCTAAATAGACAGTTTCATTCAATAGATACATATAAGTTATTATTATGTAAATAAACAGACAAATCAATATTCCAGCAAAAACATTATAAATCACAACACTCTTTAAAACATAAAACTGAATCGAAAGAGTCAGTAACACAAAGAGAATGTTTATAAGTCCCCCTATTCCTAGACTTAAAATAAACTGATTTTTAAATTCACGAAAAAAATCGTGACGTATATGAACCGGTTCATTTCTGACCATATTCATTGTAACCCTTGTTAAACCTTTTAAGGCAGGTCCTATTGTTATAACAGGTAAACAACACACTAAAAAAAGTAAATTCAGACCAATTAGATTCAGATAATGTTGCTGTATAATTCTAAAAAACACTTTCAAAGAAGTCCTTTCCTCTGACAGTTGATTTTCTTCTTCATAAAGTTTTTCGTATAGTTTCATGCGAACCTCAATTTCTATTAGTAATTGTTATTCTTATTTTAACATATAATTCAAACTGTTATTTTTGCTTTTTTTATAAACAGGCAACTTTTCATCTCTTAATATTGTATAATGAATGGACATATATTGTTAGGAGGTAAAATGAAATTAGCCATATACGATTTTGATGGTACTTTGTTTCAAAATGAAACACTACCCTTTATTCTAAAATATTGGGGGAAAAACAATTATAATAAAGGCATTCTTATAAAAACGTATTGTAGGATTTTAGGTTTATTTTTAGCTTACAAGGTCAGTCAATCCATGGACAGGGAAATATTTAGAGCCAAAGCTTCCATAATTTTCATCAAACTTTTTGAAAATATGACCAAAGAAGAACTCATTCACTTTTTTTCTATATGTAGTAGTTCTGTACAAGACCATTTTAACCTTCAAATTCTACAAAATATGAAGCAAAGGAAAGAGGAAGGTTATCATATAGTCCTCTGTTCAGGTGCTTATGATCTTTTGTTAGAACAAATGAGACAGTATGTTCATATAGATACCATATTAGGTACTAAACTGCACTTTACATCAGACAATACCTTAGACTACAAGAAACCACTTCACATCGTTACAGGGAAAAATAAGTCCACCGCTCTACTTGAAGCATTCGATAAAGATCAAATTGATTGGGAAAACAGTTATGCATTCGGTGACAGCTATTATGACTACGATATTTTAAGCTTGACCGGAAATCCAATTGCAGTAACTCCTGATGAAAAGTTAAAAAAGATTGCACTAAAAAAGAATTGGCCTATCATTTAAAATCAAGTTATTGATCTTTTTTATTTTGAAATATCAAGGTTTCATATCTTGAACCTGTGTAAGAATTATGATATTCATCATAAAAATAAAGAGGTAAACCTTCTGCTAAAATAGGATGAATTGTCTTTTGGGGATCTTGTCTCTGATGGTGAATGTGTAAGTGAGGTTCAGATGTAGAACCAGAGTTACCAACGTTTCCAAGATAATCTCCTACTTTTACATGATCTCCTACTTGTACAACTATCGTATTCTTTTTTAAATGATTCATTAATAAATAAGTGCCGGTCGATTCGATTTTTATATATACATAATTGCCTTCCATAGATAGAAACTCTTCAGTATTTGGTATGATATCATCTTCGTTATCTTTTACAGCGATGACAGTACCTTCGATTGGAGCATAAATTGCCATATCATATATGCCATAGTCTTCATTTATAGGACTCTTCATATCGTAGGGCGCTTTCACAATATCATAGGCAAATCGTTCTGATGGCCAAGTTACATGTGGTGCATTGTCTGATATACTATCTCCTCCCCACCCGATAATGACATTTTCTTTAAAAGGAGATTCAATGGTAATCGAAGGTGACAGTTGATCTGACGTTACTGGATATACTAATTCTATAACATTAAATAGTAATAGTATGGGTAATACGAAAACTACCATAAGGCTTATAAACACCTTTTCAGATTTCCTATTTTTATTCCTGTTTTTTATAAGTCGTATTACTCCAATTAAAATTCCCAATACACCAACTGGTGGTAAAATAAGTTTGATGATAATCCAACTCGCAGCTCCTAAAATCCCATGTATAAAAAATACACATCCCCAAAGAAGTAATATCAGTATAGCTAATAGTACATTAATCGTTTTCATTTATTCAATCTCCTCTAATATTTAGATTATTTTGAACCTCTCATGATTAAAATCACAAGATTCCTAGGTAGAAAAGCCTAACGGCTTTTAATGAACTAGGCTATCCCG
>JAEIOD010000050.1 GCA_016342415.1 Clostridiales bacterium
TGGTTTGTTTTGTCACTACCATTATATCTTATTAATTTGTGAGGGTTCTTTTATTTAACTATATCGCAAGAAGCTCCTCTTTAGTTGATTGAATCATTTGTTTATGGGCGAGTTGTATGCTGATAATCCGTTGCCTACAAAAGAAGAATTCTTTGAAGGTTATTCAGCAATTTTTTTTGATGGATCAGCTATGGAAAAAGGAATGAACTGGATATATGGATAAGTGGAAAGGAAGTTTGTGGTAAAGGCTATGGTAGTGAAGCTATTTGGCTTTTATCTGAAGAATTAATTCAAAACTTTAAAATTGAAGAATTTATTATTCGCCCGTCGAAGATGAATATGAATGCAATCCGAGCTGACATGAAAGCAGGATATAAACCTTTGGAATATGATTTATTTATGTTTATTGATAGAACATTTCAAGAGGGCTTCGGAGAAGGCGATTATGGACCTAGTAATGTTGTAATCTTGATAAAACAGATAAAACTTTAGATTAAAAGGGTATAATTGATTAAATTAAAAAGAGATGAATATGATATTGTACGATCATTAGTCAAACAATTAAAGGACTTAAAATCATTTCCTTACTCAGTAATAGAATTGAGAAGTTCTGGAGGTATATATGTAGATAATTAAACTAAGGTAAAGAATGTTTTTATCAGTAGTAAATGGGTGATTGGAACTCTTAGAGCTCTGGCGTTAAAGATAAACAGCTCTGAGGTATTCAATTCTTTTTTTGATGAGAAGTTAACAGTCGATTTTGAAGCTAGTATTTTATCGATGCAACAGGAAATGAATAAAAGACACCCCTTATCATATGCTCAAGAAATAATGGGTAAGAACTTTTGGACCATTTCAGATTACGATGAGTATGAGTTTATTCCAGTAGTGTCTTTCCAAAACGGTTTACAAATACAGACAAACATATACAACTTAAACCTTTGCATCTGAGAACTGTAAGTGACGATGAAATACAAAATCAACTGATTGATATATTAAAAATACTAAGTGATTCAAATCGATTGAAAATTTTAAATATGACCTATAGAAATCCGATGTATGGTAAGGATATAGCTGATGTGTTAGGTGTTACAACGGCAACAATTCTCACCATTTAGAGGACATTGAGAAAAAGGATTACTTCATATGGAAAAAGAGAGACATTTCAAATACTTCAGTACTAATAATATAGTAATAAAGTTTCTCGAACAGCTAAAGGACTATATTTTGTAGTCCTTTTTTTGTTTGAATAAATGATATAAAGCTTAATAAAAGAATTTAGAAATTCTGAAGAGCTATTTGCTTTAGATATAGCTATTAAATAGTTTTCATTATAATATATCTGGGTATCATAACTAAAAGGAGTTATGTATGAAATTAGAACACGATTTTTGGGAAACGATAATAGATGAGTTAAATATGATGGTGGTTGTCATATCTAGAGACAACACCCTTATTTCTGCGAATAAAAAAATGCTCGATTTCGCGAAAGTTGAATTAGATGATATACAGGATATGGCTTTATGGGATTTACCATGGTGGCAACATGACCCAGATTTGCAAAACAAACTGCTATTTACCATTAATGATTCTTATTTAGGTGTATCTTCTCGTTTTAATGCAACTCATAAAGACTATTTAGGTGAAGAACATGAAATCGACTTCATCGTTAAACCTGTCATGAAAGATGGCGATCCGGAATATTTTATTGCAATGGGTTACAATATTTCAGATTTGGTTAGTGCAAGAAAAGAGTTAACTAGAAGAGATCGCCGTATCAAAGCGTTCTTCAACTATTCAAGTGAAGGCTATTTCTTCTTTTCATTACCTGATAAAATAAAACGGGACTTGGTTACGGATGAAATTATCAATGAAATAATTCATCATTTAAAAATCGAATCATTTAATGACAGACTTATTGAGATAATTGGACAGAATATTGAAACTGTAGACACGATGCTAAAATCCATCGGTTTATCAGAGGACTTCCATTCGGTTATAAAACAAATGATTTTAGATGGATTTGTCACCTTAGAAAAAACTATTGTTGTTGATGAGGAAACCAAACATATTCAATTGGTTTTGGTTGGTATTTACGACGAGGAAGATAACTTTGAAGGAAATTTTGGAATCATTCGAGATATTACTGAGCAGATAAAGCAGATTGAAACCATTACATTCTTTGCCAATAAAGACTTTCTGACCGGAATCAATAACCGTAGAAATTTCTTCAACGAAGGTAATGCACTCTTTGATAAAAATAGCTTGGAAAACAAACCTTTAACACTTGTTATGTTTGATATAGATCATTTTAAGAAAGTAAATGATACCTACGGTCATGATGCAGGTGATGTGGTAATCAGAGAAATTGCGGAAATGGTATCGGATGAAATCAGTGAAGCAAGTGTTTTGGGACGGTATGGTGGTGAGGAGTATATAGTTCTTATACCAGATACTGTAGAAGAAGTATTTATCCTCTTTGAAAAGATAAGAGAAAAAATTGATCGTAATGTTTTTAAATATGAAAATAAAAAGATTCATGTGACTGTGAGTACAGGTCTGTATGCAATTGATACTAAAAAGGATACTTTGGAATCCGGTATCACAAAGTCAGATGTTGCACTTTATGAATCAAAAGAAAATGGAAGAAATCAAACAACCACCTTTATAGAATCCGTTCACGGTATGAGTTCTTTAGATGAGTTAACGGGATTATTTACAGAAGAAAGCATGTGTTACAAAATGAAGAAGACACTTTGTGATGTGAAGAAAAACGGTGATACTTTATGGGTAATATACTTTGACTTGGAAGTTGTGAAGGAGGACCGTTTATTAACTGAAAGACGACAGTTAAAGACAATAGCCATGTGCCTGAAAAAGAGCATCAGAAATTCGGATTATGCTGGTAGAATAGGCAAACAAGGTTTTTTAGTCGTTCTTCGAGGCGTCAATATGAAAAAAGTAGATGACATTCATCAGAGGATGGTTGATAACTTTGAAATTGGATTTAGCGGTATGATCAATAATGTTATTCATCTTAAATCCAGTTGTTACAATGCTTCTCTTACACCTGATACAGACATTTTGTTGATGTCTATTAAAAAACTGTTGGAACCATTAAATAGATGAAAAATAATTCTGTCAAACGATGCATAAAAAAACATTGACTTGTATTATTATTTGGGATATACTTCAAACAATAAAACTTTGATTGAGAGTAGTAGGATGGTTAAATTACTAAAGAGAGCTGGTGATGGTGTGAATCCGGTGTGATGAAATAATCTGAATGGACTCATGAGTGGGCGCTGAAATAATAGTATGCAACCCGGGTTCTCCCGTTATAGAGATATGTTATCGGCTAATCGCCCGTAATAGAATGAGAAAAGGGATTTCCCCTTAAAATGAGGTGGCACCGCGATAATATTCGCCCTCTATACGATTGTATAGAGGGTTTTTTTGTGTCTAAAAACAGGGTGCGATGGAGGTGAATATGAAAAATAAATGAACTTATAACGTGATAACTAATATAAAAACAATGGAAAACAATACAAATGATGATTAAGGAGACTTATTATGACTACAACAATTAGAAATGAAAATGGTAACTTTGGAGAATACGGCGGTGCTTATGTACCTGAACCATTAAAAGGACCTTTAAAGGAGTTGGAAGAGGCATTCTTTATAAATATAAAAGATGAAACATTTCAAGAAGAGTTAAGATACTATCAAAGAGAATATATCGGACGATCAAATCCTTTATACTTTGCAGAGAACCTAACTGCTAAGTGTGGTGGTGCAAAAATATATCTAAAACGAGAAGATTTAAATCATACAGGTGCACATAAAATCAATAATACAATCGGTCAAGTTCTTTTAGCCAAAAAAATGGGGAAAAAAAGAATTATTGCTGAGACCGGAGCAGGACAGCATGGTGTAGCGACAGCAACTGTGTGTGCGTTATTCAATATGGATTGTACCATATACATGGGTGAAGTTGATATGGAGAGACAAGCGTTGAATGTTTTTAAGATGGAACTTCTGGGTGCTAAAGTTGTGCCTGCGACAAAAGGTCAAAAAACGTTAAAAGAAGCAGTTGATGAAGCGTTAAATGATTATGTCGTTAATTGTGAACATACATATTATCTACTGGGATCTGTTGTTGGACCACATCCTTTTCCAGTGATGGTTAGAGAATTTCAAAGTGTTATTGGAAAAGAAGTAAAAAAACAAATTATGGAAAAAGAGAATAAATTGCCTGATTATTTGGTAGCCTGTGTTGGTGGTGGTAGCAATGCTATGGGTCTATTCAATGCTTTTTATGAGGATCACTCAGTGGAGATGATTGGTGTGGAACCTTCTGGTACAGGTGAAGGTATTGGAGAACACGCAGCAACCATGACTTACGGAAAACCCGGGATCATCCATGGCTTTAAATGTTACAATCTTCAAGATGAAAACGGGATTGCGAATCCTGTACATTCCATCGCTGCAGGATTAGACTACCCAGGTGTTGGTCCAGAACACAGTCACTTTAAAGATATAAAAAGATGTCGGTATGTTACAGCTTCAGACCTTGATGCCATTGAAGCATTTAAGTTATTATCAAAAACAGAAGGTATTATCCCGGCGATTGAAAGTGCACATGCTGTGAGCTATGGGGTATCTTTGGCTAAAACCTTAGATAAAGATCAAATCATAGTTGTTAATATTTCTGGACGTGGTGACAAGGACATGGTACGAATGCAAAGTATCTTAAAAAGTAATTAAAAATAAATCTGGTTCAGAAGAACCAGATTTATTTTTACTCAAACTTATCATAGAAAATATGCTCTTCAGGAATACCTTTTTCTTGAAGAAGAGGTGTTACAGAATCAATCATGACTGGACTACCACATAAATACGCTTCACATTCAGGTCCATTGTCTAAATATTTTTCAATTAAGTCTGTCACTCGACCTTTTTCTCCATCCCAGTTGCAGGCTTCGGTGGGTCTTGATAGACAGGTAATCAATCTGAATCTAGGCAGTTCTTTTGTAAGAGTTTCAAGTTCCTCCATCATATAGAGATCCTCTCTGGTTCGAGCGCCAAAGTAGAAGGTCACTTTTCTGTCAATATGTTCATCTCTCATATATTTCAGGATACTCATAATCGGTGCCATTCCTGTACCTATTGCCACCATGACCATTTCTCTATCACTGTGCTGATAGAAGAAGTCTCCATAAGGACCTACGATTGTGATCTTGTCATTTGGAGTTAAGTGTTGATGGACATAGGTCGTGCAAATACCATTTGGGATATAGCCAATAAACAATTCTAAATTACGATTATCTTTTGGCGCAGAAGCAATGGAATAGGCTCTATAGACCTCTTCTCTGTTGCCTTTGTATTTTGGGGTAAGTATTTGTATATACTGACCAGGTTTGAAACTGATTTCATTGTCATCTGGTAACTGTACTCTAAGATGTTTAATCTTTGGTGTGACGTCTGTGATGAAATTGATGTCATAGTCATATTGTTTAACATTAAAGAGTTCTTCATCAATTTCAATTTGAATGTCTTCTTTAACCTTTAACTGACAAGACAATCTGATGCCTTCTTCTTGTTCTGCTTTCGAAACATAACCTGCTTCAGTCGGCAGAAACCTTCCACCACCATCGTTGACTTTGACTTTACAATAACCACAGCTCCCTTTACCACCACAAGCAGATGGAATAAAGATTTCATTGTCAATTAGCGCAGTTAATAAAGTATCACCACCATCAACGACATAATCATATTCTTCATTAATAACCATTTTCTTTTCACCGTAATTACCGATGGTTTTATTCGCTAAAGACAATAAGTAGGCCAAAGCACCGGTGATGCTACTGATGATTAAGACTGTTTTTAAAATATCAACCATAGCGTCTCCTTATTGAATCTGTACAATACCGGAAAATCCCAAAAAGGCTAAAGCCATTATACCGGTAATGATCAAGGTGATACCTGGACCTTCAAGTCCTTTAGGTATTTTTGCATTTTTTAGTTTCTTTCGCATACCTGCAAGAGAAACAATTGCAAGTGTCCATCCTATACCAGAGCCTGCACCGAATAGTACAGATTGTATTAAGTCGTAATTTCTAATTACCATAAATAAAGAAACCCCTAAAATGGCACAGTTTACAGTGATCAATGGTAAAAAAATACCAAGTGAAAAATATAGGTGTTCAAAGTATCTTTCAATGATCATCTCAACCAATTGAACAAAAGCAGCAATAACGATAATAAAGATGATATATCTTAAATATTCAAGTCCTAATGGTTCCAGAATATAATTGTAAATCAAATAGTTTAAAAGTGATGTACACGTAAGAACAAAGGTAACTGCCTGTCCTAAACTGAAAGATGTTTCTATTTCATTAGATACAGCAATAAAAGAGCACATACCTAAGAAATTTGAAAGAATCATATTATTTGTAAATATAGAAGCAATAAATATAACCAAAGGATTAATATCAACCATTGACTGGACCTCCTTTATTTTCTTCTTGAACTGGGAATACATTCTTAGCAATCCATATAACAATGCCTAACATAAAGAACGCACCTGGCGGCATAATCATAAGAGTCCATGGTGTAAATGATTCACCTAAAATTTGAATGCCAAACAGTGTACCAAAACCTAATAATTCTCTGAAAAATGCTATAAACAACAAGACGACTGTGTAACCGAGTCCCATTGTTATGCCATCAAAGAATGCCAAGTGAGGTGGATTGTGTTGAGCATATGCCTCACATCTTCCCATGATGATACAATTGGTAATGATCAGTCCTACATACGGTCCTAATGCTTTTGACATCTCTGGCAGATAAGCTTTTAAGAAGATATCCAAAATAATTACATATGCTGAAATAATAAGGGTTTGAACCATCATTCTAATATGTTTTGGTGTATGATGTCTAAGTACAGAAACTGTAAAACTGGATAGTCCCGTTACAAACATCAAACCGACACCCATAACCAGTGAGTTCGTTAATAAATTAGTGACTGCTAAAGCAGAACAGATGCCTAAGATTTGCCTGTAAATAGGATTGTCCTTCCAAACACCTTGAGCAAATATTTGTTTAATTGCCTTCATAAAAACCCTCCTTTTTCGCAAATTCAAGAATTAAAGGAATCTCAGTATTCATGATATCTCTAATCGCAAGTGAAGTAAGGGTAGCACCGGAAATCGCATCTAGATTGCCACCAGTATCCTTGTTTAAAGTTACAATTTGTTCAGATAAGATATTCAAATCTCTAAATTGAACCTTAAAGGTTTCTTCATCAATACGCCCACCTAAACCGGGAGTCTCTTGATGAGCAGTGAAATTGATACCTAACATCGTTTGATGAGAAGGATCAAAGGCAACATGACCCGTGATGGTACCCCAGAGGCCTTTTCCGGTAAATTCAAAAGCATATCCCTTGATAATGCCGTTTTCCTTGTATGTAAAGATTGTTATATCATCTTTTGATTCAATATTAATAATTTCGTTAAAAATATCCTGTATGGTTTTGTCCGCATCGTCTTTTGTATCTATATTGAAGACATAGAGTACAGAGCGTTGCACAACCAATTTCTGTTGTTCTTCAATAGTAGCAGCGGTCACATCATTGATAAAAGCCAATAGGAAAGTGAAAAATGCTGTTAATGCAATCATGAAAACAACCGGATATAGAATTTGTTTTTTCTTAGCCATTTTGTCTCCTTTCTCTTCCTTTGATCATTTTGACTATTTCATCAATGAGTGGTGCAAAAGTATTACCGATGAGTATGGCAAACATCATACCACCTGCGAAGAGTGCAAAACCCCTTATAACAACTGTAACAAATCCGATGATTGCGCCATAAACATATCGTCCCTCTTTTGTTTTTGGTGATGAGATAGGATCAGTAGCCATAAAGAAAGCACCGAATAACAAACCCCCTGTTAATAATCCGTAGATTGGATTAGGTATCTGTTTTACACCCATGAAGCACATAATACCTGAAGTGACAACAAACATGCCTAGCAAGCCAAATACGGTTTCCTTAGCTGCTGTTTTTGTGTAGAGAAGGTAGATACCTCCTAATAAAATGAGTACAGCACTTGTCTCACCTATGGAACCGGCAATATTACCTAAGAAGATATCTTTAAAATGAAGCATATCACCTGTGGCTCTAAAATCTAATAGAGGAGTGGATTGACTGACGACATCAACGGAATACTTTGTTAAGTTGCCTAAAAAATCCGTTGAAGGTTTAATCCACTGCATGGTCATGACCCTTGGGAAATTAACATAGATAAATGCACGACCAACTAGTGCAGGGTTGAAAGGATTTTTACCAAAGCCTCCAAAGACCATCTTTCCAAATAAGACACCGAATATAATACCGATTAGTGCTACGTAAAAAGGCACTTTTGGTGGTAGAGTCAAGGTGTAAAGTATTGAGGTTACAATAACGGCTTCAGTAATCTTTTTCGTGGATTTCCTTACAAATATCCATTCGACTAAACATGCTGCAACTGTCACACTGAGAAGTAATGCTAATGTTCGCCAGCCATAAAAGTAAATACCTGCTAGGATGAGTGGTATGAGTGCATAAATAACTTTACGCATCATTTTTTGCTTCATAAATTGAATTTTCAAATGACGACCCCCTTTAGAAAAACGTTTTCCTGTAATTAAATTATATGATAAAGTATACAAAAAAAGTAGCGATTAAGCATTATCTTTCTTAACACTTTGTTAATTATTTTTTTTGTATACCCTAAATTCTTAGAAATAACTAAATTAATTACAAATTTATGGTTAATTCTTTTGATTTTGGCAATAATATAATTAGGATACTATCTACATAAAAAAAGGAGAGATGGATGAGAACTATAATGGGTATTGAAATTCAAAACAGAGAAGAACTTGCAGTTGAAGTACAAAGTTTGTTAACAAAACACGGTTGTATCATCAAGACGCGCTTAGGTTTACATGAAACAGGGAATTTTTGCAGTCCAAGCGGTTTAATCATTTTAGAATTTTCACCGGATGGTAAAGGGGAATACGATACACTAGAAAAAGAGCTAAATGAGATTGATGGTGTCATTGCTAGAAGAATGGAATTTTAATCACCGAAAGGTGATTTTTTTCTTGAATCTCTCCTATGACTATGATACCTTTAAATGAATCAAGGAGGCGTTATGAATATAGGAATTATAGGATATGGCAATATAGGTGAGGCAATAGTATCAGGATTATTGAAAAATAAGTATACAACACCAGAAGAAATATTAGCCAGCAGTAGAAACTCAAAAAAAATAAAATCAGCTCTAGAAGAGTATCATATAAGAATTACACGAGATAATTTAGAAGTTACAAGATTTGCTGATATTCTGATTATTTGTGTCAAACCGTTTGGACTAGCAAATGTTCTTGAACAGATAAGAGATCACATTTCTGAAAATACCATAGTGGTATCTGTTGTATCAAGCGTTGAAGTAGCGGAAATCGAATCGATTATTGGATCTAAAAAAATTGTCAGAGCCATGTTGAACACACCAGTAATGGTTGGAGAAGGCATGTCAACACTTTGTATGAATGAGAATGTGTTGTTTGATGAAGTTGATAAGGTAGTCAGTTTGTTCAGGAGTTTTGGCATTGCTGAAATTGTTGAAGAAAAATATATGGAAGTCATTACAGCGGTGAGTGGTACTTCACCAGCATATGTTTTTATGATGATTGAAGCAATGGCTGATGGAGCTGTTATGATGGGATTACCAAGGCGTAAGGCATACAAGTTATCAGCACAAGCAGTCCGAGGTGCAGCGACTATGGTTCTGGAATCGGAACACCATCCAGGACACCTAAAAGACATGGTTTGTTCTCCAGGAGGAAGCACCATTGATGGCGTTTTCACGCTGGAAACCAACAATTTTAGAGGTACCATGATGAAAACAATTAAGGATGCTACTAAAAAAGCTGAAAGATTAAAACACAAGTTATAATATTAAGAAACCATTATTCGGTTTCTTTTTTGTGTTTTTTGAGAAGGAATGGGTATTAAACAAGTGTCGCATAGGAGGTTTTATGAATGCAATAACCGATTCAAAAATTTGTCCTTTTACCGGACTTGAAATAGTTGAGAGCAATAGATGGAAAAATCTAAAACTAGCTGAAAATTATGTAATATCATATAGAAAAATTGGAGACAGTATTGTTGATGTACATGGATATGGACATATACTCGAATTTGATGCAGAACGATTTCAAAATTTTCTTGATAATTTTATTGAAGATCAAGGTATAACACTGCCTTATGTAGAGATGAGAAATTATGAAGATGTACAAGGAGTTTTGCCTACAAAGAGAACTATAATGGCTCAAAAAGATTATTTTATTGAAAACAAAGACAAACGCATTGGTTTTGTTGCCTACAATACAACAAAAGCAATTTCCATGCTTTTAATGTCAGGGGTAAGACAATATAAAAGCGTTAATGTAGTCCTATCAGTTGAACCGGATTATAACCATGCAGTCAAAAAAGCTGAGGACATCTTAAAAGATTATTCACCTTATAAAAAAGTTGGAATCAGTAATAAAAAATATAAAATTTCTTCAACTGAAATAGAAGAAGTAGCATTAGCATGTGGTCGCTTTCTCTGGGAAGAAAGTGATTTGTTTGATGTGAGTACTTTTGATCTGTCTGAGAGACATCCTTTATTTCCTATTGTTGAGAACTTAGCTATTGTGAGAGAGGAGTTAATTCATTTAGAAAATGAATCATATAAGAAATCAAAAGCATTAGAATCAGAACAACTCCAAACCGAGAAAATTGTTGAATCCTTACAAAGTGGGATCATAATTGTTGATGCCTTTAAAGATCAGGTTGTTGATATCAATCCGGCAGCATGTTCATTGCTT
This sequence comes from Clostridiales bacterium, assembly GCA_016342415.1. Classification (GTDB taxonomy): domain Bacteria; phylum Bacillota; class Clostridia; order Peptostreptococcales; family Acidaminobacteraceae; genus JABXKX01. The sequence goes on from JAEIOD010000050.1 coordinate 10,919, forward strand.
GAAGGTGAAAAGGAACATATTATCGGCAAACCCTTCAGTCAATTTTTGATGGATCAAAAAAAAGATGTTGATTACAATCTTTCAGGTGATAAAAATCGTGACAATTACTTGATTACTTTAAAAGAAGATATAGTTCCCGTGCATAGAAATTCTGTTAAAATCACCTTGAATAATAAAAACTATGTTCTTGAAAATTTTGTTGATATCAGTGAAGCGAAGGAACACGAGGAAAAATTAAAGAAATCATTAGCACATACCAAGCAAATCAATAACTTAACCTTTAACAGAGAAAAACGTATTATCGAGATGAAAAAAGAAGTCAATCAGTTGTTAGCTGAGTTAGGTCGAGAACCTAAGTATAAAAGTGTTGTTGATATAAAAGAGGATAGAGGCAACTATGGAGAAACAAAAGGCTAAAAAAGTATATGTACAATATATAAATATCTTAAAATCCAAAGGTGAGGGAACATTGAATTTCGTAACTTCAATGGGAAGAGTCATGCCAGTTGTACTCATCCTTTTTTTAGTATCGATTTCTAAATATACTGATAATAATCTGTGGTTGATTGTAGTATTTATAATTATTGCCAGTGTCAATACCGTGTTAGGTATAAGAGCTTCAAAACTAACAGATGAAAAGATTTTTTCTAATGAACTCACACGGATTATTGTAAATGCAGTATTAGCATTTGCATTGACACTTATAACGGGTGAAACTGTACCGAGTGGTATTGTCTTTGCAGTTATGGTTTATTGCATGCAAATGTTTTCTATTGATTCAAAATTATTGAACAGAATTGGTTTCCTGCCAATTGCATCTGCTCTATCCGGTGATTTGATATCTGGTAGTATTTCTTATTATGTATATGAGCCTGTATTTACATTTATATTGTCGATATTGATAATTTTCTCAACTCTTGCAGGAAGAACAGTTCGCCATAGTGTCAGTCAAAAAGATCAAGTGACACTTAAACTTCAGCAATCTGAAAAAAAATTTAAAAGTTTATTTGATAGCAACAGCGACACGATTCTAATTTTAAAGAGGTACAAAGTCTATGACTGCAACCAAAGTGCTTTAGAAATGTTTGGCATGTCATATAAAGATGATTTGGTTGGACAAAATATCAATGTATTATCTCCCTCTAATCAACCCTCTGGAGAATCTTCAGAATTTAAGATGAGTCACTACTTGAGAAATGTGGTTGAAAAAGGCAAAATAAAATACGAATGGGAATATTTAAGAAATGGCCATACCTTTATTTGTGAAGTTATTTTGAATACCTTGTATTTAGATGACCTTAGATATACTCAAGCTGTTATTAGAGATATTTCGTCAAGAAAAGAAGTTGAAAAAGCCATTATGGTTCAGAAAGAATTGGATATGGAGCATGCAAAAAAATTAAAAGAAAGCCAAGGAATTTTATTGAGCATCATGGAAGATGTAGAAGCTTCACGAGTTGAAACCAACGCCCTGAATAAATCGCTTGAAAAAGAAATGGAAAGAGCTCAGAAACTTGTAAAAGAAGCGGAACAGGCCAGTATAGCTAAATCAGAATTTTTGGCAAATATGTCGCATGAAATAAGGACACCGATGAATGGTATCATCGGAATGAATAGTCTGCTTTTAGAAACCACGTTGGATCAGGAACAAAAGCAATATGCAGAGGTTGTAGATACCAGTGCTAAAACACTCTTGGGATTGGTAAATGATATATTGGACTTTTCAAAAATTGAAGCTGGAAAACTTGACCTTGAAGATATTGAGTTTGATCTGGATGATTTACTCAATGACATCATAATGAGTTTTGCATATCAAGCGCAGAAAAAGTCACTCAATATCATCAATATGCCAGCTGCTGGTATTGACAGAACTTACAGAGGTGATCCGAGCCGAATAACACAGATCCTTAATAATTTGATTAACAATGCGATTAAATTTACACCTCGTGGTGATATTCTCTTAAAGACTTCTTTGAAGTTCAAAGCCAGTTATGATAGTGTGATTAAGTTTGAAGTAATTGATACAGGAATTGGTATTCCAGAAAAAAAACAAAAGGGTATTTTTGATAGTTTTTCTCAAGTTGAATCATCAACAACTAGAAATTATGGTGGTACAGGTTTGGGGTTAGCTATTTCCAAACAACTCACCGAATTAATGGGCGGAAATATAGGTGTGACATCAATTGAAGAAAAAGGTTCAACATTTTGGTTTGAAATCAAACTGGTTAATGTTTTGGAGCAAGAAAAGAAAAAATGGTTGCATTTGGAAGATAAAGTAATAGGTGTATTTGAGACAAATGAAGCTATGAAAACTTTTTTCAGAAATACATTTAATGAATGGAACGTTGATTATTTTATTGTAGAAAGTGTTTCAGACATATTATTGAAGATGTATGAAGTCAGAAACAAGTCGGAAAAAGAACTTGTTATTATTGTAGATAGTCAGTCGGATGATTTTTATGGTGAAACTTTAGTAGATTCTGTTAGAAAAGAATTAAAAGGATATGATATAAAGCTTATTTTGATATCTAATATTGATGAAATTAGCACTATGAAACATGGTTATAAGGATAAGTATGATGCTTATATTTCAAAACCTGTTGCGACTAAAGATTTGTATCAGGAAATAACAAATTCCAACGTCAAGGAGACAAAATCAAAAGATATTAAACATAGCAGTATCAATCACAATAGTATACATGTACTTGTAGTTGACGACAATACAATCAATCAGAATGTAGCAGTTGCTATGTTAAAGAAGCAAAATATCCATGCTGATGCAGTTGCTAACGGTATAGAAGCTATTGAAATATTAAAACATAAAGAATATGATCTTATCTTTATGGATTGTCAAATGCCTGAAATGGATGGTTACGAAGCGACTCTGAGAATTAGAAATGATGAAGTCATTCAAATTCCAATAATCGCCATGACAGCAAGTGCTCAAAAGAAGGATTTAGATAGGTGTATTGATTGTGGTATGAATGACTATCTTATAAAACCCCTTTCGAATGATGACTTAAGCAACATGATTGATAAGTGGGTCGATGATTCAAAAGTTTTGAGTAAATATGAAATCTCTAAAAAGTACATATCTCATAATGTCTTTGATTACTCAAGACTCCTAGAGATATTTTTGGGAGATGTTGAAGGTGTAAATGAAATTATTGAAATGATAAAACTTAATATGCCTAAACATATGAAGGATGTACATAAATATGTTAAAAGTAATAGCGTGGATGAACTACAAAAGGTAACACATCAAATGAAAGGCATGCTATCAAACATAGGAGCCGAGGTCATGATGCATATTGTATCTGATATTGAAAAAATCACGAAGAAAGAGGGTATTACGACAGAGACATTCATCCTAGACGATTTGATGTATGAAAGTTACGAAAATTTACTTGAGGAACTAAATAATAATTATTTTAGAAATAACTAGATTTTTGACTACTTCTTTAGTATGATAAATATAGAATTAAATATATACTTTAGGTGCTCATGAACGATGAGTTAAAAGGGAAAGAGGTGTAAGTCCTCTGCAGCCCCCGCTACTGTAAATGGAATGAAATCTCGATAACCACTGTCATTGATGGGAAGGTGAGAAAGTAAGTTGCCATAAGTCAGGAAACCTGCCTAGTGTATGCTCTAATCTAACTTCGGAGGGAAGTTGTGAATTGTTCATTGACTTATTTGGTGTTTAAACACCTTTTAAAATGTGATCAACACACTACTTCAGGTGTGTTTTTTTTCCTTCTGAAAATAATAATCTTGTCGCACGTCCCTTTTCGTGTATCTGTATTATCCTTCAATTCTATTTTTATAGAAATAATACAACAAGATCCTTTTAATAAGATACGTCAAAACGACATCCTGAATAGATATTCAGGATGTCGTCTTTTTTGATTATTCCAGTTCATCGTTTCTAATTTTAAGAATAATTTCATCAAGCATTTCTGCTGTTACCATCCCCGGTACACTACCGAGTAGAATGCCTTCTTCATCAATGAAAAATGAGGTAGGAAAAGATGCTACATAAAATTCGCTTGCGAATGATCCATCCTCGTCTAGAATCACTTCAAAATCATATTGATGTTCATCCATATAATCCGTCACTGTTTTTTTATCTTCTCTTACATTAACTGCTAAAACAACGACATCCTCTTCTTGATTGATGTTGACTAAATCAGGCATTTCTTGATTACAATACGGTCACCAAGTGGCCCAGAAGTTTAACAAGATGATTTTTCCATCATAGTCATGCAGAGAAACCGTTTCACCTTCTAGAGTTGTCAACTCATAATCAGGGATTCGCTTACCCACTGCAAGTTCTTCTTCATCACTTGTAGATGTTTCTGTAGCTTCAGAATCATTTTCAACTACTTCGTTTGTCGCATTAACTTCATTTGTCGCAACATTTTCTGTGGTGTTATTGATTTCATTTGCTTCATTTACATCTGTATTACCGCAAGCAATCAATGATAAAGTCAATGCTAAAATCCCAATAAGGATTAAAACTTTTTTCATAATTGCCTCCTTTAAAATAAAGTGGTTAATTGAACCAATTTATTGGTTAAAATAAGTAGACCGAAAAGTATTAATATGGCACCACTTATTTTTGGAACATATTTTATAAATTTCTCTGTCTTATCCAAGAGCTTGTTAAATGTATTGATAAACAAAGCGGTTAGCAAGAATGGAATGGCCATCCCTAGAGAATAGGTTAAGAGCAATACAACCCCTTGTCCTACTGTTGAAGTTGCTCCAGCATAAAGCACTATCGAAGCGAGTACAGGACCAAAACAAGGCGTCCAACCTGCTGCAAATGCAAGCCCCATAACAAAGGCACTGAAGAAACTAGTTACCGTCTTAGGTGATTTTATGACCGTTGGTAATTTGATAAAACTGAGTTTGAACAATCCTATCATATTGAGTCCGAATATGATCATCACGATACCGCTGATACGTAAGAGTAACATACGATTTTGTGCAAAAACTTGCCCGAGAAAACTTGCAGACAAACCCATAATCATAAAAATAACAGTGAAGCCTAATATAAATCCTAATGTTCTTGTTACTGCAAATAGTCGTCTTTCATTTACTTCTGCTTCTGCAGTAGTGCCAGTGAGATACATAATATACACTGGAATTAATGGTAAGATACAGGGCGAGAAAAATGATAAGACACCCGCTATAAATGCTATTGGTATGGATACTTCTTGTACACCCATAGGTCACCTCCTAAAATAACTATACCCGTAAAGTAGAGTTAGAACAATGAATATTATAATTTCTTAATAAAAAAAGGCTTATGCCTTTAGTTTATTCCAGAGTTCTTCTTTAAAACCAATAAATACCGCATGGTCTTTTACTAGAAATGGTCTTTTGATCAATTTACCATCAGACGATAAAAGTTCAAAAATTTCTGGCTCAGATAAGTTCGGTAGCAAATCTTTCACCCCTAATTCTCTGTATTTAACACCTGAGGTGTTAAAAAACTTTTTAATGGGATAGTCATTTTGTTTAAATAATGATTGAAGTTCGGTTGCATTTGGTGGTGTTTGAGTAATATCAATATACTCGAAGTTGATATCATTGGCTTCCAGCCAATTTACTGCTTTTTTACAAGTACTTCATTTTGGATAACAATATAATTTCATAAAACCCTCCATAGTTAAAATTGTAAATGAGTTTATTAAATTTTGCAATATACCCATTTGAAGTATTGAAAAAAAGGACTATAATAGAGTAAAGGAAGTGATTTTATGAATGAGACGACTTTAGCTTCTAATTACCTAGTCATTGGCAATAGTTACTTAGAAGAGGGCGATGTTTTAAGGGCAAGGAAATTTTTTAATAAAGCTTATAAAGCGGATCCACTGAATATAGATGTACTTTATGAATTTGCCTTGTTGTGTGCAGAACACCATGATACCGTACAAGCGATAGAATATTATGACAAGATTATTCACATCGATAAAACACAAGCCGGAGCACATTATGGTAAGGCTATAATCTATGATGATATAGGTGATGATGACAATGCAGAAAGAAACTACAAAGCAGCATTAGAACATGATAAAGAATATTTTCATGCTTATTTGTATTTGGCAGATATTTACGACAGAAAAAATGATGAACATCAAGCAGAGAGCTATTACAAACAAGCTGTTGAGGTTGATCATGGAAATATTTGGGGATTTATCAATTATGGTTCGTTTTTAGAGTTGCGGAATAGAAACGAAGAAGCTTATGATATGTTCTGTGAAGCAGAAGAGTTGATGCCTAATCATTATTTGGTTTTGTTCAATTTAGGAGTGGTTCATAGTAAAATGGGTCACTTTGACCGTGCCATACTCTATTATGAAAGAGCCATAGAATCCAACCTTAAACACCCTTATTCATTTTTAAATTTGGCAGTGATCCATAAAGAAGCTGGTAGATACAGACAGGCTCTGAAGGTTATAACAAGAGGCATACAATACAATGACAATGTGAGTGTCCTATATTACAATAAGGCAATTTTCTTAACCGCACTAGGAGAGTTTGAAACAGCTAAACATGATTTGTTGAAAAGTGTTGAGTTGAGTCCAAGTTTAAGAGGATATGCACTAAAAGATGAAGAGTTTAAAACACTGTTTGATTATGAAGAGTTTTTATAGCTCTTTTTTTTTTTTTTTTTAAAAGGGACGGAACTTGACAAATGTATTTTCTAATGTTATGATGTGTTTAAGAGGTGAGAAAATGGCAAGAGAAGCAAGAGAAAAAGCGTTGTTTAGTACTTACTATATTAAACAGATTTGTCCAGAACAAAAGATTTTTAAAACCAAAGAAGATCGAAAGATCTTGATTGATACACTTATAAAAGTAAAGGAAAAATATAATTTTAAACTTTACAAGATGAGCATCAGTCCAAATGGTTATGAAATGATTATTTACGATAATGGAAATGATGTATCAAAAATCATGAAATCCATTAATATAAGTTTTGCGATGCAGTATAAATGTAAACATGAAGCGTGTAAAACAATTTTTAAAGAGAGGTACAAAAGTCAGATTATAAAACCCTGTGACATCAACAATGAGATTCAGTCATTACCTGTATGTGCATATGCTACATCAGATTTATTTGATACTTATCTAGTAGGCGATGAAAAGGGAACTGACTGTTTAGACTGCAAAGAAAAAGCGCATCAGAAATTGATGGAACTAATAGAGAGTGAAGGCTATACATTTGAAAGCATGCTAAAGGATAAGAAGTATAGAAATTCTTTAATTAAAAATTTCAGAAAACAATCTATTCTAAGTTTATGCGAGTTAGGTGAACTATTTGGTGGATTATCCGAGTCCGCTATTTCAAAAATCCTTAGTCGTTAGGAGGTCATATGTTCAATTTAAATATTTCGTCACCTAAGAATTTGCTGGAGGGTGAAAAATTATATGATTTAATTATAATCGGTGCAGGGCCTGCAGGCTTATCTGCAGGGATATATGCTTCTAGAAAAGGTTTATCAGTAGGCATAATTGGAGAAAAAGTTGGTGGACAAGTCAATGATACTTCTAGTGTTGAAAACTATATCGGTTTTGAATTTGTAACTGGAGAATCTCTTGCAGAAAGTTTTTCAAAACATGTTAAATCGTTGGATATTGATATGTTAGATAATGCAAAAGTAAAAGAAATCGAGAAGAATGGCACTTTTAAAGTTAAAGTAGATAATTATATGACTTATGAAAGTAAAACCATTTTGATTGCAACGGGTTCAAAATCTAGAAAACTGGGTGTTGAAGGAGAAGATTCTCTTTATGGAAAAGGTGTGACGTATTGTGCAATATGCGATGGTCCATTGTTTAAAGATAAAGTAGTGACTGTTGTAGGTGGGGGCAATTCTGCTGTTGAAGCAGCAATTGACTTATCCAAAATAGCAAGTCGAGTGAATCTTGTTCATCGATCGACTTTTAGAGCAGATAAAATTTTGACAGACAAACTGGAAACGATAGAAAATGTATCCGTCTATCTGGGTCATCAGATTCAAAAAATCAATGGTAACTCACAAGTGGAGTCGATTGATTTGGAAGAAAATACTCTCAAAACAGATGGTGTTTTAGTGGAGATTGGTTATGTCCCAAACACTCAATTTTTAGAAGAAGTAACACTAAATGAACGTAAGGAAATAGTTATTGATTCAAATAATCAAACCAATGTAGCTGGTATTTTTGCAGCAGGTGATGTGACGACAGTCCGTTTCAAACAAATTATTATCGCTGCAAGCGAAGGTGCAAAGGCTGCTCTTTCTATCAATGACTATATAAACAATTTATAAGGAGGTCTATAATGGCTTTATTTAACGCAGAAACAACAAAACAATTGGAAGATATTTTTAAAGGACTAAAAAATCAAGTAAATATCTTATTGTTTACTGATGAATCAAATTGTGATAGTTGCAATGATACAACAGAATTTATGACTGAAGTTGAAGGATTATCTACTAAGATTTTATTACAGCAATTTGATGTCAAAAAAGATGAAGAGAAAGCCAATCTTTATGGTGTAGTAAAAGCACCGACCATTGTTTTACTAGATGAAGATAAAAAAGATTATGGTGTGGTATTCTCAGGCATTCCAGCAGGTCATGAAATCAACTCTTTTATTGCAGGATTAATTGAAGTTTCAGGAGCCGGAGAAGAACTGCCAGTTGAGATGAAAGCCAAGTTAGAAACACTTAGTAAACCAGTTAAAATAAAAGTATTTGTGACATTATCTTGTCCTCATTGTTCTGGAGCGGTATCAAAAGCTCATAAGCTGGCATATGAAAATGCCAACATTGAAGCTGAAATGGTCGAATGTGGCACATTCCCTGAACTTGCAAATCAATACAATGTTTCAGGTGTCCCTAAAATTGTTTTCAATGATACAGAAGAACTGGTTGGGAATCAACCTTTTGAGCAATTTATAGAAGCGGTTTTAAAAGCGTAATATTTAAAACATCTATTCAAAAAGTAGATGTTTTTTTGTGTTATATACAGTTTTTATTGTATACTAATGTTGGAGGTAATTATGAACACTATTACAGATTTTTTAACCGATCCATCCAATGCAAATTTGATAAATACAATCCTGATATTGATTGTTGGGTATATCCTTCGAGCGCTTATCGTTCGTATCATACATAAAAAAATGAAAGATATTAAACTGTTTCATAAAATTAAGAAAATCACGACTTATATCTATTTTGGTATTATCGTCTTGCTTTTGATTGGTATATGGATCAAACCGGGATCGATGGGGACTTATCTAGGATTGGCTTCGGCTGGTTTGGCAATTGCTTTAAAAGATTTATTGATTAATATTGCGGCTTGGGCATTTATCATGATAAAAAAACCCTTTGTCGTTGGTGATCGAATTGAAATTGGTGACAAAGCTGGTGATGTTATCGATCAAAGGGTATTCCAATTTACTGTGATGGAAATTGGAAACTGGGTCAATAGTGATCAAAGTACAGGTAGAATGATTCATATTCCAAACCAAATGGTCTTTAGTCATCCGTTGTTTAATTATAGCAGTGGATTTAAGTATATTTGGAATGAAGTACATGTAACATTAACATTTGAAAGTGATTATAAAAAGGCAAAAGCTTTATTTCTTAAAATCGCGGAACAATACGCACTTCATTTAACGGATAGCATTGAAAAAGAACTTAAAGAAGCCTCTAAAAGATATTTGGTGTTTTATAAGAATTTAACGCCTATTGTTTATACAGAAGTAAAAGACTCTGGTATTGTGTTATCAATTAGATACCTCTGTGAACCACATAGAAGACGTACCACGAACGAACAAATTTGGGAAGATGTCCTGACATGCATTCAAGAACATGATGATATTGAACTGGCATATCAAACCTTTAGAATGGTTCAAGAATAGTATATGAATCAACAAAAATACACATCAGTCTTGATGTGTATTTACTATTTCTTTGAACTTTGATTCGGTTTCTAAAAATGCATCAACTACTCTCGGATCAAAATGTTTTCCTCTTTCACTGATGATAATACTTTTGGAAACTTCATGAGACATCGCTTCTTTGTAAGGACGTTTGCTTCTTAGGGCATCATAGACATCTGCAAGTGCCATTATTCTTGCCGAGATAGGGATTTCCTCTCCGACTAACCCTTCAGGATAACCACTTCCATCCCACCTTTCATGATGATAATTTGTAATGAGTTTGGCTATTGATAGAAAAGATTCAAAATCTATTTTTGATTCTGCGGACTCTAAAGTAGCGGTTCCTATGATCAATGTCACCAACTTAAGAGATGTTGACATAAATCAATAAATGTAGTACTTAATATTATGACTTTAAGAGT
>JAEIOD010000051.1 GCA_016342415.1 Clostridiales bacterium
TGCATCACCATTTAATGTGTAGTAGTAAGCTTTTACATCTGTATCATCCGATGAAATTGTTACATTTACATCAGTATTGAAGTTTGTACCCGGTGTTACTTTTACAACCGGTACTTCATCAACTGGTACATCATTTACTGTTATTACTCTATCAACACTAGCCGTTTGACCAGCAGAATCTGTAACAACATATCTTAATGTGAACACTTTTGCTGTATCAACATCTATATTACCTGCTACTGGTGTTAAACTATTATCTTCATTAACAATCGAAACAGTTAATGTAGGATTATTATCTTCCGCATCACTGTAAGTAACACCTTCTGTAGGATCCCACCCAGCATCTTGTTGATTCATAGTTAAATCACTTGTAGCAATTGTAGGCACTTGATCACCAGTTAAAGTATTTCTAAAATAAACTGGAGATTCAAATCTTCTTAACGGTCCTACAAAACCATCTGGTGGTGATACAACTGTTTGACCAACTTTAAAATACTGAGACCAAATCCATTCAGAATTTGATACTGCAGGAAATTGATTACTTGTATTGCTCCAACCACCAGCTTCTGATGATGTTTTTATAGCTTTGGTCCAGTTACCGTTATAAGACGGACTGTACCAATCAATATTTTTATAATCTGTCGGTAATACATCTAAGTCTACCGTATCATTGTTCAAATCATTTTCATTATGCCATTCATACCATTGATTATCAGATTTCACCCACGATTGAGATGGTGTGAAATACGCTAATCTAAAACCAGAAATGGTTGCGCCACCATTACTCTGATCCCAAGTCTTAACTGCAAACAATGGGTTCTCACCATAACTCTCAGGCGAAAGATAATAATAATCTACAGTTTCCCAATGCCCGTCATTTTGTAACGATCTAAGCGCAGTATGATTACCAGTTGCCGGATTCATAGAAAGATTTGAACCATCTACATAAAGATCATAATAATCATCAGCAGTAACATACAAGTTTATTATATCTACAGTATCTGTTACATACTCTTTAACAAACTCATTATTAAGGATCAGATTCACTTTTGCATATATTTTCTTACCATAATTTCCATCTAAATCTAAAGTATCGGTTGTTTCACTTAACAATTGTTCATTCCAGCTGGTTCCATCATATGATTTTACTATCCACTCATACGAAACAGTCCAACCTTCAGATAAATCTACAGTTTCATGATCAACTGTTAAAGCATCTCCTGATTTAGCAAGTGATTTTACTTCATCATTCACTTTTAATACAGGCGTTAATATCGGTTCAACGACTTCTTTATCAACACCGATATAAAACCAATTCCATGGTACAGTTTCCCATGCACTTTCTGGAACAGTGTTAATATCGAAATCTTTATCGTTCATTACATTTTTGGGTAACTTTTGAAACAATAATTTACCGTTGCCACCCCAGTTAAAATAAGTCATTTCAAATACATAGTCTCCACTATCAGCTTGCATTGGAGTGGTTTTACCATTTGTTTGTAATGCCCAAGCTGATTCTTCTGTACCATCAAGCGAAAACTTAACACCATCATCGGATACTGCTCTTAAATAAGTATCTTGAGAAAGATGTAGATTCCCTTTCGCGACAAAAGCTGTTTTTTTTGTACCGCTTCTAGAATTCAAGAATACACTTGCATCCTCTGATTGGGTCCAGTTATCATTACCTAGTTCAGCCTTCTTTTTTAAAACAGTACTGCTTAAATTAGCATTGGCCTCAAAAGTTAGCCAATTTCCCTTACCGTTTTGATCCACACTACTAGGACCTGGATAAGTTGTCTCGTCACTTACATCATAATGCTGAACAAATAACATACCATTTAACTTGGTTTGATTATGAGTCAGATTATCTGCAAATGCTTCAAATGGTAATCCTACTGTCGCAACCAAAAATGCTAAAGTAAGTGCCATTATTCTTTTCAATAAATCTCTTGTCATGTTACCTCCATCTGTTTCGATATGTCTACAATTTTTAAGCAGATCATACTTGTTAAAAATTAATACTTTTCTCTCTTTTAACTTTGCTTCTATAAAAATAAAAATGATGATCAATACTTCATCAATATAGTTGTCCCAAATTAAATAGTATTAAATCTACTATACCACTAAAATAGTACAATATGAAGAAGTTTGTTACATTTTAGGACACTTTTTTTATAAATGAACAAATTCTAAATACGTTCATGTTACAGAGTTTGAACTGTATTTTTATTCTCAAATCGCGAAGTCGTTTTATCGTACTTTTATACCCTCTAGAACATAAAAAAGATGTCTAGTTATAAACTAAACACCTTTTGGTATTAACTTGCTTGTTCATCTTCCAATTGATCACTTTCGAACTGACTGTTGTAAAGATTCGCATAGAATCCACCTTTAGCCAACAATTCTGTATGGGGACCTTGCTCAACTATATCACCATGATTCATAACTAGAATTAAATCTGCATCACGAATCGTAGACAATCTATGTGCTATGATAAAACTTGTTTTTTCAGCCATCAGATTATTCATAGCCATTTGAATCTGTACTTCGGTTCTGGTATCGACAGAGCTAGTTGCCTCATCCAAAATAAGAATACTCGGATCAGATAAAATCGCTCTTGCAATTGTTATCAACTGTTTCTGGCCTTGTGATACATTGGAAGCATCTTCATTTAACAACATATCATAACCACCTGGTAACATGTGAACAAAACTATCAACATGTGCTGCTTTCGCTGCTTCAATAACTTCATCGTCTGTTGCATCTAATCTACCGTAACGTATATTTTCAATAATTGAATCATTATACAACCATGTATCTTGCAATACCATGCCAAAATGATCTCTGAGATTATTTCTTGAGTACTCTTTAATATCTACATGATCCACCATAATCGAACCAGTTGTTACATCATAGAATCTCATAAGAAGCTTAACCATCGTTGTTTTACCAGCTCCTGTCGGTCCTACTAATGCGACTTTCTGACCTGGTTTTATAGTTACAGAGAAGTCATTGATTATTGTTGTATCAGTCTTGTACCCAAAGTTAACATTCTTAAATTCAACAATACCTTTTACTTTTTCTTTTTCTACCGGATCTTTAACTTCTTTTATTTCTTCACTTTCATCTAAGAACTCGAACACTCTTTCTGCTGCTGCAGCTGTTTGCTGAAGTACATTAGATACTGTTGCCAATTGAGATATTGGTCTAGTAAAGTTTCTTACATATTGGATAAAGGCTTGAATATCACCAACTTCTATTGTTCTCTTAGCAGCTAATGCACCACCAACAACACATACAGCAACATACCCAACATTTCCAACAATCGTCATAACAGGCATCATCAAGCCTGATAAAAACTGAGATTTCCATGCCGTGCCATATAATTTGTTATTTAAACCTTCAAATGTTTCAGCACTTTTTACTTCACCATTGTAAGTTTTGACAACGGTATGGCCTGAGAACATCTCTTCGATGTGACCATTTACATTACCTAAGTACTTCTGTTGGTCCTTAAAGTATTTCTGAGATTTCTTTACAATCATGACCACAACAACCATTGAAGCTGGGATGATAAAGATTGCAATCAAAGTCATTTTAAAACTGATGGTCAACATCATGATGAGTACACCGATAACAGTTGTAAACGACGTGATAATCTGTGATAAAGATTGATTCAGTGTATTACTTACCGTATCCACATCATTTGTCACTCTAGAAAGTACTTCACCATGATTGGTGTCATCAAAGTATCTCAAAGGCATTTTATTAATTTTCTTTGAAATGTTTTTTCTCATATTATAACTGACTTTCATTGAAACACCAGACATAATATATCCTTGGATATAAGCAAATAAAGCACTCATTCCATATAGTATCAATAGAGTAATCATGATGCCTGCAATATAATCAAAATCTATGCCTGTTCCACTACCCGTCACTTGACCTAATAAACCATCAAATACTTTTGTTGTTGCTTTACCAAGCAGTTTCGGTCCATAAATACCAAATGCTGCACTACCTATTGCAAATAAAATTACAATAATGATACTCAAACGATAAGGATGTAAATACTCGATGAGTCTTTTCATTGTACCTTTAAAATTTTTAGCCTTTTCACCACTCATACTCATATGGCCACCTGGACCACCTGGACCACCACTTTGTTTTTTTACTTTTATATTTTTTTCACTCATGACAGCTCCTCCTTTGACAATTGTGAATACGCTATTTCCTGGTACGTATCACAAGATTTCATCAATTCTTCGTGTCTGCCAATACCCACCATCTTACCATCTTCTAAAACGATAATCTGATTAGCATTTTTTATTGTAGAGATTCTCTGAGCAACAATTAAAAGAGTACTGTCACCGGTCTTTTCATTTAAAGCTTTTCTAAGTGCTTTATCTGTTTTAAAGTCCAACGCAGAAAAACTATCATCAAAGATGTAAATCTGAGGTTTTTTAATCAAAGCTCTTGCAATCGACAGACGTTGTTTCTGTCCGCCGGAAACATTACCACCACCTTGAGAGATTTGAGCTGAAAGTTTTTCTTCTTTTTCTTCTACAAATTCAGTTGCCTGAGCAATATCAATGGCTTCAAACATCTCGTCTTCAGTTGCATTTTCACGTGCAAATCTTAAATTACTTTCAATATCACCACTGAATAACGAAGCCTTTTGAGGAATATAACCTATATGTTCTCTCAGATCATGCTGTGTCACTTCTCTGATATCCAGACCATCAATTAAGATTTCACCGTCTGTAACATCATACAGTCTAGGAATTAGATTCACCATTGTCGTTTTACCTGAACCCGTCGATCCAATAATCGCTGTCGTTTCACCAGGATTCGCTTTGAAGTTTAGATTCTTAATCATATCTTCTTCTGCTCCAGGATATCTAAATGACACATTGTTAAATTCTAAAACACCTTTAACTTTATCGCTAAATTTCTTAGGTTCTTTAGGATCTACAATTTTTGATTCTGTATTTAATACTTCGACAATACGACCCGCTGCTACTGATGCTCTTGGTATCAATATAAACATCATTGACATCATTAGAAATGCCATGATGATTTGAATCGCATACTGCATAAATGCCATCATATCACCGACTTGCATATTGGCAGCAGCTATTTCCTTAGCACCTACCCAAACAATTAAAATGGTTACTGCATTCATGATGAACATCATAAACGGCATTAGAAATACCATCAATCGATTAACAAATAGATTTGTATCAGTTAAATGTTTATTGGCATGGTCAAATCTATCTTCTTCAAAGCTTTGTGTGTTAAACGCTCTAATAACCATCATACCTGTTAAGTTTTCACGCATAACCATATTCACTTTATCTACTAGTTTTTGAACAATTTTAAACTTTGGCATAGCTATAGTAAACACTATTGCAATTACCAGAATCAATAGCCCAACTGCTAAGGCGATTATCCACGACATAGAACTATTACTCTCTAATGCTTTTAAAACACCACCAAGGCCTAATATCGGCGCATAGAATACCATTCTAATCATGATAACCATTAAGTTTTGTACTTGCATGACATCATTTGTACTACGTGTAATCAAAGTAGCTGTAGAAAATTGATCAAACTCACTGTTAGAAAAATTGCTCACTTTATCAAAAAGTTTTTCTCTTAGATTACGACCTAATCCAGCTGCGATTCTAGCAGCAATAAAACCGACGGCAATCGATGCCATCGCACCTAATAAAGTAATGCCTAACATAATTAATCCAGTTTTCATGATATAATCACTTCTTACTTTATCTAGATCAACACCCATGTCTTCATAAAGCATCAATGTTGAGTTTGCACCTGCTTGAACAAGCATGGCATCACCCATTGCAATAAACTGCTCATTACTTGTCGCTATCAACTCTAGACGACTTTCTTCAGGCATCATCTTTAACATCGTAAATATATCTGTACCTGCTGGTATTATTTGTCCATTCATTTCTATCGGCTGGTCTTCTACTGCCATCGCGTGTTCAATGCCCACAACCGCAAGGAGTGCTTTTGACATAGAAACCTCTATAAGAGCAGTATCTTCTTCCGATAATTCATTTAAGGTATAAAAAGTTTCATCTAAATTCGGATAAATTTCTAATATTTCATCATAGGTCTTTGAACCTGCTTCAACGTCACTATACGCATTATGTATCTGTTCTATGGATTCATTTGATAAAAACAAATCTACCTTTTCAAAATCTGATGCACGCATAACCTCTGGTAATGCATTCTCATTTCCACCTTGCTGTATACCTACATTAACAATATCGGACATATAATCCGGTAATGCAAGATCTGCCATCGCTTGCCCATATAAAAGCACAATAGCTATGATCAGCAGCAGTGTAAAAGGTCTTAAATACTTAAGTAGTTTAAACATCCTTTTTCTCCTCTTGTTCTCTTCTTAATAAGTCACTTAGAATTTGTAATCCCAATTCTATTTGATTCATTTCATCTTTAGTTGCATTTTTAAGTGCATCTTGCATCAAGTTTTCATACATATCTTCATGAGACATCAGTTTTTTACTCATTTCATCAGTTACATGAACATTCACAACACGCCTATCTTCTTCAGATCTTATTCTATTAACGTAACCTTGCGCTTCTAAACGATCAACAATACCTGATACTGTGCTATTGGACAAACCCATGATTTTACTGATTTCACTAATTTTCATTGATCCTTTTGAATGTACCGTAAACATTAACATCCCCTGCGGAGCAGTTAATTCCAAATCCTTAAAGTGACCATGAATTCTTTTTTTGAACGCATGCTGTATAAATTTAAAATTTGTGAGTATCTGTAGATTTTGAGTTGTTGCATCGATCATTATTTCACCTCATCTCTAATTACATTTCACACTACGATATTTCGCATAAACATATTTCGTATGCGAAATAATCGGGTACGAAACATATTCTAAACCATTTTAGTGAATTATTCAATAGATTTCATAATCTTTATAACTTCTTAATATGTAAAAAGCATCACTAAAATTAATCCCTTGTAACTTATCTAATAGTGTTTAAACATAAAAAAGAACTCTTTCGAGTTCTTATGATAATGCATCTTTTACTTTATTGAAAAATCCTTTTGGTTTAGAACTGAATTCATCCTTTTCACCAGTAGATACCGCATATTCAATTAATCTTTCCTTTTGTTCATCTGTCAGTCTAGATGGTACATCAACAATTACTTTAACATATTGATCGCCTTTTCCATAACCATTCAGTACAGGAATTCCTTTACCTTTCAATCTAAACATTGTACCACTTTGTGTGCCAGGAGTGATTTTGTACTTAACTTTACCTTCAAGCGTTGGCACTATAACTTCAGCGCCTAAAGTTGCTTGAGCAAATGTAATATGAAGTTCATACATTACATGGTTGCCATCACGTACAAACAGATTATGATCTTTAACTCTCATCACGACTTTAACATCGCCTCTAGGACCACCTTTGGCACCAAGTTGTCCTTCACCTCTTAGAGATAATACAGAACCACTATCCACACCGGCAGGTATCTCTATTGTCATTTTCTTCTTTTTTCGAATTTTTCCATGACCTTTACATGTATGACATGGTGTATCATACACTTTACCTTTACCATGACATCTATCACACTCTTTAACTTGAATTGTTTCACCAAATAAACTTCTTTGAGCGTATCTTACTTGACCTTGTCCGTTACAATCTGGGCATGTCGAAGTACCTGTACCTGGTTCAGCGCCTTCACCACCACAAGTATGACAGTCTTCAGTTCTTAAAAATTCTATTTCTTTTTGAACACCAAAAGCAGCTTCTTCAAACGTTAAAGTAATATCCACTCTAATGTCGCCACCACGTCTCGGTCCATTAGATCTTCTACCTGATGAGAAACCACCACCAAAGAAATCACTAAAAATATCTTCAAAACCACCAAAGCCTTCAAAACCACCGCCACCAAAGCCGCCTTGATTTTGGTTGACTCCTGCATGACCAAATTGATCATATAGATTTCTCTTCTCAGTGTCACTTAACACTTCATACGCTTCGTTTACTTCTTTAAACTTTTCTTCAGCTTCTTTATTCTCAGCGTTTCTATCAGGGTGATACTTCATCGCCATTTTTCTATAAGCTTTTTTAAGATCCTGTTCTGAAACCCCTTTTTCTACACCGAGAGTTTCATAATAATCTCGTTTGTCACTCACTGCACAACCGCCTTTCTATCATCACAAACACCACAAGGCGTCCGAAGACACCTGTGAGTTTTCTTTATTAGTCTAACTATTACTCTTCGTCTACTACTTCGTAGTCAGCATCAACTACTTCTTCACCAGCAGCTTGCTCAGGACCAGCTTGTCCTTGTGCTTGCGAAGCTTGCTCTTGTGAATACATCTTTTGAGCGATAGGTTGGAATGCAGTTGTTAATTCCTCAGTTGCTTTTCTAATAGCTTCTACATCATCAGTTTTTAATGCTTCTTTTAACGCTTCGATTTTTGGATCTACAGCAGCTTTTTCATCTTCTGTAATTTTTTCCTTTTGTTCTTCTAAAGTCTTTTCCAACTCATAAACCATAGAATCACCTTGATTCTTAGCTTCAATCAATTCTTTTTTCTTAGCGTCTTCTTCAGCAAATTTCTCAGCTTCTTGAACTTTTGCTTCAATTTCTTCTTCAGATAAGTGAGTAGAAGCGGTTAAAGTGATATGTTGCTCTTTACCAGTTCCTAAATCTTTTGCTGATACATGAACAATACCGTTAGCATCAATATCAAATGTTACTTCAATTTGTGGCACACCTCTTCTTGCTGGTGGAATACCATCTAATTGGAATCTACCAAGAGTTGTGTTATCAGTAGCCATTTGTCTTTCACCTTGAAGAACATGTACATCTACGGCAGGTTGATTGTCTGCAGCAGTTGAGAATACTTGACTCTTCTTAGTCGGAATAGTTGTATTTCTTTCAATTAATTTTGTAAATACCGAACCTAATGTTTCGATACCTAACGATAGTGGCGTTACATCAAGAAGTAATAAATCTTTTACTTCACCTGATAATACTCCCGCTTGAATCGCAGCACCTACAGCAACACACTCATCCGGATTAATACCTTTATGAGCATCTTTACCAGTAATCTTTTTAACTGATTCCTGTACCGCTGGAATTCTTGTAGAACCACCAACTAAGATAACTTGTGATAATTCACTAGCACTGATACCAGCATCTTTAATCGCTTTTCTAGTAGGTTCTTGAGTTTTATCAACTAACTTTGATGATAATTGATCAAATTTAGCTCTTGTAATATCCATATCTAAATGTAAAGGACCAGCTGCACTTGCAGTAATAAATGGTAAGTTTACATTAGTTGTTTGTGTAGAAGATAATTCTTTCTTAGCTTTTTCAGCAGCTTCTTTTAATCTTTGTTTACTCATTTTGTCAGCTCTTAAATCAATACCATGTTCAGCTTTGAATTGTTCAGCCATAAAGTCCATAAGAACTTTATCGAAGTCGTCACCACCAAGGTGATTGTCTCCGTTTGTTGCAAGTACTTCAAATACACCATCACCAATCTCTAAGATTGAAACATCAAATGTACCACCACCAAGGTCAAATACTAAAATCTTTTGGTGTTGTTCTGTTTTGTCTAAACCATAAGATAATGATGCTGCAGTTGGCTCATTTACAATTCTCTTTACTTCTAAACCAGCTATTCTACCAGCATCTTTAGTTGCTTGTCTTTGAGCATCTGTAAAGTAAGCTGGAACAGTAATTACTGCTTCTGTAACTTTTTCACCCAAATAACTTTCAGCGTCTGCTTTTAATTTTCCAAGAATCATAGCTGAAATCTCTTGAGGAGAATAGTTTCTACCATCGATTTCTGTAGGGAAATTTCTTCCCATTTCTCTTTTAATAGAAGCAATTGTTCTGTCTGGATTTGTGATTGCTTGTCTTTTAGCCGTTTCACCAACTAATCTCTCGCCGCTCTTAGTAAATGCTACGATTGATGGAGTCGTTCTATTTCCTTCTGCATTTGGGATGATTGTTGGCTCGCCACCCTCTAATACCGATACACATGAGTTTGTTGTTCCTAAGTCAATACCTATAACTTTAGCCATTTTAATTTCCTCCTCTTATTTCGATACCTTAACCATCGAATGTCTAATCACTTTATCGTTTAATTTATACCCTTTTTGAAATTCTTCTATTACATGTTCGGCTTCATGATCATCACTCTCATCACTCATCACTGCGTGATGAAGCTCTGGATCAAATTCCTGACCGATTGCTTCTATAGGATGCACATCGTTTTTAATGAATAACTCATCTAAGCTTTTCTTAATCATTTTTAAGCCATCAATAATACCATCTGAACCATTTTCGGTAGAGGCAAGCGCTCTTTCCATGTTGTCCATAAGTGGTAATAAATCTACAAATAACTTCTCGTTTGCAAACTTATATAAATTTGATTTTTCCTTTTCTGTTCTTTTCTTGAAGTTTAAGAATTCTGCTTGTAATCTAATGAATTTGTCATTGATCTCTGCGCATTCATTCTTCAACTTGTCAACTTCAGAAAACTCAGGTGATTCAGTAACTTCTTCAGCTTCAACCGCTTCTTCAATTATCTCTTCTGTTGTTTCTTCGGTTGTCTCTTCAGTTTCAAGCACTTCTTCTTTAATGTCTTCTGAAACATTCTTCTTTTTAGCCATTATGATCCCTCACTTATAAATATATTCCTGAAAAAATACCTTCCAGTGTTTCTTTTATATATCCCATAACCGATACTGCCAATGAATAGTCCATTCTTGTCGGACCAATGAAACACAGTGTACCAGCTTGTTTGCCATTAAATTTGTATGTTGCCGAAATAATACTACATTCCGATAAATCATCAATCTGATTATTCTTACCGATACCGATTGAAACTTCCTCCGATAAAGGTCTTGTATTAATCACCAAACTTTGGAATTTTTTACTTGTTATTTTTTCATACAGATTTCTAACTTTAAGAACATCTTGATATTCTGCATAATTGAATATATTGTTAACACCGTCTAACTGTACATCTACATCATCGATTTCTCTTAGTGTATCTCTCAGTAACGGAACTAGATATTCAATCAGATCTGCGTATTCTGCCAGTTCTTTTTTTATATTGTGAACTGCTTTTGGTGTTATATCTTCGATTGGTGTTCCATGTAATTTTTGAAGCAATGTATCTGAGATCATATCTAGAACTCTTTGATTGATATCACTCATCGCCAGAGTTAGATTTTTCACAATACCAGAGCTTGAAACCAATATAAGCATCACTTTAGAATCTGTTACCCTTATTAGTTTCATGTTCTCAAGTTTACTCTTTTTAAATTGAGGTAAGGAAACCAATGAAACCAGCCCTGTCATATCAGCCATGATTGCTGACGTCTGTTTAATCACGTCATCAATTTCAATCACTCGGTGTAACAGAAGTTTTCTAATCAAATCTTTTTGTTGTATGTCTAGCTTTCGATTTTGCATCAAGCTATCCACATATAATCTGTAGCCATCTTCTGAAGGTACACGTCCTGCTGATGTATGAGGTTGAGTCAAAAGACCTAAATCCTCTAAATCTGCCATTTCATTTCTTATCGTAGCCGATGAAATGCCAAGACCATATTTTTTTGCAAGGGTTCTTGATCCTACAGGTTGTGCTGTTCTGATAAAATCGTCAATTATAACTCTTAGGATTTTAAGTTTTCGATCATCTACCATAGCAGCTCCTTTCTCTATTAGCACTCAACATTTACGAGTGCTAAATCAATTTCTACAACAAATATACACTCATAGAACATTGATGTCAAGGGATTTTATAAAAATTAAATAAAAAATTAGCACTCCGGTATCCAGAGTGCTAAAGTGTATGTTGTGATTCAAATTTTAAAACATTGACCATTCTTATATATTCGTTTTGTGATATTTCTCCACGATCGAATTTTTCTTTAATTGATCTTAATATAGATTCACGTTTGCTCTTTTCTTCCATTGGTGCATCAATTTCCATATATGATATCTCTTTGGTTGCTTCAACACCAGCGCCACATACTTGACATACAATCAATTCTCTTTTCTTATAAGTGAATATCGGTATGAAGAAGAATGTAAACCATCTTTTTTCTTCTACGTATTTAAAAGGTCTTTCATGGGTACAACTCACACATTTATGTGGTTTTGTCTCTCCTAGCACTTTATAACTACGTTTTCCAAGTCCAAATATAAACATAAAACCTCCATTTGTTCCATAATAACATAGATTATTTATATTTCAATATCCATTTTATTTAATTCAAAAAAGCCACAAAAACTTGATTTGATAAATCTCTACCTAAAGGTGTTAAAGTCATCACATTGTTATTGAGCTCAATCAATTCATCTTTTAACAATCTTTCAATCTCATCTTTAAATGCTCTTAGAAAGTCTATTTCATACAAGTCATTAATTTTATTTATATCAAGACCTTTATTGAGTCTAAGACTTAGTATGATACTTTCAAACAAATCATCTTCAGGATCAATCTCATCTATACCCATTACGGAATGACATTCTTTTTTTATTAACTCATCATAATCATTTAATGTTGTAACATTATAGAACCGTTTCTTATCCATATAACTATGTGCACCAATACCCAAACCTAAGTAAGGTTTCTTTTCCCAATATACAAGATTATGTTGGCATTCAAAGCCCGCTTTCGAAAAGTTGGATATTTCATATTGTTGATACCCTGCATTTTCCAGTTTCTTTATTATCAAATGGTACATCTCTCTGTCCAGGTCATCTTCAAAGACTTCAAGGTCTCCATTTTCTAACTTCTTATAAAATTCAGTACCCTCTTCATATTTCAAACTATAAGCCGAAATGTGCATTGGATTCAGTTCAACCATCTTATCAACCGTTTCTTCTAGTTGTTCTAACGACTGTCCTGGCAAACCGAACATCAAATCCATATTAAAATTTGTAAGACCCGCTGCTTTCATTGATGCTACCGAATCATAAACCATCTCAACATCATGAATTCTATCTAACGATTTTAAGGTATCGTTATTAAGGGTTTGTACACCCATACTCATTCGGTTGATTCCGGCATCTTTATAAGCCAATAACTTTTCTAATGAAAGTGTTCCAGGATTTGATTCCATACTTACTTCTACACATTCGGACAAATCAAAAGCTTGATTAACAGCAGCCATCAAATTCTGCATTTGATTGCCTGTTAACAAACTCGGTGTACCACCACCAATAAAGACGGTATGTATCTTTTGTGAGTAATGTTCGCCGTAATACTTTATTTCTTTAATCAGGTTGTTTAAATAGTGTTCCACTTCCTTTGAATTGTATTCAAAAGAAATGAAATCACAATACCCGCATTTTCTGACGCAGAATGGTATATGTAGATACAAACTAATTTTTTTCATACTAACACCTATATCAAAAAGCCGCAAAAGCGGCTTCTTTACTTATCATCAAATTTTAAAACAGCTAAGAATGCTTCTTGAGGAACATCAACTGATCCTAAAGATCTCATCTTCTTCTTACCTTCTTTTTGTTTTTCTAGTAGTTTCTTCTTACGAGAAATATCACCACCATAACATTTTGCAAGTACATCTTTACGCATGGCTTTAATGGTTTCTCTAGCGATTACTTTGTTTCCAATTGCCGCTTGAATAGGAATTGCAAACATGTGTCTTGGAATTACTTCACGTAATTTAGCACAGATCTGACGACCTCTTGATTCAGCTTTAGTAGCATGTACGATTAATGAGAATGCATCGATCATCTCTTTATTTAATAGAACATCCATTTTAACTAAATCAGATGGTAAGTACTCTTTGAAATCATAATCTAAAGAACCATATCCTTTTGTCTTAGATTTTAAAGCATCAAAGAAATCATAAATTACCTCATTCAATGGCAAGTCATAATGTAAAATAACTCTTCTTGTATCAATGTAATCCATCGTTAACATCGTACCGCGACGGTCTTGACACAACTCCATAACATTACCGACAAACTCATTCGGTACTATAATATCGGCTTTTACAATTGGTTCTTCCATCAACTGAATTTCAGTTTGTGGTGGTAAGTTGGCTGGATTTTGGATAAATTCAACCGTACCATTAGTCTTAGTGACTCTATAGATAACACCTGGTGCTGTTGTAATAATATCTAAATCAAATTCACGGAATAATCTCTGTTGAATAATCTCCATATGAAGTAAACCCAAGAAACCACATCTAAAACCAAATCCTAATGCCAAAGAGGTCTCCGGCTCAAATGATAATGCTGCATCATTTAACTTCAGTTTTTCCAAAGCGTCTCTGATTAATTCGAAGCTTTCACCTTCTGCTGGATATATACCACAGTATACCATCGAGGTTGCTTCCTTATAGCCCGGTAAGGCTTCTGGCGTCGGATTGTTCGCCAAAGTAATTGTATCACCTACTTGGCAATCTCGTACGTTTTTGATACTAGCTGTGATATAACCAACATCACCAGCTTTCAACTCTTTTACAGCTATTTGGTTCGGTACACAAATGCCGACTTCAACAACTTCCATTTTTTGACCAGAAGACATCATCATAATTTCATCGCCTTTTTTAACTGTTCCATCAAAAATACGAGTAAAGGCAATTGCACCTTTATATTGATCATACTCAGAATCAAATATCAAAGCTTTTAGTGGTGCATTTTCATCACCTCTTGGCGCTGGAAGCTCCGTAACAATGTGTTCTAACACTTCACCGATATTGATGTTATTCTTTGCAGATATCATCGGTGCATGATCTGCAACAATACCTACTAGATCTTCAATTTCAGCTTTTATTTCTTCTGGTCTTGCACTTGGCAGGTCAATCTTGTTCAATACCGGCAAAAGCTCTAATCCTTGTTCATCTGCTAAATAAACATTGGCAAGTGTTTGAGCTTCTACACCTTGTGCCGCATCAACTACCAATATTGCACCTTCGCAGGCTGCCAAACTTCTTGATACTTCATACGTAAAATCGACGTGACCTGGTGTATCAATTAAGTTAAGTGTATAAGTTTCTCCGTCTTTTGCTGTATAAACTAATTTTGTAGTTTGTAGTTTGATTGTTATACCACGTTCTCTTTCAAGCTCCATCGTATCCAATATCTGGCTTTTCATTTCTCTTTCACTTAAGGCACCAGTATTTTGAATCAATCGATCTGCTAATGTTGATTTCCCATGATCTATATGGGCAATGATACAAAAGTTCCTTATTTTGCTCTGTCTTTCTAATGACATGTTTTCCTCCATCATATATAAAAAAATACAACTAACTTAGTTAGCTGATTAATTGAGTCTTTCATTAGTACTTTACAATAATAATATAAATCTTCATAAAAATCAATTATAATACTTGCATTAGATGCGAAAAAATGATATTATACTTTTGTTAATCACGTAAAGAGGGGGTGACACTGTGGCAAACATTAAGTCTGCAAAGAAAAGAACTAAAACAATCGCTAAGAAAACTGCTAACAACAGAATCAGAAAATCAATAGTTAAGACTACTGAAAAAAGATTCCTTGAAGCTTTAGAAGCTGGCGATAGAGAATTAGCTGTTGAAAGATTCAAAGCTTGCGAAAAAGCGATCGACAAAGCTGCTTCAAAAAACATTCTTCACAAGAATGCTGCTGCTAGAAAAGTTTCTAGATTAGCTAAAAAATTAAACGCGTAAACCGTCAAATTCCCCAAACCGTGTTTATTTTTATAACGTAAGTTAAGCGTACCTATCGGTACGCTTTTTTTATGTTTATCCATTAAAAACCCTTCAAGGTGTGTTTCAAACACTTCGATATAACCTCTCATGAACAAAATCATACGATTTCTAGCTAAAAAAACCTAACAGTTATTAATATATTATACAATCAAATCAATTCTCCTTGTTTAGAGCAATACAAAACCTCCACACCCTTTTTGAGTATGAAGGTTTATTTATATTGTTATACTACATTCAATGATCAACGCTTCAATTGCAAGCACTGGATCTATGGCTGTACTTTTCATCTTGTAATCAATATTTGAACATTTTACCAAGATATCAGTAAGAACCTTATCATCAAACTTGTGTAATTGACTGCTTATATTCTTAACGGCATACGGATGTACACCCAATAGTTTACTTATAGTCGCTTGATTGTATCCTTCTGTTGTCAGCATTTTGATTTTCTTTAATAATCTAAACTGTCTACAAATCATCGTAAATATAACTTGTATTGGTTCACCTCTTGTTAGAAGTTCATGCATGATCAATATGGCTTTTTCAGCTTTCTTCTGACCAACAGCGTCCACCATCATAAAAATATCAGCATCTAAAGGCTTTTTAACAAATTTATCAATATCCTCTTTTTCAACATGTTGTCTATTAATCAATGAGCTGCATATCATTCGAAGTTCATTATCAACGTCCAAGAGTGTCTTTGAATCATGTTTGCCCAGATAAGCCATCCTATCCTTTAAGTAATTCAAGGTACTTCTTTCAATATCCTTGCCATATTGTCTAATTTTTTTATGTACCCACTTCAAGAAAATATCTTGATTGAGTTTTCCAAAATCAATGAGGCGTCCTTCTTTTTGAATGGCCTTTGTAATTTTTTTTCTTTTATCAATGGCTTGATTGGAAATAAAGAATAATTTGGTTGACTCCAACGGTGTTTTGAAGTATTCCAACAGTCGTTCTTCTCCACCTGGTGTTAAATTCGGTTTCTTATTTCTAAAGAACGTTGCGTTCTTCACAAGTATAATTTTATTATCATTAAAAAATGGTACTGTTTCACAAGCATCTATAATTTCATCTACGGTTGCTTTTTCACCATCAAAAGTTACTAAATTAAAATCTCTATAACTATCTGGTACATAAACCTCAATCATCTTATCAATAAACTGATCAATTAAATAACGTTCTTGTCCATAAAATAAATAAAGAGGTTTAAGGCCATTCTTTATATCTTTATCAAATGTTTCAAATCCCATGTGTCACCCTTCCTTTTCATACATACTATGATACTACAAATCAAGGTACATTAAAACATTAATTAAAGGCCTTAACGAAGTAATTATCAAAGGGAAAAATATAGACTTTTACACATCCGTTTTGGGTTTTAAAAACCGACGAATCAGTCTGTTCGTACCGATCTACAATTTCCTGATGTGGGTGTCCGTAGTTATTTTTACCGACACAGATAACAGCAACTTCAGGAGACACATTTTGAACAAACATTTCAGTAGAGGATGTTTTAGAACCATGATGTGGCACTTTTAGAATATCCACTTCATACAGTTGATCTATAATCATATCTTCCACATCAGATTCTATATCGCCAGTTAGTAGCAAGGTACTTTCGTACAAGGTGACATAAGCAACTAATGACGCATTATTTAACTCATTAAAACTTGGGTAATGAATAAAATCAAATGACAGCCATTTAAGATTATAAGAACTTAACCGATCTATGGCAATCTTTTCTTTATAAGACAATGAATTAAAAGCAGGTTCCAACTCGTTTGGGGTCTTGTAAAACAATTGACACTCTCTTGTCATGTCTTTAATGTCCAACAAGCCTCCTATATGGTCTGAATGGCTATGTGAGACTATTAAATAGTCTATGGATGTTATGCCCTGTTTATAAAGCACTCCCCTTAGATGATCCGTATCCGTTTCTAAGCCCCCATCTATTAAAATAGTTGTAAAACCCCTTTTAATCAAAATGCAGTCACCTTGACCTATATCCAGAAAATACACTTCAATGACTAAAGAGAAATAAGCGCACCAGCAGAGTATCACAGAAACCGCTGTCACCAGCAAATATTTTCGATGCTTCTTTTCACGAAATAAAAACAGCAACATATACAATAAGACAACAATAGCAAAAGGTGGTGAAGGCAACTCCAGTATAAACCGGTCCAATCCATACACCCACCGATTAATAGATAGGATTACATCAAATACAAAGTCTATCCAATGAAGCAATGTCATACTCGGTATCATAAAACTTAACAGCAATCCATTAAGCACAACACCAATTAGCAATACTGTAGGTATATTGGCTATAAAACTGAGTAGATGAATTTGATTGTTGTGGTACGAAACCAAAGGCATCATACCAATTTGGATAACAACTGATAACAACAACAGTTGCATAAAATAACTATTTATACTTCTAAAAAAACTTTGATAACAGACTTCAATAATAAGTACTGCCACAAAAGAATATTGAAAACCCGTATGATAAATAATATATGGGTTAAATAACATTAATGAATAGCCAATGAATCCCAGAGTTTGAAGCAAATCATACTTTCTGTTCTGATATATGGCTGCAACACTCAGTAGAATCATTAAGAGTGCTCTCACAGATGAGATGGGCATATTAATGGCCAAGACATACATAACGACAAAAAAACAGGCAGCGAGTCGTCTAAAACGTTTGTTGAAGACTTTTAACACACTATAGAAAAAACCGAATATCAATCCAATATGAAGTCCTGATATGGCAAGCACATGGGAACTCCCATTGTCTTGAAACATTTCTAATACTTCTTTATCTATATTACTTTTATCATTGAAGAGAATACCTTTATAATAAGCATAATGTTTTGTCTGGCTCAGCCTACTTATAAAACTGTCGAAAAAAGTATTATTGAATCGTTTCATTGATTTGATTAGTTTATAGGAAATCTCTGTTTGCTTTACAACATCTGAAAATCCCTTTGAATGCAGATAGTTTTTATAATTAAATGTATTGGGATTCTGATAAAAGAATGCATTCTTCTCGTATTCAACGTGATAATAGCCCTGTTCAATTTCAATCTCACCTTCTTTTTTTATGAGTACTTTAGTTTGTTTATCAATAATTAACTGATAATCTACACCATATGATTTAATCAGTCCACTGGTTATCATATGACTTTCTAAAGCATCATAATCACTATAATCTGATGCAAAACTTAAAACTGAAAGTATGATCAATAGCATCAAGATGATATATAGTTTTCTATAGTGCTCCTGTGTCCAATAAAAGCCAACAATAAAAATCATAACACTAAGAACGATTAACTCTTTTAATATTGTAATAATTAATAAATAACCGATAACTGCAAATAGGGTTGCTGATCTTTTCATAGAATCTCCTTTTTACAAATTATACCATATCGATATATTTTTTACATTAAATGTCAATAAAAAACCAGCAGAAAATCTGCTGGTTAATAACTTACTTGTTAAACATTACTTGTTAAATCGATGATCTTTTATCAAAGTTACTGAGAGTATCGCAGTCACTGGTATGGTTATAACAAGACCTATACTACCGGCTAATGATCTGATGACTTCAGTTGCAATAATATCTAAATTTACCAATCTAGTTAAAGAATCATTTGCTGACATGAACAATAACAACAAGGGCAACGAACTACCTGTATAGGCTAAAATAAGCGTATTGGCCATGGTACCCATAATATCTCTACCCACACGCATACCTGAATCAAATAGTTCTTTAAACGATAGGGCTGAATTAACATTATGAACTTCATCAATGGATGAGGCTATCGACATAGCAACATCCATAATAGCGCCTAATGCGCCTAACAGAATCGCTGCAAATAGTAAATACTGAAAATTAATGGTTTCACCTTGTATCGAAAGAAGCATCACAGCTTCATCCATACTAAGACCGGTTAATTTTACTTGATTACTCACAAATATAGCCATACCACCTGCTACAACAACACCAATGGTGGTACCTATAATTGCTGCCAGACTCTTTTTAGTCAGTCCGGAAATCACTGTAACAGTTATGATGGTTATAAAAATGGCTACGACAACCGTTACCAAAACCGCATTATAACCTCGCATTAGAAGCGGTAATTCGACCATGAAAATAAAGAAGAATGTCACGCCTAATGTAAAAATAGTTTTAATCCCCTGGAACTTGCCTACAATCAACAGTGCAACAACAAATATAATCAGCATATACAGAATATAATGATCCCTGACTTCACTGGTTATGTAAAACTCAACTGTACCATCTTCATATTTTTCTACTGAAACAAGTACTTTTTGATCTACTTGTACATCAATATCCATAACATAGGAATCTGAAATGACATTTTCAATCATCACAATTTCACCTTTAAATTCCCCAGTAAGCATCTTAACTTCTACATGTTGAATCTTGCTGATAAAACTATGTTCTGATTCTTCTTCTTCTATACTTAGAACAAGTCCCTTTTCGAAACTTCTTTCAATGTCCTCTTGTTGATGACCATCATCTGCTATAGTCGCTCCTGATGCCATCATCAGAATCAGTAGTATTGCTATTATCTTTTTCATTGTGCCTCCTTAGCTACGATTATATTCTAACATAAAAGAGCTTAAAAAATAATAAAAAATGCGGTCAATGACCGCTTCTTTCCTTTGTTGTTATTTATCTTTCCATTCATAAGTTCTACCATGCACTG
>JAEIOD010000013.1 GCA_016342415.1 Clostridiales bacterium
AAAAAGGCTACATAATATAAATTTCTTCATACTACATAACCATTAAATTATACAGTTATCTTAAGTTGGTGACATTAGTCATCAGCGACATCCTTTTTATATATTCCTACAAATTATCTGCAATTCTCTTAATAGTTCTTCATGTACCACTTCATACTCATCCAAAGTAGATCTGAAAGCTATACTTCTATTAAGTGCAAGACCTTCTAAGATAAGAATCAGTTCCTTACACTTAATCGGAGCAAAGTACGACATGCTGCCTTTTAGTCGATGTAAAACACCCGATATACTATCAAAATTTCCAACTTCCAGTAACTTATTTATCTGTTTTAGTTCTTCTCTAGAATTCATTTGAAATTTGCTTACAAGTTCAATAAAAATTTCTTTCCCTACAGAATCATAGGTTTCGCACATTATTTTTTTATCAACAATTTCTTCATTAACAAACTTACAAGCAGTATGTTTTAATTTATCATCTTTATTAAAGATCTCTTTCAGCGCATTAATTACTTCATCATTTTCAAATGGTTTTAAGATGATTTCATCCAAGTTTGACTCAGATAATTTTTTGAACTCGTGTTTGGTTCGTGATGCTGTAATTAAGATAACAGGCATTTCAACCAAACGTTTATTGATACTGCTTTTAATCAGCTTGATCATATCGATACCATTGAAGTGATTCAGATTTTGATCAATTATCAAACAATCATAATGATTGTGATTTAGTTCTGTAAATAAGGTTGTTTCATTGGTCAATGTTTTAACATAACAATTCATCTCTTTTTCTAAAAGATGTGTTAAATAATCACAACTAATCTCATCATCATCTACTATTAATACAGACTTTTGATCTTTACTGGGTACACCAGATGTACTTGTACCTTTTACTTGGAGTGAAAAACTAAAAGTCGTACCAATACCTTTTTCACTTGAGATATGTAATTCTGAACCCAACATCTTAACATATTTCTTAGTAATACCTAAACCTATTCCTGTACTGGTCACCTTAACATTATCACTATAAGTCATATAATCGTCATAGATATGATCAATTTCTTCTTTAGTTAAACCAGCACCAGTATCAGATATTCTAAATACTAGTACATCGACAGTCTCTTTTCGTTTGATATCAACATTTAAATTGACCATACCATCATGAGTATATTTTGAAGCATTACTCATCAAGTTAATAAGAATTTGACGAAGTTTTATGGCGTCTGATGTCATTATATAACTGTTTAAAGGTATTATAATGTCATCAATGTTTTCTTTCACATGACCTGCAATAAGGTTATATTGTTTATCTTGGTAAACAATCGTTGTAATAACCTCATCGATTAATTGAACCAAATCAAACTCCGATTCATAAACCTTAGAGTGCTGACTTGACAATTTACCATGCGCCAAGACATTATTGGTCATCATCAAAACATTACTTAAGGACCGTTTGATGATATTGGTGTACTCTCCATAATTGCTAGTTGCTTTTTCAATTAATTCTACTGCCCCAAAAGCGCCTTGCAATGGACTTCTTATTTCATGGAACATTTCCATTTTTATCTGATCAGTGTTCATTGATAATTCCTGATCTGCTATGACCATCAGAATAATTAGTTCAGAATCATTAAACACGCCATCTTGCAATCTGACAGCTCGTTGTTCTTTTTTTCCTGTACGAGTGGTATGTTCAACGGTTAAATGATTAGATACAACGTCATTATCCCATTTGCATATTTCTGTAATAAACATATCTGTCAACTCATCTTCTGAATACTCATAATAGTCAATTGCAGCTCTATTTACATTGATTATCCTATAAGATTCCTTATCAATAATTAAAATTGGCAATATAGACTCCAAGAGATAATCCTTATAAAACTTCAGTTCTTTATTAACCTCAGATATTTGCATTTTATCCATTACAATAACATCATTTAAAAACTGCTTTTCTGAGCTTATCCATGTCTTGGTTTTCTGACTCGAATAGATAACAGTCGCAATAACAGCAATCATCAAAATAGCAAATATGATGATTTTGATGGTAAATCCTACCAATAAACTGTCGATATTAAACTTATTATATGCTTTTGTTAATACGATATTGAGATTATTTACCTGTTCTGAAAGTACAATATGCTGATTGACATAATGAAAATCATCAATCGATAAATAATCTTTTGATCTTTCATAACGTCCAGACGGATTAAATACTTCAGATCCGTATATGTTTTGGAGTTGATTTACGATTTTATAATCTTCACTGAGTCGTAATGCTTCTCCATTCTCACCGATAAAGTGAACATCATACTCTGATGTAATATATGATTCAGACACTAGCGACTTATAATCAACGATTAAACCCAACCCATAGTCGTTATAATCACCCTGCACTTCAAGTGGAATTTCTATCATCAAATAATTGGTCTTGTTAACGCGAATGCTTTTTAATCTATAGTTTCCTTTGTTATCTTCTTCCCATCTTATCATCTCTTCTTTTAAATCATAGTTATCAAAGGTTTGATTTGTATTAGCAGATACGATAGAGGTGTTATCAACCAAGTCTGTTAAACTCACACCAATAACTTCTTGATTCTTCATTAAATATTTTGACTTCTTCATAAAGAGGTCATGATCTCCATTGGTCATTTCCATTTCAAAAAGTATTTTATCCATAGGCACTATTTCATTAAACTCGTATAACGATGATCTAAAATCATCAATATTCATCCAAACATCTGCTTGCAAGAGGCTCATAAAGTGTTCCGCTCTACCCAGTTCAATTTCAAGTTCTTCGTTTAAAGTACTCAATGTCAAAAAAACCAATGCAATTATGATTAGTAAACAAACGCCTATTATTGGTCTAAATATAGTTCTTAAAGTTTTTGATTTAATCATACGCCCACCTTTTTGTCAAAATAATTATACCACAAAAAAATAAGTAGATTCAAAATCTACTTAAATATCTGATAATAATCTTGGACCACGTGACACACGACGTTGTACTTGTAAAACACCATCATCACAAATACCAATTTTCCACTCAACCATTTGAATTTTATCCTCACAAATTTCTATACCGGTAATGTTTCTCGGATGAACACATGTCCCGGTATTAAAATATGGTAACTCTCCTATTTCAGAAAACTTAGGTCTATGGGTATGCCCCATGATAAGCATTTGATTATTTTCACGAATCCACTTGGAATATCTTTTTTCTAGTGTATGTCTATGATGAATATTTTTTGCTGGACTGGCAGGATTTCTAAATCCTACTATATGCATAAAGCGCCAGAAATACCTTAGAAAGAATCTGTTTCCCATCCATAATTGGTCATTTGTAAAATCTCCTTGATGACCGTGTATTAAGAGGATATCCTTGCTCTCATGTTCTAAAACGATGCTTTCAAGTACTTTAATACCCGGAAACAAAGGTTCTATCGTATCGGTAAATTCATCTTTATATTGATACAGGTTACGTTTAACACTAGATCGATATTTAAACTCCATATTGTGATTGCCATAGATCATTTCAAATCTATGATCATCATAAAATTTTTTCAACAACAGGAAAATATCACTGTGGGCATATCTGATATGCCTAAAGTGTTTATGTTCCCATAATTCATCACCATCACCCAATTCAATGTAAGTAAAACCTTCTTTGTAATAGTGTTCAAGTGCATAACGATACAGTGTTTGATTATGAGCAAAGTCATCACTCAAACTGTTATCTCCTCTATGAATATCAGAAAACATAATAATTTTCGTTTGATCATCTATCGGAATTTTTTTTGCATTTTTAAGCGCATGACTTAATTTCTTTTTAGTATGCATAAAATCGCCTCCACTATTTTTATACCCACTCTATTAAAACTAAAGCTAAGATTATTAATTAAATTGGCTTTATAGTATAAAATGCTTCAAACACTTCTCCAATGTTCAATGAAATCATACCTTCTTTATTTAAAATGTTCTGATCATGATCTTGACAATCTCCAATACCATACCACGGTTCAATGCAGACAAAAGGAGCACCACTAGGCAACGACCATAAGCCTACATAAGGAAATCCATCGAAGTTCATTTCGATTCCTATCTCACCATTTCTAAATATCGTAGACTCCAATCCTTTATAAATCAATGCATCGTTATGAAATAACGCCTCCGTTAAAGGTGTTTCTTTTAAAGAAACCTCAGGTCCCTCAATAATACCTTTAGAACTTACCAAACAACTTGAAACAACCTTCTCAGAGAAGCTAAAATTCGCTTCTAAGGACTTATTCCAGTTAAACGCTGGATGAGCTCCAATTGAAAACGGCATTACCTTAGAATCCGTATTAACGACTTTATAAGTTACTTTTATATGATCAGCAATTAATTCATACCCCAAATACAATTCAAATGTAAAGGGATACTTATTTAAAGACAAGTCAGATGAAACCAATTTAAATAAAACACTGTCAGTAGAAAACTCTACACAAGTAAATTCTGAGTCTCTAGCAAATCCATGTTGTGTCATATGATAAGAATTATCCGAATATGTAAATGTATCCTCTAATAATCGTCCTACTATTGGAAACAATATAGGTGCCTGTCTTTTCCAATATGCAGGATCTCCCTGCCATAAATACTCATGATCTGAGTCTGTTTTCTTGATGCTATTTAATTCTGCTCCAAAAGATTTCACTACCACCTGAAGCTTATCATTTTTAATTGTATACATAATACATACCTCCACACAAATATTGTATCACTTATTGGTAATTTATTCATACTTTTATTGTTAAGTTTTATAAACTGCCCTAATAGTTTTTCTAACATCACCTTGCAAATTATTATCATAAAATAAAGCAGAAGTTTACGTCAAATCTATTAGATGAACTTGATATACCCTATAATTTTTAAAATAATTATTTATGGATTACTAAAAGTTGACTCTCAATAAAATTAAAACAATATTTATGACTTATAATCTCTTATTTTTATTGTAATGTCTTTTGAAATATGGTATTATAAGTCTTGTCTTAAGAACAATCTGCTTGCCGAAATGGTGGAACTGGCAGACGCGCTGGACTCAAAATCCAGAGCCCTTTGGGGCGTGCGGGTTCAAGTCCCGCTTTCGGCACCATGTAAACAGCGACCTTCAAGAGTTTTCTTGAAAGTCGCTGTTTTATTTTTTGTATGATTTGCTAACAAAGTGCTAACATATCATCACACTTCTAAATGCATAAACTTAATAATACGTATAACTTGAAGAAGAAACACCACATCACAATATGAAAAAATATATTCAATAATATCAGTTTCGAAATACTTATCTCTCTGTTAAGGAGATTCTTTTTGTCAAAGTAGTACCTAGGTAAGGAACTTTTATGGACGTTTTGTTCCATGAAGTTTTACGACCATTTTGTCTCCAATCTATTCTTCCTCTTTCTTTGATTTCCAAATAATCATCTTTACTTAATAAATTTAGCGCTAATTGCTCAGCTTTTAAAGTTGAAAGTTGCTTTTGGATTTCGTTATATATGTTGTAAGTTTTCTGCTCGAGTATATAAGGACTTTTAACTTCATAAACAGTATATACTGATAAATCCTCGTCATAGTTGTGCAAGCAGTAATCCTTAAACTTGTAATTCTCATGAATCTTAGTAATTACTACAGGAACGTTTAATCTCATAATATACCTTCTAAAATTATAGTTTTTAAAAGATATATTCTTATCAGTGGTTTCGTATGTTACGCCTATTTCAAAGACAAAATCTGATTGTGCAGTTTCTGTTAATTCTTTAAAATAATATCGCTTTTTAAACTCGATATGCATTATATAAACATCATATCTATGTTTTAGGTGTTTCAGTCTAACAATTTGATGATTTGAATCCCATTCCAACTCCTTGTCCAACAAAGGTTTGTGATCGAATTTAACTGCATATCTCAGCCAACACAAGTCATATACAGAAGTATTTAATAATCTTCTAAACTCAGAGATTTTATCATTGTATTCATATGCTTTTTTTATGATTTCTAATTCAGGTTTTAACTGATTTAATGATTTTTCATCAGCATCTGTCCAATAATAGTAACTGTTATACCATATATGTCGACTACCACAATTCTTATTTATCTCAGTTTCAGTAAGTAGACTACCATTATGATTAAGATATGATGCAATCGCATAATTTTTTCGCCACATCAAGTCATTTGAAACAACTAAAAAATACTTATATGAAATTCCCATAAATTCTTCTAGTTTCTCAAAACTACCCTTCCCAATCCAGTATCCGGATATGTACAGCAAATACTGTATTTTTCGTTCATAGGTTTTAAGTTCGATTTTTTTGAAGAAGTCCCATTTCTTATTCTCTTCTTTTATAATATCTACTTTTATCTTCTGTTCTTTTATACGAACACAAATATCTTCTAAACTCGCTACACAAATATCTTGAATATCAACAACAGATGTGCAGTTGAAATAGCAAAAAACATCATCGTGCTTTGAAACAGATTTTGTTAAACTGTTAATACTTTTAAGATAGTCTCTTGACCATTCTTCATACTTTAAATTCTCCAAAACGTACTTATATTTCTCAATGATTTCTTTATTTATACTAGACTCCTTACGATAATAAATATATAAAACAGTAGCTACAAGAGGTCTATTTTCATTTACATCAAAGTCTTCTCTTGATTCAAAAATAGTCTTAATTAACTCATCATGTGGTTCTTCTACAAAATAATCAAAGACAGATATAGTCATATTGAAGAAGTTAAAAAAGAAAACTTTTTCCTCATCATTAAGTGTTTTTTGGCTATACTCATGCATTTCATTTATAAAACTAGCTTCACCAGAAATAGAGTTCTTATTTGCTAACTGACAGTTTAAGTTATATATATTCTTCAGGCAATTTAGACTTTTTTTATTGATATCTTCAGTTTTCTTTAAAAGGTTCTGCCCATTGCATTGATTATACAAGGGATCAATATATGTACCATCATATTTACTCACAATATTTGTAAACTTGTCAAACTTTTTCAGAATATCATCTATGCTATCAAGCATTGCCTTAAGGTTCTCGAAAGGCTCTAGAGATTTCCCACGAGCATTCATTCTGATGTAACTCTTGGCAGCTTTTAGTTCTGCACGGTCTCCTTTTTCGATAATATGTGTAAACTCTACAGCGCCACCTTCTAGTCTATTATAATAACTTTCTGAATTGATTCTAAAGTCACTGTCTTTTGATAAATCATCCAGTAAGGTTAAAGCAGCATCAACAGTTGGATCATGAGCCCACTCAGCTTGAAACCACGCTTGGTTCCCAATATCCTTCTTTAGTTTATTGCTGTTTCTTACAAGCTCCTTCAATTGATTATTAGCACCTCTCAACAACTTAAAAAACTCGGTTGCTGAATTTCTAGTCATATAGCTGAATATTTTCAGCCTTTTAAAGTCATCATGTCTATTACAATTACATGCTAAAAACCAATGCAGGAGATATAAGGTGGTTAAACGTTGTTGTCCATCTACTGGATAGAATACTCCGTCAGATAATGTGCCATATACAAAGTTAAAATCAATGTATTGATTTCTATCGCTTAGACAATTTTTAATGTCTCTTAAAAGGTTTTTTCTTACTTCATTTGATTTTTCGTTTTCTCTTCCCTGTGCATAGTCTCTTTGTATTATTGGAATACGTACTTCATGCTCATTAAGAAGCCCTATCAAAGTTTTAATGTTTTCTGCCACTAGTCATCTCCTTATTCCCCAACGAAATCCTGTATTGTAGAAACTACGTCCTTAAGATACTTCATTCTGCTATTAGGTAACCATAAGTTTGCAGCTCTAATACCTTTTGTATATAAATCTGTAAAAACAAACAAAGTTCCGATTGGCACAAATTGCCCCTTTTTATAAAAATCATAAACCATTTGCTTCTTTTTACTATAGGGTTTATCGCCAACTGATTGGTTTTGACCTCTACTGTTTCTATCCAAATCAACACCATTTCGTTTCTTATTACCTGTAAGCAACGTCATATTTCCCATATGGTTGTCTTTTAACAATCGTTTAAATTCATCCTCAAAGAATTTTTCTATCTTATTTGACAAGGTAATTCTATTTAACTTTAGAGCAGCGTATATGAATGAACTGTTTTTATCAAAAATAGAATTTCTATCATTCAATTGTGTCTTGTCATCTGATTTTCTATATAATATACTTTCTAGTCTACTTTGATAGCTACTTCTAATTTTCTCAGATAAATCCACGTAATTAGATTTATCATCATCTTCATTCATAGTCAGAAGCCAGTTCTTCCAATCATCCTTATTATAATCTCTGAAGTTGTAAGTGTACTCGTATGATTTAAACACTATGTCAGAAGAAGATGCCAACTCTATTGTTGTTTTAAAGTCTTTGCTTAGTACAAAGTCAATGTTTTCATAAAAATGAAAACGCCCCTCAAAATTATTTAAATACCTATATGCCAACATTTCCCTTAAATCGTCTCGCTCATCCAAGATATAATCAATATCACTTAAATTTTCGTAGCAATTGTTTATATCTCGAGCCCTCTTTTGCATACTAAGTGCTCGAGCAAGCATCTGAAATTTACTGTTACCGTCATAGACAAGGTTAGCATTTATAAAATTGTCTATAACAGCTGTATCAATATCACCTATCTTTGAGGTATCTAATACAAATTCAATCCCCTCATATCTAAAGTTAATTGGTTGATCTATATCGAACAAGTACCTAACATAATTGATGTAATCATCACCAGAGAGCATTTTCAAAGCAATTTTAAATTCTTCATCAGAAGCTTCTAACTTTACATTTGAAGCAAATATGTGCTCTCTTTCCCATTTGTTACTTGCATTAGCTAAAAAATTAAATCTTTCACCTGTACCTTTAGAAGTTGAAAGTAATGCAATATTATATACTAAAAGTATTTTTATAATATCTGATGTAATTCCCTCATTGTATTTAATCCCCTTAATTACTTCCTCAACAGATTTGCTCGTATTAAATACTTTTCTCTTAATTAGTTCTTTTATCCTACACACTCTCAGGTTTCTTGGTTCATTCAGAACTTTGTTTAAATGATAATATACATTCAAATATGTACTATTGTTGTTTACCTCAAACTCATCGACGTTTTCTGTTCTTCTATTACATAGATTTATATAAAGTCCCGTCATATTATAGATATTATTATCTCCACTATATAGTTCTTTTAAACCTGAAAATATTTTACCAATTCTTCTCCAACATTTGTCCATAACCTCATCTTGATCCGAACAATGACTTAATTCATTCATAATCCATGTTTCAATCTCATTGAAAATATATTTATCAGACGATTTACCATTACGATAGATGATATAATCATTAACACTCTTGCTCAGATTATCATCAAGCCATATATCCATCACAAGAAAATCAAATAAAATATCTATTCTAGTGCTATATTGTCTATGATTCACTTCATATTGATTTGGATGCGGAACAAAAGCCCAGAAATCAGGTTCATGAAGTTTATTCTCTATCTCATCCCATTTTTCTGATATTACAATTTGTTTATCTTTTATATTGGTGGTGTCATAGTTAGATGG
This sequence comes from Clostridiales bacterium, assembly GCA_016342415.1. Lineage (GTDB taxonomy): Bacteria > Bacillota > Clostridia > Peptostreptococcales > Acidaminobacteraceae > JABXKX01. The sequence goes on from JAEIOD010000013.1 coordinate 9,613, forward strand.
GTTCATAAAAAGAGCCTTGATTAATTCAGCATTTGTTAACTCAATTTTACCAGTATTAAAATTAGCAAATACTTTTTGCGGATTCTCACCATTTACTTGATACCAAATAAATTGAGTATTTTTGCAAAGTACATCATCAAGGTATTTTGCATACTTATTTCTTACCGAATCCTCAAATTTGTTTCCACCTAAGAGGCAGTTGAAGTATTCCTGTGATACTGCAAATGCTTGCTGCATATATGCATAGTCAATGTTTTCTCCTACAGGTTTATTTTGATTATTATCTAGATACTCAAGAAATCTTCCACTTGTTTTTCTTGATTCATAGAAGATTTTTGTTTGTTCTTTGGTGTAGTTTTCAATGTTATTCAGTGCTGCTCGTATAATTGCTATTGTTGTCAATCGTTGTTGACCATCAATGACATCATAATAATCCTCATTTTTTGCCTTAACCAATACTAATGGCTGAATACAATAAGGAGACTTTGGTATACTAAATATCGGCTTATCCTCAGGCATATCAAATGTTATAGGATAAAAAACATTGTATGCAGTATTTTCATCTAAGATATCATCTTGATTGTGTTTATATAGTCTATCTTCATATATATCTTCTAATAACTTTGTAACATTATCTTCAGTCCATCGATAACCCCTTTGGTATTTTGGGATACGGTATTCTTTCTTTATCACTTCGCCTACAAACTGATGTCCATTGTTCATATTATTCCTCCATCATGTTTATTCTTTTTTAAACAATAAGAATATACAAATATGATTGATCTTATCTTTATATTCTTTACAAGAAATCATTGTTAATTATATTATACATGTACTACAAAGTAATTATCCAGTATATTAAACGAATAACGACCAAACACAAGATTAACCTCCTATTTCATTAGGAGGTTAATCATTTACTCTTTTTATATATTATTGAATCGAGACTAGAAACAGCATTTTCCTGCATCTCATTAATTACCTGAGAATATAAATCCATTGTAATTCCAATTGATGAATGACCCAATCTCTGTGAAGCTATTTTTGCTGGTACGTTTGCTTTTAACATCAATGTTGCATTTGTGTGGCGAGCATTATCCAAACGTTTGGATAATCTTCGTTATCACAACCTTTATATAATCCAAACCTTCTATTTGAAAGCTTGAATTTAAGCTGTTCTCAGAGAAAAAGGTTTGGATTTTTTTTATGTGTGTATCCTTTTCTTAACTAATAAAAGGAGGCACACAATGAACTTAGATAATTTAAGAACCAACTATTCAAAATTAATTACCTATCTAGAAGCAGAACATTACTCATCAAGTTATATCGTAAAATTTAAGTCAGAAATTAATAATATTCTAAGAAGTGAAAACTCTATGAGTTGGACATGTTACAAGGATATTTATCATGAGTATAAGTTAAAATCTGATTCCTATCATTATCTGCGTCACAAAAGATCTATAATTGGAGCGATAGAACAATTTGATCTTAATGGTAAGTTTCCAGATGGACAATCTAGAAATATGTTAGTCCCAAGAGATTCTTATCATTCATTAAACGATGAATATAAATCATTTATTGATCTTTACTGTGAAATAGAAAATCTGACCGAAAAAAAATCTACTACTATTCACCATGAATCTCAAAATGCCAGTGCGTTTCTATTGTCTATTCAAAATCAAGGCATAAAAAAACTCAACGATGTTACAGAGGAGGCAGTCTTAGCTTTTTTTATATCAGCTAGTGGTGAGTTATTAAGAGGATGTTCTTATAGGAAAAATATAACCGCAGTTTTTAAAGCATGCATGAATCATCATTCACAAGTTTGTTCTGAAATTTTAGCCTACTTACCAATGTTAAGAGAACATAGAAAAACAATTCAATATTTAACTACTGAAGAATTTAATCAAATTAGAAATACTTTAAATAATAAGGACAGTCAACTTAGCTTAAGAGATAAAGCAATAGGTTTATTAATTTTACACACGGGATTACGTGGTTGTGATGTTGCGAGTATGACTCTTAGTTCTATTGATTGGGAACATGATTTAATTAAAATAGTACAGGCTAAAACTCATGTTTCTTTAGAGTTACCACTGTTAGCGGTTGTAGGAAATGCGATTTATGATTACTTAGTATCTGAGCGGCCGAAACTAGATAATTTATATATTTTTCTTTCACAGAACAGACCATTTAATCGTCTGAAAAATGAAAGTATAGGTACCATTGCATCACGAATTATGAATATCTCTAATGTAAGAACTCATAAGAATGATAGAAGAGGTTTTCATATATTTAGACATTTTCTGGCGACTTCTCTTTTGGAAAATGACGTACCTCAACCTGTTATAAGTAAAACCCTTGGTCATATATCACCAAACTCTTTAAGTCCTTATTTGAGTGCTGATTTTGTGCATTTAAAAGATTGTTCGTTGAGTATAGAAAAATTTCCAGTGATTAGGGAGGTATTCCTAAACGAATAAATTTATTTCTTGTTTTTCTGATCAAATAAAGTCATATATTTTATTTCAAAAGGTGTCAGAACATTGGAATGAATCGTCTTATGAACCTAATCTTATTTTGTTTGATCGATATTGTAAACATCATTATCCTATTGCAACAGGACTATCTCAAGAAATGATTGATACATGGTGTCAAAAACGACCAACTGAAACCAACAATTCTTGTAGATCAAGGATATATGTTGTAATAAGTTTTATACGTTACTTAAGTAATCGGGACTTAACCGATTGCATTGAACCTATAATACCAAAAAAAGAAGCAAGAGTTTATCTTCCTCATGCATTCAAAGATGACGAACTCGCTAACTTCTTTTATTCTTGTGATAACTTACCTGATAGTCCCCGTAACCCACCAGTGTTATCAAGAAGAGCGACAATTCCTGTGTATTTTAGATTACTCTACAGTAGCGGTTTGAGAACTACTGAGGCTCGATTTTTAAGAGTTGAAGATGTAAATTTAAAAGAAGGTGTAATTAATGTCCGCTATTCAAAAGGACATTCTCAACACTTTGTAGTTTTACATGACTCTATGGTAAAGCTTCTGCAAGTTTATGATCAAGCAATAACTAAACTACATCCCCAAAGAACATATTTCTTTCCTGCTAGAAACGATTCATATCATACAAGAAATTGGGTTCAAAAGAATTTTAGGTCACTTTGGGATAAATATAATTCATCGTACGCAACTGCATACGAACTCAGGCATCACTATGCAACAACAAATATCAATAGTTGGATCAATGAAGGTTTCGGATTTAATGATAAGCTGCTCTACTTGAGTAAAAGCATGGGTCATAGTAACATTGAGAGCACAAAATATTATTATTCCTTGGTACCGAGATTATCAAAGATTATGGAAGACAATACAGGTAGTGACTACAATGACATTCTACCAGAGGTGTATGATGAAAAGAATTAATAGTGAGGCTTTGCAAATAGCACGACACATAAATCTGTTCTTGAATAATTATATCCCCTCTCAAAAAAGTTGTAGTCCACATACTCTACGTTCCTATAAATACACATTAAGTCTCTATATTGGATTTTTGGAAACAGAAAAAGAAATTAATTCAGTTAATCTTAGAAGTGATTGTTTTAATCAAATTATTATCGAAGAATGGCTTATTTGGCTAATGGAGAAGCGTAAATGTTGTCCAGGAACTTGTAATAACCGCTTGGCATCTATGAGGGCGTTTCTGAAATATCTTGGAAGTAGAGAAGTTTCTTTACTATATCTGTATGAAGAGGCCCTAAGAATAAAACGGAAAAAAGAAGTTAGAAAACCTGTGATAGGTATGAGTAAAAATGGTGTGAAAGCTTTACTTTCAGTACCTAATCAAAAGACTAAAACAGGAAGAAGAGATTTAGTATTCATAATTTTAATATATAGTACAGCAGCAAGGATAGATGAAATATTATCTTTGAAGGTTAAATTCCTATTTCTTGATGTACCTAAGCCATACATAACAATTATTGGTAAAGGAAATAAAATAAGAACTTTATATTTACTCCCAAAAGCTGTTGTTCATTTAAAGAAATACATGGAGGAATTTCATTTGCAAACAAATGATACAGAAGCTTATGTTTTCTATTCAAGAAATATTGGAGTTCATGGCAAACTAAGTCAAACGGCGATGAGTAAACGAATAAAAATTCATGCAAAGAATGCACACGAATTTTGCAAAGAAGTACCTCTTGATTTACACGCTCATCAATTAAGGCACGCAAAAGCATCACACTGGCTTGAGGATGGTATGAACATCGTTCAAATATCATTTCTCCTTGGACATAAACAACTTCAAACAACGATGGTTTATTTAGATATCACCATCGAACAAGAAGCAAAAGCTTTAGCTACTCTTGAAAGTGAAAGCGAAAAAAAATTAAGTAAGAAGTGGAAGAATAATAACAGTAACTTATCTGACTTCTGTGGCGTATTTGAAATGGAGAGATAAAAATATCCAAACCTTTTTTAACAACGATCGAGCTATTGCTGCTTCTTGTGATAAAGGTTTGGATTTTATAAAGGTTGTGATAACGCAAATCATGAAATCTCATATGAGGCAAATTATGCTGCTTTAAACCATCAGAAAACTTATGACTGAATCGACCTGGATGTATATAAGAACCATCCTTTTTACAACAAACTAGATTCTCATTTGAGTATGTATCTTTATAAATAGCTATAAACTTCTCTTGGTATCTTTTGACTTCAGTTAATACTGATATTAGTTCATCAGAGATCAATAATGTTCTGCAACTATCATCAGATTTTGGATCTGAGAACCTTGGTCCACGTTCTGTAGAAACCAACGTTTGGCTGATAGTGAGTACTTTTCTATCAAAGTCGATATCACTCCACCTTAGACCTAAGACTTCTCCTCGTCTCAGGCCAAGGTTTAAAGCAAGTAATACAGCAATATAGATATCAGTATCTATAAATGCTTCTAGTAATTTATTAATGTTGCTAAAATCTAATATTGTAGCTTTGTACTTCTTCTTTCTTGGTGGTTCAACATAATCAGTTTCCTTTGTTTCGACCATCTTTAGTTTGTATGCTCTATCCAATGCTTTAGATAAAATACGATGTATTTGTAAGACTGTCTTTGGTGCTAATCCACCTTTTCCATCTGTCCTACCAGTTTTTAAGAGCTCAGTATAAAAACTTTGTATCTGAAGTGCTTTCAACTTCTGAAGTTTTATATTACCTAAAGCCACGATGATATGTTTTTCAACATAATTCTTATAGCCAGTATAGGTTGTTTCCTTCAGGTTCTGTTTAACATAGTCTTCAAGCCAACTTAATAGATATTCCGATACAGTCGTATTCTCTGGATTAATGTATGTACCATACATCAACTTATTCAGAATTTCCAATTGAGCCTTCTTTGCTTCTTTCTTGGTAGGATAGCCACTATGCCATTTCTGATTTCTTTTGCCATCAGGTCGAACACCAATATCAACTACGAAAGAATATGTTTTCCCTCGTTTTATTATTGAACCTTTCAAATGACCTCCTTTAATTAATCGTTATGTTAAATGCTTTTTCTAAAGCATCTTTAGATATCAAATACTTTCTATCAATTCTCATATTAGGTATGCGGTCTTGCTGCAACAACTCATAGATTTTGGTTATCCCAATTCCTAATATCTCAGATACTTCTTTTGGTGTATAAATACATTTGTTATTCATCTTACACCCCTTGTTCTGCATTAACTTTGTTTGCATAGTATGTATCAAAGGTATCAGTCGATTGATATATCATAGTTAACATATAGGCTTTAGGATTCATGATAACTTCTTTTTTTTCAATGAAACATTCATGAATGTATCGAATGTGTTTTTCTTTAAGTATCATAAAACGTTCTTTCAATTTTAAAAAAGTTACTACTGATCCATCTAGTATGAAATCTTTATATGAAGAGGACAATGTACTTTTTATGACATTAAATATTGATTCTATAATTCCATCACCATACCAGTCACACAATGTATAATAATCAGTATTTAACTTAATCAACTCTATAGTTTCTAGAATTTCACTATTACTTAAATTATTTTTGATAGATTGATTAGAATAAATATCTGGAATTCTACTTTCTTGTACTAAGTCGCTTTTTGACAAGCTAAAGTTATCATTTTGGCAATAAGATTCTGCCTTTTTGACAACATCACTTTTTCCATTTATGCTGCTTTTTTCTATTTCGGTTTGTGTATAAACGCCTTTTCTATCAATTAATTCTTCTTTGGCTTTTAGGAGCTTAGTTATGTCACTAACATATATCCTATTATTAGAATATTTTGCAGTTTTTGAACGAATAATCAATCCATATGCTTCTAAAGTCTCTAATGCTTTGATAGCTTTTTTGTATGAACAGTCTAAGTCCTTTTGAACTAACGTTGTTGTTCTTACAATGTAAAATCTGCCTTCATCATCTATCCAGTTCATATTTCTTGATCGTTTTGACTGTTCTAATAAAATAATGAATAGATATTTTGCCTCTAAAGACATTTCTCTTAAGTCCTCATCGATAACAAATGCTGATGGCATTTTTAAAAAATAGAATTTGTCTTCTGTGTTGTACGTTCTGTAAATCATATTATTTCCTTTCTGTCTGTTAGTATGAATATTTCTAATTTTATATATTATACTGATTTGACCTAACAGCGTAAACCAAACTTTTGGAAATAATTAATTTATTTTTTTATGACGGATCTATTAGATTTTTATGCGTATACTATGCGTATAATGTACGTACAATGTGCGTATAAATGAATTTTCTCCATTGCGCTTATGCGTATAGTATACGTACAATATGCGTATAAATGAATTTCCTCCTTTGTGCTTATGCGTATAGTATACGTACAATATGCGTATAAATTTCTTGCACATCAATATGTTTTTAGCATGGATACACAAAGTACAAGTTAGAAGTGACAAAATCAGCATTGAAATTTTTCCAGTTTTAGAAACTAATAAAAAATGTTATAATATATATGGGTATGATGTGTGTCACTTCGGTGATGGGAGCTGGGTATAAGTTCAATCACCCAGCTATGAGTAACGATAATCAAGAAGTTTTCTTCTTGATTTTTTTTATTTAATCAAATAAAAGAGCAATTATTTGTAACACAAAGCAAGTCATTTATCATATTCTATTTTTTTTACTGTGTTACAAAGTGACTCACTTTTTTACAGTTGTAACACACTTATTTGTACCAACAACATAGCATTTTCAACGGTTTCATTCGTCGAACAAGTGAAGTGAGTCGCTTTTATTCAGGTGAAGTCAAAAGTGAGTCACACACCAAACCGTTGAATTGCCTGGCTTTGCCAGACATATGTAGCGTGTTTGTAACACGCCTTATCCTGCCCTCTACTGGATTTTTGCAAAACTATTACAAGATATACCAAATACAGTACAACTAAATTAACCTTAATTTTTTTAAATGTCTTTTAGAAATGACTTTTATTTTGTAGGACTTAGCAGCTTGAGTTGCACACTTACTTAATTCACCGGTTGTTACAAAAAGTAAAATATGAGTATTATTTATATTGAGTTCATCTCCAAAATATTTACTTTCTTTTGCAACATTTACAGCTCCAATAAATTCTCTTATTTCTTTTACACCAACAAAGTGGTTATATTTTTTTACCTGTCCTACAATCAGAATGTCTTCACTTAATTCAAGTCCATCATGGATTATTTTGTATGAACCCCAAAAGTCTATACCACCATCCGATGTATTAGATGTAACATGAATATCATTATTCTTACACTTGTAATACTTAAGTAATTGGTATCCGATTCTATCTGCAAACATATTGGGGTTTTCATGTAGCTGTTTTGTTGTAGCTTGAAGCAACGAAAAGTTTGAACCTTTTCTAATAGCTGATTCATCATTTAAAATGAAATTAATTGCTTCATATTTCCATCCTTCATCAACAATTCTTTTGTTCACTGATTTTATTTTAGTACGCACATTTCTTATATATCTAATGAACTTGTCGTCAAACTCAGCACTGTCTTGATTTATGTTTTCCATTTCTAAAATGTACTTTGTTATCGTAGATTCAAGATAGATTGGTCTCTTACTTTTTTCTAATTCCTTAACGACGAAATCAAACAGCACAGTCACAAACACCTCCAAGATGATTTTTGATAATCGAATAAATGTTAAGAAGTACTTTATAATCTTCATCAGAAATACTTTTAATATAAACACTTGGTAAAGCTTCAAGTTGTTTGTTGATCTTCTTTAACTGATTCGTGTAATTTATTTTATAGTCGCTATTATCTCGTAGTACAATAGCATACGCTTTATTAATATCAAGACCATCTTTAAAAGCTCTATATGCCTCCTCATGATTCATTACTTTCCAGAGCAGTCTAATATCTAACGCTTTAGGAATCATCCTAACATCCAAATTTTCATCCATTAATCCTATCCATCTATAGAAGGTGTTCAGCTCTTTAGTATTTGTATATCTCTTTTTTTCATCGCTCCATAAATAATAACTTCTCAGATTTTTATCCTTGTACAATTCTTCGAAATAAGAAAAGTATTCTTCGAGTCTATTCTTGTTATCTGGTAAGACAATATCCTCTTCTCTGAGCATGTTATTGAAAGCCATTAAAGCTCGCCTTCGCAGATTTGCAGTTGTAGTACCCATACCTACAGCTTTAGCTGCTTCAGAAGGCGTTTTACCATCTATCTCCACTAAATTCAGCATGGCTCTAGCTTGAGCGATTGGTGACCAAGGTTTTATGCCAGATATATGTCTCATTGCTTGAATCATCAATTGTTTATTGATAGTTGTATCATAATAGGCATCTTCAGTGTCGATTATCAAAGCATCAATTTCTTTAATCGACTCTAAGACTGATTCATCTATAGCAAGTCCTTCCTCACTTTCAAACAATATCTTTAGGATAGCCGCAAATCGTCTATTACCTTCTACTACAACATAATAGTCTGAGCCAGGATAAGCCCTTACGATTACAACTCTATCTACACTATGAAAACCTGTTACTTTTATGGAATCAGCTAGTTGCTTAATGGCATACTTCTCCATTTCAGTTTGGGCTTTTAGCTGTATTTCCTTCTTATTCATATCCTTTGATGATATTCTTTCTCCTTCCAAAGTAAAAAATCTAGGATTATTGCCATCCAACAATAAATACTTTGTTTTAATCCTTACAGCTTTTAGAAAATCGTTCACATGATTTTTTTTCATATTATCCCCTCTTACTTACTAGGCATTCTTTAATTGTTTTACGTTTGTTAGTTTATCTTCATACACGATTTCTTTTATAGACGAATATTGATCGAACGATATGTTATCATTCGACAGATATTCTTTGCAGAAATTCAAGGTGAATCTAAAACCTTTATCCTTACTGACAATTGAAAACTCACCAGCCTGATATTTTTCTATATACACACCAAGTAAACAAGTCAATTGAAAGTCCAAAGCATTTTGACCTTCTGATGTAGTTCTAATAAATATCACATTTGCCTTAGATTCTTTTAATTTTTGATAGGTTGTTATTAATAATGACTTAACTTTATCACTATAAAAAATAATCAAGGTATCCTTTGTAGTTAAATACTCTAAACCCACTAAACCATTATCATGTAGATTCTCTTTATCATAAAAAATGTATCTATTCATATGTCCTCCTTTTACCAATTACACTTTATAGTTTAATTATACCGTTTTTAGTGTAATCAGTAAACCTAATTCTACACTTTTTTATGTAATTATTCATTTTAAAATTAAAATATCTATAAAAATGTGTATAATAGATATGGAGGTGAGTATTTTGATCTTATCAACAAGTGAAAAAATAAAAATAATTTGTGATCGTTTGGGCATAACATATTCTGAATTAGCTGATCGATTGAATATTTCAATTCAAAACTTATCTAATAAATTATCCAGAAATAATTTTAAGGAAGAAGACTTAAAGGAAATTGCAAAAGCTCTAGGTTGTGAATTTGAATCTAACTTTATTATGGAGGATGGAACAAAAGTGTAATTAAATAGAATGGACCTTTAAAGTGTTAGCTTTAAAGGTTTTTTTGATGTTAGAGCATCTCAATTATATTCAACTTGTACAAAATGTATACAACAAGCAAAGATCTGTAATTATACATCCTTTTGGAGGAAATTAGATTATCAAAAGACGGATGGTAAATTTTCTTACCACTTAGTTGTATTTTTTAAAGCCTTGTGGTAAAATGAAATTAGGAAGGGAGTGTTTTTATGAGTATCATGAAAATTATCGGGGAAAATATAAAGGTGCTAATGGAGCGCGAAAATATGTCAATGAGAAGAATGGCAGAGGTGATCAATGTAAGTCATCCCACTATGTCAAAGTATGTAAATGGTAAACAAGCTATTGATAGCGAAAAGCTCTATTTGATTTCTGATTATTTCCATAAAAATTTTGATTACTTTTTCACAGAAAACCATAGTGAATTTAGTCTTATGTTTCGTGCTGATAAACCTAGTGCAAATCTCCAAACTATTGATTGTAACTATATGCAATCAAAAATTGAAGAGTACATTGATCTTGTTGGAGATACAGATGCAAAATATATACCACCAACATATAGTATCAACATAGTGGATAACAAGTTATCAGTTGAGAATGAGTTGGCTATTGAGAAAATTGCATATGAGCAGCGTCGTTTATTTGGAATTGAAAGTTCCATCCCAATTAACTATTATACTTGCTTATCAAACATTGGTCTTAATATATTATCCTATCAATTAGACAATGAAAATTTATTTGGTGCATCTTCTTACTCAGAAGAATCAGGAAGTTTTATCTTTGTTAATACACTACACACTATTTCAGAGGAGCGACAGATTTTTTCTTTGATTCACGAATTAGGACATCTTATTTTTCACAAAAATGAATATATGAGTATTGAACATGATCCGTTTTATGAAAAAACCCGAGGCAATATAAAAGAAAAAGTTGTTGATACTTTTGCTGGTTATTTCCTCTTACCAAGAGATTTAGTTCAGAAGTATATATCTGAACGCAATGGTAAAGTAAAACTAAATGAAATGAAGAACTATTTTAAAGTAAGTCTGCAAGCTCTTTACATTTCCTTGCACAAATATAAAATGATTTCGGATGAGAAGTATAGAAATTTCTGGAAAGAGATAAACCAATCTGGTACTAAGAAAATCGAACATCAACCATTAGATAAAGAAAGTGTTATATTCAAGAATGAGAAATTGGTGGGTATTTTGAGAAACTTGTATTTAGAGGATGAAATAAGTGTAAATAAAATTTCAGAAATACTTGAAATTAGCACAATCGAATCAAGACATCTAGTTAAGAATTGGGGTGATTCACTTGGGAATTTCGAAGAACTTATTTAAGACATCCGCAATAATTGACAATAATATCTTGATTGATTTTTTTGAAATTGGTCAGCTGGATTTACTGTTTGAAGTTTTTGATCACGTTGGTATCCCCAAAATCATTTATGATAGAGAAATTGATGAGATTATCAAAGAAGCTTTGAAGCATTATCGTTTTGATATTAATATAATGACAACTGTGGAGGCACTTGAAACATATGCAAAATTAACTTCTGAGCAAAAGTTTAAAAGATTATCAGATTGTGATAAAATTGCAGTTTCAATTTCTAAAGAATTTAATTGTTATTGTAGTAGTAATGACGGACCTATAAGAAAAGCCTGTCAAATTCTATCTATAGATAATGTTGGATCACTAGGAATTATTGGATGTGCTTTTGAGAATGATCTGATAAATCAACAGGATTTTATCCTTCTTGTAGGAAAATTGTTATCTGATGAAACATCATGCTATATCAGAAAAAATATCGTGTCAGATTTTCTAGCTAACTACCAATTGTCAATACAATAATACCCAGTAGTAACAATAATACTAGGAAACTCAATGAGTTTTATATACGAGATAATGAAAAAGACTGGTTACGTATTCCCGTACGTTTCCAGCCCGACAAGTAAAAACTTGCAATCTTCACTTATAGTTATATCACATCTACATTTTATTAACAAGATGTGATAAGTCACTTGTCTCATTATTTCGACCTAAATAACCAAAGGAGGTCGAATCATGTTAAATACAACTTAAGAAGTTATTGAACTTTAAATTGTCGTGGTAACATAATCGTTTGTTACAAACATATAATGAGATAAGGAGAAACAAATGAATAAAGAAAAATTTAATAATGAATTAGAGCAAGATGAAATACTAGAACAAGTTGAAATTGAAGTGTATGCTAAACAAGATAAAAAACCACCTAGAGCGAAATCATACAAGATAAGAATTGACAAAATAAAGTATGACGTAAAAAGTGAATCTATTTCTGGTAGAGGACTGTTGGAGTTAACTGGAAAACAACCTATTACAAATTATAGAATAGATCAAAAACTACGTGGTGGATCAACAAAAAAAATTGAATTAGATGAAATGGTCTGTCTACTCACAAAAGGCATTGAAAGATTTATGACATTGCCTCTTGATCAAACGGAGGGCTAAAATGAATAATACACAAATTCAATTTGACTTCAACTTACCTGAAGATGATATGGAATTTCTAAGAAATTTGGAGTACAGATTTCATACCAGAAATGATGGCCGCTATAGATGGATGATTCTAGAGAATTATCCCATACCAGATGGTTATAATGTTAGCACGGCTTCAATAGCCATTAGTATTCCTAACGGCTACCCTACTAATCAATTAGATATGGCTTACTTTTTCCCCCCATTATCAAGAGTGGATAATAAGCCTATAGGAGCAACGCAAGTTCAGCAAAATATATTAGGACAATCTTATCAAAGATGGTCTAGACATAGAACTCCATCTAATCCTTGGCGACCTGGGTTGGATGATATATCTTCTCACCTATCACTTATCAATGAGTGGTTACTAAGAGAATTCTCAAAGAGATAGGAGGAAGTATATGATTAATAATATTAAACTCAGAATGACAGGTCAGCAAAGATCTGACCTGCATTCTGAACTAAAATCAAAGAAAAACGAGGTAATAATAATTTCATGCGGTGTCGGAGAATGTATTGATATGACTTCTAGAAATTACTCATTATCAATCGCTAAGCATTTATCTATTGATATGTTTGAAAACCTATCTGTCAGTGAGAATGATGAGTCACTAATATATAAGATAACAAATAAAATATGTAAGACTGAACAAATCCCATTAATACTAGTAACTAATCCTTTAATATATGAGAATGATGAACCGCTTGTTGAACTGCTAAAAATATCAGCTAAAAATCATTCACACAAGTTAATAGGTGCATACGCGATTTTAACGTCAGATAATATTATAAAAGGAAAGGTTTTATTTGAAGATGGTGAAGTTAACAATATTGCACTTACGGTTACTGTTGATGGTGACATAAGCTTCAATTTTCATGATAATCATACATCTCTTGAACTTCCAACATATACAGCAAGAAATACACAAACTTTTGGTAAAGCTACTACAGACTTGCTGGCTAAACTAACTATAGGTATTGTAGGTGCTTCTGGAACAGGGAGTCCAACTATTGAAATGCTCTATAGATTAGGGGTCGGAAAACTCGTACTCTGTGACAGCGACCATATCGAAGATGTTAATTTAAACAGAATTTACAATTCCACTCTGGAAGATGCTGCTGCTAATAGGCTCAAAGTTGATGTCATATCTGCTGCAATAAAAAACTCTGGTTTATCTACTGAAGTAGATACATTACCTTACGATTGTATTACTGCAAAAGTAATGAACAAACTCTCTCAGTGTGATATTCTATTCGGTTGTGTTGACTCTGTTAGTGCTCGCGATTTCTTAAATCGATTATCAGTCTATTACACAATCCCATACTTTGATATGGGTGTCAAACTAGTTGCTGATGGAAATGGTGGTGTTGAGTATGTTTGTGGCACCATACACTATATGAAACCAGATGGTCCATCACTCTTAACCCGCGGTGTATTCACAGTTGATCAATTAAGTGCCGAATCCATGAAAAAAAATAATCCAGATGAATACAATAAGCAAATTAAAGAAAAATATATTGAAGGAGCTAATGAAACTAGTCCTGCTGTAATCAGTGTAAATACTCTTGTTTCTAGTTTTGGAATTAATGATTTCCTTGCAAGAATACATCCTTATAGAAATAATGATAATAATGATATTCTCGCAACTAGAATCAATCTAGTAGAAACTTTGCTGATGCATGATGATCAGTTTGGGGAATGTCATGTGTACTCTAAATACCTAGGACGCGGGAATTGTAATCCTCTACTGAATCTAGTAGAAATAGTTTAATGGAGGTCATATGAACATAAGAAAAATCATATATAAAATACTTTCTATCTTTGGAGGTAGACGATATAAAACAATTTATGCTGAGGAATTACCAGACAAATTGAAGAATAATATGATCTATATACTTGGGGAAGAAGAACATCTTTGGGAAGCTGTTATGATATGTCCTTGTGGTTGTAAATCTCAACTTCATATGAGCTTACACAAAGATGGCAAGCCAAAATGGACAGTAACTGAAGAGGACAAGGATTATGTTTCTCTCACTCCGTCTGTATGGCGTAAAGTTGGTTGTCAGAGTCACTTTTTTTTCAAGAATGGATTCATCAAGTGGTGCAAGTAAATTTATAGTTCCTTCAAAGTTATTGAAATATCCTTTTTTACCATGAGCAAGCTACACATTTCGTGTAGCTTGCTTAAATTAATTATCCCATACAGCTACTTTGCCTTAATCACTATATTTGAATCATCTGATAAGTATATTACTAGAATGTCATCTTTGAACATAAAGAAACACCCCTCTCTCAAACTATTTAATGGTCTGCGATTTGGGGTGTATTTCACCAAGGGATATTATTATTAATCATTGATTGTAAAACTATACTATTTGAGCTACTTTTGAAGCTTTTCCAAAATGCTTAACAGTTGTAGGCATTATTTTCCTAACACCAGATGTATTTTTTTCAAGATTACTTAAACAAATTTCATAATGGATTATCCCATACAAATCTTTGGTCATGTTAACATTCTTAAAACTCAATCCCTCTGTTACAAACTTATAGTTTTCACTATTCGGAATTTCGTTACTAGTAATTGAAATCGCCTTACTCAATCGTATATATTTATTAAGAACCTCACTATCAGGTAATATTTTATTGAATTTTGAAGTACAAGATATAATTTCTGATTCATTAGATTCAAGTGCATCAGCTAAAAAATCGGAAGATTTTGAGCCATGATGTGGTATTTTAACGAATGATACTGACTTTGGGATCATATTCTCCCCTCTTCTGATTGTGTAGTTGTGACAATCACCACCAAAAATTAAATTAAATCCATTAATATCAAGTAAAATCATTGGCGAGAGTTTATTTGGTTCGTAATTATTTAATGCATTTGCATACAAGTTGGCATATGGACCTACATGTGTGAATTTAACTGGTATTTTTAATTTATTTGCTAGCTCAATACCACGCTTATCAATCTCGCCATCTTCTGACATCGGCACTAGTGGCTGACGCTTGTTTATGTTTCGTCCTTTACTTAATGAATGTATCTTTTCTGCTACAACTTTTGAACACTCATTTTGAGGATGAAACAAAGCATAAAGGGGTGAGGATATCTTTGTATTTATATCAATATACTGATCTATTAATTGATCTAAGCCTACTGTATGATCTTCGTCAGGATGTGTCCAACATAATAAATCTATCTTTTTTCGATTTCTTGGATAATCCTTAAAAATATCTTTTAACACTTTATCAGTTATATTCTCTCCCTCTAATTCATAGCTATCAATTACACAAACATAATGCATCCTACATTCGGGAGATTTACTGTAAAATGATATTACTGTACTTTCACCTTTAGTTTCATAACCAATAGTATGAATTGAAAGGTATAAATTTTCTGAACTTGTTTTTATAAAATCCATACTTTACTCTTCTTCCAAAAATTTAAATATATGTACTTTATTGTTTGTAGATTTTCTTGTTTTTGCAGAATCCTTTAATTCATTATCAGAAAAAGATTTGAATTTATATTTCAACTTTGATGTTACGCTTTTCTCATCGAAACCTCTGCTTGTTTCAACAAACTTATATTTACTCATTCGAAGTCACACCCCTAACTACTCTGTTGCTCTCTCCATTTTCCAAATCCTTAAGAAATCCTATGCTTAAGTTTACTTTGAAAACTTGAAATAACTTATCATTCAGATTATGAATATCGTCACGAATAGTTGATAATAACTGCGTCTCATCTTGAATCATATAAGAAGGTCTTTCACCGATTACATCAAACACTAACTCATAAGTTTTAACATCTTTTCCGTTTTCCTCAAGAATTCCTCTTAATATTTTTTTACGAATAATAACTCTATAATCATCCCAAAGAAATCTCTCAATAGAACTCGATGGATATAACTCAATTTTTGGAACATCCATAATTCTCTTCAACTCTAATGCAGTATTATTATTCACACGTGTCTCAAGGCAATCTAAAATTTTATTCTCACTGTTAACTAGAATAGAATTGTTTTTCCTCAATATCATAGATGTCACCCTCAAAAAGCTATTAAGATCTTCTAACAAACTCAAAAGTTTTAGAAAATGATTTACTTTAGTATTAAAAGTTCTTGCTACCTTAAAATCGATGTATAACGATATAAAGAATTTTGAAATTAGTAAACAACAACTACTTTCTCTACATTTAAATCTAACAATCCTTTCATTATCAACTAAACTACGATGCTTTGATTTTGGATAATGATATTCTAAATCTTGCTCAGTAAAGTAATCTTCTTCGTACTCATAACCCAAGTCCGACATTTCTTGTACAAGTTCATTGTTAATAAACTCAAATGATAAAATCCCCTTTACATTTACTGACAAATACACATAATTTAATATGTTTGATTTTATATCACTAGCTGATATATCACTTTTCTTTTTTTCCATATTCTCACCTTCTTCAAATAGCAATGAATACTTCATACTAATAACTCATTACTTATCATTCTTAAATCCACAGCAGCACTTATACACCATTTTAACATTGATTTGATGTCTAAAGCTAGTATATTCCTAAACTATCATATTGATAATACAAATTCGCCTGTATATAACTAAACATTTAATCTCGGGGATATGAAAAATTGCTAACAAATGAATCACTTTCAACGTTTGCTCTTACTACTGAATATTGACTAACATAAATCAAACTATTGGAAATACATAAACTGATATTTACTGATGTTATATTATAGTATTGTACAAACTCAAAATCCAGAGTCCTTCGAGGCGTGCGGGTTCGATTCCCGTTTTCGGCACCAGATTATATGCGACTTGTAGAGTTTTCTCTATGAGTCGCACTTTTCATTTTGTATGTTTTGCTAACCTTTTGCTAATCTTTTTTTTTAGTTTATCATTTAATGATAGGAGGTAATTCAATGGATAACGAATTTATGCGAAAGAGATACGAATTTAGAGATAACTTAAACTATATTATTTCAAATGCATCAACATTTACTCCAAATAAATTTAGCAAAACAACTTATGGTGACAAAACGTTTGATTATGATTCATTAGTACTTGCAATAGACTCATCATGGGGAACCGGTAAATCTCATTTTATCAACGATTGGATGAGTGATAAAAAGGATTCATACACTATGTTCTTTTATAATGCATGGGAATATGATGATCATAACGATGCATTAGTTCCATTATTATATACAATGTATGAGGAACTTAGTAAGCATTATTCAGATGATGATGAATTTAATAACTTCAAGATGAACTCTATCAATTTAATACTAAATGTAGGTAAAGAAATTGGCAAAGGATTAATCAGGAGACATCTGAACATCGAACCCGAAGCAATCACAAAAGCCTTAGACAATACTACGTTTGAAAAATCTGTTTCCCAAATAGATAACTACTTCAAAGAGTTTAAGGCTATTCATGATGTGAAAACGAGTTTCAAAAACACTTTGTTTACATTATGTCAGAAATCTAAGGAAAACAATAAGCCTATGATTATAATAATTGACGAATTAGACCGTTGCAGGCCTCTTTATGCGATTGAAACCCTTGAAGTGATAAAGCATTTCTTCAATATACCAGATCTCACATTTTTGATTGCTTTGGATGTTAAACAATTAAGCCACTCAATTGCAACAGTTTATGGACAAGATATGGACTCGATGGGATATTTACACCGATTCTTCGATATGCATTTATCTCTTCCAGAACCTAATCACGATGATTTCTTATCTATATTAGATAATTATTCTGGTGATATTAATATATTTTTTAGAGAGCACGCTCGCACACATAAGTTGACCCTTAGAGAAATAAAGAAACTTTTGCCAAATTATCTCCTATTCTTTAAAAATAAACTCTATGATGAAGGACCTGATATTCAAAGTCTTTACACTTTGCTATACATAATAAAATTCGCCCAAAAAGACCTTTATCAAATTATTATGAAGAGTAGCTTCGATAATAATGGTAATGTTAGAAACAATAACTTCGTTGGGATTGATAGTAGCTATTTCAGTGGAGTATCTGCCAAACCTTTCAACACTTGTATGATAAAAGGGAGAAACAAATTAACATTTTTAGAACTTTTGGTTGATTGTAGAATAATAAAAAATCTTGATGTTCGGATATCAGCAACTCATGAACTGATTGGATTTACAGAGAAATTTCTAAGTTTAATTCTATTGAAATGTGACTATCTTGAATTATATCAAGGTAGGCTACCTGAATCCTTGAATAATGTTACTGTAGCACAGTACATAGATAATATACTACAATCATACATAGTTAGCGATTTATAAAGTCTTTTAGTCTAAATAGATGATATCTTCTAGCTTGTTCGATGTTGTGGTAAACAGTAAAATTATAACAACGCCTTATAAATTGCTAACAATTTGCTAACAAATGAAACAATTTTAGATATTCACCTCTGTTTCTAAACATTGACTAACATCAGTCAAACTATTGGAAATACAGACAACTGATAATTACTGATGTTATCTGATAGTGATGTTACAAAACTCAAAATCCAGAATCCTTTGGGGCATGCGGATTAAAGTCCCGCTTTCGGCTCCAAATAATATGCGACTTGTAGAGTTTCTCTATTAGTCGTATTTTCTTTTTTGCTATTTTGCTAGGTTTTTAACGATCAACTGTGGTTTATCGTACTGTTCCTAAGAATCCTAAACTGAATATATCAAGATTATTCCTGGATGTGGGATTATTTCCTTTAATTTTAATATTATGCAAGTAATTATCTGATAGAATAGTTTTAATAGAAACAATTATAATATTACAAGGAGGTCATCAATGACAAAAGTTTTTATAGCCTATAATCCATTTAAAGTGCAAACAACCATAATCATTAATGATGAGGCAATTAGTTCAACTAGTCGTCTTTTTAGATATCGAAAAACACCTATGCAGGACTGGGTCGAAGTCATTGTTAAAGATATCGTGGATCACTGTAACGATGATGTAATTGAAATCACTTTTAAAGGATTAAAGTTTAATTACAAGCAGTTAGAAACACAAGTGGATCAATTCTCAAAAGTACATCGTGATATTGAACTAAACTTAATCAAAGAGTTATCAAAGAGTCAGATCGGACGCATTGGAGAACTCTCAACAATAATTGATGAGTTATTAGAAGAACCACTTATAATTAAGGATCAATTAAAGGGAAAAGACTTTCTGAATGAAAACATTTCACGCGTTTTGGTTATTTCAAGTAATAACCAGTTAAAAAAAGAGTTTATGGATGTCTTTCTTGATGTAGAAATTGAAACAACAGATGTAGACAAAGGAACTATTATCATAGACAAAGATAAAAAAGAAGGTTTAGAGTTAGTAGATGATGAAGGCGCTTTTACATTTTACGAAAGTGATATATCATTTGCTAAAAGTAAACACTCTACACTACAAGTTGTAAACATTCCTAATACAGAAACTCAGTCCTCTACTTACTATCGTTATACAAAGAAAGCCATACAGAGTGATGAAAAACCTATGGTGATTATCGTATTAGAGTCTGATATAGTTGATAATAATGAAGAGTTCCTGAGCATGATTGCTAAAGAATATAAAAGACAAGGCCAGCAAAATAAACATCGTTTTATTTTTATTGCAGAAGATCCAGAAGAAGCTAAAGATGATTTATATACAGAGTTTGCTATAAAGAATACTCCAGTATTTAGTCTTGAAGATATAAAGTCTGTTCAAAACATTGTTCAGGGTTACATAAGTGATTACAACATGATTAGGAAAGTAAATGATATATATACATCTATAAATGACTATATAAGACCCCTTAAAGAGAAAATTCTTATACAAGCTGAAATGAACATGAAAACGGATGAAATGGATGCCATGTATCAGGATGCTTTAAGGCAATTAAACCAGTTTAAAAAAGATATTGAAGAATCCCACTTAGTTGATTTAGATATAGAAAAAAGATTAGAACATTTAAAAAGTGACATAGGAAAGTATTTTAGTAACTTTACTTTATCCAAATTACCTGAAGACAGAGATACACATGACGAAAATTGGAGTAAGAACGATTTTGTAAGTGCTGTAGGCATGTATCTGAAAAATCATCTAAAAAAAATTTTAACAACATACTTTACAGAAATAAGTTCATTTAAACCATTTGAAATTGAAAACAAACATTTTAAATATGGCTTGTTTGATTGTGATAAAAAACCAC
The DNA here is from genome assembly GCA_016342415.1 of Clostridiales bacterium. GTDB lineage: Bacteria > Bacillota > Clostridia > Peptostreptococcales > Acidaminobacteraceae > JABXKX01. The sequence continues at coordinate 30,455 of JAEIOD010000013.1, forward strand.
TTGAAGCTGTACTTTCTCAACTTGAGTTATACAATAAGGGTGTAAAAAAGTCTGTTTTGTATATGCAAGAAAAGTTAAAACACGTTTCTGTAAATCAACTAGATATGTCTATTCCATCAGAAAGTTATTATCCAAAAACTTATTTTGTAGACGAGTTCTTCTCCAAAACATTCTATGAAACGAGAGAAGATCGTGGTACAACATTTATTTCAACCGACCACATCTTTAATAATTATTATGAAGGGATTACAGCGTTAACAGTAGCCAAAATAGAAGGTATTAATCGCTTTAATAGCGCTGGTTTGTTTGGTGGATTAAATCTGTTTTCTCAATCCTCTTATATACCAACTCATGATGATATGGCAAAAGTACAGGATTCATTTGAGTTTTATTTAATGCAAGGCCGAAAAGTATTTGAAGAAACATTTACAGTAGTGTTAAAAGGAAAAGATGCTGCTTCTAAAACTATGAAAATAGAATTAGATTCAGAGTTTTTTAAGTATGAGGAACATATAAAATCACAGTATGAGCAACTCAAAAAACAGGCAAATGTTTCAGAAGAGTTTAAAAATCAATTGCTTGTTATTGACTCTTTTGAGAGAAGAATAGAATCAACTATCTCATTATAGAAAGGAGATGCATATGGATAATAATAAAGACACGATAATTCTTGAACAAGAAGACCTGTCTCCTACACTTGATGAAAATGAAGTCGATGTCATCAAAGCCTCTGAAGCTTTAAATGAAAAAATGGATAAGTTGGTACTTTATCAAGCCATCAGTGATGCTGAATTTTTATTAACAAAACAGTATCAGTACAACTTAGATCAGTATACTGTGGTGCCACCAGATAAAAGTGTTGAGTCAATTGATATCAGTAGTAATACAAGATTCTTTAAACTAGAGAGTATTGCCTACAAGCAGGATGAAAATAATCTAGTCAAACTATCTAATGTTTATACCGCTTTATCTTCCGTACAAGGTAGTGTAATCATTTTGATGGATAGTGATGGCGAGAAGATAGATTTTTACATGGGCACCAAAACAGACCTCTCTAAAGACATTTACATAGCCTACAAAACGTTAGAAAAGTCTTTGAAAGGTAATTTCCCTGGCTGTGTGGTAAAAAATCAGTATAGGTCAAATGTAGAAAAAACAGTCTCTGAAGTGTTCCGTTACAGAGATGATTCATCAATAGAAGAAGATCGAGTGATTTCAGTGGTAAATGGGATTTCAAGCATCCGAGAAATTGATACTTTTAATGACCGGTACAATTTTTCACAAGGCATAGAAAAGTTGATTGATTCCATGAGTGGCGAGGTTTATTCAGCAATCTTTATAGCTGATCCAGTAAAACAAAATACCATTGATGATATACGAAGAGGTTACGAAAATATTTATACAAAACTCGTGCCCTTTTCAAGTATGGATTTGAGTATTAGCCACAACGACAATCATTCTGTTAGTGACTCTGTCACTTCAGGTATCTCAGATACGATTTCAGAAAGTTTAACCCTATCACAAAGTCATACACATACGGAATCGACATCCTCTACCAAAGGAAAAAATGGTGGTTTATCTGTTATCGTTGCCTCTGCTGGTAAAAACTCGAGCAAAACCGATACAGTAACTGATAGTTATACCAATACCCGTGCGGAAACTAAAGGGACCAGCAACACTAAGTCCTATACTGAAGGCATCACTGAGGCTATCAGTACAGGTAAAAGTTACAATATGCAAATCAAAACAGAAGAAAAAAGTGTTAAGACATTATTAGATAGAATTGATATTCAACTTAATCGTTTATCAGAATGTAGTGATCTAGGCATGTGGAATTTTGCAGCATACTTTATTGCAGATGACTATCAGATATCTAAAACAGTTGCATCAACCTATCAAGCATTAATTCGTGGTGAACATTCAGGTATTGAAGCGATAACAGTTAATACTTGGAAACATGAAGATGACCCACTAGAAGCAGAACGTTATAAACATTTTTCAGCTTACGTTAAAAAGCTAGTTCATCCTCAAATTCTTATAGATCAAAAATTACCTGTTGTAAATCCTACATCTTTGATTAGTGGTTTAGAATTGACAATACAGTCAGGCATCCCACAACAAAGTGTTCAAGGATTAGCTGTTTCTAAATATGCAGCCTTTGGAAGAGATATTTTGTATCATACACCTGTAAAAGGTCAGTCACTTGAAATTGGTGACATCTATCATATGGGGATTGCCAGTAATACTAAGGTGAAACTCAGTAGTAAGAGCCTAGCAGCTCATACTTTTGTAACCGGTTCAACAGGGTCGGGTAAATCAAATACCATCTATCAGATATTAAACAAACTAAGTGTAAAGAAAATTCCTTTTTTAGTTATTGAACCTGCTAAAGGGGAATACAAACATGTATTTTCTAAGTACAAAAATATCAATGTATTTGGGACGAATCCCTATCAAACACAAATGTTACGTATTAATCCTTTTAAGTTTCCAGAGGAAATACATGTATTAGAACATATTGATCGATTAACAGAAATATTCAATGTATGTTGGCCTATGTATGCAGCTATGCCAGCAATTTTAAAAGAGGCAATTGAAGCTGCCTACAAGGAAGCTGGATGGGATTTAGAAGTATCGGTGTGTCAATTAGAAGAGATAGTCTATCCAACCTTTAAAGACCTTTTGAATCAGTTACACATAGTTGTTGAATCCTCTGACTTTTCTGGAGAACTAAAGGGAAATTACATTGGCGCACTGGTTACACGTGTCAAATCCTTGACCAATGGTTTAAACAAACAAATATTTGTTTACGACGAGGTGGATCAAAGTAATCTATTTGACCAAAATTGTATCGTTGATTTAAGTCGAGTTGCTTCATCTGAAAGTAAATCCTTAATTATGGGCATGCTGATTTTAAAATTACAAGAACATCGAATGGCTATTGGAGGTATGAACAAACCACTTAAACATGTTACTGTTCTAGAAGAAGCCCATCATTTACTAAAAAGAACAGCGGTAGAACAATCATCAGAACAATCTAATGTATTAGGTAAATCCGTTGAGATGCTCAGTCATTCCATAGCTGAAATGCGTACTTACGGTGAAGGTTTTATCATAGCAGATCAATCTCCTAATATGTTGGATTTATCGGTTATCAGGAACACCAATACTAAAATTATATTAAGATTACCTGAAAAATCAGATAGAGAATTAGTTGGACATGCTGCTAATCTTACAGAAGAACAAGTTACTGAGCTTTCAAAACTACCTACTGGTGTTGCAGCTATCTACCAAAGTAACTGGATAGAACCAGTACTCTGTAAAGTTGAAATGTATGATACTGAGGAGTTAACATTTAACTACAAAGGTAAACCAGTAAAAGGAGATAGTTTAAAACCAACAATAATCAAATGTTTGCTGGCTGACTGTGTAGAGGATAAGGTTCGATATAGCATGGATGAAATCTGTGACCGTATACTTCATTCAAACTATGATGTTATGACAAAAAGACTACTTCTAGATACTTTCAGAAACCGTGGGAGGACACTAGATGATGTAATGACAGCAGTCACATCATTATTTGATGTAACAGATATCTTTGATAAAAGTTATAGATCAACATCTATGAATATGTGGCATAACAGCTTGATTCAATCATTAGGATTGGATTATACATCATTGGACATAGCCTATAAAATTGCTGTCCTGCAGTGTATTTTGAAGAGTTTATCTGTTACTGATTCTGAGTTCGAAATTATCTATTATAAATGGCTGTCATACATGGAGGAAAACTAAATGGTTGGATTTGCAGGATTAGTGTTAAAAGAAGCATTTAAAGAAGTTGCTGTAACTGAAATTAAAAAAAGAGTTCCGAAATACTTAGATGCATTAGAAGTGGTTGCAAAAAAATCAGATCATCCAGTTGCAAAAATATTTCAACCCAATGACAATATTAAAGTGGATATGATTACTAGGAACGAAAGTCTTGAAGGAAGGATACATCCTATAACGGGCGTGCCTTTTGAGAGAAGAACAATCATTTTTGATAATGAAGAAATCTCAGGGGTGTTTCCTAAGTTTGACAAAGTGTTTGAAGCAGAGCTTACACCTGAATATTTTGGTGAAACAGATTACTCTCAGTTTAAAGAGTGCAATAAACAGTTGAATGATTTTTTAGAGAAAAATCCAGATTTCAAGAAGTCATTTTCTAAAGATCAACTTGAGCAAATTAAAGATGGCATAAGTGACGGTACAGCACCTGATGGTTATGTGTGGCATCATGATCCAGGTATAGGAAAAATGCAATTAGTTGATTTTGACACTCATGTTCAAACTGGACATACTGGTGGTAAATCATTATGGGGTGGCGGTAGTTCTAATAGATAGGAGTTCGTATGAGTGAATACACTTGGAAATATATAAAAAAATTAAAAGATGAAAATCTAGTGAAAGAGTTTCTTAAAAATAATCGAATCGCATTACCAGATTCCCTAATTATGATACTTGAAAATAAAAATGGTGGTCGTCCAAGTAATAAAATGATGACTTCTAAAAATGATACAACTTATATTCTTAAGTCCTTGCTATCATACAATGATGATGATCCTGAAACAATTTATATGGTTTATACAGAAAAGTTTAGAGAAAAGAACTTACTGCCTATCGGTACTGATCCTTCAGGCAATATTCTTTGTTACAATTACAACCGCGACGTATACGCTTTATGGTTACATGAAAGTAATGAAATCATTCAAGTGGTAGTTGCTATTATGGAAAATTAAGTTTCAATATCTATGTTCAATTAAGAATTAGTAAGTGAGATAATGTTTGTATAGATACAATAGTTTCTATTATAGGCAAATGATAGTATTTACTGTCATCTGCCTATTTTTTTATGAAACTCATTTGAATAAGTAGTTCTTTTTGATTTAGTGAATAATGAAACCACCTTTAAAAGAAAATTATCAGAGTAAATCTATTCAGAAATTCTTTCCTAGAATTTCATTTCCATCAGAAAATCAATATACTTCAAATAAAATATTCAATTATCATGTTTTCAAACTATATCAAGAATACTTAGTTCATTTGTTAACTTCATTAATAATTAACAGTCTCCAACCTCGATAACGAATTGATCTATTTGCTAACAATCTGCTAACAATCTGCTAACAAATGAATCACTTTTAAACAGTTTCCCCCATCACTTAACATTAACTAATATAAATCAAACTATTGGAAATACAGACAACTGATATTAATTGATGTTATCTGATAGTGGTGTTACAAAACTCAAAATCCAGAGCCCTTTGGGGCGTGCGGGTTCAAGTCCCGCTTTCGGCACCACTAAAATAGCGACCTTCAAGAGTTTTCTTGAGAGTCGCTATTTTATTTTTGACTTTTATTTCTTATTAAGTAGCTCTAGAATCTTCAATACTTCAGTTAAAACATCAAAATAATCAATACCCTTAGCATATTCATACTTCTTTTGATAATTGTTCCAAGCACTTTTCAGATCTGTACTTCTAGATATTTCTTCATAGATTCTAGCAATATCTTTTAGATATACAGTCGAATCACGTTCTTCAAACTTCTTTACAATTGCATCGACCAGTAACTCATCATTAATCAAATGCCACTTTGTCTTTGCTAAAATATAAATATCATAGTAATCTCTAGCTCTTGTATTTAATACATTTCTCGAGATAATTGTTTCGATCTTTTCTGCTAATATTGTTTCCAGATTATAGGCTTTAACTAGAATTTCTTTTTCATCAAACATTAGCTTATATGAAAAATCTATTTCTTCAGGGATAATTAGATCACCAGTAGTAATATCAATTTTAATATTTTGCCTTATTGTAAAAAATGCTCCTTCAAGGTTAACTCTGAAATCATCATAGTCACTAACATCATGTATTGATTTGATGTCTACAATCTTAAACGAAACATTGTCATCAACTTCTACATTAACTATTTCATATAAGATCCGTTCAATGGACTCTTTATCAATAGGCAACCCTGTAATCGTTGTATCAATGTCCATGGTGCTCCGTGAATTTAATCCGAGTATAGATGCTATTAAGAAACCGCCTTTAATAATAAAATTATCAGAATAAGTCGATTCTGAAATTCTTTCCAAAAATCTCTCCATCATATATGTCTGTATAATTGTATTACTCGGTATACCCTCATTTGCCACTTTATTCTTTATCCAGTCTTTTAGTTGTTTGGGGCTTGTAAATTTCACAGTAACACCTCCATATATTGTTTCACTTCTCTCCTAACATTTAGTTTGTCAGCATATTCAAGTAACTTGGGTAAATTCTTATTTGACAAATTCATATATTCCTTAATTGCTGAAATCACCAAATCACTATCCAACTCATTTCTTTTCTTTATACAATCACAGATTGTTCTCTCAATATCATATACTTCTATCGAATTCCCAAAGCTTGATTTAACAGAAATCAAACCCATATCATGTAGTTCTTTTTTTATATAAAAGAAACTGTATTTCTCCTTTTCTTCCATCAGCCGTGTATTATGACCAGAAGGTACTGTTACCGTTAGTTCAATTGGATTTCTGTCACTCAATCCATGTAGATATAGGGCTGTCTCGTGAGAAAAAATACACTGCTTACACCTTAATTGCATAACAAAATATTCATCTTCAATGAAGTTTGCATCAAGATAGATCCCTCTACTAATTCTTTCAATATCACCAGTATTACACAAACGTTGTAATACTTTATTATCTATACCATTGTCACCAGCTACTTTACTTGTTAAAATACCGGCGTTTTCTTTCATCAACTTATATACTAAATCTCTATTATTCATGAAATACCTCTTTTCAGTTAGTACAATTATATAATATACTAACTAAAAAGACAAACCATGCAATATCTAGCTTGAATATTACCATTTACATCTAACAATCACTATCCTCCTCATAGAATACTTCGTTAACTTGCGTGCTAACTATTTCTAAAAACATTAGCACGTTATGTTAACTCCATTAGAAATTTACAGTCTCCAACTTCGCCAATAAATTGATATATTTGCTAACAATTTGCTAACATACTAAATCATTTTAGATGTTTACTACTGCTCCTTAACATTGACTAACACAAGTCAATCTATTGGAAATACGGACAACTGATATTTGATGATGTTATCTGATAGTGGAGTTACAAAACTCAAAATCCAGAGCCCTTTGGGGCGTGCGGGTTCAAGTCCCGCTTTCGGCACCACGTAAATAGCGACCTTCAAGAGTTTTCTTGAAAGTCGCTATTTTATTTTTTGCTCATTTGCTAACAATTCGACAAAAAATAATATCCAATTTCGCAATGAATTTACTGCTTTATAACTATAAAGTGTAGGAGCGCAATTCTATAAAATCCATGCATGCATATATTGATTTTTGATAATAAAATTCAAAATTTTTAGAATCAACACTACTCAACCAAGAGTTTGTACAAATATACGTATTTCGACTGCAATGTAAGTATATTTGTATTGTATTTTTTTACGATCGTTTATATAAAAGTTTTATGGTCATTTCCTCTATTACGAATTCACCAATATTTTTAATGCATTAATCACTTCCATATAAGTGATATCTTTAGCATACGGATAACTTTTCGTGTATTTCGTCCACCTATTTTTTAACGCTACACTATTCTTAATAGTCTCAACTCTATTACTAATTTCATTGAAAATATGCGTTGTTTCTCTATGTTCTGCAGTTTTTGTTAAAGCATTAAAAAATATCGTATTATTATAACTTTGAGTGTGAGTCAAAATATAAACATCATAAAAATCTCTAGGTCTAGTATTAAGCTCACCACGACTGATTATCGTTTCCACTTTTTCAGCTAGAATAGTTTCAATATTATATGCCCAAACATCTATAGTCTCTTCGTTGAATATCATCTTGTAATGGTGCAACACTTCTTCTGGTGTTATTGCATCTCCAGTTGTAATATCTAGATGCATAGGTGTGATAATCGTATCATAATCAGCTTGTATACTTACCTTAAATCCACCATAAACATCATCATTTCGAATCGGATCTACACCTGAAAAGGAAAAGATAACATCATCACGTAAGTCAATTTCACAAATATCAGACATAGCCTTCTCTAATGATTCATGAGTGATTGGATAATCCTTAACCGTTGTATCCATATCCATAGTTGATCTACTTTCTATTCCAATAATTGAGGCAATTAAAATCCCTCCTTTAAGAATGAATTTGTCTTTATACTCAGATTTGGATAACCTTTCAAGAAATCGTTCAAACATATAATTCTGAAGTACAACTTGAGCAGACATATTCTTCTTCCTTGCAACATTTCTTATCTTTGCCTTTAAACTCATAGCTTTTCCACTCATAGTAACACCTCCAGATAATTAGTTAATGCTTTGTCCACTTTTAGCTTTTTACCATACTCCATTAACAAGGTGTAATCTATCGATTTTATTTTTACAAATCGTTTCATTGCCTCATTCATTATCTGAATATCAATTCTACTTTTACTGCGTATAATATCACAGATTGTCCTCTCGACATTGTATACTTTAACAGTATTTCCAAATGATGTTTTCACTTTTATTACACCTAAAAGATGATACTCTTTTTTTATATAATAAACTTTAATCCTCTCGGATATACGGTCTACAACTTTATATCCGCTTGGTACTGTTGCCGCGTATTCAAATGGTGTTCTATCCGAAAGTCCATGTAAAAAAAGTGCTGTTTCATGAGAATAAATCAATTTTGGGTATTTACCTTGCATTGCATACATTTCATCTTCAACTGAATCAATGGCAACATATACTCCTGTGTCTACCCTCTCCAGCTTACCTTCGGAAACCATAATTGCCAAATAAGTTCTGGGGATCTCAGCTCTATCAACATCCGCACTTAAAATTGTGCCATTTTGCTGTTTGATAAGCTCATTCAATTTCTTGTAGTAGTTCATGATTTCACCTTCCCGTTTTACAAATATACTTATATCGTATATCATATACGTATATTTGTAAAGTTTAACTCGATAGAATATATTGCCTTAAAGTAACTTGCTAACAACTTGCTAACAAATGAATCAACTTTAGATGTTCACTTCTAATACTTAACATTGACTAACATAAGTCAAACTATTGGAAATGCAGACAACTGATAATTACTGATGTTAACTGATAGCGATGTTACAAAACTCAAAATCCAGAGCCCTTCGGGGCGTGCGGGTTCAAGTCCCGCTTTCGGCACCACAAAATAGCGACCTTCAAGAATTTTCTTGAAAGTCGCTATTTATTTCGGATTCGCAAACATTTACTAACAATTCGACAAAATATGTCATAAAACTTTCCAACATATTCTGAACAACTTAAGCTCTATATCGTAGGACAAAAATTGATCTTAATCCAAGAATCATTACAACTGATAAATATACATCGACTATTAAGACAATAAAAAATGAAACCAAAAGTAAAAAACTTTATTTATCTACTAAACACCAGTCATCCAGATATATGAATAATATCATTGAACAAGATCATCATAATATTAAGTGAATTACAAATAATATGCTAGGATTCAAACACTCCAAATCCCCCTGTTCCATTATCAAAAAAATAGAAGCTATGAACATGATTCTAAAAGAACATTATCGAATTTAGAAGTTACATAACCGCGCGAAATCATAAATATAACATTCTCAAAATCATTTATTTTTTATTGCAAGAGAGCCGTATTTTCTCACTTTCTGTGTCCAATAATTCTACTGAAATCCAAATAATCTGTAAGTGTATTATAAAAACTAGTTTCAATAATATTTTTGGTGTAATCAAATAGAAATAGAATATAGATAACTTTTGTTATATAATTTAATAAGATTTTTTAAGTAAGTATTGTGGAAAAGGCATTCATCAAATTTAGAAATTAGGAGAAAGTGTTATGAATAATTATTTTTGGGAAAGTGAACATATTCGATTCCGAAGGTTTAAAGAATCTGATTGGGAAAAACTCTATGAAACACAAAATGATAGTCATGAAGTCAGATGCTTTGAAGGTGGTCTTGAACCATTAAAAACAGAAGCCACTTACAAACAATACATTTTAGACAATTTAGAATCGGCTTATAAATACGCAATAGAAGACATAGATAGCAATTATGTTGGTACAGCAAGTATTTCAGGCATTAATCCGTCGGCAGGTACCTTTTATATTACAGTTCAAGTTTTTAAAGAATATAGAAAACGTGGCTATGCAAAAGAAGCTATTAAAATGATGCTGAATTATGCTTTCAATGAACTTAGATTGAATAAGGCAAATTCAGAAACCATTGATATCAATTATGGCTCAATTAAGTTACATGAATCTGTTGGCTTCACTATTGAAGGTACGAGAAGACAAAATGTATTTACTGAAGGCAAGTACCATGATGAAATTCTCTTTGGCATGACAAGGGATGAGTACCGTAAACTTTACCTATTATAATCAGACAAAAATACCTTTGAAGAAATGGGGAAAATTATGAAACCACAAATTAGACAACAATTAGAAAATAAAAACCAAAATTTAATAAATATGGTATTGGAAAAAACAAAACGGGATTTAGTTGAAGACATTGCCATTATTGGCTTGACTGGTTCTTTTAGCAGAGATGACTTTCATGAAAAAAGCGATTTAGATTTAATTATAATCAACGACACTGATAAAGGCTGGGAAATTGGTAGTTGTTTTATTTTAGATGATGTGGGTTATGATATATACTGTACACCTTGGCATTCGCGCCTTAAAGAGCAATCAAATCTAGAAAGTTTTGCTGCTGGAAGTTTAATTGATTTAGAGATTATTTACTACAAGAATGATGAATCACTTAAAAGATTTAAAACATTACAACAGATAGCGCTAGATAAACTCAGCAAGCCTATTGGTAAGGAATGTCTTGATAGAGCGGATAAAACCTTTGAAAAAGCAAAAATATTTTATGCCGATCTATTCATTGAAGATCAATTGAATACAATTAGGTATGCATCTTCAAATATGCTCTTTGAACTTATTAATACACTTGTAAATATCAATAATACTTATATAAAAAGAGGTACAATTCATTATTTAGAGGAGCTTAACAGCTACAAACACATCCCCAATGATTTTGAAAGTATGTATCTACAAGTTATTACTTCAAAAGACATAAGCGAAATAAGAGAAACATCACATACGATTCTTTTAAGCATAGCTGAGTTTCTAAAGACGATAAAATCAAAATATATAGAACAACCTAAAGTTTCTTATGATAACTTAAATGGTGTATACGAAGAATTATGGTGTAATTGTAGAAATAAAATAATTCGTTCTGCTTCAATGACAGACTTTAACTATGCTATACATGCTGCTAGAGGCGCACAGGAATTTCTAAATGATCTTCATAATGATATTGGCACACAGAAATATGATTTAATGAAATACTTTGATGCTCATAATATGACACCTATAAAAGATAGATTCTTAGAAATCATGAAAGACTTCAAAGAAACATATGACAATACAGGTCGTAAAGTATTACATTATAACAATTTTGAGGAACTATACAATGATTATATGAAAAAATAGTAACATTAAACCTTAAAAAAACTCAATTCAAATTCTTACTTTGGTAGAATTAGGATTGTTTTTTTTGCATACAAATCAACTGTATTATAATAATTAATAGACTTCCATTTATTATCGTTCTTCTAATCATCAGCTAATCATTCACCTTCAAAAGATATAGTCACTGTACTGATAAATAAATGTTGTAACGCCAACTTATAACTTGATAACAAGTTAATTCATTTTATATGTTAATACCTATCACATAACAGTTCTTAACATCAGTCAGACTATTAAAAATACAGCAATCTAATATTTGCTGATATTATCTGATAGCGATGTTACAAAACTCAAAATCCAGAGCCCTTTGGGGCATGCGGATTCGATTCCCACTTTCGGCACCATCAAACCCTCTCGAGAATATCGTGAGGGTTTTTACGTTGGAAATACTCGATTTAATGTAATCACAAATGAATGTAATCTACTGTTGGTACCGACTAGCGTCACCATTATGTAAAATTTATATAACAAGAGATCATACCAAACTGATATGATCTCCCAAATGTATTATTGCTCAACTTAATCTATTCCTGCTAAATTGTACTCAGCGGCTTAGAAGTAATGTCATAAAGAATTCTATTAACACCATCTACTTCATTAACGATTCTTGATGAAATCTTGTCTAATACTTCATAAGGTAGTCTAGCCCAATCTGAAGTCATACCATCAATTGATGTAACCGCTCTTATACCAATGTTTGTAGATACAATCGTTTAAAGCAGCTGAATAATATTCAAGTAGTTTTTTTTGGTTGTGTTCAGTTAGAAAATCTAAAATATACCGTTTCATGCAAAGTGCCGATAATAATTTTCACCAATAGGTGGTTTTCATTTCTAAAAGTATGATACCTTTTCGCCGATTCAAAGTCAATTAAGAAGTAAATCATTTCAATTTCAATTATCTATATCTAAGATATACTATTAAAACTATCGTGATTCTATCTCGGATTTAGAAATTCTTCATATCGAATCATATCATTCTTAAGTTGTTTTTCTAAAGCGTCAATATGCAATTTTGTTTGAACTCTTAAATATCCTCTTGGGAATTGATTGTGTAGTTCTTTAAACAACTCAATCTTTTCTACTATTTGAGGAGAATCACTACCTATACTTCTGCTCCAGCTTCCATCTAAACAGGATTGCGATGAAAGTACCTTTTCAACTTCTTCTCGTTTGGAATTTGTAAATAATAATACAATTCCTTTGATAAATAAGTCTATGTTACTTTTACTAAGCTTTATATCATACATCAAATCAGCTAAATTATCTACATTCTCCTCATCAATGTATTTTTCCAACACTTGGTATACTACCTTATTGTTTTCACCATCCTCTAAATCTGAGAACTGCTTTATGATACATTTTTTTTCATAATCTCTAATTAACCCTCGACTCATAAACGACTTCATTTTCTCTGATAAGAATATGTATTCATCTACATTTGTAACAAAAAACTTCAAAAATTCAAAACCATTAAATGGTACAAATAGTACCAATTTCTCTCCCTCTAGTGCTAATCTTGATTCTATAAATTGTATTGCTTCACCAATATCATGTAACAGAATACATAGCATCTTATTCTCATGATGCTTCAAATCTCTAGCTTCTTTTAATTTTGATAATATTATTGTTTTTATATCACTAAAATAGTTTGATTTAATAAATTGGGTCTCGAACTGGTTTAGTAGAAATTCTAGATTATCACTTAACATTTTTGTGAAGTCAAACTTTTCGGACTTAGATGATACTCTCGCATATACATAGGTTTTATTCTCCATTTCACATCTCCTTTGTGTCTAAACGTCTAAGTATTTGCGACTCACTTGTGCCAATGCAAACATAGTACTTATGACACACTCAATTGGCTTGATTTTGTATGAGTCATTTAGTATACATTCTGCACATAACTAAGTCTAATGTGAAATTTATGGTCCTTGTAATCTGTTTAATCTATATAATTCTCTTTTATTGATTAACATAAATCTTCACCATAAGAATTCTTTTGAATTCACATTAACCTTAAAGAGTGCTATAATAATATTGGTGATTATGATGAGTAAAATTATAGAAAATTTAAAGAAAGTTCATTCAAATGAAGAACTATTTGAGATAGCATTAAAACTTGAAAAAGCATATGCTCCATACAAACTTGCTTTTTTAGGATGGGATTTCATATTTAGCTATTTCCCCAATAACTCCTATGACACAATTACAAAAATAAGTTTGACAACTACCCCACATAAATTTATAAATGATTTAGTTTTGAGTTACTGTGGGACTGAAAGAGTTATCAAATATCATTTGGCTAAGTCGCATCTTAAGAATAATGATGAAATCTGTGTATTTGAGTTTAAAGTAAATGACAGTCGTTTAGATTTTGGGGTTATTAATGGATCATCCTATGCTTACGAAATTAAAACTGAACGTGATAATACAACACGTCTTAAAAAGCAAATCAAGGACTACAAGAAAGTATTCGAATATGTCAGCGTAGTAACTCATGAGTGTCATATCAGACAAGTAATGAAAACAGTCGGATCAGAAATCGGAATTCTACAATACAAGCTTGATATGGGCTCATGCGAATTTTTTTGGATAAGACAACCAAAGATAAATAGGGGTGTTCAAAAGAAAATGCAAATAGAACATTTGAACACACCAGAACTAAGTAATGGAATATTATTAAAAGGTATTAGTAAAAACGAAATTCCTATATATAAAAATAGTAGAAGAAATAAAATTAACTCACTTTACAATAAAAGTGAAATTAATGATTTCTTTAAGTATTCTATAAAACTACGACAAGAAAAAAAATGGGGCAATGTTAAATCGAAATTCAACATACTCCACCCTATTGATTTACAGGAATGTTATTCTAATTTTTTTGATCCTGATCAATGCTACACAATTAAAGCACCTCATCTATACTAGCAATGTAATGAGACATTGAAACTCTTTTCCATTTAGGAGCACTTTTATAGCTACTTCGTGTAGAAATCATTTTATCTAGTACTTTACAGCCTTCGCATGTTTTACGATGGCTGTTTTTTATGTTTTCCCAATGTGTAGATTTCTCATATTTCTTAATAATGTCTAGATATGAATCTAAATCATCATATGTACCTTTATAACCGTAATAACTCCCATCACTGTTATCAAAAATTAAGAACCCCGGACTTACAATTGGTATGTTTTTTAATGTGTATTTCCGTACACCAACGTAATCAGAAAAGCCATCAAATCCTAAGTTCTTATATTCTATGTGAAGACTATGTTTAATATGTTCATATGTCTTAGTACCTTTTGAAATTTTACTATCAGGTAACTCAGTATTCTTGTAACCATTTCCAACTGAGGTCTGCTTTATAACAATATGGCAATTTGTATCTGCTTTAACTTTTCGAGCATTATCCAACATGATTGATGCATATTCTACCGTATTTTCATGAATATCAACAAACAATATATCATTCTCATTTAATATTTTTTTACAATCTTCATAAGCAACGATTGGAGAACTAGTAAATAGTCTAACCGCTTTTCGTTTAAAGTTCTTCGATAATTTACTATTCTCATCAATCAATTGATTAGAATATGGCATACTTGGATTGTGAGATAGTGTTGGAATAACTTTGTCTGAAATATCAAATTTATTCAATGTATTTACCCTAAAATCAGGCTTTGTATATACATCTGTGAAAAACTGACGATATTCCGGCTCCATTTTTCCCAAAAAATCTTGGTGTTCCATAGGTATATCAACTACCGTCATTGAATCGTAATTATTAAACATATCAGTCCAATAACCAAAATATCCTCTTTTATCCTTTCTTGGTGCAACTGTATTTACCATCTCGAATACTGGTGTAATACAATCTGAAATTTTCTGTTTTTTCAGAATGTTTTTCATAGTTTCATTGCCACACATTGCAGGAAAGTACTTCATCTCAACACCGCCTTTATTTACATACATTTATGTCTAATCTTAATATATCCATATATACATTTATTGTAAACGCATGACTCTAGATTTTATACTCGCAACAATATTCTAGAATTAAATACAAATATTACATATCAAAAACAAATAACGGTTTTTTATCTATATTAGTATTTATACTTAGTATCATGATTGACAATAACTTAAGTTTTTTTGATTAGTTGAATTGTCTGTTACTCTATTTCTTCTATCTAAATCCTTTTATTCAAACCACTTTACTGTTTAGCTATTAATACATTTAACTCCTCCTTGCTCATTGCAATATTCTGTGTCGATTACTGATATTGCATATTCAACACCACAAGCCTCTCACTTTGTTTAAAGAGGATTTTGTGGTGGAATGACTACATTATATTTTCATATAAGTTCAAATAGACTCATTTAAAATTTTCTCCAGTTTACCTTATTTCTTAATCTGCATAAAATGTGTAAGTTATATATTAACCAACTCAGTGAGTTTTGTTGCAACAATTTCCAATGAATCATCATCAGTACTCAGCCCACTTTTGGATGCAAGCATTGGACTGACATTGCGAAGTTCATCGTAAGTAGTATTATGAACAATTGGAACAAGCAAGTCACGTGATAGCAGAACTGAAAGCTCCTTGTCAGCAATTCCCTCTCCTCTTATACGATTAAGAAATGCTGGAGTAACTAGTACTATACCGATACGAGATTTAGCTAATCCTTTGTCTATTTCACGTAACAGTGAAGAACCAAGAGGTACATCATTCTCACTAAACCAAACTGAAACACCTTCTGAAACAAGCTGTTCATATAAATCTTTGGCTATCTTTCCTCTGTCATCCCATGCATGACAAAGGAAAATATCCCTAGGATCAGGCAATGTTGTTCGCTTCTCAATATTTTTACGAACAGGAGTTAATGTTCTTACTTCTGCTCTTGTGTATACTACACTTGAACCTGTAGGTGACCAACTTGGTTTTGAATTGCTGACTTTACTTGTTCTATTACTTGATATGTAACTCGATGTTGATGGATTATTGCTACTATTGTATCCATAATTACTATATCCATAATTTCTACTACCTCCACACGCAGGACAAGCCGCTCTTGCGCTAGCTGTGCGATGACCCTTTATTGGTGCTGTACATCTTGCCATATTAAGCCTCCTTATAAATATATCTCTTTAGTTAATGTATAATGCTACATCTATTGAATTTACAGTATTTAGGCAACATGCTTTCTCCATTTTGGATATAAATACTATATAAACCTGTACCTAGCACTTTTACATATCATCATAATTTAGTAATGTTTCAGCCAGCCTCGTACTGATAAACCGGAGTTGTAACACTAAGGGATGAGGACATCCTCATGACTTATAATGGAATGATGTCTATATCCTCATCACCTGCTACTTTAAATGGTACTGATAAAGGAATAATATCTATATCTTCATCACCTGCTACCTCATTGTTACTAAATCCTACAAAAATATTAGATGCAATAACCGCTGTGCATATTACTACTAATGTAACCATTTCTAAAACTTTATTTTTCAACATTATAAATTACCTCCTATCTTGTAATCTACAGGAATAAGAGGTATAATATTGCCGTGTGGTTACGGCATTTTCAAGAAAGGTCGCTTTATGTATAATTTAAATGAGTTCGGAAAAGAGATAAAAAACATAAGAAAGAAAGGTTATTTAACTCAAATCGATGTTGCAGAACAAATAGGGATGCAAAGAGATACACTAAGAAGATTAGAAAATGGTAAATCAGTACCAAAGATAGAAACTTTGGAGAAATTGAGTTCAATTTATGGCAAAGATATTTTCATGATACTGATAAAGCATAGAATTACAATTGACAACTATATTTCTAAGCATATACATGAAATATCTAAAAATTTCAGAAACTATGACTATGAGAAGATATCAAATGAAATAACGAGATTTGAGGAAACCTTCTCAAAATCAAATTATTATAATGACGCTCATATGCAGACTAAGATTCATCAATATAAAACCTATCTAGAGTGTCTGGCCAATATAGGTAAGACCCTTGATGATAAAAGCAGAGAAAACATAATACAACTATTTCTTTCACTAGGATTAACTCAAACCAAAATAAAAAATAGAAGGTTCTACATAGACAAGTTAGAACTTAGAATTATCATTTTACTTGGAACAGTATACAGGTTCAAAAATGAATTTGTTGATACAATAGAGCTACTTGATATAGCATTAAATGAGATTGATACTAGCTTCAAACATGATCGAGAATTTCTTTACTACCATATCCTAGTGCAATTTAATAGAATGTCATATTATCATCGACTTGATAACTTTGATAAAGTTAAGACAATCTATGAAGATACACTAAGTGTAATTGATCATGAAATAGGTGTGAATGTTCTATTTGGTTTTCTGACCCGTAGTGGTATGAATAAACACTTCTTGCAGGAACCTCATCTAGACGGATTGGTCCAAACGGGTTTACAAATTCTTAAAGATAGCGGTGATCTTCCCCAGTACGAGAATAATCTACGAAAACTAAAAGAAAAATATCCTTTCATGAATCTTGATATTAAATACTGTGATCAAACCAATGAGTCATAAATTTAAAGTGTGGGTTAGCCTGTGTCGTACTTTCGGCACCATAAAAAGCCTAGTAAAAAACTGCAATATGGTTCGATAATGTTATGAAAAACACAAAAAGTATGTACACTGCAAATATGCCTGTCGGGCTATGAATTCAAGTCCCACCTGCATCACCATATTGAAACATAAAAGTTAATACAAATTGACTTCTTAGCATAAAGCCTTTAACACCAACTTTTTTTTGTATTTTCAGTGTGCAATACAAAACACTTAAATTAAGCAAACACGTGGAAATGTGCACCCCAGCAAATAAAAATGACTCAAGCATTTCTTGATTCATTATTCTTTGTGGGGTTTGTCTTCGTTAAATGATTGTATATGGTATTATTAATACAATCGCATTGAGTTTCTTGTCTGAGGGAGTATGGTTACACTTTCTTATTTTAAGATGCAGATGTACTCACCTAAAATAAGAGGAGGATTGAAACTATGAATAATAAAGATATAATAGAAGTTGCACTTGAACAAAGCGCAAGAGATTATTCCATAGAAGTTGATGATTTATTAAAAGGAAACTACACAATTATTAGCCCCAGTGAGGTCACAGCCAGTGCTCGCAATTACTTGAAGCAAAAACCATATTGTAATTTTATATACTATGGTCGATCACTTGTAGCAGTTGTTGATGAGGAAATACAAGCGTTTATAGAAAAATATTTAAGTACATATAAAAATAATATTTATAGATGCTTTGACGCTCCGCAGATTACAGCATTGAACAACGAGTTAGAAAAGAAAGGAAAATGCATTGCGCATATAGCCCAATCATTTTTACCAGACGTTGATTATGTTCCTGATCTAAATTCTGAAATTAAAACAAAGATTTTCTTTAAAGATGAAATCACTGAGTTATATGGTGATAAAAGATTTAGAATGGCATTAGATTATAAAAGGACAGGAGAACGTGTTGATGTGATCGCCATAGCTGCATATGTAAATGGACAAATAGCTGGTGTTGCAGGGGCAACAAATGATTGTGAAACTATGTGGCAAATAGGAATAGATGTTTTAGAAGAGTTTAGATTTCAAAAAATTGCATCTACATTAACCTACTTGTTATCTAAAGAAATTCTAAATAGAGGAATAGTTCCATTTTATTGCTGTGCTTGGTCAAACTTAGCATCAAAAAACACTGCCCGTAAAGCAGGTTTTAAAGATGCATGGATTGAGTTAACGGCAAAGAGTTTCGATGAAGAGTGGATAAAAAACATTAGAGATTTATAAGTTAGATTGAATTATCGATAAAATCTAGGATACTTATTTTGGGACTAGATACTGTTTGGTGTAGAAAATGTTCTTAGAAAGATGGAAAAGTATAATTGTTTGATAAATCATAAAAAGTGTAAGAAACGTGTAATTGTATTATAATCGTTGCACTTAGACATGAAAAGACTCTAATCTACCGATTAGGATCTTTTTAATTAACAAAAGTGATTATTAGTTTTACAAATTGGAAATATTTACACCATCCCCATTTCCATCTTTGAAAAATTCGCGATATAAAACGTTACATATCTACAAATATTGGATGGTCCTGTGTGGATTAACCTGTTCAGAACTTTCAGAACCACATAAATAGCGACCTTCAAGAGTTTTCTTGAAAGTCGCTGTTTTGTATTTTCACTAACATTTGTATACAATATAATTATGAAAATATAGGGTTCCCATGATTTCTTACTATTTTCCATCCAAAAGGAGGAAGTGTAATCTCTTTCTAAGCAATCCATTTTTGAACATAACCCTTTATCCTAATTAAGGTCTTCTATTCTTCTATACAGATCTTCAATTTGTGCTTCTTCATTTTTAATATTTGTCTCAATCTCAAATATTTTGTCATTAAGTATAGCTCTAACTTTTTCTGATGCATAATTACTACCTTGTGCCATAGAATTCTCTGACTCTTTTAAGATTGCTATTTCGTCAATGCTAAAGCCCATATCTTTGTACTTTAAAATATACTTCATCTCATCATGACATGCATCATAATTAAGATATTCATCTGTTGATTTTGGATTTAATAAATTGACTGACGTATAGTATCTAATTGCTGTTTTCTTTAAGTCATATACTTTTGCAAATCCGTTAATTTTCATGATAACCTCCATCATATTGCGCTTCTCTTTACATGAAGTTCATTTTATATCTAAAAGACTACATTTACAACAAGTTAGATCAATTATTTTTAAATGCTTTTTTTTTGGTATTTCCAATACATATGTCAGACTATGATATTCATTCTAAGATTCTATCCATTATATAGGTTTATATTATCAGTTGTTTGATATCCCTCACTTAACACTATATTTTTATCCAGTTTTCAATTGTTTGGGACAAGTGAAATATATAATCTAATTGGTTTGATCATCATTCTATCAACGTGTCCTGTACAGCCTTCACAATATCCAATTGCCAAGTGTACATACTTTCTTCATCCAAACTCATAAATTTCTTTTTATCAACTATCACATGTCCCTCTTCAATTCGAACAAATTCTGCAAAAGGATCAGAGTTAATACTTCTTAAACTACATATTTTTGAGAATTCTTCTATCGAGTAGCAATCTTTCTGTAACACGGATAATACACATTCATAAAATTTTCTCTTGGTTAAGCCAATTGAATCACTGGGTTTGTTAGTTCCAATGTCATAACTGTTTATTAGATTCCAAATCTCATCAATACTTCTTTGTCTCTCAATTAAACTTTTTAATGACAGATCTCCAGTACTAAATAACTTGTTTAACATGGTATGTTGATCCATTGGAATCCATTTTAGATTTGGCAGCATATTTACCAGCCATTTATCATGTGGTACATACTCGCAATTCGCTATATACAATGATTTCAATATGTTTTTTACTGCTTCATTGAGCATCAAATGCCCCTGAACTGGATCTTCTCTATATATCCAGATATCCCCTGCCAATCTGTAATGCCACCAGGCATCAAACAGCGGTCCACCAATTTGATTTATAGATACTTTTGAGGAAAGTTTCTCTTCAAATAGTACTTTTATCATGCCTTTAGGATCATAAATAATTTTTGCATAGTTCATATCCCATAGTTCTACGAATGGACTCATCGACCGTTCGCATTCGCTATTGTATTCTACAACTTTTACATCGTAGAGTACCTTGTCTATAATGCAAATACCCTCTTTAAAGTTCAGCTCTCCAGAATTAAAATCATTATAGGACTCTTTACTTAAATATATTGTTAAGTCCACCTCTGATAGATGATCCCCATAACCACGTGATAGTCCACCATTAAGCGTTATTCCAACGACTCCTTTAATCTGCGTGAACCTTATCATATGATTTTCTAGATGATCTAGAAAAAAATCTAATTTGTTTTCTTTATTTACATTCACCATTACTCTTTTCATTGTCGATTATCCTTTCTTTTATCTTTATTTTATATCCTTACAGTCATTTAAATTTTACTAGCCACAATGCCATAAGTGTTAGAATCTGACTCCAAGGGTTGACCTTTAAGATTATTAAATACTTTTTCAACTTTAAAGCCATGTTTTGCTAATAAATCTTGTATTTCATTCAAACTGAATAAGCGGTGAAATACTCTAATTAGCTTCATAGTACCTGTTTCATCTATAATCGCATATTGAAAGCACTCCACTTTGGGTTCAGAGAACATAAAAGCTGATTTGCAAATCCAGTATGGCTGATTACTCCAGAATCCGCCGTTTTCAAAGTCCACACTTTGACTCATATCAGATTGTTGATATTCTGTAAAAACATCTAGTACAAATTGACCGCCTTGCTTAAGCGCTTTATGCACTTTATGTAACAACCTTGATTGGTCTTGTATGTTAAGTGCGCAAAAGTCATAGTATATCAGGGTTGCAACATCGAATACATCCTCATAATCCATATCTAGATAGTTCATTTCACAAAAGCTCACTTTCTTATTTCCAATCTGTATGTTCCTTTTGGCATACTCAATTGAATTTGCTGAAAGATCTACACCGATAACATTTGCTCCAGTCCTGGCAAATTCATCTACATAAAGCCCTGGTCCACATCCTAAATCGATTACTGACATGTTGTTGTTCATGCCAGTCGACTTAATAATAAATTTAGTTTCTAAATCGATTGTTGTACGTGTTTTGCTTGCAGCATCAATTTCAGGATTTAAATGTGCTCTCAACATTTGTTTTGCAATATGTGGATCATCCCAAAATTTATGAGTACTTATTTCATAAAGTTCAGGCTTTTCTGTAGCTTTCTTGAGTGCTTCAAAATTCATTTTTCCATTTTCAATAATGTTCATTTTATTCTCCTCATATTTTGTTTTTATTTTCTAATGATTATGGAATCTTCGCTAAATTCCATAAACTGATAAGTGATAAAGTAAAACTCAACAACAAAAAAACACCTCAGAATTCTGAGATGTCATTAGACAAACATTAGCTCAGAATACTTAAAACAACTATCACAAATAGACCCACATAGTGGATACATTTAAGATATTATGCCCGAAATCTAATCGGACTGTTGTTTCAAATATTCGTTTCCAGATCATTCAATTATTACAATGAAACGGACTAACCAACTCCTTTAAGTTTACTTTATCTTCACCATTATCGCATATAATTTATTTTCTGTATACATAAATCCCAATAATTATCCATCGACATACCACCCTTAATTATTGACAGTTATTAAAACTAATAGAAATTTACTAAAGCTTGTTCTGGTCAAACAAAGTTGTAACACCATTCAATAATTTAATAACAAGTTAATACATCTTATTTGTCACTTCCTATTACCTAACAGTTATTAACATAAGTCAAACCATTGAAAATACAGCATTCTAACAATTTCAATTGTTATCTAATAGCGGTATTGAAAAACTCAAAATCAAGAGCTTTTTGGGGTGTGCGGGTTCAAGTCCCGCTTTCGACACCATTTAAATAGCGACCATCAAGTGTTTTCTTGAAAGTCGCTGTTTTATTTTTTTATATTTTCTCTTGACACTCTTTGTTAAGTAATTCTACAATTTTTAATATTTCAGTTATTACATCTTCATGTTTGATACCTTGAGCATATTCATACTTCGTTCTATAACTATTCCAAACTTCTATCAGGCCCGTACTTTTGACTGTTTCCAAATAAACATTTCTAATATCTTTTAATTGCAGCATTGAATCACGTTCTTCAAACTTCTTATATATTGCTTCAACTAGTAATCTCTCATTAATCAACTTTTAGTTGTTTTGGACATAATCCGCAAGAGCTTTATCCGCATCTTTTCCTAGTAGGTTTTTATAAACCAATTTCATTAAACCAAATGCTATTTTTGTAAACACAATATAAAAAGGATTAATTTTAGTATCATAATAATAATTCATATCCATCCATCCCTTTTCTCTCCATACATCTGTTCTATACGGCATGACCGTTGGAGAGATTTCAAGCTCTGTTTTATTAAACATAAAATATATATATTGTCTGAAGTTGGGTTTTGACAATGGTTTATCGATAGCAGCAACCAGTAACTTTTTAGCTGCCGCTTTAAGACGACGAGTATATTTCAGTTTACTTTTATGATGTACTGTATAAAATGCATGACCTATACCAATAATGTCTACTACATGGCATCCCCACCAATAAAAAGAACAATTGGCCATATATTTTGGAGCACCCATGACACCATCACCTCCTGAAGTTGAAACTATCAAGGTAGGTTTTCCAACAAATTCAGGAATGTGATCTTGGTACATAAATCGATCAATAAAATTTTTGAACATACCTGACACCATTCCAGCATAACCAGGAGAAGCAAAGATGATACCATCCGCTTGGATCATTTTTTCTAATATCATTTCCTTATCATCTTTTAATGGACAATTATGCCCACCTTTTCGAAGACAAATTGAACACCCTATGCAATAATCTAATTTTTGATCAATAAGATAAAGATACTCAAATGCCACATCTGTATCTAAACGTTCCATCTCCTCTTGTATAATTTTTACCATACTCATGGTATTTCCATTTTTTCGTGCACTTCCTGATACAACCAATATGTTTTTCATAATAATATCCTTTCCTTTTTATATTTACTTAACGTTCAGTAAGTAATGTGCATATTTTTTGTCAGATATCTCTATCCAACAAAATTGTTACTCTCTCTATTTTATATTAAACCCTTCCAAACTAATTCAAAGACACGTTCTACCATATTTTCATTATCTTCAAGATAACCCATATAATAGCTAATTGCCAACCCTTCAATTAGAACACCCATTTCAAACAACAACGCTTCAATATCAATATCCTTGCGTAACTCTTTGTTCAAAATACCTTCTTCAATGATTAGTTGTAGTGACTCAAGCAATGCGTTGCTTGAGTTCATATATAATTCTTGAACCTCAGGAACATTTTTTACTGCATCAAAGATAAAGTAAAAGTGATTAAATTTTTTTGGCAGCTCTTTATTATTTGGAAATGAAAAATACATTAATAAATGAAATAGTTTTTCTTTACTTGATTCTCCAATAGCCGTATAGCTTTGTGCTGATTGATTCATCCGACTAAAAAAGAGTTCAATACATGCTTTAAACAATGCTTCTTTATTGAGAAAATAATAATATAATGCTGGTTTTGTTATACCAAGCTTTCCAGTAATCATACTTAATGATGTTTTTTTATATCCATTCACCATAAACTCTGCTAAAGCAACTTCAATAAGTTCATCTCTTGAATTCATAATACCTCTTATTTTTGTTATTTACTTACCGTTAATTAAAAAGTATCAGTTTTATTGATATCTGTCAATCCCTATATGCATATTATTATAACATTCGTTTAAAAGTATTCTCAAAAAAAGTTCTTTGATATACTTTAATAAGAACTATGGAATGTCAACATTTTATTAGACAACTTTCTTAAGGTGTAAAATTTTGTATGTACTTGGTGATAAATATCCCAATGATGAATGTAGTCTCTTATTGTTATCCATTTTAAATAATCGAACAATTCGAGTTTTAGTTGACCAAGAGATTCTAATGCATTAGGATTGACAAACTCTTTTCTAAACGTTTTAAATAATGCTTCAGCTACTGCATTATCATAAGGCCAGCCTTTTTTTACTCGAGGATATTTGGATATCAAAACTGTATAACAAATCTCAATTGATCTATTTTTTGAATTCGCTGAATAGTCTGTATGAAAGATTTATATCTTCTTTAAATTGTGATTTGTTGATGTAGATGCCTGATGAACTCACTTATTAAAATTTAAGAAATAATGAATGTTCTCTTATATATAGTTTATACCAGAACTATTTGTTATATATACATAACATTATTAGCCAAGTTATACTATAGTTGAACTTGAACTTATAAATCAACACTACAACAGTATAAAGGAGATTAGTTATGACAACAAATGATAAACTTATCAAATTAATAACAGAAAAAATAACGACTGATTACAAAGAGGATATTGCTTTACTCATCAGATATGACATTAACAGCGAAGAAAAAGAATCAAAGGGTTTAGACTTATACTACATTCCTAAAACAGAAAAAGCCATGCAATTGTCATCACAATACATAATAGATGGTATTGGCTATGATCTATTTCCAATGAAATGGGACAGATTGGTTAGTGTCGCTGCAATGGATAGTCCCCAAGCATATTTATTTAAAAACGCGGAAGTTTTATATGTTGGTGATGAAGAAGCTCTTTCTAGATTTTACCAACTGAAAAACTCATTAGAAACTATTTTAAATGGTAGATATGGTGAGGCGTTGCTCAATAAAGCATATGAGTACCTTAACGAAAGTTATATTTACTTATACAATGTACATAATCTTTGCCAATCGTCTATTGATATTAGAATTGAAGCATCTAAACTTTTAAAGCAAATATCAAACATCATTGCTTTTATCAATCATGACTACTTCTTAGGCGGAAACGGCTCTGAAGTATCTATTATTAGAGCATCTTCTAAAATGAAAAAAATCCCTAAAGATTATCCATCACTTGTAGACACTATTATTCATCACGATGATATGGACTTAGTGAAAACATCACTAAATGAATTAGTTAATAACACAAGGACTCTTTTACAATCAATAAGAGAATCGTATGCACAAACTGAACCTTTTGAAACTTTCTTTAATGGTTATTATGAGGAAATGCAAAAATATTTAAACTATTTTAAAGAAGCTATTTTAAGTGGTGACAGTTACAAACAATTTGAAATCGCGAGTTATCTTCACGAAGAAATCAGTCAATTTTTAACAAAATCGAAAGATGGCATTTGGTATGATGATCGCAATGTATATCACGAATATTCTATTCATTTTGAGTCATTATTTGAATTGGATTTCATGAAACTTATTGCTCATAAAAATACAGATCTATTACTAACGACTTTAGAGAACTTTGATAACACTTTTAAAGGTTTACTAAAAAAAGAAAATATCCAAGTTAACAGTTTTGATGGATTTGATTCTTTTTCAGATTATTTTAGAAATAAGTAGGTGGTTTATGGACTATAAAAGTGCAGAAAAATTACTACCAAAAGCTTTAATGGATGAAGTGCAAAAGTATATTCAGGGTGAATATATTTATATTCCTAAAGCAGATGGTACCAGGAAAAAATGGGGTGAAAAGTCTGGTGCAAGAAAAGAACTTGCTCTAAGAAATGAAACTATAAGGGCTTCCTTTAAAGATGGTGAAACTATAGAGTCACTTTCAAAAAAATTCTACTTATCTATTAACAGCATTAAAATGATTGTTTACTCAAAAAAATAATTTGCATTATCGTGTCTGTTAGTATAAGAAATAGTTATCTCTAATCTAAATAATGTTTGAGTGGATTGGCCCGAGCCGTACTTTCAGCACCATACAAATAGCGACATTCAAGAGTTTCACCTGAATGTCGCTTATTTATAGTAAATTATCTAATCACAAAGTTCACGATTCTTTTAGGAACATATATTTCTTTCACTACAAAGTTGCCGTCTAACTTTCCTTTGATGGCCTCTCTAGCTAATGACAGTACCATCTCTTTATCCACTTCAGCATCAACTTGAATGTACGCTTTAACTTTGCCATTAATTTGTATTGGGATTTTTAGTGTTTCTTCTTTCATTTTTTCCTCGTTATAAATTGGCCAATTACTATCAAAGACTGACTCATCATGCCCCATCAATTGCCATAACTCTTCTGTAATATGTGGTGCAAATGGTGCCATTAAGACAATTAAAGTTTTTAATGTTTCCTCATCTATACCCTCTTCACGTTTATTAATATCAATTAATGTATTTGTGAACTCCATAAAGCCACTTACCACAGTATTTAAACTGACTCTATTTAAACGAGCGGTGATTTCAAAAATCAATTGGTTTCTAACCTTTTCCATTTCCCTAGTTGCTTTAATCTTTTTCCCTATATTTGAAGTCACTAAGGTCCATACTCTATTGATGAAACGATGAACGCCATCAATACCACGATCATCCCATTCAGAATCCAATTCGGGTGGTCCAACAAATAGTTCATAAATCCTTAAAGAGTCGCATCCAAAGGAATCCACCAATTCATCAGGTGATACCACATTGCCTTTTGATTTACTCATTTTAGCACCATCTTTAGTAATCATTCCTTGATTGAACAAACGTTTAAAAGGTTCTTGGAAATCAATTACTTTAATGTCGTATAAGAATTTGGTATAAAATCGTGCATAAAGTAGATGAAGTACTGCATGTTCTATACCACCAACATACATATCAACAGGCAACCACTTTTTTGCTTTTTCTGGACAAACCAGTTGCTCATGATTATTGGAATCGACATATCTCATGAAGTACCAAGATGATCCAGCCCATTGAGGCATAGTATTGGTTTCTCGTTTACCTTTTCCACCACATTTAGGACATACAGTGTTTACCCATTCTTTAATTCCAGCTAAAGGTGATTCTCCTGTACCAGTAGGTTCATATGACTTTACATCTGGTAAAACAACGGGTAATTCTTCTTCCGGAACGGGTACCGGACCACAACTGTCACAGTGAATTATTGGTATCGGTTCACCCCAATAACGTTGGCGTGAGAAGACCCAGTCACGTAATTTGTAATTCACTGTTTTTTTACCAATTGACTTATCTTGTAAATAGACTGCTACAGCGTCTTTTGCTTCAACTGAAGGCATCCCATCAAATACATCCGAATTAACCATAACACCTTCTTCAGTATAAGCTTCTTCTAACTCAGAAATTATTTGATCGTCTTTAGCGATGACTTGGACAATCGGTAAGTCAAACTTCTTGGCAAATTCAAAGTCTCTTTTATCATGTGCTGGTACACACATGATTGCACCAGTACCATAATCAGCTAAGACGTAATCAGAAACCCATATTGGCATTTGAGATCCATTTAAAGGATTAAGCGTATATGATCCAGTAAAGACACCAGTCTTATCTTTTTCTTGTAAACGATCTACTGAAGATTTCATTGAAGCTTTATACACATAGTCCTCTACAACTTGTTTCTGTTCTTCTGTAACTAGTTTATCCATCATCTCATACTCAGGTGCCAACACCATAAATGTTGTTCCATAAAGGGTATCGGGTCTAGTGGTGAAGGCTTTAATGCTTTCATTTAGACCTGCCACTTCAAAATCTACTTCTACACCATAACTTTTACCAATCCAATCGGACTGCATTTTTTTTACTTTATCCGGCCAATCCAACTCCTCCAAATCGTCTAATAACCGATCCGCATAATTTGTTATTTTCAACATCCATTGGCGTAAGTTTTTCTTTGTGACTGATGTACTGCATCGTTCACACTCCCCGTTTACTACTTCTTCATTGGCTAGACCCGTTTTACAAGATGGACACCAATTAATAGGCATTTGCTTTTCATAAGCTAATCCTTCTTTAAACATCTTAACAAAAATCCACTGGGTCCATTTATAAAAGTTAGGATCGGTTGTATTCACTTCCTTATCCCAGTCGTATATAGCACTGATATCATGTAGTTGTCTTTTAAAGTTTTGAACATTTTCTTTGGTTGCTTTTAAAGGGTGAACCCCCATCTCCAAGGCATAGTTTTCTGCAGGTAATCCAAAAGCATCCCATCCCATAGGATGTAAGACATGATACCCTTGTAATACCTTATAACGACTCCATACATCACTTAATACATAACCTCTCCAATGACCAACATGCAAACCACTACCCGATGGGTATGGAAACATATCTAAACAATAATACTTTTCCTTACTTTCTTCTTTTTGATTGATTGGTTTTTGATGCCAATTCTTACGCCACTTTTCTTCAATTTCCTTGTGATTGTATTGTGCACTCATCACGTTTTCCTCCCCATTCATACCAAACACTTCATTTTTATACAACAAAAAACCCTCCATCATCTATATATATAGAGACGAAAGGTCAATCCGCGGTACCACTCTAGTTCATTCGTTTATCGAACACACTTATTTCTCAATAACGGTGAGCTACCGTCTTAGCTTACAATTATGTTCAGCTAAAAAACTCTAAGGCGAGTTCAATATCTTAGGGTACTGTTTCTCACCAACCAACAGCTCTCTTAAACCTTAGGGTATCTACTACTCCTCTTCAACGTTGTTATCATAAATTATTTAAGTGTAATATTATCACAAGCAAATCACAAAATCAAGATAATTATCATTTTATTGGAAATTATTGCTTTTTTAAACTCCAACCGTTATTGTATAAAGGAAATTAAATTTCAAAATAAGTACCTACTTATATGAATATGTTTCTTGTATAAACAAAAAAATGTATGTAAATATCATAAAGTTACAAGTATTTTATTAAATACTTGGCTAAGCTTAACAAAATGAAAAAACCAAAAGAATCTGTAATTGCAGTAATTAAAATGCTTGATCCAACTGCTGGATCTAACTTCATTTTTTTTAATAGTGTTGGTATGAGTAAACCTGCGATATTAGCTATAATAAAATTACATATCATTGCAACACCTACAATTAAAGATAGTGCTAATTTTTCATATTTCAGATAAATAATAAAACCTGCTGAACCACCCAGTATTATTCCATTTACCAGACCTATTAATATTTCCTTAGCTAATTTCCAAAAAAAATTCTCATCTTTATAATAATCATCAAATGTCAAATTTCTAATTGTTATTGCAAGCACTTGATTTCCAGAGTTACCTCCCATTCCTGCAATAATTGGCATTGCCATGGCTAAAGCCACAAATCTTTCGATTTCGTTAGAAAACGTACTTACAACAAAAGCCGCAAAAAAAACTGTTCCTAAGTTAACAAGTAGCCATGGCAACCTTTGACCTATTGACGGAATTGCTTTTGCTTTAACTGAATTGGATTGTGCCACACCACCGATATTTAAAATATCCTCAGATTGTTCCTGATATATAACGTTAATTACATCGTCTAATGTAATAACACCTAATACGATATTATCAGCATTTACGACTGGCATTGCAATCAAATCATACTTTGATACAAGTCTTGCTACTTCTTCCTGATCAACTTCTGGTGTTACTGAAATAATTTTTGTAGTGATTACAGATGATAACTCAGCACTTCTATCAGGTACTAATAAATCACGAATATTTATTTTTCCTATCATTTGATTTGAGTCATTAGTAATATATATTTCTTCAATCACTTCTGATTTTGGTGCAATGTTACATACCTTTATATAAGCTTCTTCAAGTGTCATGTTTTGATTAAGCGTAATGTATTCTGATGTCATGATACCGCCTGCAACATCATATTTGTAACCTAATAATTCTTTCACACTACTAAATTGTGTATTATCAATTACTTCAAAAATATCTTTTCTTCTATTTACCTTTAACAATCCAATTAAATCGACAATATCATCAATCTTCATATTTTGAAACACTTGTATCAATCTTTCTGAATCCAGAATTTTCAAAATTGATTTTCTGAATGTGTTGTTACCCACTTTCAACAAATCAGCAATATCTTGATTTTTCAATGAATCAATTATTTTTATTTTTGAATCATCATCAAATTTATATAAATCAATGCAATTATCAATAGGATAAGAGTCACTATAATTCAATAAGAATTCGTCAACTTTTCTATTTTCCATATGTCTCCTCTTTTTTTATAAACAGCGTATCATTATTTAATACTATCATATAATTATTTTTTAACCAAAATTGTCCTGCCTTTTGTTACCCGTAAAACGATAACCCTCATAGGGTAAATCAGAACTATAAAATAATATAGATAGAGCTCGTTTGATTGATCAGCGGAATATAAGAGGAATTCATCTTGTTTGTTGATTTATCCTGTATATAGGAGTATCATTCAATTGAGGAAGACATAAATAATCATATAGGTAGACAAGGAGGATGTTATGAAAAAGACAAAGACTTTAGCTAAGGTGTATGATGACAAACTCGTTTATTATGATAATGCATTGTACAAGCATGAACACAAAGAAAACAGTACAAAAGATTTGGTGACGAATATAAAGTTTGATGTGAAAGAAGATAATACTGAAGTAGCAGCTAAGTTGATACAAAACAATTACTTCTTATAACAGATATTAAACTTTATTACTATTAAAGATATAGCATATCCCATGTACTGACTGTCATTAAGCTTCATTGACTTCACACTCTGACTATTGGAGTGTGTTTTTTAATTCACTGCCATCAGAAAGGGAAACCTTGAAGTCACTTGCATCACCTTTTACTTTACGTTGAGTATTCCTACTTTCTATTTTTTGACTGCGTATTAAATATCAAACCCATCTATATTTGCATTTCCTCTAATTACATAAATTACCCTTGAAGGCGAAAATCATAATTTGATACCAATTTTACATTTTGATATCGCTTTCCTTAATTTAGATACCGTTTTCCAGCTTTTTCCCCTTGTAATTATTTTCACAGGGTGTATACTCGCAGTATATTAATGATGAAAGGAGGAGAGACAATGTCAAACATCATAAAACTTAAGTATTCAGATAAAGGTATTGGCGTAAATTTTTATAACGCAAATGAAGAAAATAATTACAAAGAAATAATTGAAAGCATTAAACCTTTAGTTTCGAGTAAAACTTTATTAGGTATTTCAGATGTAAAATGGGATTTAGATAATATGAAATTAGGTCATAATGATCCTACAGTTAACCGTTTACTCAAAAAAATTACCTTACGATTAGAACATTAAAAAAGCTTATCTCAAGTTGGAGATTGGGCTTTTTTTTATTTTAATATAAATTATAGGACTATAACCTGTCTTTCTCTCATTTTAAAATGCGTTCAGAGAATTCTGAAGGGAATTGACAACAATGCTACAAACCTCAACATCTTGAGTCCATTGAGATAAAGATTTAAATCCCGTCTATGGTACCACTAAAATCGTGACTTCTAGAGAATACTCTATAAGTCGTTTTTAAATTTTTGATGATTATACCACTACAGCAGTGGCAGTTCGAATGTTGATCAACAATCATAACTGCTCCAAAACAAGCTAAATAATGCATATTGTGTATCACCTTACATTACACTTTGTAATAGTTATTGAATGCAAAACAACTGTACTGTAAACTGTAATGGGAGGAATGATAATGAAAACAAGAAATATTATAATAGTTCTTATAGTTGTTGTCATAGCAGTTGCTATGGTTGCTCTAAAAGTACTTCCAAATGATGAATCATACGTGAAAGAAACTGATGGGATTTATCAGCATATTGTCATGGCATCAGGTGATTTACAACTGGAGTTAAGAAGAATTCTAGTTGATTCCAATCGCATGAGTATGGAGTATGCTGTAACAAGAGATGGTGAGTTCATGGATGGATATGAGGTCAAATTGAATATGCCAGATGTATATCATGAACCTTTTAAACTTACCATGGCGAATGATAATGATTGGCAAGAATATCAGCTAAGTGTATTAAATGACCTTCTTGATATGGATCAAACTAAATTGGAAGCGACGATTGAAAAAGACGGTAAAATAATAAAGTTTCCTCCTATAGATTTAGATCTCAATAACTACAATATCATGTTTATTGGTGATGTGATGATAAACGAGACCCTGATGTTGAATGAGTGTTCCGTTGAAATCATCAAAATCAGATGCATGGAAAACACTCTAGAACTATACTATCAGGTTCATGATACTGAAAACAGTTTTGTTTCTTATTTAAGTTTCTTCCTCTATAACGATGCGGGTGAGAAATATAGGTCAGACAATACACACTGGGGTAACAACTCTACAGTACAAGTCGATACCTTTAATATTGATGAGGCTTTTAACAGTTCTGATACTATTAAAATTGAAGCACATCAAGCCAATGTTACAACTGTTTTAGAATCCTATGCTTATACATATGACGACACCTACTTCGAGTATGAAGGCTATCAATATGCTCTAAACGTAAAAGGGGTTGAAAACCATGGACTAAATCTTGAATTAATCTGTGAGTCGGACGAGATACCTGCATATCCAAAGTTAAACTATAAGACTAGTTATGGATGGGACCAACTGTCTCCTGACCGTCCTGATGGCGTATTTAGCCTGAGTTCGGCTTTTATTCCTGAACATCTTTTAGCTGGTGATTCAGATTACAAACTTTCAGCACAAAATATTGTTAAGTTTTATGAAGAGCATAGTAATGGTTCAGCTGATGTTGAAGTCATCCAAACAATACTTCCAACATTATTGGAAAAGGATGTTTCGGTTTATATCCTATCTGATGGTAGTTTGATGAAAAGCTTAGACCTAAGAGTGTGGGGCACTGATAATATACTGGAAATAGGCATCTCATCACCTAATGACACCAACATCATTACAAAAAGCATCATAGTAGATAAGAAATAAAATACAAATAGATAAGCTCCTATTATCATGAAGTTTTAACAACATTGTAGTTTGCTGATATCATTCAAACTCTTTTACTGACTAGAAAGTCAATTTAAACAAATCATAAATAATAGTAGGAACACAGAACTCATAGATTTAAGCCTTTCCCGTGTTTTCGTTCGGGTCCTACTTTTAACACCAATATAAATAGCGACTTACAAGTTTTTCCTTGCAAGTCGCTATTTTTATCTCTCCTAATCATCACCTTCTCTTAAACGTGATTTATAAATTCTAAAAGGCAAATTGGTGTGACAATAAATATTATTGTCGAAATACTCTTGCAATTCATTTTTTCTCGTGGTAAACTTTTCAAAAGCAAAACGCACAAACAACTGTCTGCGTGTCGCGGACATGTTGTCAACAGAAAATTAATTGTCGTATTCGGTGTACAAAACTTCAAATAGAAAGGATACTAATTATGAAAATTGCATTACTTGGATTTGGTGTTGTCGGTCAAGGCTTTTACGAGATATTTGCTGATCAAAAACAATCACTAATAGATGAGTTTAATCAACCAATTGAAATCGGGAAAGTACTAATTAGACCAAATGAACAACATGAGAACTTTAAAGTTTTATCATTTACCGATCGTTTCGAAGATATTTTAAGCTACAAACCTGATGTTGTCATATCAGCGATGGGTGGCATTACACCTGCTTTTACATATGCTTCAAAGGTTATGGCTAACGGATCCTCTTTTATAACATCAAATAAAGATTTAATTGCATCCCATTATGATGAACTTCATCAGATTGCAAAAAAAAATAACGTTAGATTGCTTTTTGAAGCTTCTGTAGCAGGTACTATTCCATTAATTAAAACCATACGTGAAGATTTACGTGGCAATACCTTCAAAGGTTTTGAGGGTATTGTTAACGGGACTACCAACTACATTTTATCCTCTATGTCAAACGACAAAATTGATTATAGTGAAGCACTCCTTCGAGCACAAAATAAAGGTTTTGCAGAAAGTGATCCTACTAGTGACGTTGAAGGTAAAGATGCCATTAGAAAAACTACAATACTTGTTAATCAACTGTTTAAACAATCATTTGTAGACAAAGATATATCTGGTAGTGGGATTACAAAACTACCTCAACGAATGATTGAATTCACACAAAATAACGATGCGAAAATAAAATTGTTGGCATATGCATTTAGACGCGACCAAAAAATATACGCTAATGTAAGACCTGTAATTGTATGTTCTTCTCACCCACTTTATTATGTCGATTACGAGATGAACGAAGTCTCAATAGAAGGACATGCATGTGGCAAAATCCGATTAAATGGTAGTGGTGCGGGTAAGTTAACAACTGGATCTGCAGTTTTTTCTGACTTGTATGATTTTATGCTCAAGCCTAATCAAGTTACATATTATAATCCTGTTGAAGCATTAACTTTGGATAACAGTTATGAAACGAATGCATATTTTTTACCTCACAAACCATTAAAACCTGCAACAATTAATGCTTTGATTGGAAATGGAATAATATTTAATACTGAAAATGGAGACTCTCTTATTAAAGCATCTGGAGAATATAACGCAAAGGAAATATTAGAATCTTTCAGCGAATCAGAAGAAGTATATATTGTACTTCGTTAACTCAAACGATTTATTTATGTTTATTAATTAAGGAGAAAACTTATGAACTCAATTGTTGTTTTAAAATTTGGAGGTACTTCTGTAGGTACAATTGAACGTATAAAGGCTACTGCTGAGAAAATAATAGAACAAAAAAATAAAGGGTTCTTACCTGTAATCGTAGTCTCTGCTATGGGTTCTACTACAAATGAACTACTTGGAATGGCAAATCAAATTAGTCATAATCCAAAACCTAGGGAAATGGATGTTCTATTATCTACAGGTGAACAAATCACCATAGCACTTCTTTCAATGGCACTGTCTGAAAGAGGATATGATACAATCTCGCTTACTGGCGCTCAATGCGGCATTATAACTTCTTCTAGCCATCAGAATGCTAGAATTGATAATATTGATACCAGCAGGATTATCAATGAACTTAAAAACGATCGTATCGTCATTGCTGCTGGATTCCAAGGCGTAACAGGAAATGGAGATATTACAACACTTGGTAGAGGTGGTTCAGACACAACCGCTGTAGCACTCGCAGCAAGTTTAAAAGCGAAATGGTGTGATATTTATACAGATGTATCTGGTGTATATAGTGCCGATCCAAGAAAAGTAGAATCTGCAACCAAAATAGACTACATATCATATGACGAAATGTTGGAAATGGCTAAGCTAGGTGCTGGAGTACTCCATCCCAGGGCAGTTGAATTGGCAAGAGCCTATTCAGTTAACTTAAGAGTCAGAAGTAGTTTTTCAAATGAGGAAGGGACAGTTATTGGTATGAAGAATAATATGGAAAAAGCATATATTAGAGGTGTATCCTCTCAAGATGATATTGTGAGAGTTTCAGTTGTAGGTGTACCAGATGAACCAGGTATTGCTTTCAAACTTTTCAAAGTACTCTCAGAAAATCATATTAGAGTTGATATGATTATTCAGAACTTAAATCATAATTTATTAAACGATATTTCGTTTACTACTACAATTGAATCCATTAATAAGACTAAAGAAATTGTAGAAAACTTTGTGAGTAAAATTGGAGCCGAAGGTATTAAAATCAACGATAGCGTATCAAAAATATCAGTTATCGGTACTGGAATAATGGGTTATGGCGAAACCGCTTCTATCTTTTTTAAAACACTTTCAGAAAATGGCATTAATATTCAAATGATTTCTACTTCCGAAACAAGAATATCATGTATTATCGATAATGCATCTTCACAATTGGCTTTAAAAAATCTTCATAAAGTTTTTATTGAAAATGTGTCATAAAAAATACTCTCAGTACGGACTTTTAGTACTTTGTAGAAAAGCGACCTTCAGGAGTTTACTTGAAAGTCGCTTTTTTAGTGAATATTTTAAAATTCATAATGATTACTTAAATGTAAGTAAATCATTTCAAACAATTTTTAGTGTCCTCTAGATTATTTCATCACATTTATTCAAATTCTTTGTTTACTTTGAAAAATAGTGGCTAATAGTATAGTGAACTGCAATAAGAAAATCAATCTGTTAAGACACTAATTTCCAGTAAATGAATATTCTACTTTAAGGACCAGTATTTAAAATTGAAATAATATGCTTATTCAATTACAGACAAGATAAACATCCTAGCTAGAGAATCTTAATGCCATTATGAACAAGATATTTTTACTGTTAAATGTCAGAGTTGACGCGCACTTCATTTTGAGTAGAATTATCAAAATTGATTAATCAATATTGATCGGAGGTAACTATGGTATACGTACAATTTGGAACACAAAATGATCGATTTTTAAAAAGAATTATGTCTTCGACTAGGGACAATAGTGTTGAGTATTCTGTGACAATAAATACGCCACAACTTAAAAAATATGATCATTGGATTTATTCATCAGACAATCCCTTAGAAATAACTCATGATTTCTTAGCCTTAGCGATGATAGAACTTTCTAAAAGTAATACCGCAACCACTCGTTTCTCGGTTGAATATCATGGCAATATTTACGACTTCGAACTATGTACTAATTGACATTCCAGTGTGTAACATTATATTCATTACTAGCTAATAAAAGCAATCAAATAATTTGTTTCAAAAAAAAAATCAGGATTAAACCTGATTTCTTTCTGTTTTATAATTTAAAAATATAGTCATATCCACTTTTCTTTGCAGAAGGTTGAAGTGAGTCGTATAAACAATTGGAGATATCAGGTTCCGCATTTGAAGCAATCGTCGCCGACTTTACTCCCTTCTCTTTTAACCTCTTAAAACACTCTTTCGCAAGTGCACTTGCTAATCCCAGACGTCTGTAATCAGAATGGGTACCCATAGGTTCTATGTAACCTAACGACTCATCATACTGCTCAGTCCAACCGGTACAATAAGCAACACATTTATGTTCTGAGTTTAAAACCACTAAATCCAAATCCGGCATATAACCTGGTGTTTCCATAAAAGATAAAATTCTTTCTTTTGAGTGTTCTGGTTTGTCAAAAGCATTACATATCAGTTCAATTTTACTTTCAAAGTTTAGGTATTCTGGAAATGGTACAATTGTAAATCCACTTGGTAAAGTGTACTCAAAGTCATAATCGACTAAATTATATGTTCTTACATTATTTTCATGTCTAGTTCTAATAAAGCCCGAAGCTTCTAATTTCTCTATTTTTCTAAGGTCGTTTAAAAAAATTGTAGTAACAATCTCAGTTTTATACTGTCCAAAAATGCTTTTACACCAAGTAATAACCAACTCATATAAGGATTGATGGTTTGGATGTACAATGATAAAGATATCATTTTTTCCGTATTCCGATATGGCTAACCCAACTATTTCACCAGTTGTAGTTGTCCAGTAATGAGCATTCTTAACAAAGAAATCTTCATCTTTATCGTGATGATAACTATATCGCCACCAATCCAATCGACTAGGATCCCAATTGTTATCATGATTTTCAAAGTACTGCAAATCAGTGAGAAAGGCTTTTATCT
The DNA here is from genome assembly GCA_016342415.1 of Clostridiales bacterium. Taxonomy (GTDB): domain Bacteria; phylum Bacillota; class Clostridia; order Peptostreptococcales; family Acidaminobacteraceae; genus JABXKX01. The sequence goes on from JAEIOD010000013.1 coordinate 69,229, forward strand.
GTTTAAACTCGGTATCTTTGTTCTTATATTTAAAATCTAAGTAATCCATATTTCCCTCCTTGATTATATTTTATAACCTGAATGAAATGACTGCAATTACAACTATATTTTAAATGAAAGTTGCCCTACTATAATATATATAATTCCCTGAGTAGCCTGTTTTATTTTATACAATTATATTAATGACTCTTAAATAGATGTCTGCTTCTGTTCTGCTTCAGACGCATTAAGAAATCCATCAGTATTATATTGATTAATCAGCCGTTTAACAAATATTTCTTTAAATCGTTCTGGTCCTATAACTTTTATTGCTGGACCAAATGACATCAAAGTGATCAGAATCTCCGTTTCAAAGTTCTTATCATAAAAAAGTTTCATGAAACACTTACCCGTTTCCTCATCAAATCTGGATTCTCTTTCATACATTGATAGTTGAAAAAAACATCTTTCAAATCCATTTCTTATATTGCTTATTTCAATTTCAACAAATTCTTTTATGAATCCGATTTTCTTTACTGCTACAGACTCATTGTATTCAATTACTTTTGAAGTTAAAATGCCCTCTATGTCTAATACAAACCGCTTATTTTTATGATTTTTTAATCCGATCAATTCAACCTGAAATTTATTCGCCTTTAAAGAATACCTCATATCTAGAGGTAGGAAATCACTATTTAGACGATTCCCTTTCTTACTTTCATAATGAATCCTTAACGCCTTCTTGTTTTGTATTGCAAAAAGAACATTTTTTATATGCTCCCGAACCTCTAAATCAGCAGGCATTCCTACTGTTGCAAAGGTATCTACGGTTTTCAAGTTTGATTCATCATATAATGGTTTTATATCTTGTAAAATCATCTGTAATTTATGAAATAACTCATCTGATAAAAACAGCTTAATCCGTTCATCTCCAAGTGCTACTTTTAACCACTCATATTCTTGTAATGATACCATCCTTTTAGGCGTTTTCTTTAATATTGGTATATAACCTAACTCGGAATCATTTAATAAACCATAATTGTCCTTACCTTTACTTATCAACTTGTCTAAGAGCTCGTATTCAGTTTCTTGAAAACCTTTTTTTTGTATAATTTCTCGAATATCCTGAACCGATATCGGGGTTTTATGAGACAATCTTAAAACATACAATAGAATTTCATAGTATCTTGAATATATTGAATGATATAAATTGTTCACAGGCACTCACCACCAATCTCATACATTTTATACATCCATCTCACATCCTTTTTAAACATGCCGATGGCTTTTTCATTCGTTCCATTTAGACCAACAATTCTACCTATGAACGTTCTCAACCAAGGTATTATCTCATATGTATCAATAACGTCTATGTGATACTCAAAAATATTTTCATCAACTTTTTCCAATATGCCATGTTTGCCTTCACGTATAATTCGCCTTATCATATACTGCTCTTTATCTTCATGGATCTTTAAAGTCATACAAATATGTTCTATTGAATCGGTTCTATTTAAGTAAACTCCCCATGAGTCTACTTCTAATTGTTTTAACTCTTCCAAATAGTTTTTGAATTCCTCATCAACTTCAAATCCAGATACTTTTTTTAGTTTATCAAGTCTTAGTGAGTAGAAGTTCTTACTGCTATGATCATATACAACCACATACCTTCTGCCATGTTTTACATTTGTAAGAATCATTAACGGGGTACACATCTTCTCAATAATTTTATCGTTGGTTTTATTCCAAGTCTCAATTAGCCCCTTTTGTTTTGTTTCTATTAATTTCAATACATCAAACAAGAGTTCATCATCTAAAGTATGGAACATGAAGTAATGTTTGTATTTCATTTGATAAAAGTTCATATCTGAATCCCCTAGATTTCTAGAAAGAAACATTCCTAAAACACCAAAGGGCAAAATATTGGATAGAAAATCCACGCCCTGTTTCAGTTCTAGTTTTTCTTTATCAGTCAAACTTTCAAGTCTGTTTTTACTCAATGAGTATAAATACTGTTTACCTTCTTTATATTTGGACAGTATACCTAGTTTCTCGTATTCATTCAGTTTATTTCTAACCGTCATCATATCCATCATCTGATGATCCTCATCTATATACTCGATGACCTCATCATATATATGACTGATCGACATTCTGGTTGAACACTCTAATATATCCATTAAAACAAAGTGCAGAAAAATATCATTTCTTGTAAAACTTTTAGTTTCCCACAAAGCAAATAAAGGATTCATCGTCATTTCTTCTGGATTAATTGAAATATTAATGCTTTTGCCACTTGTATGACTTTTTTCAACAACATAATCAGCCAAAAACGATTCAATTCTTCTTTTTTCATTGTCATAAGTTCTTTTGCTTTTTATTTTCTGTGTGTTCCTTGTCCGAATACCATATACCAAGAAATCTCTAGAAAAATCCCTGATCTTATCAAATTTCTTAATCAATTCCTGAAAGCTAGACATATATCTCCTTAAGTTCGCAACTTTTTTTTAATGATAACCACGTAAGTCAATGATATCATAAATTCAACAACAAGATGAAACAAGGAGGACACATATGTTTGTTAAATACGATAAAGAAAAAAATAGCCATCCCATAAAAATTTGGTTGGATTCAATCGAAAGCATCGAAGAGAGCTGCCTTGAACAAGCAATGAATCTGTCCAATTTGCCTTTCATACATAAATGGGTTGCTCTGATGCCTGATACGCATACCGGAATGGGCATGCCAATCGGTAGTGTGATTGCAACAGAAAATGTAATTATTCCAAATGCCGTTGGCAGCGATATCGGATGTGGCATGATTTATACAGAAACATCAATAAAAGCTGATTTACTTCGAAACACCCCTACTGCAAATGGTTCATTACTACAATTGATCATAGGAGACATCATGCGAAATATTCCTGTGGGTTTTGCAAAACATAAATCAAAACAAAGCTCACCGGTTTTAGATAAGGCATTTAAAACTTTACCCGATGACATCCATAAAAAAGCTTTATTAAAAGCGTTAGATAATGCTTATTATCAAGTTGGTACTCTAGGGGGCGGTAATCATTTTATTGAGCTTCAAGAAGACGATGAAAACAACCTAATGATAATGATCCACTCTGGTAGCAGACACTTAGGTAACGAGGTCTGTAAATATTTTCATAGTCTTGCACGTGCAGAAAATCTGAAGTACCATTCATCAGTACCTGATGCATATCGATTGTCTTTTTTCCCAACCGACACGTACAATGGTGAGTCGTATATCAGATATATGCATTTAGCCTTAGAGTGTGCTTATGAAAATAGAAAAGTCATGTTGGATGAAGTCAAAGACATCATAAAAAATGAAGTGATGAAACACTGTCATGTAGATGTCCATTTTAATGATGCTTTGAATAGACATCATAATTATGCGGAGTTAGAACATCACTATGGTAAAAAAGTATGGGTACATAGAAAAGGGGCTATTAGAGCAAAAGACGGTGAACTTGGCATTATTCCTGGTGCCATGGGTTCATACAGTTATATTGTCATGGGAAAAGGCAATCCAGAAAGTTTTAACTCTTGTTCACATGGCGCTGGTAGAAAGTATTCTAGAACAAAAGCAAAAGAGCTTATTAGCTCTGAATCTGTTATGACTGATCTTAAGTCTAAACATATTGTTCTGGGTAAAAAAAATAAATCAGATGTCGCTGAAGAAGCTCTAGGTTCATATAAAGATATAGATTTTGTGATCAACAATGAATTAGATTTAATCACTCCAATCAAAAAACTTAAAACGGTTGGTGTTGTTAAAGGTTGATATGAAGCAATCATACTTAATATATATGTCAACGAAGGTTTCAAATAACCTTCCTGTGCCTGTGAAATATCATATGGTATTCCGATGTTGACTCAATGAGGTTCGATCCCTCAAATGTCTATGGAACAGACACTCTTGGTTAGAGGAAAAAAAGCATTCCAATAGTAAACTCTTAAGGTGATGTAAGCCTTGCAGTGTAAAGGATACCGTCAAAAGACTTTTGTAGTCAGATCTATTAGATTCCACTATGAAAGTCATTGGCTTAATTGAACTCCGCTTATTTTGCTGAGTTTACTATCAGAATCACAAGGAGGTAAGTTATGAACTTATTTAAAATAAATATTGAAGAAAATCAACGTGGATTTGTATTTGAAAATGGTACTTTCATTAAATATTTAACACCAGGATTACATAAAAAACTATCTAATCCAAAGTATGAAGTCATCATACTTGATACTAGAGAAACTTTTTCAATTGATAATTATGATCCGATTTATTTTATGAATAGAGAAGAATTACAAAATGATCTTGTTTTTTTAGATGTGGAGGACCATCAAATCGCTTTACATTATAAAGATGATCATTTTGTTGATTTTTTAAATGCAGGTTTGCATGTATTTTGGAAAACCATCAATCATCATAGATTTACAGTTATTGATAAAAATGAACCTGAAATTTTAGATGAGAAAATCCAAAATGTCATCTTAAAACACGGTATAGACACTCAGGCATTTATTATAACTGTAGAACCTTATGAAAAAGGTCTCTTGTTCTTTAATAAAGTGTACGAACGTATCTTAGAAGCGGGTAGATATTTCTTCTGGTATAACAATAAGGAGGTTGCTGTCGAAAAAGTAGATACACGTATCAGAGAGCTCCAAGTAACAGGACAAGAAATCATGACAGAAGATAAAGTCCCTGTGAGAATCAATTTTATATGCCAGTATAATATCATTAATGTTGAAGTACCTATACTTCAAATTCAAAATTATGAACAACAGCTTTATCTTCAATTACAAATGATTATCAGAGAGTATGTTGGTAATATGAAGTTGGATGATTTACTTAAAAACAAAAAAGATATGGCTGAATTCGTATATGATAAATTGACTGCTAAAGAAGAGCAATACGGTGCGAAGTTTGCTTATGCAGGTCTAAAAGACATCATTTTGCCAGGTGAAATAAGAGATATCATCAACACTGTTTTAATAGCCGAAAAGAAGGCACATGCAAATGTAATAACCCGTAGAGAAGAAACCGCTTCTACTAGAAGTTTATTAAACACAGCCAAATTAATGGATGAAAACAGTACACTCTACAAATTAAAAGAATTAGAATATCTTGAGAAAATATGTGATAAAGTTGGTCATATCTCATTAAACGGAAACAACAACATCATAGAACAATTAAGCGGTTTGTTTAACGCTTAAACTAAAATGATGAAAATCCACAAGGTAGATAAAGTTAGACTTATAGCGTAACAGTTGAGCTGTTGCGTTATTTTATTGCAGTTAGAACATCGAACCTATAATCATTTCACTACATATTAGAAAAGACCATATCAAAGTATATTGACACGGTCTATAACTCAATTCTATTAAAATATAATCAAACTAGTACATTCAAAACTCTAATATCTAGATCTTATACGTTCTCTTCTAATTCTAAATCGGCGTCATTACTGTCTGAGTAATCGGTATTTGACAGTACTGGATATATTTTAACTACAACTATCAATAATAATATTGCTGAACATAGCATGGGTACCCAAGGTTGGAATTTTTCCAACATGATTCCATAAATACCTTGTCCAAGTGGTATGGCACCCATCGCAAATGTTCCAATGACAGTCCCCACTCTACCCAACAACTCATTTGGAATTTCTTTTTGAAAAGTAGTACCAATGACTATGTTTCCTAATGTCATAACCAGCACAAGGATAAACTCCAAAATACCCAATAAGACCAAAGGCAGTAAATACCCATCGGTCAAAGATAGGACAACTCCTGATGTTACAACTGTAATTATACCAACAATAATGGGTTGTGCAATAAAATCGATCAACAGTATTTTATTGACAGATAATAGTTTGGTTATTCTAGGGGCAAATATCCCTGAAGCAATTGAAGCGGTTGCAACAACACCATTCAAAATACCAAACTCAAAGTCTTTAACCTCTATGATTATTTTTAGAATATAGGGTATGGCAACAGAAAATACTGGTGATATCGCAAAGTTTAAACAGCAGGCAACAATACCAATCATTAAAACAAACTTTGACTTCTTAATAAATGCTAATCCCACAAAAAAATCATCTCTAAAAACTGCGATACTTATCTTCTCAGGTATCTTGTGTTTAGATGGCATCTCTATAAATATTTCTGTAAAAGCAGAAATGAAAAAAGAAATCGCATTTACAATTAGAACCACTCCAATGACACTAAAACTCATCAATGCGCCAGCAAGTAATGGTGAAATCAAATTACCTATTGTGAAAATAACACTATTGATTGCATTGGCATCCACTAAATCTTCTTTTTTCATTATAGTTGGTATCACCGTCTGCACTGCTGGTTGAAATAAAGTGGATATTAACGATAAAACCATGGATATGGCATATATAGACCATAAGGGTAATTCACCATGCTGATAATAAAGTAAAGCCATCATACCAACAGCAACACCACTTATCATATCAAATCTTACTATAATCTTTTTGCGGTCAAACCAATCTACTAGAACACCTGCAAATGGTCCAATAATTAATCTTGGTATGATTGATACAATCAAAATACTGGCAAACAAAGTTGCTGAATCATAGTGATTTAATACATAAAGTGATAGTGCAAAAGTTTGCATCATTGAGCCTATTTGAGAAACGAAACTGCCTTGCATGAGTAAAAAGAAACTTCTATTCTTTAGTAATTTATAATTCATATTTCCACCTAATTAATTCTCCATAAGATTCATCATTTAGTAATATTTGAGATCATAATGTATTTTACCACTAAATACCATTCTTATGTAACCACTGTAGAAAGATTATTAAAATCAAATATTCAAAAAATTAAAACAAAAATTCATATCCCAACTGTACATGTTTTTTGCAAAAATGTTGTACTGCATAAAAAAACGACTATCAATAATTTCTTGAAAGTCGCCTTTAAAACTATTCTAGATTCATATTTCAAAAACTTTGATAACAATTTACTTTTACGACTTAGTCAAAAGAGACTTCTCAATGATTTCCAGATCCGTTCTATAAACATGCAGTCGTTTGCCATCAATCATGATCTTTGTTGTCTGAGGCAATGCTGATTCTTCTATTAAAACTTTATCACCTTCAAATACTGCTATTGGTATACCGGTTTGTGTTTTAATTATAATAATTCTTTCCAGTCCTTTTGTTGTAGATATAAAACTGTTTAAGGCTTTATCAACCGCTGTAATGCTGCCACCTTCGCCTGTAAGATTCAATGCCTCTTTATAAGCTTCCACATTATTTTCGAGTCCAGTTTCATAAGCAATCATAGTAGAACCTACATGTTGCCATCTACTACCATCGACTTCAATCATCAGTACATTAGTAACTTCCGATGGTTGCATATCTGTATTGCTACCTGTCACAACCATGGTTTCAGTCCCAAAGTCATCATAAACCCTAAAGGTTCGCTCTAAACCAATCCACTCAGCACTCATGTCTTTAAATTGTGATTTGACAGCAGTACATCCTACTAAAGTCAAAACAACTAACATAATAATTATTAATTTCTTTTTCATTTTTACCTCCCATAAATATCATCTCTACTATTGTATCTAAAGATATGCAATTCTCATAGATATTTTTAAAAGCATAATCTATTTCTAATATTTTTCTAATTTGTTGTTACACGTTCCGCGAAACTGTTCAATATAATAAATAGCTAATCTTATGCTTTTACCGACATCAATATAATGATGGAATTTTCAACTCATTCTAAATCCTAAAACTCAAAGAGCATCACTCAAAATAGCAGCTTTCAAGTGCATTCTTGAAAGCTGCTATTTATTCATATTTTTACTCTAATAGTAGAATCTATTATAACATTCTAAAATCTATATTGCCTGGTGGTGTAAAGTTATTTCTTACATATTTAAGGTCTGTCGTATTTAATTCCAAAGCTTTCATTTTAAACCATAGTTCTACTAGAGTATTATTGCCTTCACGAATTCTTTCTAACTCCATATCAAAACAAGTTGTAACGTACCCGTATTTTTTTAGTTCATATGCTATTTTTGCACCCTCAATTTGAAGTTCTTCAGTCAATTTAAAATCAATTGATTCGAAGACTTCCCATGCCTCTTCATACTTAGCTTCTTCAAACAAGAAGTTTAAATAATCATGTAAAAAATCTTCTTTGTAGTAAGCAACTGACATCAACGATAACTTATCATAAGCAAGTTTATAATACTCATAAGCTTGCTCATTCATTTGAAGTTTTTTATATAGAGCCGCAAGTGTCATAAAGTAAAGACTTGAATATGATTCTTCCACTTCAGAAATCATTATATCAATCGCTTTATCATTTTGATTGTTCTCTGAATACATAAGTGCTAGATGTAAACTAATCATTTCCTTGTTTCCAAAACCATTCATAGAAGAATTAACCAAGTACTTTTCCCAGTTCAGATCAACCATATAAGATAGGGGTGTATTGTTCAGGTTATATGCTTTTTTATCATCGTTATGTAGTATATTTAAGAAAAAGTCCTGTTCCTCAGTTAAACTCTCTTGTTCAAATCTCATACTCTTAATATTAAATTCTTCTCCTTCCACTTCAAGTCTGATAGATTCTAAGCTACCCCAGCCTTTTCCATGATGCAATATCTCTAAAAGCTCGTGATCAGACTGTACAATCATCTTGTTTTCTAACACTTTAAGTGTATTGGAAGAGAGTTTATCAAATATCACACGACTGACATAGTGTGACGATTGATCTAAATCTTGATAAAGATTACTTGGATTTTTCACTTGATTACCACCAAAAATCTGCATGAAGCCGACACTGCTTTCTGCATCTAATGGCTGACTATGAAGTTGTGATGGAAATATACCAGCCTGTATTTCTACATATTTATCTTTATCTGGTTCAGATAAATAATCCTGCCATTTTGTACCACCATTGTGTTTACCCCAACAAAACATTTTCCGATATCTTAGAACGTGAGTTGAACACTCAAAGAATACAAAGCCATCATCATAACCAACTGCTTCCCAAGGATAAACTGTATCTTCTTTTGTCTGATAAAAATGTTCATTTGATCTGTCAAAGTTTCTTGGATATGATACATCACCTTCAATACCTTCTAAATACGGTACTTGTCCATATGAAAAAGTATTGATCATTTCTCCCTTTTCATTACAATATGGCTTAATGTAAATTACATCCTCTGTAGATGAAAATACCCTGGCATTATTCAGTTCACTGACTGCTGTATTTGACCAATAATAAAGGGGTGATGCTTCTTTATTGATATTAAAAATTTTAGTGTACGTGACTAAATAATCAGCATCATCAGGCAAATAAAAATCAACCTGATAATATAACTTTTTAGTACGTTCATACTCATAAAGTCTTAAGACTTCTTCACCATCTTCATTTAGACACATACCAAAATGGACTAGATCACAGGTTAGATATGAATGACCGAAGTGAGCCATATTCCACTCAATTCCACCTGAAAACCAAGCGTTTCTCAATCCTAAGTTTGCAGGTTGGAAAACTGGATTTACACTAAGTAGTTCACGATTCAAATCTTTATTGAATAAGGAATATAACCTACCACCATACTCTGGAAGGAACGTCGCTTTTATATGATTGTTCTCAAGTATGATCGTCTTTAAAGAAATATCGTTTTTACTTCTTGTATAGTGATTTTGCATTTTATATGGCAAAACTCTATAACCACAATAATGTCCAATAGAATCAGCCAATTCATCTGGCATATTATAAACTTCCAAGGTTCTATGTTCTTCTAAATCTCTTAACACAGGAATTGGAGATTCTACATCCAGTAAAGAACCTTTCATAATCATCTTGCTTTGATAGATGCCCATCGCTTACTCCTTATGATTTGATTTATTGGATGCAAATCGCCATGCATCTTCACACATTTGATTTATATTTTTATACGCTTGCCAATTCAGAAGTTGTTTGGCCTTATTTGCATTTGCATAACAAATAGGAATATCACCTTCACGTCTATTAACAACTTTATACTTAATTGTTTTTTTAGAAGCTTTTTCAAATGCTCTAACAATATCTAAAACGCTATAACCGTTTCCAGTGCCTAGATTAAAGGCTTCTATCCCCGTTGTACCATCAATATAACCAAGCGCCTTAAGATGTCCTGAAGCCAAATCATCTACATGTATATAGTCTCTTACACCTGTCCCGTCAGGTGTATCATAATCATCACCAAAGACACTTAAACATGCCAACTCTCCAGTTGCCACTTTTGCAACATATGGTAATAAGTTATTAGGAATGTCGTTTGGATCTTCACCAATTAGACCGCTTTCATGAGCACCAATAGGATTGAAGTATCTGAGCAGTGCAATCGACCATTCTTTATCAGACTTATAAACATCCCTTAAAATATCTTCTATCATATGTTTTGTAGCCCCATATGGATTAGTTGTCGATAATGGATAAGACTCTTCAAATGGCACATTCGAATTGTTACCGTAGACAGTTGCCGAAGACGAGAACACCATTTTCCTGCACTTGTATTTTTTCATAACCTTAAGAAGTATCAAGGTACCTACAATATTATTGTCATAATACTTGATCGGTTCATCAACCGATTCACCAACAGCTTTTAAACCTGCAAAATGGATAACCGAGTTGATTAGGTGGTGACTAAATATTTTTTCCAATAACTTCTCATCTCGAATATCACCTTGTATAAAAAGTGGTCTTATCAAAGTGATTGTTTCAATATGATTTAAGACCTCTTCTTTAGAATTAACCAAATTGTCAACGATAATGACTTCCTTGTTATCTTCTAACAACTTGACTACCGTATGGCTGCCAATATAGCCCATACCTCCAGTTACCAATACTGCCATAAACTATCCTTTCACACCGCCGCCAGTAACACCAGCAATGATTTTCTCTGATAAAAATATATACAATATGAACGTTGGTAAAAATACAATAACAACTGCTGCGAACATACCAGCCCAATCTCCAATATATCTCATTGACTGAATCATAGAATACAGCCCAACTGCTACAGGTCGAAGCTCTGATGTATTGGCAAATATTAACGCCATAAAATACTCATTCCAAATGGTTATAAAATTAAATATGGTCACTGTTATTATCGCAGGTTGAGTGAGCGGTAATATAATCACCCAGAAGGTTTTCATCGGTGAACATCCATCAATTGCCGCTGCTTCTTCAAATGTTCCTGGTATTGTTTTAAAGAATGTTATCAAGAAAAACAAAGTAAACGGGACATTAATTCCAATATATAAAATGATTAATAATGTTCTAGAATTAGCGATGCCCAGTTTTGTAACAAGTGCGAAAAGCGGTAATATAATCATAATCTGTGGTATCCCTAGAGCTGATACAAACAAACTCTGCAAAACTTTACCAAACTTGAATTTAAATCTTGCCAGAACATAAGCTGCTGGCGCAGCTACCAAAATAACACCGGTACATGCCGTCAAAGTATATATTAAGGAATTTTTGAAATAGGTAGCAACATTATGAGTGAATAACGCATTGATATAGTTTATAGGATTAAATCCTGAACTTAATACTTTACCCGAAAATATACCTGATGTTGTTGATAATGATGCTACAAAGATCCATCCAATGATAAAGAATGTGAATAGAACCCATAAATTTAATATTGCATATCCTGGTAATAGGGCTGTTTTCCGTGTTGACTGAAATTTCTTTTTCTGATACATTTTACATCCCCCTTCTAATATTCATATTCTTCATCTTTTAATAATCTTGTAGTAATCACAAACATAACAACAACAATGACTGTTAATATGACACCTACTGCTGCACCGGCACCAACATTTCTATCTGTAACGACCATATTATTACCAAATACCATTTGATACATGTAGACCATTGGTGTAACAGTACCAGGTTCTGGATTTAACGGTGAAAAGACTTGAGACCAAATGAAAAATGCAACTGAACTTATTGTCCATAATACAATATTCGTTCTAAAAACATCTTTTAATAAGGGTAATGTGATATGATAAAATTTTTCAAAGACATTTGCACCAGCTAAAGTTGCTGCTTCATAAAAAGATATTGGTATGTTTTCCATGGCTGCCATAAAAATCAACATATAATAGCCAACCATGCCAAAACAATATGCTATCAGTAAACTGATAAAAATCATATCCGGACTCGTCCACTGAATAGCTGCCATTTTATCCAAACCTATGGATTCAAATACTTCTTTAAATAGACCATATCTTGAACTGTATACATATTGCATCCACATAGTTCCCATCGCTACTGCTGATACGACATTAGGAAGATATATAATCGCTCTATAGAAGGATTTATATTTTACGCCAGAAGTCAGAATAACAGAAAAGACTATGGCTAAAACAAATACAATAATGCCTCCCCAAAACCAGATATTAACGAGGTTTTTCATGGACTGAACAAATAACGAACTTTCTTTAAGGGCTTGATAATTATCCAAGCCAACAAACTGCCACTTGCTCATTGCATCTGTAACATTTTCTACACGAAATAAACTCATAAACGAAGTTCGTATAGACGGATATAGGAAAATGACCATATAAGAAAGCACCGCTGGTGTCAGAAAAACGATCATCATTAATTTGCTTTTTTTCATCTTGATCTCCTTAGAATAATTGTCATATTCGCAGTAACATCACGAATATGACAATCGTTAACTCATTTATTTCATTGCTTCAATAAACTCCTCTGCAGTAAACTTACCGCCTAAAAGTTTTGTAAATGCTTCTGCGATAATTGGTAATTTATCCGTATCTGCTTGGATACCACCTGCCCAAGGATAAACTGTATCTAATTGCTCAAATACAACTTTTGCATCTAGTAATTGAGTTGGCCATGCTGCACTGCCGCTCACTGGTACGCCAAATGATCTATTAGCTATTTCGCTATCCCATTTACCAGTTGTTAAATGAGCAAGTAATTCAAATGCGATATCTTTACTTTCAGAATCTTTATTAATTTGGAATGCCTGCGCACCATAGTTTGCTGCACTGATACCATTAGCGCCACCTTCTACTGCAGGATATGAGAATGTACCCCATTCAAAATCTGGTCCTGTAGAACCCATAATTTCATTAACTAACCAAGTACCATTTAAGTACATTGATACGGTTCCAGCTGCAATATCTTGTTGACCTGCAGGCCATTTATTAGATCCAACTGTATCACTGATATAACCGTTATCAACAAGACTTTGGAAATCTTTAGCTGTTTTTATAACAGCAGGATCATTCCACATTTCATTGGATTTATCTTTAACCAATTCCTCAACCCACTCATAACCTTTATATCTTGACAAATGATACCCAAGTAATGTATCAATATAAGCGTCATCAGTTGTCATTGGAACAAAACCAGCAGCTTTCAGTTTTTCGCAAGCTACATTAAACTCTTCCCAAGTCTGTGGCGCAGACTCAATTCCTGCTGTTTCAAAGTGTGCCTTGTTGTACATGAATGCAAATACAAACGGTTGATATGGTACCGCATAAACACTGCCATCTTCAGAGAAGTGTCTCGCTAGATCAAATAGATTTCCCATAACAGCTTCCTCATAAGGTTTGCCATCTGTGTTTGCATACGGTTTCGTAATATAATCATCTAGGTTTAAAGCATAAGATCCCCAGTTCTTAGTGACACGTTCAAGATCTTCATCCCAAATATCGATTTTCTGTCCATTATCAAGTGCTGGCTGAAGTGTTTTACGAATCTCACGACCATTCCAGTTGATATCAATTTTTACATTTGGATGAATTTTCATGAAGTCATTAATGGCTTCATTAATTGCTAACGCTTGTGGTTCTGTGGAGTTCCACATTGACCAATATACCAACTCACCTGATAAACCTGAGTCACTTTGTGATGCTACTTCTTGATTCGAATTGCCTTCATTTGATGGACTACATGCAGTAAATACCATCATTACTATTAATGTTAATATTAATACGCTTCTAAACTTTTTCATGTTCCCCTCCTATTTGCATTGTTATAATCCCCTTATATGAAAATACAGTTAGCAATATCTGTTAACAATATCTATCATTACTTCTAAATTATTTTCCATTTCTTTTACAAATCTAAATTGATTTTTCGCTCTTATTAAATTATGATTTTCTTTATGAACTTTAAAATAATTATCTCCATCCAAGAAATCTGTTAAGAATCTCATTCCACACTCAAATGTCATAATAATTGCAGAATAAGGCAGTAATTCTATTTCTGTTTGTGTAAGTTCATGTTTTAAGATTTCTAGAAATCCATTTGTATAAGCATCAAATCTAGCTGTATCCAATTTTAATAACTCTAATTCTTCCTCATCTTCTGCCACAGTACTGCCACAAGATCTTATAGCATCTCCAAAATCATAAAGTGCACTACCTGGCATAACAGTATCTAAGTCAATAACACATCTTCCAATACCACTATCATTGTCTATCAAGACATTATTTAGTTTTGTATCATTATGAGTAACTCTATAAGGTATTTCACCTAGTTCCAATGCCTTTAAAATCATAGTTGTAATGTTTTTACGATCTTTTACAAATTGAATATCATCCAAACAGTACTTGCTTCTTGAGTGAACATCTTTTTCTAATACTTTTAAAAAGTTTTCATATCTATTTTCAGTGTGATGGAAGCCTTTAATCGTTTCAAACAGACTATCTACCGGATAATCCTTTAACATCAGCTGAAACTGACCAAAAGCTTTGCCAGCACTGTAGAGCATGGTATTATCTTTTGCGAAAGTATATCCTGTAGCATTTTTTACAAATACATATGCTCTCCAGTAGTTACCTTCTAGATCTTTATGATATGAATTATCATTATTTGTTCTAATTAACTTTAGAACTTCATAACCACCTTCTAATTCATCTTCTCTCACCATGTCACTAAGATAAGAAGTTATGTTTTCGATATTTGACATCAGTTTTTCTGTTTCCTTAAATACAATGTGATTTACTCTTTGTAAAATGTATTGTACTGTTTCTTCATATTTATCTTTATTAACTACCAGGAATGTATCATTGATATGTCCATCCCCATACGGTGAACACTCTGTGAGAACACCTTCAAATCTGAATTCTTCACATATTTTTTTCAGAGTAGTCATTTCTATCATTTGCCTGCCCCCCAAAGTTTAGATGGATACTTTCCACTATCAATCATTGATGATATGGCATCCATAACCTTCTTTTTATCTTCACTATAAGTGACACCATACCATTTTTCATTTGTATGAAGCACTTTCACCGTACCGATATTGTTCTTAATAACTTGATCGACAACATATGGTAAGAAAAACTCACATTTCAAAGGATTCTCACGAACTGCTGTTTTTAAATAAGTTGGCAATAGTTTGTCTATTTCATGAAGAATTGTTCCAGTAAATCCCCACATATTCATAGAAACAATGGTACTCTCTTCTAGTTTGTACCAATGTTCATTTTCTAGATATATGATTTCATCATTCTTTTGCTCAATATGAACTCTTTCAATTATGTCTACGAGCATATTGTTCTCATCAACATTACAAACCCCTCTAGAAACATAACCGTGTTCTGTCACTGTATTTTTTAGTCGATAGCCTACCATTGAGTAATCATATTCTTTTAAGGTATTAGAACTTAGAAAATTATACATTTTTTGAAAAGCATCAATGCCATAATAATCGTCTGCATTAATGACAGCAAAGGGTGCATTAATCAAATGTCTTGTCGAATAAATTGCATGTGCTGTGCCCCAAGGTTTTTCTCTGTTTTCAGGTATTAAAATCTCTCTAGGCAGATCAGTCAATTCTTGATATGCATATTCAACATCTATAAATTCTTTTAATCGTGTGCCTATTACTTCTTTAAATTCATTCTCAATCTTTCTATTGATAATGAAAATTACCTTTGTAAAACCTGCTTTAATTGCATCATGGACTGAATAATCTATGATCAACTCGCCATGTAAACCGACGGGATCTGTTTGCTTTAATCCACCATAACGACTGCCTATCCCTGCAGCCATAACTACTAAAATTGGTTCTTTCATAAGTCCTCCAAATATTTTATGACTATCTGATGATAGACTTATCGTAACATGCAAAAAAAACAAAGTATTTATACAATAGTCTAGATAATTTGTACAATATTGCATTTTTATAAATATTCTGAATATTCGATTTCGTATTTTCTACTCTAAAAATATCCCTCTAAATAGACTATGAACTTTACATTATACAGTTTTTAACTCTTCTCATATTCATATCATTCTCCCTTTGCAACAAACGACTTAAAAGCCTTTTATTTATAAACAGGACCCGTTTATTCTTGAAAAGCTAATAGATGGTTATAATTTTAAATAACGGACGCTGTAATGCAAAGAAGCTCATTTTGGTTGCAGACATCAATGAACCCGAGAACGTCTATAAGTACAGTACGCATTTCCCCTTATCAAAACTTTGTAAATAAGTAATTAGTTTACTTGAATGACTAAACTCCCTTTCACTGTCATTTTCCATAGTGATACCACTTTTTTATTCAGCACATTTAATAGAATGGTGAATCTTAAACTTATTAATTCAAATATAGTATGAGTTTCAACATATCCAGGTTCTTCAATCGCAACCAACTCATACTGATCAGATGAACATGCACCACCTCTTACCTTTAATATGTAGTCTGCAATGATTTGCTAAAGATAACTCACCTTCTTCCATGTAACAAAAAAGGTTTTATCTTATCATATATATTATCCATAAGTTAAACTATTAGAATTGATATCTGTATGATATAATTAGGAACATAAAATGTGAGGTGTATATGCAGTTTCTAGAGTATTTCAACGACCTAAACTTAAATATTATATTGGCAATGTGCTATTTTGTCATTTTAGGTGTATTGTGTATCATTTATCCACTTTATAAAAAAGAGCATATTAAATTTTTGATTATTGGACATGCGCTTATTGCCATCGCAATATCTATGCTATCACTAAGAAATATAGCACCTGATATCATCAGTATTGTCATAGGCAACATGCTTTTATTAGGTGGAGAGTATCTTATCATTGTTGGTTTTCTTAAGGCAGTCAACAGGAAAATAAAATATAAATATCTCATCACAAGTTATGTGATTTTCACTATAATCCACATTTATTTCACTTATGTTGTTCCAAATGTAAATTATAGAATTGTAAACTTTTCGGTATTCATGATTTTGGCTATCATGATGTTTATGATAAGCTACATGGGAAAACTAAAACATCAGTCTGACATCCCATATGTGGTTATATGGTTAACATATCTCTTATTTATCCTGAATCACTTTGCCAGAATGATCAATGCAATTGCTTATGAAGTAATCAATCAACTATTTAGAGATGCCAACATACTAAAACTTATATATTAATATCCATTATTATATGTATTGTAAGGATTATAAGTATTCTCATTATTAACACAAAAGACTTGATCGAATAACGATCAAGTCTTTCTTTATTTATATTTCAATTCTATTTCTTCCATTTTCTTTTGCCTTATACATAAGGTTGTCTGCCTTTTCTATTATATTACCTAAAACCTCTGATTTACCATTATAATCAACAAAAGTCAGCCCACAACTAAAAGTACAAGCAAACCCTAATTCACTCTCAATTCTTTCACAAAATATCTTGTTAAGGGTTTCTAGTAATTCTTTGGATTGTTGCAACGTTATGTTTCTCAATAAAATTATAAACTCCTCACCGCCATATCGGTAAAATGAATCTCTAAATCTTAAACGTTCTAAAAAAGTTGCACCCAATAGTTTTAGTACTTCGTCGCCAATCGCATGTCCGTGTGTGTCATTGATATTTTTAAACTTATCTATATCTAACATACCTAGAACCAGGTTTTCATTTTCTTTTAACTCATAACAATAATCTTCATAATTTTCCTTCAATGCTCTACGATTTAGCAGACCTGTTAACTCATCATTCAGAGCCATTTGTTCAAAAACATGAGATTTTTTATATTGCATTGTAATATCGTTAATAAAGTAAATTGAGCTCTCGGTATTTTTAAAAGCTGCTACCTCTTCTCTGAGAGTAATGTAATAAACACGATTAGCTTCTGTTCTTAATATATAAGTAGAATCATCAGCAGCTGGTAATTTTAATCCATCTGACTCAATATAATTAGAAACTTGATTGTTAAACAGTTCTTTAGCAACATTATTCTCATATAGTAATTTACCACGCTTTGATACAACAACTATTGCCTCATTTGATAAGTAGAAAAGGTTCTCAAAAATGATATCTCCTTGTTTTAAGAACAACTTCTGTAAATAAGCTCCACGTTGATATATAGCAAAAACAATGATGGCTATCAGCATTAATCCAATTATGACAAAAAGTGCCTGATTGTAATAATGCTCTTTAAATAGAACCGTATAATTGTTGACTTCTTCATTTAAGTCATCTACATGAAATCCCATACCAATGTAGGCATCCCATCCTTCTAAATCATGGACATAAGATATTTTTTCAGATAATATCGTCTCATTCTTTTTATTGTATGAGTATGTTTGAAAACCGTATCCCTTTTCTTTGATGACCTTCATAAAAAGATTGTGAATCGATTTGCCATCAAAAGAAACAAACTCAGACATTTTCCTGCCAATAAAATCCGAACTTACTGAAACTCGAGCTGTAGAATCGTATTCTGTTACAAAAACATAATTTTCCTTATCTTCATAGTAAACTTGTAACCTGTTGTATATACGGTCTTTTAACCTCTCTTGAAGGTCATCATGATAGATGCCTGTTCCAATAATCAAATCAAACTCTGGTAAGTATAAACAATAAGACGTCTTTTTTATTGGTTCACCATCTTCAACTTTAGGCCAATAATAATCAACATAAAGCCCATCATCTAACTCCTTTGCTGATACAATTTTTCTTACATAATAGTTGCCTTCTACATCTTGGTTGTCATATAGATTTACACCTTCATATTTTGCATCTGCACCCGACCGTATTAAAACACCTTCTGTATCAATTGCAAAATATAGATAGTCTTCATCATCTTTAACAATATTATCAAAAACTGAAATAGCCATTTCTCTTTTTAATTCAAGATCTGTTGTTAATCCAACTTCAGAGTTCGCAAGTAAATTATAGACATCAAGTACTTTGTTATAAAGAACTTTCTCCTCATTTGATAGCAATTTATTTCTTTCATACTCAATTTCGTCAAGCCTGTTTAGAATTTCAGTTTGTAGTTGCATCTTCTTCTCTTGAAGGTTGTACTCGTAAAAAGACTGACTTGCCTCACTCGTTAACTTACTACCACTAATAAGAATATATAGTCCAACACCAAAAAAACCAACAATCATTATAATGAGTAAATAAATCCAATTTTGAATTATCGCTTTTGCTGATGTCTTCATAACTTTCAATCCTCCACAGAAATAATATCTTACTTCTATTTTACCTGTATAAAAAATCAAAAGCAAGTTATTGAACACTCTTCTACAACATGCCAAACAATAGTTTTTTTCAATCACTAAAAAACCGCAAGATTTCTCCTGCGGTTAAGATTATTGTCCTATTTTAAATGGTCCCGGTAACGGGTACACTTTTTTACCAAATGCTGTGTTAACAACTATTGCCGATGATAAGTATATCGCTACAACACCTGCAACTAATAATCCATAAGCTGGTATCATTGCATATGTCTTCGGTAGAATGCCTAAATCCATTAAAGTTATAAAAGGCAGTGAAACATCAAGTGCTAAAACCACAATAGTAAGCAGTCTAGTGCTCTTGAAAAATGCCGGTGTCCAAAGAATTAACGCTGAAGTTAATACAATCCATGCCCATCCATCAATATGAGCATCGAGTACAATACCTTTATTAGCCATATTGAACTTTATAATCATTTCCAATCCACCTACTAGCATAAAGAATGCACTGAAGAATAAGAAAGTATTTCCACCCGTACTATTGCCGCCTTTTAAATCTAAAAGTGCTACAACGATTTGAACGACAAATCCACCTATTAACCAACATCCCAGTAGTGGCAGTGCATCGTGAGTCACTTTGCCTGATAATAAAGCAAAGAAACAGAAACACGCAATTGCTAATGCAACTAAACCAGCTGGAGTTGGATTTGACCATTCTTTAATTTGATTGTCTTGATTCAATTGTGATTCCCCCATTTTTAATAGCTTTGATATGATTAGTAATCATATTATCGAAGTGTCAGATTTGAATATTCTAATCTAACTGCCTGATTGTATCATGTCCATCAAGTGGGTTCAATTGAATTCGTGTAAATTGAATGTACAATTGTTTACAATTTAGTAACAACTCCTAATATCAGGTAACGAAAACTTAAATTTCGCAATTAACTCTTTTTTAGCGGCGTGTGTTTAATGAATGTATAATTACCCTTACTCCAGTTCTCCAGGTTTTGTTTTCTTTCACCATTATCACCATGATCAGGCTGGTTAAAAACATCACTAAGAGATTGACATGGCATCTCTTTACATAATCCGCAATGTTCCAAATCTTTCTCAGAAGCACACTTTCCAACTGTGCATTCCCCATGAAACATCATGCCTTTTGCCTTTTGGCATCCTGGACAGTTCATCTTTTCTCTCCAATCACACTCTTCACAGTAATCACCACATTTAGATATCATTTCTCTATTCATCATCAAACCTCCATCAATTATTTTCTTTAATAATCATACAATGTTTTTTATACGATGTATTGGATAAAACCGACATCATTTTTGCCCGAAAACTTTTGTTGGTGATAGACCATAAAACTTCTTAAAGTGACGAATCAAATGGGATTGGTCGTTAAATCCATAATTATAAGTCATTTCATGCCAGTTATTACTCGAACTATAATGAGATTCTCTTACTATGTTTTGAAATCGTATAATATCAGACATGACTTTTGGACTTAACCCTATGTAACTATTAAAAAGTCGTTGTAATTGCCTATCACTGATGCAAGTGTTTTCAACAATGCTTTTTTGATCTGTTACGCCCTTTGTTTTTACAATCAAACTCATGGCAGTCATAACAGTATCATTAATTTTGTCTTGTTCTGATAACCTCTTAATAATGTAACTCTCCATGGTATCTATACGACTTTCAATAGTTGTATTCATAATATCATACCGAATATCAAATAACGCCTTTAAACAGTTTTCAAGGCTGATATTCATATTTTTGAATGACTTCATCTCTTCATTAAAGAATAAATGTGCTGCCCATGGGTAAAATCTTATACCAAACAATTCAGTCGTTTGAGTACCAAACGATGTAAACACCTGATCGAATAAACCGCAAAATCCGCAGCCACATTTGCCTGAAACAAGATCCTTTGAGAATATGATATCCATACATCCATCCGCAATAACTCTTGACTCAGAAGGAATTGTATCCTGTCTCTTCGACAACCAGAAACATTTAATATATGGGGCAAGGATATCTTTGGGTTTAAATTCAAAATAACCATCTGAATGAGAGTCACCAGCAACCATTGGTTGAAAGTATTTATGAAGATCATATATCATAACGCACATCCTATCTTTATTAAAAGTATCATCAATATTATATCATATGTTATCCACTCAGATACCCAATTGCGGACCATTAACCACGAGCGACGGAACCCATATGACTTAAATCATATGGGTTCAATACTGTATTATAAATGTTTAATAGTTAACCAATAGATATTGATCTCTACCATTTCTCTTAGCATCAATCAACGCTTTGGCACTTTGATCTTTAAGTTTTGCGATATGTATCGGTTTCTTACCATATGCAATACCACATGAAGAAGTGACAGTTGTACCACATCCGATAGTTGAATATTCAAATGATCTTATTTCTTTAAGTGACATCTCCACGCAGTCTATAACCTTTTGAGTATCCGAATTTTTCAAGAAAATACTAAACTCATCTCCACCTAAACGTGCAATAAGATTTTCATTAATTGACTCTGCCAAAAGAGGTTTCATATTTTGAACTATCAGTGACATAACATTTTGAATAACCAAATCTCCTACTTCAAATCCATAAAAATCGTTCACATGCATAAATTTATCAATGTCAAAAGTAACGAAGTGATAAGTATCATTGTTATCATGTTCTAATATTTCCTCAATTTTCTCCATAAACATATCTCTGTTCATTAATTCTTTTAAATCAACTATGGCACCTTTTTTGTTTTGTTTTTCACTTGTCATTGTAATACTCCTTTCCCAATCTAGCAGTTTGTGTATTGAAGGAAAAGTTCTAGGTGATTGTTTTTCCAATAAATTAATCATTCGATTGGTCATTAAAAGACTTGATTTGATATCATCCGATTCTTTAGTAAGAGATACTTCTCGGTCTTTTAACAACTCAACAAAATCATTTAATCCAATGGGTTCAGCAAGTATCTCTCCAATAGAAGACAAGGTAAAACCTAGTTTTCTTAAAAATTGTATTTTATCAAGTTCAACGATTTGATTTTCACTATAGCATCTGTAACCGTTATCTTCATTAACTTCAATCGGACTGAACAACTTGATCTTATCATAGTGTCTTAACATCCTCTTTGAAATCCCAGTGAGTTCAGAGAACTCACCGATAAAATACTTATTAGTCATCTTATTACCTCTTCCAGTGAATAAATGCTTGTTTACAACCTTTACTTTTCTTCTCTTAATTGGAGTATATAGCTTGACACAGTGTTAAGGTCAACACTTATTTAAGTTTATCACAAATACATATATTCATAGAATAAATCTGACAAATTTAGAAAACCCACACAAAAGTATGGGTTCAATGTTATATTCTTAAAGCCTATCTACCAACCTAAAAATGATGAGTTCCTGTAAATCAAAAATAGTTTTTGAATCCCCTGTATAACTGATTGTTCTAGGTTCTGGTCTAGTCACACCCGGAATAAGTGCAGCAACTTCTGCCATATTGGAATCTTTGAAATCAATCTCCATAGTGATTGGTTCGGTTAATTTAAATGGCTTTATTTTATCGGTTTTCTCCAATGCTTTTTTAACTCCATCATAAATGAGTTCTCTAGCTTTAGTTGGATGAATTGATAACGCTGAAAATCTGGACAACCCTTTTTTAACGATAATGGTTTCAGTTTCTGGAATAAAACTATTTACCTCTTCAGCCAGTGCTTGATCACCAACAACTGCTATCAAAGGTGCATTATAATGACCTGCTATCACAGCATTTAATATGGCTTCCGTATTCATGGTTATACCATTCATTCTAATATTATATATTTTTCTACCATTGTATGTATGATCGATAACACCATTAAAGCTTTGCCCCGCTCCAGCATGACCAAATATAATCACTGCATCAAAACCTTCTTCTATCATTTGCATTTGTAAGCTAGACCTCATTGCCCCACTGATCAATTGTGCTTTAGGATGTAAATCCTCAAGAATAATATTTTCCATATCTGCATGTGCATCACAAACAACTATTTCTTTTGCACCAAAATCTAAACAAGCTTGAATTGCAGCATTCACATCTTCAGCCAATCTTTTTCTAGCGATGTTAAAATCATGTCCTTTTCTTGATGTTTGATGACTGCTGACAACACCTTCCATGCCTTCAATATCTGCTGATATATAAACCTTTTTAATACTCATATTAAACCGCCTGTCTATAGTTTGCCTTTGGTAAACCTAATGGTACTGATTAATCCAGTTTCATTTACATCGTAAATTGCTATGGCTTCAAATGTATCATTTGTTTCATCATAATGAATCACTTCATGATCAATTATGGTTCTGTTTAGCACCATACGATTTTTTAGTGTACATTTCAGATGGATATTCTTAAACTTTTCTATAAATATCTTACGCATTTCATCTTTTCCCTTATACAAGACTTTGTCCGCATCAATATCAATTGCAATCACATCTTCTGTATACCACTCTAAAAATGCATCAACATCTCTATTATTGTATGCTTCCAATTGACCTTGTGCAGCTTTTTCAAATATATCCATAGTTTCCCCCTAGCTTCGTTATACCATTATAAACATTTTATCATATACCCAACTCGAAATTCGACAGTTTTCAAAAAAAGTTTAGAGTCCCTAAGTAATACTTAATTGTTTATAAAACGAATTCGAATATATAGTTGTCTTGATCACAAAAAAAATGACTCTCAACTATCTGAAAGTCATCTTGTCATCTTTTTTGTTTAACAGGAATTTGTATTTCAGTAATATAATCAAGCTCTGATTTAGCAGCCCATACATCTACTAGAGGTACTTCTATAGCATTCCCATCGGGTTCTAAATCATGTTTCTTCATATACTCGAACATTTTCTTATAAGTGATATACGATGTATAAAACGGCCCATGATGATGGCAACAGATATAGTTTTGAGATGGTAAAACTGTCATATGCTCATCACTAATCTCTTCGGTTACAAAGTCAAAAACACTTAAATAATGCGCTTCTTCAAATAAAACACTTTCTATGGATTTGATAACACAAAATTTACTGTATACAGCACCATACAAAGATGGGTGATCATCCAATAATATTTTTAATTGTAGCATCGCAGCATCATATGGTTCCCTTTGAGTATGATCAATGTCAACTTTAAACATTGTTCGCATAGGCTTTTTTATTATTTGAATGTCTTCATAATGCTCTATCTCCTGGTAATAAGACATGTAATCAATACGGTTATCGAGAACTTTAATCGTCTTCTCAATCTGATGTAACTTGATTTTCAGTTCCTCTTTTTGTTGATTCAACAACTGCAAACCCGACGCATGTGAAGGAGATGACAAATAACCTTTGATTGATTTGAGATCCAAACCGGAATCTTTTAGCATCAGTATTAACTCTAATTTGTCGGTATCATCATAAGTATAATAACGATATAGATTATCTTCACTGTAACTCGGTTTAAGCAGATCAATTTGATCATAATAAATCAATGTTTGTTTTGATATCCCAAAATATTTTGCGACATGACCGATTCTTATTTTACCCTTCATAAAAAACTCCTTGACGTTATAGTTACTATATCCTTTATTATATCATTATGTAAAGGAGGTGTCCTATGAAAATTCAAAATTGGACATACAGTAAATTAATCGGTTATGTTTTTCCATCCATACTTAGTATTCTATTTGTTTCGCTTTATACCATTGTAGATGGTTTGTTCATATCTAGATATGTTGGTACAGCTGCACTCGCTGCTGTTAATATTGTTTACCCCATCTATAATTTTGCATTTGGCATATCCATTATGATCTGTGTAGGGGGTAGTGTTTTAGTAGCCATCAGTTTAGGGGCAAAACAATATAAAACCGCTAATAACGATTTTTCACTAGTCAATCTTGTGATGTTAATTGTAAGTCTTGCAACAACTCTAGCAGGTCTTATTTACATTAATCCACTACTAAATTTGTTAGGTTTAACAGACCAACTGATGGGACATGGAAAAATTTATGCTCAACTGCTTTTAATCTCAATGCCTTTTTTAACCGTAAAAATTGGATTTGAGTACTTCTTAAGAGTTGATCACAATGCAACTCTCAGTTTTATTGTAACGTTATCAGGTGGCATCATTAACATTGTCTTAGACTACTTATTCGTCGCGGTTTTTAACTGGGGGGTTACAGGTGCTGGATTGGCAACTCTTTCTGGAATTATTATCTCATCTATCATGGGATTATATTATTTTATTAAATATGCAAAACATTTAAAATTTATATTACCTAAGTGGCGCTGGAAAGTCTTATTGCTTGTATGTAAAAATGGATTATCCGAACTGGTCACAGAAGCTTCTGCTGGAGTTGTTGTTATTTTATTCAACTACAAATTGATTGAGTATGCCGGAACATCTAGCGTCGCAGCATATACAACACTTTTGTATATCTTTTATGTTTTTAAATCAATAAGCATGGGCATCACAATAGGTACTCAACCTATTATCAGTTTTAATCTTGGTTTAAAGTCATATAAGACTATTAAGGATTTATTCTTAAAATCAACGGTTTTTATTGGCAGCATATCACTAATAGTTTTTATGATCATGCAAATTCATGGAGAGTTTCTAATTAAAATTTTTATCACAAATGATCATCACACCACTCAACTGGCTTTAAATGGTCTAACCATTTACTCTTTCAGTTTACTCTTTAGTGGTTTGAATATATTTGGTATAGGTTACTTAAATGCAGTAAATGATGGGAAAAAGGCCGTTCTAATATCATTTGCAAAACCACTTTGTTTTATGATTCCAACACTTTATTTACTGTCTGATGTATTCGGTTTGGATGGCATATGGATGACTGTTCCCGCCGCTGAAGTATGTACTTTCTTATTGATATTATCTTTTCTAATAAAAGATAATATTTTAACCGATCAGTTATATGATTATAAACAGTATGTGTCGCTAGAAAATGCAATATAAAATAATGGGGATTAATCCCATTCATATCATCTTAGGTTTATTTAATCCATATTGAGGTATAAATAAGATAAGGAGATATGCTTATGAAATCAGTATTTAGAAAATCAATTGAATTGAACAAAAAAATCGAAAAGTTTTTAGATATCATATCCAATAGTTTATTATTACTCGAAAAAGCAACTAAATTTTACCTTCAAGAAGACCACACTTCTTTTGACGAAACTCTTAACAGAATTGTCGTCTTGGAAAGTGACGCCGACGAATTGGAAACGGATATAAAAATAACATTATACAAATATATGTTGTTACCTGATGCCAGAGCTGATGTGCTTTCACTCATAAAAAGTTTAGACAATATTATAGATGATGCTGAACAGATTACAAAGGAGCTTAATATTCAAAAGCCAGTCTTCCCAAAGGAGCTTCATCAGCAAATTATTGAGTTAACAAGTAGTACAATTCAATCTGCTGATTCTCTTTTATTAGCCACTAGGTCTTTCTTAGGAGAGCTTCATTTAGTGTCTTCTTATATTAGTAAAATAAACTTTTTTGAACATGAAGCTGACATTCTTCAAGATAAGATCGGTTATGCCATATTTAATGACAACTTAGTTATAGATCTTGCTGAAAAACTTCAGCTGAATTATTTTATTACTAAGATTGCCGGGATATCAGACGAGGCCGAACAGATAGGAGAAAAACTCACAATATTCACCATCAAAAGAGAGATATAGGTGATTTAATGGATATTTCTATTTTATTTATTTCTAGTGGTTTATTCCTTGGATGGTCATTAGGTGCTAACGATGCTGCCAATCTGTTTGGAACAGCAGTTGGTGCCAAAGTCATAACCTTTAGAACTGCCGCAATCATTATGAGTATATTTGTCATTATCGGCGCTGTAGCGAGCGGCTCTGGCGCTAGCCATACACTTGGCAAACTAGGAACAATAACATCGCTTCACGGCGCATTTATAGTCGCGTTGTCTTCAGCTATTACAGTATTTATTATGACTAAATATGGACTGCCAGTATCCACTTCACAGTCAATTGTAGGTGCAATAATCGGATGGAATTTATTCAGCTCAAATCCAACCAGCCTCAGCACCCTAACAAAAATTGTGATGACTTGGGTCCTTTGTCCCCTGTTGGCTGCAGGATTTTCAATTATTTTTTATAAGATATTTAAGAACAGAACAAAAAAAATGAAATTAAATATATTGCTAAGACATTATTATATCAGAATTGGGTTAATTATTGTTGGTGCATTTGGCGCTTATTCTTTAGGCGCAAATAATATTGCCAATGTGATGGGTGTCTTTACGACTTCTACAGAATTAAAATCCATAGACCTCTATTTCTTTACCATTAATAAAACCCAAATTTTATTTTTCTTAGGAGCAGTAGCTATATCAATTGGTATATTTACTTATTCCCAAAATGTGATGTCGACCGTTGGTAATAACATTTATAAGATTTCTCCAGCAACTGCACTAATAGTGGTATTATCCAGCTCATTTGTTTTGTTTTTATTTGCTTCTGTATCGTTACAAAACTTTCTTATATCAATACACTTACCCCCTATTCCTCTCGTACCAGTTTCTAGTTCTCAAGCTGTTGTAGGTGCTATTATAGGAATTGGAGTAGCAAAAGGTGATAAGAATATTAATTACAGCAAGCTTAAAAGAATATCTTTGGGATGGTTATTAACCCCTTTGATGTCTCTTATTCTTTCTTACATTAGTTTATTTATTATGCAAAATGTCTTTTTAGAGAATGTTTTTTAATCACTTTCTACCATAAGAACATGTGATCTACATGTTCTTTTCATAAAAAAAACAACTACCACTTGATAGTTGTTACAGGTTTGTTTATTCAAGAAGTCCATCCTTTTGAAGTTTATGAATCAGTTTGATTATATAACTTAATGAAAAGAAATCTCTGTCTGTAAATGCTTCAACTTTATTTAAACCTTTAATCAATAAAGCTTCGTCGAACTGTTCTAATAAAATCATTAAGCTTAAGTAGTTTATCTTACCTTCTCTTGTATCTAAAACTCTGGATTTCTTTACAAATTTATTTTGCATCAAATGTTCAACAGTCTCTTTAAGAGCATCACTGATCTCAAACTCAGGCATTTCATTTAAAATTCTTAAACCTGAATCCTCAAGATTCAAGTGCTTAACACCTTCTAAGTCTGTATATAAAAAAATTGTATTTATAAACTTTGCACCTTTAAAGTCTACATCTATTAACTTAGCGGATTCAAATATGGCATTCTCAAAAGTTGCATTGTTAAATCTACTACCCTTTAAGTTTGCACCAATGAATTCAGATTCTTTAAATGAACACCCGAAGAAATTACATGATTTGAAATGAGCACCACGGAAACTCACATAATCAAAATTCGAATTTGAAAAATCACTGTTGTAACAATTACTTTTCGTTAAGTTTTGATACATGAAGTTTTTATTTTTCTTCTCAATGTTATTAAAATGAAATCCCACACTGCTTTTTTGTGGTTTGATCTTTTTTTTATCGGTACTTCTAGCCATTCAATCCTCCATCTATTCATACATGACAAAAGCGACAAACAGATTTATCTGTCAGTCGCTATTTGGTTTATTCTAAACTTTATTATTGGAACCCTGAGTTTTCATTTTCATTTTACCGCCCTGATGTTTAACTGCAGATCCGGATTTTCCATGATCACTAAATTTCTGTTTTTCATTTTGCTGAGCTTTTTTCTTTTCTAAAAAAGCTTTCATCTTTTCAAGATTTTGTTCTGACATAAGTACCTCCCTTTGAAGCATATAATCTTAATTCGTATGATTCATCTCCATTATACCATTTTTTTTCATATTAATCTTCTATGAAAGGTGTCTTCTTTGGTTAAACACATTTTTCATATAATTATAGATTAAATCTATAACCAACGCCCCAAACAGTATCTAAAAATGGAACATTACCTTTATTGAGCTTGTCTATCTTCTCTCTTAGCTTGCCAATATGAACGGTTACAGTTGAACCATCACCATAATAGTCACTACCCCAAATTCTATCCAATAATATTTCCTTAGTAAAAACTTGCTCGGGATGACTGGCTAAAAAATATAATAAATCATATTCAGTTGAGGTTAAAACAATTTCTTTTTCATTTAAGTAAACTCGCCTTGAGCCTGGTTGTATCATCAAATTTCTAATTCTAAGTTCCTTTGTGACTACTTCCTCGCCCATTAACCGACTATAAATCGCTAAATGTGCTTTTACCCTAGCAACCAATTCACTGGGACTAAATGGTTTTGTTATATAATCATCTGCACCCAATCCTAGACCTCTGATTTTATCAATATCTTCTTTTCTTGAAGATACAATTAGAAGAGGTATTTTATGGGTCTCTCTTATTTTTTTACACAATTCAAAACCATTAATACCTGGTAACATGATATCCAATATTACAAGGTTGTAAACGTGATTATGCACCATCTCCAATCCTTTTATACCAGTAGCCGCTATATCAACCTCAAATCCTTCAATTTCCAGATAATCTTTCTCTAACTCAGCAATCGTTATTTCATCTTCAACAATCAATATTTTTGTCATTTAGAACCTCTTCTTCTATATCTAATTCAATAACCATCTTCGTACCTTGACCAAAGTCGCTGGTCACATGTATAGATCCATGATGCTGCTCAATAATCTGTTTTGATATAGCTAATCCTAAACCGGTACCACCAGTTTCAGGATTCCTTGATTCATCGACTCTATAAAATCTATCAAAAATATAATTTAATTCTTCTTTTTTCATACCTTGACCATTATCTGCAATCACCAACTGCAGTTTATCATTTATTTGACTGACCGTGATTTGAATCTGTTGTTCCTCTTTGTCCATATACTTAATTGAATTCTGAATAATATTCACCAGCACTCTTTTCATTTGTTGAGGATCAATGAGCACAAACACGTCATTTATCGTCATGTTTAAAACCATTTTTTTATGATCATCCTCCCATTCAAAACGCATTACGTCTACGATTTCTTCCATGAAAGGTTTTACAGGGACTCTCTTCATCACAAATGGCAATTTATTTAAATCCAACTTAGAAAATAAAAATAGATCATCTATCAGTTGGTCCATATCTTCTGTTTTATTGTATATAACATCAATATACTTTTCTAGTTTCTCAGGTGTATTGGCAACACCATCTTTTATCCCCTCAATGTGTCCTTTAATAGATGTAATAGGGGTTTTCAAATCATGGCTGATACTAGAAATCAGCTCTTTTCTATTTTCTTCAAATTTGATTTGTTTGTTTATAGATTGTCTTAACTCTTCACGCATCACATCAAAATATTTGACAACACGTCCAACTTCATTTTTTTTCTTTGTTTCTAATTTGAAATCGAGATTACCTTCTTTGATGTGGTTAACCCCTTTTTCCAGTTCTTGTAATGGTTTGATAATATCGTTTGTTATAATGACCAAAAGCGGCAAAATGATTAATAGTAACACAAACATAATCACTCTGAGAAAATACTTACCTGATGCATCTCCCGCTGAGGAAATTTGAGAAACATCAAATACAAAGAAATACGTTACAGGTTCTTTTTCAAATGCAAACGTATAATCGATGTAAAAGTACTTTGCATCATTATGTGAAATCATCTGTTCATGGTCTTTTTCAGGACCATCTTTAGGATCAAAAACACCTTCCGTAGGCACTAAACTAGAATAAAAGGCGTTGTCTGCTGGCAACTCACTATGATTGATGACTGTATCGCCATATTTAACAATTACACCACCATTATAAAAGTTCGATTCTGAATTGATCTCACGAATATAGTCAGAATCAATCAACTTTTCTGGATTGTAATCATTGGCTTGTTTCAGATCCGTAACCAAATCGATTACATCAGTAACAACAACCTCTATATTGGTCTCAGCTAGAACAGATTCAGCGACTGTCCCTATAGCACCTGAAACAATTGCAATACCAGAAATTAATATAACCGAAGCACTAATTAAGACCAATATTGCAAATGTTATAATAAGTTTTACTCTGATTGACATGATTGTACTTCTTTCTTTTCGAATAATTGGCTACCTACTATATATAATATCATATAGTATGCCAAAACAGATAACAATAAAGTCAAAGACGTTCCATTGAATAGACTGCCATAATTTGAAATCACAGTAGTTAATGATATTGTTCTAAACGGCGCAACATAAAGACTTATAAAGTTCATACCAATATATAAAACATATCCAATAAATATTGTTAGTCCCCCTGAGTTAAAAACCATGGCAAGAAGTGATCCTGACAAGTTAATCAATCCCAGTATTACAAAAGCACCTAGATATTCTCCAAACAACGACATCAAAACGCCAAGTGAAAAACCACCATCTAACAACAAACCGAGAATTAAGCTAACAGTAAATTGCATTAATAACAAAACACCTAAAAGACCTTGAACTGAGACTATTTTTCCGAAGAAAATTTTGCTCTTTTCTATTGGTAGTAACATCAAATTTTTAATGGTATGATGACTAAACTCACCAATAATTTTAGTGCTGGATAAGTAAAGTGCTATAAATGGTAAAATAAAACCCATCATTGTAGATAATGTTGCTTTTATAAATTGACTCTCAGTATAAATACTTAATCCAAAACTCTTTTCACCAAAGATATACAAACCACTCATAACCAATAAAATCACACCATACAGACCAATGAGTACCTTTGTATTTTTTTTCTTAAGAAGTTTTATCCATTCCATTTTAATCATAGTCATTTAAGCCACCTTCTTCTTATAAATCGCTAACTTTTCAAGATAAAACTCTTCAACAGTTAACCCTGAATCATTAATTTCACTCATACTGCCATTATACAGTGTCCGTCCTTCGTATATGATAATGACTTTGTTGGCAAAACTTTCTAGATCACCTACCATATGACTTGAAATGATCATACCGGTATGGTGCTTGTTCTGTATCTCTTTCAATATCTTTTTCATTTCAACTTTGGCTTCAATATCCATTCCATTAAAGGGTTCATCTAAAATCAATAGTTTTGGACCATGTATAATCGCACGTGCTAAATCCAGTTTCTGTTTCATTCCAGATGAATAAGTTGAAATCTTATTGTCTTTAGCTTTTTCTAATCCCACCAAATTGAACATATGGTTGACCTGATCTTTAGTGATATCATAACAACTAGATAACAAACTTAAATGTTCATATCCTGTTAAATAATCATAAAAACTGGGTTTTGAGATCATAGCACCAATCTCATGAAATACTGCTTTATCTTGAATACTTGTGTCGTTAACAGCAATGGTTTCATAATTTGATTGAGTCAGACCCAAAATACTGTTGAATGCAGTTGTTTTACCAGCTCCATTTGGTCCTAACAATAATGTAATATCATTTTCTTCTATATCAAAACTCAAATCGAATATACCCGATGTGTCACTATAGGATTTGGTCAAATGTTTAACGCTTAATATTGTCATAACTATCACTTGATAAGCACTCTTATCTTTCTCCTTCTAAAAAGTTGTAACTCTCAAGCATTGCTTGAGAGTTAGTTATTATCTATGTTTTCTCTCCATGTCCTCTTCAGGTAATTCAATAATATTTTTATTTTCTAAAGAAGGCATTTCAAGTTCTACAAAGTCCTCAGTTATTTCAAAACTACCTTTGACAGTCATGACGTGAGGCTGACCCGCTGCATCTAAACCAGATGCAGTTACTTCGAATTTCATACCTGTCATTTGTTTGTTCTCATCTAAATCAAGAACGATATTTAGATACTCCACTTCAACATTGTCGATAAGTTCTGGTAGTTCAATAGTCGCATTTTCAAATTCTTTAAATAATGGATACGCTTCCAAATCCACATCGGCATTATGGTCTTCTCTATCCATATCATCATGATCAAGAGAGGTTAATAAATTGATGATTGCAGGCATTTCATCTTTTGTCAGTTCAAATGAAACATCTTGAGTACCATCATCATCATTTACCATTTTGAATTCCTTTTTTAAATCCCCAACTAGAAAATCTAAAACAGCTTCAGAGTTTTTATCAAAGTCGTCATTTGTATCATATTCCTCATAATTATCTTCTGTATGAGAGCCTACATAAACATCATTTGAATCTGTATCAAATACATACATTTTTTGATCTAAACCATAGAGCTCCAATGATTTATCCAATGTGCCAGCTTGAATGTTAATTTTACCATTCATTGCCTCTAACTCTTTATCACCTGAAAACTGACCTGATACTTTTGCAATTGTTTCATTATTATCAATCACCTCTAAAGTCATAATGCCACTACCGCTAGTCATCACTTTATCATTGTTTCTCAACACATCTTTAAATGTTTCATACCCTATGTATGCTTCTGTCCCAGCAAATGCCACAAATGTTAACATGGAAACTGCCACGACTATCGCAACGATCATTACATTTCTTTTTTTCATATCATTTCTCCTTTATATTGTTTGCTTATCTACAACTACATCTTACCGAGAGAATATAAAACTCAAATATTTAAATTCTAAAAACTTTCTAAAATATTTAAAAATAAGTATAAAAAAACTCCCACACTTAGTATGGAAGCTATGCCTTATTTACAATCAATTCTTTTATAGTTTTTTCACTGGTAGGTGTTACCATATGTTTTTTTAATGTTTCCAAGCTTCTGATAACCTGACTAACCGATCTTGGTGAGCAGTATATCTTCTCAAAAGATCTATCAATATTAACAAATATTTCTTCAAACGAAGCATTAAGTATCTTTTCAATTTCCTGATACAGTTTATTCTTTATCTCAGTAATATTAGTGTCAGCAGTATTTTGAATCTCTGATTGAATCAGTGTTATCTTCTTCTTTTTTGCAAAAGGCAACATAAATCCAGGTTTATCAAAGACTTCTGAAAGCTTTGAATTGAGCTCAATCAAATTAAATAAACCTAAATGTGATCTTTCTATGTTCGGGTTAAACTCAAACTCTTTAAAAGATTGTTCTACTGAAGTTTCATCAATGGCCTCATTAAAATCAATATGCTCCTCGTGTAAGTGCTCATACTTAGTAAACATTATTTCATGACTGTGTTTTGCATAAAACTTACTCATTGATTTGATTGTTTTATCTTTTAAACGATCCAACTCATCAGATAATTCCTCAATACCAAGGACATCCTTTTCAATATAAGACTGAATATCACTAAAGCTACCTTTAAAGTCCAATAAAGTTTTGCCACAAGCTTCAATATTATTTCTAGTTTTTATCTCGTAGTTCGTAACAGTCCAATCCACTCTAACTTTTATACTTCTTTTTTCTTGTTCTATGGCTTCTCTAAATTCCGAGCTGAGTTTTTTTCTCTTTTCTTCATTCAGTCGTAACTCTTTAATAAAATCGAAAATCATTTTCTGTATTTCATCATATAATATTTGTCCATAATATCTTTTGGTTTTCCGTTTAACATATGATACCTTTTTAAGAAAAACATCCTCAAGAGTTTGTTCTAGTGCCTGTAACGATTGATCCGGCCGAATTACTGTAATGTAGTCCAGTTTATTTCTATAAATACTCTTTGCATCTTTTAAAAGACTTGAGTCATCTAAAACACCAATTGCTTTTTTTGATTCCAAAAAAGCCATAAGCAATTCATCTTGTTGGAAATGAAACTTATCAGGATCTATCAGATACAACAATCCATCATATTGATGAAGTGATTGATTTAAATGATCATTTACATCTACAAAAGAATAATCTTTTAAAATATTCCTCTTTAAATAGTAAGTGATCTGATCCATCTCATCTGACAATAGTGATAATTCTTTTTGAAAGAGCACTTCAAGTTCTTGTAACGCTTCTTCTTGTCCTATATATTTTGTTTTAAGTAACTGGTAGTTATTTATCAGATTTTCTCTTCTTTGATGATTTTTATCCATTAACTCATTTGAGTGATCAAAAAGACTACTCTGAATGGTATCGTCATTCTTTTTCATTTGAATACTTTCATCATATAAGGCAAACTTATACAATACGACTTTGCTATCCAAATCCTGCTTTTTATAACCACACAAAGACTCCATGAACGTTTCTTTATTATAATTGCCAAGTATTGCAATATTTAACGGCATGTTAAGATCATCCAACATCTCTGAAAAACAAGACTTATAACTCTGAATTTCGGTTATCAAATCATGTATTTGGCTCGACGAAAAATCAGAGACTATTTGGAATAGTTCTGCTTCTACCTGCTCCAGAATTGCAGCATTTTTATTCAAAAAAAGTTCAGTCATGTCCTGATCATTTGATTGTTTTTTTTCCACAATCTTTAGATAGAACTTGAGTAGTTTCTCACTTGATTTGAAATACGCGTCCAATACATTACCCCCTTAGTAGCATGGTTATTAATGATATTATAACAACTAAAAGCGTACCTGAATTCATGAGTAACAAGAATTTAAACCGTTTATCAGAACTCTCAATTGATCCTTTCAATTTTGAAATACCATGATCGACTTTGATATTAATGGTGTTATTCAATTCTCTTAAGGCATATACTTCTTTAGACATATTGGTAACCAAGTCTTCAATTTTCTCAACTACTATGGCCAAATTATCTTTGCTCTTCTGTGATTGCTCAAGAACTTGAACCAGTGTATCATTTAACTTTTCTTCTATACTTCTTTGAATATCTGCTATGGTTCTTTGATTATTTCTTATCAATTTGTCTGAATTGATAAGATAATCCTGTATCATCTTTATTTCCTCACCAAAAGACTCCGTCGTAGAGTTGACAAGTAAATCCACTTTAGAAATGGCGTCATTTAATAAAAAATCCAAATTCTTATTATGTTGGGTTAATACCTGTTCTAAATCTGTAGATAGAGACTTAACCACCTGTTCTACATTTCCAGTAATGGTACTCATATTCAAACTTGAGTCACTCAACAAAGCATTAAGCTCTTGTTTTGTCTGTTCAACAGTTTGTACTAGTGTTTCTGATGTTTCAGATAATACAGTACCAATATCTGAAGTGATCCCTTCAAATTTTCTATCAAACGTTGCTGAATGATTGTCTAATATCTGGTCCAAATTAGAGGAAATTGTTTCAAACTTACTATCTAACATGGTAGATGTGTCCTCTAGAACTTTATCCAAGTTTGAAGTAATCGTTCCAAATTTACTCTCTAACATTGATGATGTGCCTTCTAAAATACTATCTAGACTAGATAAGATATCAGCGAATTTTTGGTCCAACATCTCTTTTGTACCAGATAAAAATTCCTCCATATCAGAAGTCGTTTTCTTGACTGCAGCAGACATATTGACCGTTGTCTGACTTAATAAACTGTCAATATTGGTTGTAATTGTACCAATTTTTGTTGCTTGCTCAGAAAAATTACCCATCTCATTATTAAGATCCTGTCTTAAGGCTTTTAGATCCGTCATTAAGCTGGTATCAATTATTTCTTGACTCACATCTAATATCAATTTTTGAAATTCATCTAATAAGTCATCCGAGCCACCTGTTTTAACTTCATTGTCTTCAATATAATCAGACATCACGACCTCCTTTTTATCATGATTAAAACTTGTTTATCTATTTTAAATAATTAATTGGTATTATATTATCAGTATTAATGATTATACCCAGCAAAATAAAATTAAAGCATGTACATCAATACTGTATTTAACTTTGAATGCCAGGTACTGATATTATGTTATCTATACAATAAAATAGCCCAAGGAAATTTCCTTAAGCTATGTATAATAACAAATATAATTAAAATGTTTTTGATAGTTCTACGGCATCAACTGGACACACTAACAAACAACTGCCGCAATCATCACAACGTTCACTGATTACTTTGAAAGGTGTGCCTTTTTCAATGGCTTTGAATGTACAGACCTTCTTACAAATACCACAACCGATGCATTTTTTATGGATGCTAACGCCTGCAGGATTATATGTTGCACCACCGTATGAAAATCGAGTTCTCAATAATTTGTAATCTCGATGTACACCCTCAAAATCAACATCAAAGATTTCTCCTTTTGCTTTGTAAATCACGAAATTACCTTCTGCCATAGCAGGATACTTATCAATATCTAAAGCAGCTGTTTTCAAAGCATCATTGATTTTTGCCTTTTCCTTGATAACCTCAGGTGGCACGTGTTTTATTTCACCAATTAATCTAAATGAATAACTTGGAGGAAAAACAGCCGATCCATCTTCTTTATGTTCAAGAATCGTTGTATCAGTTATACCACAAACTGTCACTTTACCAGTTGCATTTAATTGTCTGCAGAAAGGTTTATTATACATTGTTCTAAAATAAATCCCCTCTTCATCAAATCCATTAAAATGTGCCATTCGTGAATGTACTTCGTCACCGCTTATTGTCGAAAAAACCAATACACCTATTTTTTCAGCATACTCATAAACTTTACTAATCTCCATTGAGACCTCCATAATTCACCAAAATCAAACCCCATATTAAAACTAGAGTGCCTTCATCTACTGTTTATCTTTAATATAATATCCAAATAATTTAATTTAACTCACTGATATTAATCAATCACTTTTACATATACTTACAACAAATGATTTAATTAATTTTATTATATAATCAGATTGTAAAACTGGATATTTAGCCATACAATTGAAATATAGCATATTAATATTTTAAGACTGAGAGGTATATATGATTAGTGCAAAAGGAAAATGGGCTTTAATCACTGGAGCAAGTAGAGGTATAGGAAAAGAGTTATCATTGTTTATGGCCAAACAAGGTTGTAATTTGATTTTACATAGTAGAAAGCTAGAACATACAGCTGAAGTATTAAGAGCTGTAAAAGGTATTGGAGTTGAAGCATTTGCAGTTGAAGCTGAGCTTTCAGATAACAACTCTGTAAAATCCATGTTAAAAGACATTGATGAACTGGAACTTGAAATTGATTTCATATTTAATAACGCTGGTGTACAGATTGCTTATCGTAACGATTACTATACAACACCTATTTCAGATTTTAGTATTAGTTTTCAAATCAATTTCATAGCCATCACAACAATCTGTTATCACTTTTTGCCTAAAATGATCGAAAGAGGTTTTGGCCGTATCATCAACACTACAAGTGGTATAGAAAATGAACCAGAACAAGCGGGTTATTCTGCAAGTAAAGCGGCTCTAGACAAATACACAATTGATTTGGGTTCCAAATTAAACGGTACCAATGTGATGATTAATCTAGTCGATCCTGGGTGGTGTCGAACTGATTTAGGAGGTCCTCAAGCACCAAATGATGTAAAAAGTACATTACCAGGTGTTGCAATACCAGCATTTTTAGACGATCAAATAAGTGGTCGTATATTCAGAGTTCAAGAATTTAATACAATGACTTTAGAAGAGGCAGTCTCTCTTATAGAAAACACATAATCAAAAACACCTTTTTTCAAAGGTGTTTTTTAAGTCTTTTCATTTGAAATATCTTCTATCATCTTTTTTATGTCTGGAATACAACAACAACCAAAAGGATTTTTTGTTATACAATGCTCTGCAATGATTGGCTTTTGATATTTAAAAAATTCCTTCACTGTTCTCACACGATCTTTTAACACCGCATGTCTAACTTGATCGATTGTAATCTCTTGACAGTAACATGCATAACGGTCTTTAACATCATCTTTGTAGTCGAGTGGTACTTTAATATCTCTTTGTAAGAGCAAATAACCATAATCAGCTGAAAAATAAGCCATTTCACATGAAGGCTCCATACATAAACTGAATATTTCCAAAGGATAATGACACTCATCAAAGCTAACCTTCGACATGCTTTCTACTGTTTTACTATTTACCAACGCACCTGTTGTTCCACACATGGGGCATCTAAATGTTTTCTTTGTTTTTCCATCCTGGATTATTCTTTTTCGACGTCACAATGCCATAACTTCACCCCTATCTACTATATTATACACACAAAAGAAACATACTTCATTCGAAATATGCTTCTTTAATATTTATACGTATTTTGATATTAACATATGACGGTCATCACAATTCGTCTTCTTTAAAATATTTTGCATATGCTTTTTAACGGTTGATTCAGCAATATACAGTTTGACACTGATTTCCTTATTATTTAATCCTTGTATCGCCAGCTCATAAACTTCTGTTTCTCTTCGAGAAAGATTCTTTAAATCAGAGACATCAGGTAAATTTTCTTCAATTGCCTTCTCTTTAAGCCTATTCAACATATTTATGATTGGCAAATATATAACCAAACACAGTATCATGGGTTTTAAACAAAGTATCACACTGCTAAATCCAACATCAGATGTCGTCATGCCAAATAGATTAAATATCAGCATCAAAGACATCAACATCCCCGTTAAGAACAAATTAAATCTGAATTTATTAGAAAGTTCATTCCAATCGGATAAGTCATTCACACCAAGAAGAATTAGAATCACTGTTCCAAGTGTTAAAATCGCAAGCAACTTAATATCTTCTAGTTTAAAAAACTCAAATTTAACAGTCCATTGAATTAAAACAATAAACATTGTAAGCATGAAAAGAGCAATAATTATTTTGTGAATTGGTTTAAAGTTCTTCATAATCTCGGTAAATTATCTCCTTTGTAATCATGCTTTTGATGGCATATTGAACAATATTAATGATTAGTGCATAAAGCAGTGTTAATATTCCAATAGCCATGCCAGCTGTGATAGATTGAGGATCATCAGTTAAAACGACCAACTGTACCAGACCTACAATCGTACCAATTACACCTGAAACAAATGCTGTTCTAATACTTAAATCCATTGCGTTTCTACTTGCTCTGTATTCTTTAGTAGTAAACTCTGTTGCTCCCATAGATATTCTTATAGCTCTTACGTAATCAGACCACTGATTCGAAAAGACTAACATCGAAATGGAAATAACAACAATAAATATTAAACTGGCTGCATCTATAAAAGCATATATATTGCCAGCCAATGCTAAAATCCAGAATAAAAACAATACTAAAACAACAATACTGATTAAACGACCAACACTTTTTTTCTTTTTCATTTATTCACACTCCTATTATATTGGGTTAATTCCTGCTGAGTACTCTTACTTATTTTATCATTCTCATTCAAATTAAAAAGGCGTAATCAGGCGTAATTTAGGCGTAATCAGAGGTGTTTAGCCATTCGTCTTCTTTAATTTTACCTATTTACATTATAATTTATAATTCTTACAAAAACAAAAAAATCACTACAAGAGTGATAGATTTCATTCATATTACTTTTTTTTGTTGTTTTTATTATAAAAATCAATATCCAATTTTGATGCATCGACTACTAATCGACTGCCGCATCTTGGACAAGTTAAATTAGTTTTAAAACCAGGACTTTTAAAAATATGATCACATTTATTGCACTTTTTCATTGGTAACATAACAATTTATCTCCTTCTAAACAAATGGTTTCTAACCACAAAATATACTCTATTCTAACATACTTCTTCAAAAAACCATAAAGTAAGAGAAAAGTTTCATTTCGAGTGTGCTAATTATGTTTCTATAAACTTCAAAAAGGATATAAATATAAGGAACGGTGGTGATTCTATGAAACAAGGTTTGGTTACAAAAATTGAAAAGAAATTTATAATTGTAAAGACGGATGATGCTGATATAGAACGGCTCAAGAAACGAACAAATATTCAAGTCGGTGAAAGAATCAGTTATGAAAGGAAAGATATCTATAAAGGCTTTAATAAAATCAGTTACAATCAAATTGGTGCCTCTTTGTCTATGATTATTATTCTTGCGGTTGTAGGCTTTAACATATTGAATCAAATCAACCAAAATGAGGTATTCGCTGTTGTATCATATGATGTTAATCCTGGTTTTATTTTAGAAATCAATAATGATGATAAAGTTCTAACCATTTCTTCAACAGATGGATTTGACCATATTATACCTGTGGATTATAAAAAACAGGCTTTAGATGGTGTTCTAAATGATATCACAGACAATGTAATCAAAGAACATCTATTAATTGAGTATGATATTATTTTACTGAGTTATGTTAATGTCAGTGATAAACCAAAAGACAGCGAGGCACTTCATAACTTTATCAATTCCAAGAAAAACAACTATCAAATTGTTTTGGTTACAAGTGAAGAAACGTACCTTGAAAAGGCAAACGATAACAATCAATCTGTTGGTAGACACTATATCTCAGAGTTACTTGAGGTAAACAATATTCCGGTTGAAGAGTCCAACCAGTATATACAAGAAGCTGTTAAGGCACTTGATATAATTGATGAAGACACCA
Organism: Clostridiales bacterium; assembly: GCA_016342415.1. Classification (GTDB taxonomy): domain Bacteria; phylum Bacillota; class Clostridia; order Peptostreptococcales; family Acidaminobacteraceae; genus JABXKX01. The sequence goes on from JAEIOD010000013.1 coordinate 111,116, forward strand.
ATGACGTCATTGAACTTGATACTACTACTCTCATAGAAAAAGATACCTCCAAAATAGAAAGTGGTGACGATCAAACCGCAGCCGCTGATACAAAAACAGAGGAGAATTCTTCAAGTGAAACAACCGATCAAACTAAAGAAGAATCAGCTGATACCAGCGAGGATGAAAAGAAAGAAGACGATGACAAACAATCAGAGGAAGATTTAAAGGCAATTGAAAAACAAAAAACTATTACAGATGAAGCCCATCAAGATTATCTTAATAAAAAATCGGCTAGTGAAACAGCAAAAAGAAACTTAGATCAACAGCAGTCTCTAGTCAATGAAAAAACTGAGCAACTCGAAACACAACAATCTAGATACTCCGATATTTTAAATGGTGAAACTGAGCTTGTTGATGAAAAAAATACGCTTAATAATCGTATCAATGTTGAAAAAGCCAATCTTATAAATGAAGCACTACTAATACGTGATACAACAATTAACAGTACCGAGTCAGATCAAAACAAAGTTGATCAGCTAAAAGCCGAAGCGGACCGAATTTATGATGTGGCTTATAATATCTATAGACCTATAGCAGACAATACCATTACTTATTTGGAACAGCTAAAAAATGATAAACAAGAACTTTTAAATAATCCGCCAACCACAATGGGAATCAATACAGACGGCATTCAAGCTGAGGTAGATGAACTTGTTCAAATGATTAATGATATAGATAATCAAAGTAGTATTTTAATACCTGAAGTGACGGCAGATTCAGTTAATCAAGAAATGATCTATACTTATAACGCCGCTTATGCAGAATTTAATTTAAAGCGTGAGGAAAAACACGCCCTATATAATCAAGCCAATAAATTACAAAAGGAAATAGATAGCATTGAGGATGATGCCAATACTCTCTATAATAATCGATTAAAAGAAATTGATGACTTATACAGTGGTGATCTCACACGAATAGAAGAAATTCAATCCGTACTTGATGGTTTTAAAAATATTAAACCAAAATTTGAAACCAACATTCAAGAAATGTCTGATGAGCTTGTTTTATTGAATAATGAATTAGCCAGATTAAGCAATTTATACAAACAGGCCATACGTTCAAGAGATGATGCTTATAGTATTTATTTGAAAGAAAAAGAGATCTTAGACCAACTTGAGAATAAGGAGTAGATATGAACAAAATTTATATCAACAAAAAACTTATTCTCCCATTTCTTATCATTATCATCCTAAGTATCACTTTGTTTAGAACGATTGACAATACAATTTACAAAGACTTCAATTTAAGTGTCTCGGAGATAAAAACGGTACGATCCAATGACCATCAATTGATTGAAGTAGACGTTTCCAATCATTTCTTATGGACAGAAGAAAATTTTGAGTTTTTGCAACAACAAATAGAAACTGATCTAGGCTTAAATATAAGTTTTAGGCCTTTTTCTGATGAAAAGACAACAAACACTGTTTTATTCAAGTTTCCAAGTGGTTTGTATCAGCCATCAGGTCAACTGCGTCCTATTCATCAATATGGATATATTAAAGATGAATTTCAATTAGAAAGCCCCTCATATGACAGTTTAGAATCATATCTTGAAGCATTTGATACAAACATGATTGACGCGCTTTTATTACCATATCAAGGCGATTATATCTTCGCAGACGATTTAAAACTGGTTCAACTGAGTGTTGAAAACAGTCAACCCATCTATTATGAAACATCAAATGCTGATATTAATCCTATTTTGGAAAAAGCTTTTAATCAGTATTTGAAAGACGGAACGGTGGATCAACTATTGAACCGAGCCAATATCCTTCATGTTAAGAATCACATCCATCAATATTTAAGTACAGATGAACTTAATCTGTTTATAGATAATAAAGAGCTCCGTGTCGGTATTGAAAATTATCCTTCTATAGCTTATATCAACAATCAAAATATATATGGTCTAGCAGTCGCATTAATGAATAATTTCTCTGATTTTTTTCAGCTTGAAGTTGAATATACAGTTGGAGAGCATGATAATCTTAATGAGTTACTGTTAAAGAAAGATCTTGATTTGATCTTAACAACACAACCCGACGGTCATGCATACAAATTCTATAGTGAGCCTCTTGTGATTATCAGCCATCACGATGCGACTTTATATGAGTCTTTTGATGCTTTAAGTGACAAGATATTTGTCGTCTACCAACACGATTTAGAGTTAGATTTAAAAACCTCTGATTTTAAGACACTCATTGAAGATATCAATTCATCTGAGAGTCATTATTATATCCTTTCAAAGAGCATGTACGAATTAATCAATAGCAAAATAGACGCTCCAACACTGTATTTGAACTTAATATCTAAGGAATCTATTGATTATTATTATGTTGGTGATCAAAAAATCATAGAACTAATCTCCCGTTATACACCACTGATAGATAATAACAGACTACATCAATTGAGTTTGTTGTTCATACCTGATGAAACTAAAAAGAAAACCAATTGGTATATGGCATTATTTACTATCGGTTTAATAGGATTTATTGCCATTGTTATTATTGTTGTTAAAGTTATTATGAGTATTAATGAAAGACAACGACTAAACTATCTTTTCAAACATGACCAATTAACTTACTTACTCAATGGTTATGGTTTAAAAAAACTCTTCAATAGCATCAGTAAAAAATCAGGTGTTATGTTGTTGATTGATTTACGTCATTTTAAACTCATTAATGATACTTATGGTAGTACCATTGGCGATCAGATACTTATTGAGCTTGCAGATAAGTTCAAAAGCATTGATGAAAAAATGATTGTTGCCAGAACCAGTGGTGATCAATATACATTTTTAGTAAATCAGAAAGAGTTTGAACACTATAAACAAGAAATACTATCTGTTTTCACAAAATTCAAATCAGAAAATTCTCATGCAAAGAAACTCAGTATAAGCGCTTGTTATGTGGAATTCCCAGAGTTCAGTGATGATTATGATACACTCGTACAATACTTGGAAAGTACCATGTACTATGCTAAATCTAAGAATATCATTCATTCGTGGGTGAGTTTTAATCATAATATATACAATGATTTTTTAAAAGAACAGGAAATGGCAATCGAGATTCAGACGGCATTAGAAAACGAAGATTTTTTACTGTTTTATCAGCCACAAACGGACCTTGAAACCGAACAGACAATTGGTGCTGAAGTTTTAGTTCGCTGGTTACACAAAGAACGTGGCAATATTTACCCTGATCAATTTCTCGGTGTTGCTGAAAGAAATGGCTTAATGAGAAAATTGGATATGTATATGATAAAAAAAGCCTGTCAACAGATCAAAATCTGGCAGGAGTCATCTTATGATCAAATGAAAATTTCTGTCAACATGTCCACTTATACATTTGAAAGTGCTGACATGTCAAAGGAACTTATACAGATTATCGAGGAGTCCCAAATTAAAACGTCCTGGTTTGCAATAGAAATCACTGAAGAATCAGGTTTTTCTAATCTGAAATATGCTAAAAATATCATGGATGAAATCAAACGATTCGGAGTTCGATTTGCCTTAGATGATTTTGGTAAGGGCTATTCTTCATTGAGTTACTTAGAACAATTGCCTTTTGATTTCTTAAAAATAGACAAAGCTTTTGTTGACAACATACACACCAATGATAAATCTAGAACTTTATACTACTTAATCACCGATCTGGCTAAGCTTTACGATATGCATATTATTGCTGAAGGTGTAGAGTATCTAGATCAAATCAATATCATAAAAAAAGATATGACAACCATTATTCAAGGATATTACTATAGCAAACCGCTGCCACTAACGGACTTTGAGGCACGTATAAAAAATCAGATAGATCGTACTTAATTGTTGTTTAACCATAAAAAGACACAAAATCATTTGATTTTGTGTCTTTAATTAAAATCCAATAGCAACAATATCATCATGAGATTTTTTAATGATACTTCTCAGTACTGCTTCATCAACAAAGTAGCTATGACGCCCTATTCTTACGAGGGTATCTGGATAAATTGTTTCTGTCTTAACCTGACCTTGTTGTGCTTTTAATAGCATTTCTCTAAGTGTTTTTAAACGAGCTGTTTTTTCTTTAATAACAAACTGTATTTGTTCTAAACTATCATAACATCTTTCTAAAGTCTCTGTTTCATCTGATGTGATAATTCTTTTTTTTATTTTGCCTTCTAAAATATTTATAAATTGTTTTAATTTTCTTTCTGTTTCTATTTCATTGGCAATAAATGCTTTCAATTCTTTTAACTCTTCAATACTATCAATATCAACACCTAGATTAATTAGTGTAATAACACCGAGTTTCGAACCAATCGTTGTGGCATTAATAGCGTATTTCGCTGTTATTTCACCACCGATAATATGACCTTTTTTACCCTTTACAATGACTTCACCATCACACATAACTTTACTATTTAAAATTTCACCGGCTTCTAAATTACCTTTAACTCTAATATCAGCATTATCGATATATTTAGCAATAAAGTTCCCACCACATATCACAGTCGATTCACAATGACCAGTTATGCCTTTGGTAATGGTAATATCACCAGTAACATTTAAATCTGTACCTTCAATTAAGCCATTGATGGTTAAATTGCCATCACAATCAATTTTATAATTATTAATTACATTACCGGTTATAAAAATATCACCTTTAAAATCAATATCACCCGTTTGAACACCAACACCATTTGGAAACTCCAAATAGTTAAGTATTGATATTTTATTGTTTTCACATTTATAAATACCATCACAAGCTGCATATAATCTTAATCCATTTTCAGAAATTGTAACATTCTCTCCAAAAGAGAGCTTCGAATCTTTACCATTTCTTGATCGAATTTCTTTACCCGTAACCGTCATACCATGAATACCTTTAGTTGATGGCGTTTTTATCGCTAGTACTTCCCCTTCTTTGATTTTTTGAAGTAGGTTCAAGTGTTTAAAATCTACCGTTCCGTCTTCCAAAACTCTCGGGCGCGGTAGTTTAATATTTTCATAAGTTAAAGTAATTTCACTGTCTAAACCATGAATATGAGGTTGTCCTTCAGCGACGAGTTCATTAACAACCGACTCTTTCATAGCACATATGGCTTTAATCACTTCTAAATCAGTTCCATAAGTCACATGTCCATCTGTAAGCGTTTTAATAATATCCTCTACTTCCACAGGATCATCATCAGTGAAAACAACACTAATAAACGCCTTATAATAGTCATCTGAAATAAAAACTTTAATACTACTCATGAAAAGTCCCCCTATTATTCTAAAAAACCGCAGCAAATATTAAATCAGCTACGGAAAATCTATGACTTAAAATATAAAATCACTTCTTATAAAAATTATATCAAGAATTTGGAAAGTTTACAACTCTTCTCTAATTTCGTGGCTTCAAGAAAAAAACGACTATCATGAGATCAATGTCACCAACTTAAGAGATGTTGACATAAATCAATAAATGTAGTACTTAATATTATGACTTTAAGAGTGGC
>JAEIOD010000052.1 GCA_016342415.1 Clostridiales bacterium
TTTGCCACTCTTAAAGTCATAATATTAAGTACTACATTTATTGATTTATGTCAACATCTCTTAAGTTGGTGACATTGATCATAAAGATAGGCTTTTTTTTATAAGGAATTTCATTATATGATATGATAGGAGTATACTTAACGTAGATTTAACAAGACCTTAACAAAGAAGTAGTGTTTTAATGTGTATTGTTAAGATGGTGATAAGTAAATGTGATGTTTTGGAGGAGCCATGAAAAAGATATTAATTATAGAAGATGATGATCATATAATTGAATTGTTAAAATTTAATGTAGAAAATAACGGTTATGAAGTTAGCATTGCCATGGATGGTCATGAAGGATTAAATAAGGCCATCAATGAATTGCCGGATCTTATCTTATTGGATTTGATGTTGCCGGGTATAGATGGCATTGAAATTTGTAATAAATTAAAGAATAAAGATAGAACAAAAGATATTCCAATTATTATGTTAACGGCTAAAGGGCATGAAACCGATAAAATATTGGGATTGGAAATTGGTGCAGACGATTATATGACAAAACCTTTTTCAGTAAGAGAATTAATGACTCGCATAAAGGTAGTTTTTAGGCGTTATACCCAAGACGTTTTAAAGCCAGCAATAAAAATTACAATTGGCGACTTGGAAATAGATAGTGAAAAACATGAAGTGACTAGCAAAGGCAATCTGATTAAATTAACTCTAAAAGAATATCAGCTGTTAGAATATTTAGCAGAAAATCGAGGGAAAGTATTGTCTAGAAATGCACTCCTGGACCGTGTCTGGGGATATGATTATTTTGGAGAAACAAGAACTGTTGATGTGCATATTAGACATTTGAGGAAAAAAATTGATGATGATAATGCAGAGATTATCGAAACCATTCGTGGTGTTGGTTATAAAATAAAGTAGGTGAGTATTATTAAACGAAAATTTATTTTTATATTTGTCCTTTTGGTAAGTCTGGGAGTTGTTATTTCGGGTATACTTTCCATTGGATTGCTCAGAACAAACTATGAGGAGAATGTTAAGGAAAATCTGATTGAAAATGCAACCATTTTAAAGTATTTATTAGAATCAACTGGAGATACAACGGTAACCAGTGATTTTTTACATGAACTAGACAATCACATCGACACGAGAATTACCCTAATCAACAGTGAAGGTGTTGTATTGACTGATACTGCAATTAATGAGTCGAAACTCGAAAATCACGGAACTAGACCTGAAATTATAGCTGCTTATAATGGACAGGTAGGAGTAAGCAAGAGATATTCTGATTCTGTTGATAAAGAAATGTATTATGTTGCGTTACCTGTGAGTACAGAAGATGTTTCGGTCGTTAGATTATCAATACCTCTTCGAACCCTAACTGAGTATACAGATGAAATAGTAGGTAATATTTTAATTGCTGCATTTGTCGGTGTTGTTTTAGCGACTCTTTTAGGGATTAGATTTTTAAATCTGTTGACTGAACCTTTGGGAGCTTTAACAGAAGCGACAAAGAATATAGCTATGGGTAATTATGGTGAACAGGTTTACGTATCGTCAGATGACGAGTTGGGTCAACTTGCTTATGCGTTTAATAGTATGAGTTTGGAACTAGATAAAAGAATTATTGAACTAAAAGAATCCAATAATACCAATTATGCCATCTTAAAGAGTATGATAAATGGTGTTATCGCTGTAGACAACGAATACAAGATTATGTTTATCAATAAAGCAGCTCAAGAGATGTTTGAAATTAAAGAGAAACCATTAATAGGAAGTGATGTTATTGATGCATTTAAAGATCATGAACTCAGTCAACTTTTTAATGAAAAATTTGATATCTACGGGCAAATTCAAAGTGAAATCGAAATTGATGATGGCAAACAGCTTAAGGTTTATAGAGTATTTTCCAATGTTATTAGAGATAGAGATTTTATCCAGAACAATATGGGGCTTTTATTAAGTTTTGTTGATATCACTCAGATGAGACAGTTAGAAAATATGAGAAAAGAATTTGTTGCTAATGTATCACATGAGTTAAAAACACCCTTAACATCTATACAAGGATTTATTGAAACGTTAAAAGAAGGTGCTGCAGATAATAAAGAAATTAGAGATAAGTTCATTGATATCATAGATATTGAAGCAAATCGGTTGAAGTATCTAATTGATGATATTTTAGTATTATCAGATATTGAAAAATCGACAGGAGACCACCATGTAACTGAGTTAACACCATATGAAATTATAGGTGAGATTTCAGGTATGATGGATCAAATTGCAAAAAAGAAAAATATTGACGTGTCGTATATAATGGCAGAGAATATGGCACCCATCATGGCCAATAAAGTATGGATGAAACAGATGTTAATTAACTTAATTGACAATGGAATAAAGTACACACCTGAAGGTGGCTCTGTGAAAGTACAATTTTCAGATGTGATTGATCATTATTTAATTACGGTAAAAGACAATGGTATCGGTATAGCACCGGAACATTTAGAGCGACTATTTGAAAGGTTTTATCGAGTGGATAAAGCAAGGTCTAAAAAAGAAGGCGGTACGGGTTTAGGACTTGCTATTGTAAAACATATTGTTCTAAGTATGGACGGTGATATCGATGTCGTTAGTGAAGTGGATAAAGGTACAGAGTTTTCTATTAGAATTCCCAAGAAATTTATTTAAGATGGTCATTGACCATCTTTTTCTGTAGATTTGATTAACTATGTAGATTGTGTTAGAATAAGAACGTTTCAGAAAGAGAGGTTAAGATGTATCAAGGATTTGCAAGAGTTTATGATCAATTAATGAATGATACACCATATGATTTATGGTACAAACACTTGATTGAAGCATTCAATACATACAATTTAAAAAGCAAAGAAATATTGGAGTTGGCCTGTGGCACAGGCGAAATGACCAATCGGTTGGCAAAAGAAGGATATAAAGTCCTAGGAACTGACCTATCTGAAGATATGTTGGATATTGCTCAAACTAAAGCATATGATCAAAATTTAAAAGTAAGATATGTACAGCAGGACATGACTGCGATTGAGTTGTTTCAGACTTATGACGGCATTATTAGCTTCTGTGATGGTTTTAACTATTTAATTGACAGTCAGGACCTAGATGATGCCTTTAAGAGCTGTTATGACTATCTAAATGATGATGGTCTTCTGATTTTTGATATGAGTTCGGATTACAAGCTAAAACATGTTTTGGGAGATAATGTTTTTACAGAAACATCTGAAGAAGTCGCATTTATATGGGAAAACTACTACGATGATCAAACTCAAATTTTAGAATTTGACTTAACACTTTTTATAGAAGAAAACGGCAAGTATATAAGAACAGATGAAGTTCATAAACAACGTGCTTATACTATAGATGACATAAAAGATAGCTTGGAAAAAAATGGTATCGAATTATTGGATATCTTAGATACTAATACAAATATGAGTGTACAAGAGACCTCTGAAAGATGGCTCTTTATAGGAAGGAAAAAACATGAGTAAAATATATTCTGCAATTGTAGGAGACAATATAAGAGTTTATTTAGGAGAGACAACAGATCTAGTAAAAACAGCAGTTTCTATGCATCATACATCAGCAGTTTCAACAGAAGCATTATCGAGAACTTTAACAGCAACCAGTTTACTAGGTAAGCTTCTAAAAAATAAACAAGATATTTTAACATTAAAAGTAACGGGCACCAATCAAATAAAAACGATTTTAGCAACAACCAATTATTCTGGACACGTAAAAGGTTATATATCAAATGTTAATGCAGATATTCCTTACCGCTCAAATACGAATAAAATTAGCGATGCCATTGGTTTGGGAGGAAATGTAACTATTATCAGAGACTTTGGTTTAAAAGAACCCTATGTCGGTATTTCACATATGATCTCAGCTGAAATTGATGATGATATAGCTTTTTACTTCAAACATTCTGAGCAACAACCGACTGCTTTGAAATTAGGAACTGTTGTTGAAGAAGAGCTTGTCTGTGCGGGTGGTATTTTAATTCAACCGATGCCAGATTTATCAGCAAGTGAAAAAGCCGCTTATGACAATGCTTCAGAAGCTATTTCGGATTTCATGGACCGTTTATACGGCAAACAAACAGCTGAAGAGATTATTCAGTCTTATTTCCCGGAGTTACCGGTGATGATGACAGGTGAATTTGATGTTGCCTTTACATGTGACTGTTCAGAAGATAGAATTTCAAGAGCTTTAATGACAGTTGGTAAAGAGGAGTTAAAGGAAATTATTTCTGTAGATCAGCAAGCGGAACTGAAATGTCATTTCTGTAATACCGTTTATCATTTTACCAAGAAGGATCTTGAAGACATGGTAAGAGCACTTGAAGCGTAAGATTGTTATCAGCGAAAAAGCACATCAGGAAACTTTTGATTACTTCGTGTCAAAGGGATTTGAAATCATCAAGTTCAAAGATCAACTCAAGCCCTATAAAGCTGTAAGTCATCATCCAGATATGTTTATGTTCTATGATGATAAATTATTTGTTGAAAAAAATATTCCTTTAGATGGTATAAGGTGTGGATCGTTAGGTGAAAAATATCCAGAGACTGTTAAATTTAATCTCGCTAAGATTGGTGAGTTCGTTGTCTGTAAATATGATGTTGTTTCAGAGACTATAAAAGAACATCTAAGACAAAAGAACTATAAGATAATCAATGTTAATCAGGGGTATTCAAAGTGTTCAACAGCAATTGTTGGTAATGCATTTATAACCAGTGATAAGGGCATCTATGATGCGTGTATCAAAGAAGGCATTACTGGATTGTTGATAAGACCTGGATCTATTGAACTACCTGATCTGGATTATGGATTCATTGGAGGTACTTGTGTTTCTTTTGATGATGTTGTTTATTTCAATGGCAATATTACAAAACATCCGGATTACGAATCCATAAAGTCTTTTATTACTAAAACAGGAAAAAAAATAGACTATATAAATATCCCATTAACAGATGTAGGATCATTTATAATAATAGAAAGAAGTGAATAAAGTGAGAGAAAATCCAGTATTAATGTTAGCAGTCTTGTCTTTGGTTGGTGCAATGATTGGTTGGACAACTAATGTTGTGGCGATTAAACTATTGTTTAGACCTTTAAAACCAATCAATATTCTGTGGTTTAAAATACAAGGTGTTATTCCAAAAAGAAGAGATGAAATTGCAAAATCTATTGGAGAAACTGTAGAAGAAGAGCTTCTATCCGTTGAGGAAATTATCGATCAACTTTTAGAAGGCTCAGACAAACAAGATATTTTAGACATGCTAAAAGTAAAAATTGTTGAATTAACAGAAGGAAAGTTACCCTCTTTTATACCCTCAGCGTTTTCTGGTATGATATCTAAATACATAGAAGACATAATTGATGAAAAAGGTGAAGGCATTATTGATGAATTGACTGAAAGCTTGATTCACAAAGCAACATCATCAATTAGCATCTCTACTATGATAGAAGAAAAAATAAGTTTGTTTGAATTAGAAGAAATTGAAGAGATGATTCTTAAAATTGCTAAAAGTGAGTTAAAACACATTGAGTACTTAGGTGGTGTTTTAGGTTTCCTAATTGGGATAACACAAGGATTACTATTAATATTTTTATAGAATGACGCCTAAACCTTTTGGTTTAGGCGTTTAATATATTTAGCTTCAAGCCTTATTTCAATATCAATGAAGATTACCTAGTCTTACTAGTTCTTCATCATAGGATTATCTCGTGTATTTTCGGGTAATGAATATATATTGATTGAGAGGTAGTTATGAAAATAATTGATTTGGAAAGTAAACATAAAGATAATTATTTCCATTGTCTTGAAGAGTGGAGCGACGAAATGAAGGATGCTGGAGACTCGAAAGAAAAATGGTATGAGAAGATGAAAGACAGAGGTCTTAGAGTAAAACTTGCTGAAGATGACCAAGGCCGTATTTGTGGCATGATTCAGTATGTTCCTTCTGAGTATTCATTTGTGGATACCGCAGGATTTTACATAGTGAAATGCATTTGGGTTTATGGATACAAAGAGGGCATGGGAAATCAGCAAAAAAAAGGTATCGGAACACAATTAATAGAGGCAGCTGAACAAGACTGTAGAGAACTTGATACAAACGGGTTGTTAGTGTGGGGGATATCTATGCCATTTTTTATGAGGGCATCTTGGTTCAAAAAACACGGATTTAAAAAGATTGATAAAGATAATATACGGATACTTCTTTGGAAACCCTTCAAAGAAGGAGTGATACCTCCAAAACTAGTAAAAAAGAAAAAGAAACTGGAATTAATTGAAGGAAAAGTTACAGTTCAAGCTTTTGTAAACGGATGGTGTCCAGCATCAAATATAGTTTATGAAAGAATGAAAAAGATATCAGAGGAGTTTAAGGAATATATCGTGTTTGAGTACTACGATACCAGCAACAAAGAAGTCTTTGATGAGTGGGGAGTTCTAGATGCAGTATATCTTGATGGAAAAGTCGTACAGAAAGGTGCACCTCCAAGTTATGAGAAACTATACAGCAAAGTGGCAAAGAAAGTGAGTAGACTTAAATAATTGATGATATGAAATAGAATGTAAAGACATCTCACGTGATAAATTGCATCAATATTAATCAACTTTATAATTATTTCACAATTCCGAATATTTCGTTTATAATTATAGTACATATTATTTGTTATAATAATAAATAGAACAAAATATTATTTAAGTTTCTATACATACAGTAAGAAAGGACAGAATATTGAAGAAAATTCAAACGAGAGATGCTATTGGTTCAGTTTTATGTCATGATATGACAATCATTATTCCTGGTGTTAAAAAAGGACCTGAGTTCAGAAAAGGACATGTAATTAAAGAAGAAGATATTCCTACACTTTTATCAATGGGTAAAACACATGTTTATGTATGGGAAAAGAAAGAAAATGAACTTCATGAAAATGATGCAGCCGTACGTTTAGGTGATATCTGTATGGATGAACATATGTATGGCAGTGAAATTAAAGAAGGTAAAATTAATATTCATGCAAAAATAGATGGTTTATTAAGAGTTGATGTAAAGAAATTGGAAAGGATAAACAGTCTTGAAGAGATTATGATTGCAACAAGACATGATTGTTTTCCAGTAAAAAAAGGTGATAAGTTAGCAGGCACAAGAGTGATTCCTTTGGTAATTCATGAAGATAAGATTATAGATGCAGAATCTTTAGCAGGAGAAACATCTTTATTGTCCATTCTTGCTTATAAACCGTTTAAGATTGGAATTGTTACAACGGGGAGTGAAGTGTATCATGGTAGGATTCAAGATGCCTTTGGACCTGTGATTAGAGGGAAGGCTCAGGAATATGATATCGAGGTTACTAGACAAATAATAGCTGATGATGATGTCACTCAGATTACAGAATCAATTGAAACCTTAATTGATGAAGGTGCCAATTTTATAGTCTGTACAGGTGGCATGAGTGTTGATCCAGATGATTTAACACCGACAAGTATCAAGAATACTGGAGCAGATATCATCAGTTACGGCGCACCTGTATTACCTGGTGCAATGTTTTTACTGGCATACAAAGGTGATATTCCTATCATTGGTGTACCAGGCTGTGCCATGTATTCTAAACGCACCATATTTGATTTGGTATTTCCACGATTGTTAACTGGTGAAAAATTAACAAAAGCAGATTTGGCTAAGTATGGACATGGCGGATTGTGTTTAAACTGTGATGTTTGTACATTCCCAGCATGTAGTTTCGGGAAATAAACAGTGATTACATTTTCTCAATCCATTGATTGGTGTCTTTTAGAATTTCTTTTACAACTTTAAGGTAAGCTTCATTAGTTTGACTGAGTCTAATTCTTTTAATAAACTGATTCTCAGGATCGAGATGAACATGAGTATATGTCCAGAATTCTTTCATTTTATTTAAAAAATGATTTTCTCTGGGCTTATTTTTTTTATAGTGATTATATATTGCATGATGAAATGACGTTATGATTTTCAGCTTTTGATCTGTTGGTATATCATCGCCTTTTATAGTTGATGCTAAAAAAGGATCAATAAGCGCACCTCTGCCCAACATAAAACTATCAAGCTCAGGAAACCTATTTTGTATCTTTTTATAGTCCTCATACGTATAGATATCACCGTTATAAGTCATTTTATGTTTTGATTTAGAGTAAAGTGTTTGAAAAGCATCTAAGTCCACATGACCGTTATATTGCTGAATCCCTGTTCGAGCATGAATCATAACGCCACTTAAAGGATAATCATTGAGTGATTCGATGACTTTGATACCTTCATCTGTATGATTCATGCCCAATCTCATTTTGACGGTTAAGTCATAGTTGGTATCCTTACAGACCTCATCTAAAACTCTTTTGATCATATCCGGGTGAGGTAAAATACCAGCCCCTTTTTTCTTCTTGGTTACAATAGAAAAGGAACATCCTATATTCCAGTTGATTTCCTTATAACCCATATTTACAATTGTAGCAGCATAATCTCTAAAATTATTACCGTCATTACCAAGAAGTTGTGGTACCAAGCTAAGTGTGTTGCTGTTAACTTCCGGTAAGACATCATTAAAGAAACTTGGATGTGTTTCTTCTTTAGTTGTCGGTGAAATAAAAGGTGCGTAATATCCATCAAAACCACCAAAGAATTTATCATAACTGTTTCTATACTCTGCAATTGTCACACCTTGAATGGGCGCTAATAATAATTTCATAATCTATCCAATCTATTTAGTAAACACCAGTCTATATTTTACCACAATTCATATTATTACTTAAGGTTAATATCGAATAAACCTTTGATGAGGGTGTAAAATGATTATTTCATTTGTCCGCTGGTGCTTGACAATTCTTTAGAACATGATAGAATTATTTAATAGAACACATGCTAAGAAGGAAAGAGTAGTGTAGAAACTGAGTCAAGAGAGGTTCTGTCGCTGGAAATGAATCCTAAAGACTGCACGAAAACTAATCTGGAGCATTTGACGGAGTAGATGGAAACGTCAACGTATAAGCACGATATAGCTGTTATCTTTCGATAATTGAGTGGAATATTCAATTAGGGTGGAACCGCGTGATATAATCTCGTCCCTTTCTTTGGGAGGAGATTTTTTGTTTTTTGTATAGTAACGAAAGGAGGAAATAATGATTAAATTAACACTTAAAGATGGGTCAATAAAAGAAGTAGAATCTGGTGTATCCATATTTGATGTAGCAAAATCCATTTCAGGAAGACTTGCAAAAGAAGCAGTAGCGGGGGTTGTGAATAATACCACCGTTGACTTAAATTATATCTTAAGTGAAGATGTTGAGTTGAGTATTTTAACAATAAATGATGAAGCTGGATTAGATGTCTTTAGACATACGAGTGCTCATGTTATGGCTATGGCTGTGCAAAATTTATTTCCGGGTACTAAACTAGCAATCGGACCTCCAATCGAAAACGGATTTTATTATGACTTTGATACAGAGCATGTCTTTGTACCAGAGGATCTAGAAAAAATAGAAAAAGAAATGAAACGTCTTATAAAAGAAGACTTAATACCAGAACGGTTTACTATGCCTCGTAAGGAAGCTTTGGAGTTCGTTTCTGATTTAGAAGCTGATTACAAAGTAGAACTGATTAAAGATTTACCTGAAGATGCGGAGTTATCTTTTTATAAACATGGTGAGTTTGTTGATTTATGTGCTGGACCCCATTTGCCAGGATTAAAACAGATCAAAGCTTTCAAGTTGTTATCCATTGCCGGTGCTTACTGGCGTGGTGATTCAGAGAGAATGATGTTACAAAGAATCTATGCTACATCATTTCCAAAAGCATCACAATTAGAAGCATATCTTCATCGATTGGAAGAAGCCAAAAAGCGTGATCATAGAAAATTAGGAAAAGAGTTAAAGTTATTCAGTTTGATGGAGCAAGGTCCTGGTTTTCCATTCTTTCTGCCAAAAGGTATGATTGTAAAAAATAAATTATTGGAATACTGGAGAGAAGTTCATGATGAAGCGGGGTATGTAGAAATTGAAACACCGCAAATTCTGAATCGTGAACTATGGGAAACATCTGGTCATTGGTATCACTATGCAGAAAATATGTATTCATTAAAGATTGATGATGACGATTATGCAATCAAACCGATGAATTGTCCCGGCGGTATGTTGGTTTACAAAACTGAGCTAAGATCTTACAGAGATTTCCCTATGAGAGTAGGTGAGCTTGGTAAAGTTCACCGTCATGAATTATCAGGTGCTTTACATGGTTTGATGAGAGTACGTGCCTTTACTCAAGATGATGCACATATCTTTATGTTACCATCACAGATTAAAGATGAAATAAAAGAAGTAGTTCGAGTGATTGATTCAGTTTATCAAACATTTGGATTCAAATATCATGTGGAACTATCTACTAGACCTGAAAAATCTATTGGAACAGATGAAGCATGGGAACAAGCAGAAACAGCATTACAAGAAGCATTAGAAGAAATGGATTTAGACTACAAATTAAATCCTGGTGATGGTGCTTTCTACGGTCCAAAAATCGATTTCCATTTGGAAGATTGTATTGGTAGAACATGGCAGTGTGGTACGATTCAACTGGATATGCAGTTACCGGAACGATTTGGATTGACTTATATCGGTGAAGATGGTGAAAAACATCAACCGGTAGTCATTCATAGAGTGGCGTTTGGTTCAATTGAAAGATTCTTTGGTATCTTAATTGAACATTATGCAGGTAAGTTCCCAACATGGTTATCACCTGTACAAGTAAAAATAATTACAGTAGCTGACAGGCATGAAGACTACGCTGTTGTCCTTAAGAATACTTTAAAATCTTATGGTATCCGCGTGGAACTAGATGGTCGCCAGGAATCAGTCGGTTATAAGATAAGAGAGGCAAGACTTGAAAGAAATCCTTACATGTTGGTTATTGGCGACAAGGAAATTGAGAAGAGTAATGTAGCAGTAAGATCAAGAGACAAAGGTGAATTAGGTAGTATGCAAGTTGAAGATCTGGTGGAACTGTTACTAGACGAAATTGTATTAAGAAATTAGGAGAAAAATAATGATTAAAATCACGTTAAAGGATGGTTCTGTTAGAGAAATAGAACAAGGCTCTACAGTATTTGAAGTAGCTAAAGCTATCTCGGGTAGATTGGCAAAAGAGGCAATTGTTGGTGAAGTAAACGGTGAATTAGTTGATTTAAGTTATGTAATCAATGAGGATGTATCACTTAACATTTTAAGATTTGAAGATGTAGAAGGTAAAGATACCTTTAGACATTCAACTGCACATATTATGGCTAGAGCTGTAAAAAAATTATATCCATCAGCAAAACTTGCAATTGGTCCATCAATTGAAAGTGGTTTCTATTATGACTTTGATGTAGATGTTAACTTTACACCAGATGATTTAGAAAAAATTGAAAAGGAAATGAAAAATATCATTTCTGCAAAAGAAAAGTTTGAAAGATTTGAACTCCCTAGAGCAGAAGCTTTAAAATTGGTTTCTGAAATGGGTGAAGAGTATAAAGCCGAATTAATCGAAGGTCTTGATGAAGATGCTGTAATTTCTTTCTACAGACATGGAGATTTTGTTGATTTATGTGCAGGACCACATATATTTGATATCAAGAATATCAAAGCTTTCAAACTTCTTAGTGCGACAGGTGCTTACTGGAGAGGTGATGAGAACAGAAAAATGCTTCAAAGAATTTATGGTACATCATTCCCTAAAGCGAACTTGTTGGAAACTCATTTGGAAAAATTGGAAGATGCCAAAAAACGTGATCACAATAAATTGGGTAGAGAACTTCAATTGTTCACAACAAATGAAAATGTTGGACAAGGTTTACCGTTGTTAATGCCTAAAGGTGCTAAAATCATCCAAACACTTCAAAGATTTGTTGAAGATGAAGAAGAAAGACGTGGTTATGAGTTAACAAAAACACCTATGATGGCAAAGTCAGATTTATATAAGATTTCAGGACACTGGCAATTGTATAAAGATGGTATGTTTGTATTGGGTGATGAAGAAGTTGATAAAGAAGTGTTTGCTTTAAGACCAATGACTTGTCCATTCCAAATCATGGTATATAAAAATACTCAAAAAAGTTATAGAGATCTGCCAAAGCGTTACAATGAGACGTCGACGTTATTCAGAAATGAGTCTTCAGGAGAAATGCACGGTCTGATTAGAGTAAGGCAATTTACAATTTCGGAAGGTCATTTAATGGTAACACCAGAACAATTGGAAGATGAGTTCAAAGATGTAGTATCATTAATCAACTATTTCATGGATACACTTGGTATCAGAGATGATATTACATATCAATTCTCGAAGTGGGATCCTAATAAATCAGAGAAGTATATTGGTACTGCAGAACAATGGGAAGATTCTCAAAATCAGATGAGAACGATCTTAGATCACCTGGAAATTGATTATATCGAAGCCGAAGGTGAAGCCGCATTCTATGGTCCTAAATTAGACATTCAATTTAAAAATGTTCATGGAAAAGAAGATACAATCATTACAGTTCAAATTGACTTTGCCTTGGCTGAGAAATTTGATATGACTTATATTGATTCTAATGGAGAGAAGAAACATCCTTACATCATTCATAGAACTTCAATTGGCTGTTATGAAAGAACTTTAGCGATGTTGATTGAAAAGTATGCAGGTAAATTCCCAGCATGGTTAGCACCAGTACAAGTTAAGTTATTACCAATTGCTGATCGTCATTTAGACTATACTTATGAACTTAAGAAAGAGTTTGAAAAACATGGTATTAGAGTTGATGTAGATTCAAGACTTGAATCTGTAGGTTATAAGATTAGAGAAGCAAGAATGGAGAGAAATCCATATATGCTTGTTATCGGCGACAATGAAGTAGAAAATAAAAATATTTCTGTAAGATCTAGAGATAAAGGTGAATTAGGTGCTATGTCAGTAGAGGTATTCTTAAAAGACTTAGTTGAAGAGATTGAAACAAGAGCTATATTATTACAAGATTAATTAGATGACTGCTAAGGCAGTCATTTTTTTTGGATTTGACAAACATAATACGTTGTTATAATATATACTTAGTAATACTAAGCACTATACAATAAAAAGTATTGGAGTGATTATTATCGATATCAACAGGCAATTGAAAAAGGGTGTATTAGAAATTATTGTTTTGAAAATCATAAACGAATCGGATGTTTATGGTTACGAATTGATCAAAAGTATGGAAAGTGCAAGTGATGGCTACTTTAGCTTAAAAGAAGGTTCTTTATATCCTATTCTATATAGATTAGAAGATAAAAAATTTATTGAGAGCTATAAAAACAATTTTGAAGGAGAGCGCAAAATTCCTAGAAAGTATTACCGTATCACTGAAAGTGGTAGGAAAGCTTTGAATGAGATGTTAAAAGCTTGGGAAGAATTAAATAAACATGTTCATATGATAATTTAGGAGGTTCTAATGAAAAGAGAATATAAGGTATATGTCAATAAAGTTCTAAGTTATATTTCGACAGATTACAAAACCAAGAAAAAAATCAAATCAGATTTACTTGAAACTTTAATGACGAGAGATGAAGAGGGCATGGATGTTAATCCGTATGATGTATTAGGAGATCCTTTGCAAGTTGCAAAAGAGTTTTCTGAAAACCTTGGCATGTCAATGATAAATGCTGGTTTTGAATATAGAAGTAAAGCATGTATCTTTGGTATTCCTTTAATGCATATTAATTTAGGGAGGAATGCTACTGCAAAAGGTATTGTTGCTATTGGTTCTAAATCAATAGGGATTGTTAGTATTGGTGGTATCAGTCTAGGTGTTATCAGCCTTGGAGGTATTGGTTTAGGTGTGTTGTCTTTTGGTGGTATTGCAGCAGGGGCATTCGCTGCTTTTGGCGGGGTGGCGTGCGCATATGAAATTGCCTTTGGTGGTGTGGCAACTGCAAAATCTTTAGCCGTTGGTGGTATTGCTGTAGCAAAAGATATAGCTATAGGCGGTAGTGTTTCTGCAAGTTTAATGGGCTATAAACAATCCTTTATAGGAGAAAATATCATGCAAGCTTTTAGATTGCCTTCAGAAAAAGCACAATTTATGACGGAGTATTATGTTCAATTTCCTGAGTTTAATGTACTAAAAGATACAATCATAAAAGCAATATTAAAGTTTAGCTTATAAGGAAAATATAATAATTATAAATAAATGGTTATAACATGACTAATTTCATGAACTTTATGTTTTAATTAATACAGATGGGTATATAAAAATATAGAGATTAAGGAGGACGTTATGGATAAATATCGTTTACATGCAGATCAATTAACATGCAGAATAGCAATTGAAGAATTAAGATTTGAAACCACTGAGGATCTAACGCCCCTATATGAAATGATCGGACAGGAAAGAGCTGCAAAAGCGATGGAATTCGGTTTGAACATAAAACAAAGAGGTTATAATATTTATGTTGCTGGTGGTTGGGGAACTGGAAGAAATACTTATGTAAGATACATTACCGATAAAAAAATACTGGAGACGGATGCGCCTGATGACTGGATTTATGTAAATAACTTTAAAAATCCAAGAACGCCTATAGCAATTTCCTTAAAGAATGGTGAAGGTAGAAAATTCCAAAAAACAATGGCGAGAAACTTGGAGTTCATCCAGAATGCAATTGCAGAAGCGTTTATTGGAAAAGAATATGAGAATACAAAAGCTATCCTACGTCAGGAATATTCTCAAAAGAATGCAGCTATCATTGATGAGTTAAATGTTATTGGTGAAAAATATAATTTTGCTTTTACTCAAACGGAGAGAGGTTTGGTCAGTATTCCGCTTAAAAATAACAAACCGATGAGTGAAGATGAATATAGAAAGATTTCTGAAGAGGAATATGAAATACTTAGTAGTAATTCTAATAAATTGACGCTTGAAACGGTTGATTTATTTAATAAATTGAGATCTGAAGAAGAAATTTATTTGAACAAGTTAGATGATTTGGATGCTAAATTAGGTCGGAAAATTGTTGAATCTCATTTTAGAAATTTCATTAAGAAATATGATCAGAATGATGCTGTTAAAGATTATTTAGTTGCAGTGGTTAATGATATTGTAGAAAATATTGATGAGTTTAAAGAAGAAGAGGAACCTGATAATAAGAATCCTCTTGCGATGTTACAACAACCCGCAAGAAAAGATGATTTCTTTGTTAGATATGCTATTAATTTATTTGTGGATAATAGTGAGAAGAATTCTGCTCCAGTAGAATTTGAAATCAATCCTACCTTTTTTAACTTAATTGGTAATATTGAGTATAAGAATGACTATGGTGCTTGGAAAACAGACTTTACTCAAATTAAACCAGGTGCTTTACATCAAGCCAATGGTGGTTATTTAATCATACAAACACGAGATCTATTAACTGCTCCATATGCTTGGAAAGGTTTAAAAAGAGCTTTAATTAATAAAGAGGTAAACATTGAGAATATAGGTAAACAAACGGGTGTTAATGGCGCACAAACATTAAGACCGCAACCAATTCCTTTAGATGTAAAAGTAATTATTGTAGGTGATTTCTATACCTATAATATGTTATTTAATTATGATGAAGAGTTTAGAAAACTATTTAAAGTATTAGTAGACTTTGATGATGAAGTAGAAAGAAATAGAGAATCTATTACTAAAATGGCAAGGTTAATTGCAAGTTATGCTGATAAAGATAATATTAAATATTTTGATAAATTTGCAGTGGCTGAAATTGTTAATTATACGACCCGTCTAGCTGCTAATAAAGATAAGTTATCAGCTCATCTGAATGTGATTGTCGATTTGATATATGAAGCAGATAACTGGGCAGATTTCTATAGTGATAAGATAGTTGGAAAAGAACATGTTCTAAAAGCACTTGAGGAACAAAAAAATAGAATGAACCGTTTTGAAAGAAAACTACTAGAACATTTTGCTGATGGTACTTATTTAATTGATACAAAAGGAGAAAAAGTTGGAGAAATTAATGGTTTAGCAGTACTAGGAACTGGTATCCAATCTTTTGGTAAGCCAAGTAAGATTACTGTATCTACTTATAGAGGTAAAGCTGGTCTCATCAATATTGAAAGAGAAGCCAATCAATCTGGACCAAGTCATGATAAAGGTGTTATGATTCTTAACGGTTATATGGGCTTTAAGTATGCTCAGGATAAACCACTGACTCTAAGTGCATCTATTGTGTTTGAACAATTGTATTCAGGTGTTGATGGTGATAGTGCCTCTAGTACAGAGTTGTATGCAATACTATCTAGTTTATCAGGTGTACCAATTGATCAGAGTTTTGCAGTAACAGGATCAGTAAATCAAAGAGGTGAAATCCAACCTATTGGTGGCGTGAACGAAAAAATTGAAGGCTTCTATGAAGTTTGTAAACTTAAAGGCATAACTGGTGTTCAAGGGGTAATCATTCCTCATCAAAATGTTAAAAACCTTATGTTAAAAGAAGAAGTTGTTAAAGCTGTAGAAGATGGTAAATTCCATATCTACGCTATTGATCACATCGATCAAGGTATTGAGCTTCTGATGAAAACTCCAGCTGGTGAAAGACAAAAAAATGGTAAGTTCAAAAGAGGAACGATTCACTACTTAGCTGATAAAAAGTTAGAAGAACTTGCAACACCTCTTATGAAAAGAAGAAGTGATGAAAATAAACCTAAGAAAAAAACTGAAACAGGGAAAAAAGCTGAAGCAGAGAAAAAAACTGAAGCAGAGAAAAAAACTGAAACAAAAGAAATCATAGACAAAAAGAAATAAATGTTGAGACCATAGGTTGAACCTATGGTCTCTTTTTCGAGGTTTATTTGTACCCAAAAGGCTAGAAATTTTAGTGATAACACTCTGTTCTGAAAGAAGGAGTAAGTGAGAAATAGTTTACAATATAAAATCATCCATGACATTCTTGGTTATTATTTCCTTTTGTGATAATATGGAAAAAAGAAATATAATAAAGAGTTTGAAAGATAAAACAGTAACTAACAAAAAGGAGAAACTATGCCTAAAATACTAATCGTTGAAGATGATATTGCCATCTCAGACCTTATAAAAATGAACTTAGATATGTATGGATTCACTTCGATACAAGCAAAGGATGGACTTGAAGGATATAACTCATTGTCATCTAAACCGGACCTGGTTATTTTAGATGTGATGCTCCCTAAAATGAGCGGCTATGAGTTGCTTCCTGAAATAAAAAAATATAATATACCAGTCATTTTACTTACAGCAAAAACGAGTTTAAAATCCAAAATAGAGGGATTCAATCTTGGTGCTGATGACTATGTGATTAAACCATTTGAAAATTTGGAGCTTATCTCAAGGATTAATGCTGTGTTAAGAAGAAATGAACCCATTCAAATTCTCAATAAGGATATTCAAATAGGTGAGGATATAAAGATACTGGTTGACAGTCGAAAAGTCATCAAGGATGGAGGTGAAATTGAACTCACATGTAAAGAGTTTGATTTGCTCCATTATTTCTTATTGAATAAAGGAATTGCTCTATCAAGAGAGACGTTACTTGATAAAATTTGGAGTTATGATTATATAGGCAACACACGTACAGTGGATATGCATGTACAGAAACTAAGATCTAAACTCAATACCGATCTAATAGAAACAGTATATAAATTCGGATATAGATATGATGGTTGATGTTGATTAAGGGGGATATGATGAGTTTTAGAAATAGATTATTTGTATTCTTTCTCAGCTTTTGCATATTGACAATAATCCTATCTGGAACAATTGTTATTGAAAAAATACATTCAGACATGATAGATCATGAAATCAGCGGTTTACTAAACTATGAAAGAAGCATCAGTAACACAATAGACGACTTTCTGCTTATGTCTAGCATTTCTGATGATCAAGACAGACTTAGCTATATCTCAGATTACTTTATAAGCTCCTATCGAGAAAAAATATACTTTGAAATTCACTCCAAAGAGAATTTAGTGGTGAAGACTCATTATACTGACTGGAGTACAGATAGAGAAGACATTAAAACTGCTTGGGATTTAGGACGGAACTATCAACGGAAAAAACTCAATAATAAGTATTATATATTTGTAAGCAATATTATGATAATAGATGAGAATGAGTATGTTTTATCAGTGATAAAAGACGTGAGTTACATAATGACTTCAAGAAAAAATCAATATCAATTCTTTATAGCTTTATCAACTGTTATTTTAATTTTGCTCATCTTTGTTTCGTATTTTGTTACAAAATACATAACGAAAGATATCACAGAACTCACTAAAGTAACATCGAGTATTAAATCGGGTAATTATGACACTAGAACCAACTTTATTAGAAATGATGAAATCGGTTTAATTGGTAAACACATTGATGAAATGGCTTCAGAGATAGAAAACAATATCATAGAGCTTGAGAATCAAGCTTTTAGTAAACAAAGATTCATAGATAATTTTACTCACGAACTTAAAACGCCACTGACGTCAATAATTGGCTATGCTGATATTCTTAGAAAAAATAAGTATGATAAGGATATTTTTGATAAGGGTTTATATCACATTTATGATGAAGGCATGAGATTGTCAAAACTATCAAAACAGTTGAATGAAATAATACTTTTAAAAAATAACGAGCTTGATATTACAAAAGAAAACATCAAAACTCTTATTTTAGAAGTCATAGGAGTGAATGAAATGAGACAATATGGAAAGAAACTCTTGTTTAGTGTTGATAGTGATGACATTCTACTTGACGTAGATAAGTATTTGCTGAAAATAGTGTTATTTAATCTGATAGATAATTCCATTAAAGCATCAAAAAACAATCAGGAAATTATTATAGGTGCCACAAAAGAAGATGAAGTAATAAAAATATTTGTAGAAGATCAGGGAAGAGGTATATCAAAGCTTGACTTAAATCATATAACAGAGCCTTTTTACTTAGCAGACAAGTCGCGTAATAAAAAAGAAGAAAGTTTTGGTTTGGGGCTTAACATTTGTTCTGAAATTATAGATTTGATGGGTGCATCTTTCAATATAGAGAGTGAATTAGGTCAAGGAACCAGAACCGAAATAATTTTTGATTTTACAACTTCTTGACAACTTTTATATGACTTATAAATAATCAATTGATATCTTAAGTTTTGCAGCAAAACAGATAAAAAACACCCTTGAACACACTGCTATTAGCGGGTTTCAAGGGTTTCTTT
>JAEIOD010000014.1 GCA_016342415.1 Clostridiales bacterium
AAGCACTATTTCAGCTTTCTCCTGAGGGGTCCATGTTCTTCTTTGTCTACTCATAATTATATTATAACTTAGATTTAGGAATATGTGTCCAACGTTATGTGTACATTATAGTATCTAAGAACAACAGTAACAGAATCATGCTCTAACTCACAACTGAAGTAACGAGTGTGCGAGCACTTTTTCATCAATTCCACTGCAAAATATTGCGCCGATTTTGTAAATATAATATATTCCACTAATTTCACATGAAAAATAAGACAAAATGTTAATCAAAGGCGACTTGTGGTTGACATAGATGTAAAATAGGATTAAATTAGTAGAGACAATAAAATTTGCTGGGAGGCTTTATGAATTTACAATTTTTAAATCTTCAGAACGGTTCCGATATAAGGGGCGTTGCAATGGATGGCATCCCATCCGAAAAGATAAACTTGACTTCAGAGCATGTCAAATGGATTGCATATGCTTTTGGATTATTCTTAAGTGAAAAAACAGGATTAAAAACCGAAGATATTTCAATCTCTGTTGGAACAGATTCAAGAATCACAGGACCAGAGTTACAAGAGTCCATTGTGAACAGCCTGTCTGATTTAGGTAGTACAACTTATATTTGTGGTATTGCTTCTACGCCATCTATGTTTATGAGCACCAAGTTTAGAAAACATAATTGTGATGGTGCTATTATGATCACAGCCAGTCACTTACCATTTAATAGAAATGGCATGAAGTTCTTTACTAGAAGTGGAGGACTTGATAAAAAGGATATTACTGAAATCCTTACTAAAGCTACAGAATTATCTCAAGCAAACTATACAGCAAATAATAAAGGCACTATTATACCTTACAAATTAATCGATGTTTATGCAGATTATCTTGTACATAAAATAAGAAAAGAAACCAGTGATTTAACACCACTTGAAGGCTTGAAAATAATAGTCGATGCAGGCAATGGTGCCGGTGGATTCTTTGCTACAAAAATTCTTAAACAACTCGGTGCCATCACGACAGGCAGTCAATTCTTAGAGCCTGATGGACATTTCCCAAATCACATTCCAAATCCAGAAGATCCAGCAGCTATGGCTTCCATACAAGAAGCAACAATTAAAAACGATGCAGATCTAGGTATTATTTTTGATACCGATGTTGATAGAGCAGCAGTAGTCGATCGCGGTGGTAAGATCATCAACAGAAACTTGTTAATCGCTTTAATGAGTGCTATTGTGTTAGAAGACTATCCAGGTACAACTATTGTAACCGATTCTGTAACGTCAGATGGCTTAACTGCTTTCATTGACGAACTTGGCGGTGTTCACCATCGATTCAAACGTGGTTATAAGAATGTAATTAACGAGTCCAGACGTTTAAATAACGAAGGTATTGAAAGTGCTCTCGCAATAGAAACCTCTGGTCACGGTGCTTTTAAAGAGAACTTTTTCTTGGATGATGGGGCTTTTACAATTACTAAGATCATTATAAAGCTCGCTAAAATGAAAGCTACCGGTAAAACGCTTAGCTCATTGATTGAAACATTGGTAGAGCCTGTTGAAGCTTCTGAGCATAGAGTGAAGATTAAAGATAAGGACTTCCAAACGTATGGTAAAAATGTTATCACCGCATTGACAGAGTTCATGAACGACAATACCCGTTATGAAATTGCACCTAATAATTTCGAAGGCATTCGTGTAATGAGTAAAGATCCTAAAATTGATGGATGGTTTCTTGTGAGATTATCACTCCATGATCCAATCCTACCGATTAATATTGAATCAAACTCAGTTACTGGTGTCAAAATTATGGAAGATGATTTAAGAACTTTCCTATCCAATTATGAACAGTTGGACGTATTCTAAAAAAAACCTTGCTTATTTAAGCAAGGTTTTTTATATTGTTGTTCGATTTCTACCCATTTTTTTGGAATCATATAGTTTCTTGTCTGCGCTTTTTATTAAAGTTAAAGCATCTTCACCACGGTATTCAGACATACCAATACTGATCGTTATCTTCAGTCGCAACTCAGTAAATTCATTCTCCTGTATTTCAGTTCTGATACGTTCGGCAATCAAGTAGCCTATATCTCCTGCGGTTTCATTTAATATGATAATAAACTCTTCACCACCATAACGACCGGCAGCATCATGATGACGGATATTTTTTAGTAATAAACCGCTTAACTCAACTAAAACTTCATCACCAATCGGATGGCCATGGTTATCATTAATACGTTTGAAGTAATCAATATCCAGCATCAAAACACAAATTGCTGTCTGGTTTTTTTTGGCTCTTTCAATAGAAGCTTCTAATTTTTCAATCATTGCAGCATGGTTGTATATTTTGGTTAAACTATCACGACTCGCAATCTTTCTAAGAACCTTTGTTTGTTTTTCAACTTCATAAACAACCGTTTCCTCTAAAATTACTTTTGCATCTTTTGCAATAAGATAGTTGTAATACAAACTTGATAAACCACTAAACATAGAATAGATCAAAATAAACAGAACAATCATCAGTCCAGCATATCTAACCATTTTATTTCGTGCATTGAATAATTCAGATTTGTCTTGTGCAAAAACAAAATGGATTAGTATTTCATCATCGTTTGTAAATTCTTCTGTTTTTATATAAAAATATCTTTCATATGCCTGACAATATACAATTGGATCATTCCCATTAAACTCACTAAGAGCTGTCATTAATTCATCATGACCAACAGTCGAAACTTTAGATTGAATAAGGATTTCCCCTACAGAGTCCGCAATAATAAAACTACCTGTTTTCTGATACGAACTGTTCTCAATAAAGTTGGTTTCAAATCCAGCCAATCCCAAAGTCATATTAACAACACCGATTGCAACACCCTCTTTACGCACCGGAAGTGAAATGTTATATGAGACCAATCCAGTTTCATTTGAATAAACTTTGCTTGAATAATAAGGATGTGTATCAAAATATCTTGGTGAAACTACAATTTCGGGAATTTCAAGATCGATGAGTTTTTTTGATATACGTTCATCCACATTTTTATAAGGTACTATCTCAACGGACTGGATATCTTCTATCCGATAAATAATTTCATTAACATAACGTTCTGCTTTATAAGAACTTATCAGACTTTCAGGTGCATCACAGAACTCAATAATAAACTCATTTTCAGCCAGGACAAAACCGTATTCAATATCTGCACGGATTAATTCCGATAATGTGCTTTGAATAAATTGAATATAGTTTCTACCAACTTCCTCAAAATGATACATCTGCAAATCAGTTATGATACCATGAACCATGGTACCAAATAGAATAAACAGAATACACGTTATTGCAATGAGTAATATTGAATAATCTTTTAATCTATTACTTGAACTCATAACACCACCTCAGTATATATATACCTCAGCGACATCTGTTTAAAGCAGCTATTTTTCATCCCCCAGTTCATCAATCAATTGTTCCGCATATTTCTTTTGAATACTTGATGAAATCAGTAACGACAATATTTGATCCATCTTTTCTGATTTTGAGTTTTTATTTATATCACTACTTAACCTAGCAGACGCTGCTTCAAAATGTTTTCTGAAATGATTGTATAAAACCGATTTATTGGTTTCCGATTTTAATATTGTATCAATTTCTTGAATCTGTACCGTATTTTTCAATAGATAAATCATAATCAATTGCATAATCTGCTCTTGATCGTATTTTTTCTTTTGTGGATTTCCAATCAATCCAGCCTTAACATAGTTGTTGATCATCGTTTTTGTCAAAGTTTTTTCTTCTTGGTGTCGCTTTATAGGTCCAAACACCTCATCTAAATAACCAGTTACTTGATCCATATAAAGTGGAATTCTTGGTATATTTTCTTTTTCAACGAGTTTAAACTCAATAATTTTCTCTTTCATCATGTCACCTCATCTCATTTTATAAAAAAAACAATCTCATGTCAAAGTTCTTGATACTTTATTGACAAAGAAATCGCCTCATGATATATTTATAATAACTTTTATACATAGTATCCATAACTAGATAAGGAGGTGTTGACATGCAACACATTAGAGAACCCATCAATAGTATCACACATCTGATCGGTATGATTCTAGCCATGATTGCGTTACCATTTGTATTTATTAAAAGTGATAACTTGATGCAACTCATCGCTGTTACAATATTTATAATGGGACTCATCGGACTATACGGCACATCATCTATCTATCATGCTTTGAAGAAAGCGCCCGAAACACTAAAAAAATGGCGTAAAGCTGATCATATCATGATTTATATACTTATTGCTGCAACCTATACACCCATATGTTTAATTGGACTAAAAGGGATTTCCGGCATCATACTGCTATCAAGTATATGGTTCTTGACTATCCTTGGAATAGTTTTCAAGGTATTATGGATCAATATGCCTAGAAAGATTTATACTGCTTTTTATGTGATTTTGGGCTGGGCTGCTGTTTTTGCTATCTACCCGCTTTACAATGCTGTAGGAGGTATTGCCGTTTTACTTTTAGTTGCCGGTGGCATTTCATATACCGTTGGAGCAATTGTCTATGCCAAGAAGTCTAAACTCAAAATTGGGCATTTTGGTTTCCATGAAATATTTCATCTGTTTATATTGGTTGGAAGTTTATTTCACTTCATAATGATTTACTTTTATATTTTATAAAATCAAAAGACATCCTCAGATTTGAGCGATGTCTTTTTTAGTCTATACTATTTCTTTTTATTGACTTCCATAACGCCAATCCATGAAATTGCGACAGCAGCAATAATTGTAACAGCAGATACGTTGATAATGTTTCTGAGCATATTGGATGGATCCTTTTTTACCGTAATTCTTCTCATATCATACCTCCACAGAACCAGTATAGCATAAATAAAATGTATTCTATGAAACAAGGTTATCTATCTTTATAATTATTCTATACATTTATTTGTTTAATCCGCCAAAGTATAATACTTCTTGGAGGTATTTATGTTAAACAATTCATTATTAAGACCTATATTAAAAGAAGACTTAGATCAGTACTATGATCTGTTAAATTCCACTTCACCAGAATGTGATAAATTTGTGGGTGGTAAAAAAACAATTACCAAAGAGCAATTCAGCAATTATTTGAATCGTATCACAACTGATTCTTCTCGTGAGGATTATTTCATTCTAAATAACGAGGAGATAATCGGTGAAGTTGTACTCAATGAAATGTCTAAGAACGACGGCGCCAATATTAGAATTGCGATTTATCATGAAAAAAACTTCAGCAAAGGGTTCGGTAAAAAAGCAATGACTCAAGTCATTCATCGCGGATTTGAAGAGTTGAAGTTACACCGAATTGAACTGCAGGTATACGCATTTAATACACGTGCCATTCACGTCTATGAACAACTTGGCTTTAAAAAAGAAGGCGTCCTTAGAGATTATTTGAAATTAGACGGGCACTATCATGATGCCATAATCATGAGTATGCTTGAAGATGAAAAAAAAGACTAGCGAAAGCTAGTCTTAACATTTTGCTATTAGTTTATTGATGTTTTTTCCTTGAGACGAAAATTTCTCCTCATACTCCGTCATCACATTACCTTCTACATACGGACTGTTGTGAAGGTCTGTTGTTTCAACTATCAAAGTCCATCCGTTTTCTTTAAACTCTTCTACTGAGAAAGCAAACAAATCATCATTGTCTGTTTTAAAGTGAACTTCTCCACCTTCTGTTAAAATCGTTTTGTACTTTTCTAAGAAACCAGCATGTGTTAAACGTCTCTTTGCATGACGGTCTTTTGGCCAAGGATCTGAAAAGTTCAGATAAATTCTATCCACACTATGTGGTCTAAAAATATCATTCAGATTGGTTACATCTGCACAAACAATATAAAAGTTATCATGATCTACTTCATCTAACTTCGTAAGACTCTTTGAAACAACTTTAGCATTTCTTTCAAAAGCCAAGAAATTCGCATCTGTAATTTTTTCAGCGGTATTGATAATAAAACTGCCTTTTCCAGCACCGAACTCTACATACAGTGGCCCTTCAGTTTTAAACAGCGTAGACCATGATTCTTTGTACTGTTCTGGTTTGGATAATAACCGATCATGAGCTTCTATTAACTCATGTGCATTTTCAACATATCGTAATCTCATAAATTCCTCTTTTCTACTTATCACCCTATTTTAAAGACTATAAGGGATAATTGCAACCTAATTTTTTCAAAAAAGAAAATAAGGACCTGGAAAACTCCAAATCCTTTATCTATTATTAAACAACACCTTTACTTTGGGGGGGAAAAGGAGTTAGGTTCAACTAGTATATTACTGTATTAAGTAATAGTTCTCTTTCTAAGCTTAATTTTCTCATTGCTTTTTTTGCTTCGTGCATTTTGTAGTTCTTGTTAGCTCTCTTATCTTTTCTATTTAACATCTCTTATCTCCTTAATCTATTATCCAACTAGTCGTTGGCTTCTCTTCTTACTTCTACTAATTCGTACTGCATCTCTTGACTTGTCTGTAACATTTCTCATACCAACGACCTCGCTTTCTTTATCTTATACTGGTAGTATATATTGTTGTGTTAAAGCCACATCAATACCTTTTTAAAATTTTTTTCAACAAATTTTTGGAGGAGTATGGACGTAGGTCAATAGAATTCAAATTTAAATTAGGTATAGTTGTTTTAAAAATTGAGACAATTAAGACCAATTTTACTTAATCAAAACTTTGCATGAATATGCAACTCCATCACATTGTAAGAACTAGCTGTTTTCAACGGTTTCAGTGTCGAAACGTTTTCCCGGTTTGCATATTTAATCAAAAAAAAAAGTGTTGGGTTAGCCCAACACTTAACGTTCTCCTAAAAAACCATAGAAGTAAACTCTATTTGTAACTTTCAGATACTCATCATCCTTTTCGCCTTCTTCAGAGTATCCAACCAAGTAATCATCCCGTTTTTCAAATCCCAAATCCTTTAAGTTCTTAACGATATGATCTTGTTTAAACAACTTATATTGCTCTAATGATAACTCTTGATTGGATTTTATCTTATCAAATAACATGTAGGTTCCTAAAATTGTACAATGTTCATTATAATAGGCTCCAATCTGTTTGTGTAGTACTTCGTTATTTCTAAAAGAATAGTTGCTCATTCCAAAGAAATCCACTACATAATCTACCGATTGATGTTTCATTGGTATGCCTTTATGATGCGAACAGATGAAAATTACTTTTTTCTTAACACCACTCCGCTCAAAGACCTTCTTAAGGTATCTTAGTTTATTGTAATCATAATCCACTGCAACATAAGTCAAATCATCTGGTAAGTCATTGTAAATATGACTTAAAAAGATGCCATTACCCACACCAAGTTCTAACATGACCTTTGCCTTGTCAAGTTGAATAGTTCTTGAACTCCATTCCATGGCCGCATAAAGATTGTCCAAGAAATGACTATCGGTTTCATCAACGTATTTTATAACATACTTTTCATCTGTTTCTTTAGAAACTTTCATCCCTTGTTTATCGATGATAATGCCTTCTGTCACTTCAATGCTACACCCACAATCACAGCTCATCAATCCATTAATAATCATATTTTCCTGAATATCCGCTTGATCCAATTTAAGCATTTTTTGGCATGTTGGGCAATACAATAATTGTAGAAAAGATAAATCAACCCCAAGTTTAATCGGATCTTGTTGAAATTCTACATCTAGTGCTGAAATTTTTTGTTCTAGCAGTGTAATCTTCTCATCCAGTTTTTCTTTATCGCTAATAAGCGATTTCATCTTATTATTAAAGAAACTTCTATAGTGTTGTTTTTCTTGCCCAAGTGTTAATTTGGAAAATCGGCTGAGCAGTAAAATATTTTTTATTTCCTGTAATGTAAAATCCATGTCTTTCATTTCCTTGATTCTGTACAAATCACTGAAACATTTATCATCGAATTTGAAATATTTACCATCTTTTGTTGGCACTAACAATCCCAGTGTGATATAGTGCCTTATGGTATCAATACTGCTATTGGTCTGTTTTGAAAATTCTCCTATCCTCATAAGTCACCCCCCATTACAGTATAACAAATTAATGACTTTCAATAAACAAAACAAAAAAAATAACCCGAAGGTTATTTCTCATACATTTCATCAATTTGAATTTGTAAATCTTTATCTTCTAAATACTCATCGAAAGTCAACATTTTATCAAATGTTCCATTAGGAGTTAATTCAATAATTCTGTTAGCAATTGTCTGAATAAACTTATGGTCATGAGATGTAAATAACATTGTGCCTTTAAATGCAATCAAACCATTGTTCACAGCAGTAATCGACTCTAAGTCCAAGTGATTAGTCGGTTCATCTAAAATCAATACATTTGCTCCAGACAACATTAATCTCGAGAACATGCATCTTACTTTCTCTCCCCCTGATAAAACACTTGCATTCTTTAGGGCTTCTTCACCAGAGAATAACATTTTTCCTAAGAAACCTCTGATAAAAGTTTCATCTTTTTCATTTGGAGAGTATTGTCTCAACCAATCAACCAAGTTATATTCGCTGTCTTCAAAGTATGATGTGTTGTCTTTTGGTAAATCACAGCGTGTCGTCGTAACGCCCCATTTAAACGAACCTGAATCCGGTTCTATATGACCCATTAGAATTTCAAGCAATGTTGTTCTCGCCAATTCATTTCTAGACATCAAGATAATTTTGTCGCTTTTGTTAACAACAAAACTTACATTATCTAAAACCTTTTGACCATCAATTGTCTTTGTAAGACCTTCAACAGTTAAAATTTCTTTACCTGCTTCTCTTTCAGGTGTAAATCCTACGAAAGGATATCTTCTAGATGATGGTTGAATATCATCAATGGTAATTTTATCAAGTAACTTCTTTCTAGATGTCGCCTGTTTTGCCTTAGAAGCATTTGAACTAAATCTAGCGATGAAATTTTGCAATTCCTTAACTTTTTCTTCTTTTTTCTTGTTTTGATCTTTCATAAGTCTTGATGCCAATTGAGAAGACTCATACCAGAAATCATAGTTACCTACGAACAATTGAACTCTACTAAAGTCAATATCAAGCATATGAGTACATACTTTGTTTAAGAAGTGTCTATCATGAGATACAACTAAAACAGTGTTCTGATAAGATAATAAAAATTCCTCTAACCAGTTAATAGCTTTGAAATCCAAGTGGTTTGTCGGCTCATCAAGAAGCAAGTTGTCCGGATTACCAAATAGAGCTTGTGCCAATAGTACTTTTACTTTTTCGCCACCTTGAAGCTCACCCATTGGTTTAGAATGCAAGTCTTTTTTTATACCAAGACCCATCAACATTTTCTCAGCGTTTGTTTCAGCTTCCCAGCCATCTAGTTCGGCGAATTCACCTTCTAACTCAGCTGCTAGAATTCCATCTTCTTCCGAAAAATCAGGCTTTGCATATAAAACATCTTTTTCTTGCATAATTTCATAAAGGCGTTTATGTCCCATAATTACAGTATCAAGTACTGTATAGTCATCAAATTTAAAGTGGTCCTGCTCAAGTACTGCCATTCTTTCGTTTGGTGACATAGTTACAGTTCCTTTGTTTGGTTCTACTTGGCCAGATAAGATTCTAAGAAAAGTTGATTTACCAGCACCATTGGCACCAATAACACCATAGCAGTTACCATTACTAAATTTTACGTTTACATCTTCAAATAATTTCTTGTCTCCAAAACGAAGACCTACATCGGTTACATTAATCATAATTTATATTTGCTATACGTATGTATAGCTCCTCCCTTCAAAATAGAATTCATCTATGTAAAGTTGAGTATTCAACTCTACCATTATACACTCTTTGGACGTGAAAATAAACGAATTTTTCTTTTTTTTGAAACATTTAAGGTTTTACCCCAAAAAAGAAGAGTATAAACTCTTCTTATAAAGCCCAATGGTCTTTCTTAAATTTAATTTCCTGCTTTAAGTGATTATGAACATCTTTAAGCTTATCCATAATTTTAATCCCTTGTGGACACTGTGGTTCACATTTGCCGCACTCAATACAGGCACTAGCCCTTTGTTCTTTTTTGTATTTGTTCTGATAGACATGAGCTGCAAGATCCAGATCCTCATACATAAAGGATTTATTGTAAATCATAAAGTTGCCTGGAATATTTACGCCAACTGGACAAGGCATACAATATCTACAGTCTGTACAAGGTATTTGTGTTCTAGCTTCTATTTGAGCTTTTACATCTAAATACATTTGAGCTTCTGCACTACCAATAACGCCAGCTTCCAAACGATCAGCAATTTCGATATTCTCTTTCATTTGCTCAAGTGTTGACATACCACTTAAAATCACTTTTACATTTTCGAAATTCGCTGCCCATCTAAACGCTCGTTCAACTGGTGAAATCTTTAACTCATCATGCCACAGTGACGTGATTGATTCTGGTAAGTTAGCAAGCTGTCCACCTTTTAAAGGTTCCATAATTGCAATTGGAATGCCTTTTGATTCCGCATACGAAATTGCACTTACAGTTGATTGTTCATCAATGTCTTTATAATTCATCTGGATCATCGCAAGTGACCAGTCATAAGCATCAGCAATTGTTTCAAATGCTTCTTTGTCTCCATGGAATGAAAATGCAGCTTCTTTAATTTTACCTTTGGCTTTCATTTCATCTAAAAATCTTAGACCGTCAAATTCAAGTATTTTAGCCCATCTGTCAGCACCCAAAGCATGTAACAGATAGATATCTAAATACTCAACATCCAACTTTTCTAATTGTTCATCTAAGTATTTTTCAAAGTCCTCATACTTCTCAACTTTCCAAACAGGGTTCTTTGTCACTAGAATAGCTTTTTCTCGATAACCATCCTTAAGTGCTTTACCCACAACGGTTTCACTATTGCCTTCATGATATGGATATGCTGTATCAATGTAATTGATCCCATTATCAAGTGCATATCGAATCATTTCAATTGCTTTTTCTTCATCAATTTGACCATACTCACCATTAATTACCGGCATTCTCATACAACCAAATGCTAATATTGACGGCTTATAATTTTCATTAATTTTTCGATATTTCATACAACACCCCTTTATTAATTAGCTTCCCTAAATACTATTATACTATATCCGCCTATCGATGCAACTTGACATATATATAAAAATAAACTTACCAGTCAATATCCTGATAAGTTTTAAGCATAATGTCCCGATCTTTAATAAAGGACTTAACAAATGCACTGGTTAGTATCGAATGTTCTACCAAACGCAGTTCTCGATAAGAACTGATATTAATTAGATGACCACATAAAAATCCTGGATGAACAACGAGTTCTACCGTTTTGCAACCTTTATATTGCATCAACAGTTGTGTCAAAAAATCCAGATTTACCATTCTATCATAAAACAAGTCACAAAACTCAAAATCCTCATCCGATTTTTTTCTGAAGTTTAAATCATACTCAGATGCTAAAGAATCGATAATCTTATAGATGCCATCGTGTTTGAGATGCACATTCTCATAACTACTTAAAAAAGAAATTGGAACACCTTTTGATAGTGCCAGATCAATTTGAGCTTTAAACTCATTTATAACCGCTTCATTATCAATTTCATTCCAATCGTGTATCGGTTTAAAAAAACCATATTCCTGTAAAGAGTTTCCATCTGCAACAAGCGGTTTACCATAAGTCATATTCAAAGATATGCCGATACCAACGGTCATATTTTCCATTAAGGATATACCGTGATCTGTATGTTTGGTATTCATCAGCAATCCAACCGAGTTTACAATACCTTCCAAACAGGCATCATAAATACCGTAGTTGATGCCTCTTGTTAATCCATAATCATCTGCTGTCACAATCAAGTCCATTCAATCACCTCTATCTCATTGTAAACCATAAGCTAATTCATCTCAATAAGGTGTTTCCAATACTTCTTTGGCATAAACGACCTCTGTAGCGTCGGATTTATCCTTTCCTCTATAGCAATATGCTTGTGGAACGTTTTCCATAAGGACTGATACAAAATCTCTTCATCGTCGAATTCAAAGCTATTTAGACCATGAAATTCATTGACATACCACTCCTTTTTATCATAAAAAACAGCTAGATTTCTATTCACATCATGAATCACCCAGACCTGATCGCTAAGTCTATGAGAGAAGTGTTCCGCCAATAAAGATACTTGATTGTAGGTTGGACCGAACTTACAATAATAAATACCACCCTTTAATTTCACAAATCTGACCAGACCCACAAACAAATGGGTTTCTCGACCGACAGCATTGGATAGATCTACAACTGCAGAGACCAAAGGATGTGATACATGCATGATGACCTCTGGTCCATTTCTAAATCCATAACGGAGTAGTTTGTAAATATGTGTTGCCACATCATAATCTTCTGAAAAGAAGGCATTAACAATTTTATGAAAGAAGGTTTCAGATAATTTTTCTACAATTGCCAGACCGACCTTATGGGATTTTTCCAAATCGGTAATAATGAATT
The DNA here is from genome assembly GCA_016342415.1 of Clostridiales bacterium. Lineage (GTDB taxonomy): Bacteria > Bacillota > Clostridia > Peptostreptococcales > Acidaminobacteraceae > JABXKX01. The sequence continues at coordinate 12,501 of JAEIOD010000014.1, forward strand.
TGGGCGTATGAAACAAGTCTGCTTTATAAACATAGGTATTGTAGATACCCTCTGGTTTATCATCAGAGTAGTATCCCTCATATACACAGGTCAGCATTCCCTCAAAAGAGCCATCATATAAATAAACAACTTTGTTACACGCCATATCATCACCCACTAAACATAGCTGGAAACTGCTCAGCCATTGAAATCTGATTTACATTGATATGTTTGGCAGTTGGATCTAAAAAAAGCATTTTATTTCTGATTTTATCTGAATCTACATCAATTTCACCATAATACTTCCCATTACATAAGATAAAATACTTTGCTCTTTTAAGGACCACACCCATTTTCTTAAGATCTTCATAAGTCACCGGTGCAAATCTTCTAGACTGCAATATCCGTCTAGCAGTAATATTGCCTATACCCGGTACTCGTAACAATTCCTCTATAGAAGCTTTATTGACTTCCATAGGAAAATATTCAATGTGTTTTAATGCCCAATTACATTTAGGATCCACTTCCATATCGAGATCTGGTTGGTCTGAAGATAGAATTTCATCAGCAGCAAATCCATAAAACCTGAGCAACCAATCCGCCTGATACAGGCGATGCTCCCGAAGTTTAGGCGTTTTTACCGTAGCCGGTAACAAAGAATTGTTTTGTACAATTGGGACATAACCGGAATAGTACACACGTTTCATAGACATATTCTTATACATAGCCTCTGATAATCTTACAATCGAATAATCTGTATCCGGTGTCGCTCCAATCATCAACTGGGTCGTTTGACCTGCAGGCATAAATGGTTTGGCATGTCTGTAGACTTTCATATCCTTTTTATTTTCAATTAATTTGTCTTTTAGATATCCCATGGGTAAAAGCATCTTTTTCTGATCTTTCTGCGGTGCTAAAAGCTTGAGACTTTTTTCAGTCGGCAACTCTAAATTGATACTCATCCGATCTACATAAAGACCAGCCTCATCTAACAACCTTTGATCAACTCCAGGAATTGCTTTTAAGTGAATATAACCATTGAATTTTTCCTCCAAGCGAAGAATCTTGACAACAGCTATCATTCTTTCCATTGTGTACTCAGGACTAATTTTTATGGCAGAACTGATAAACAATCCTTCAATATAGTTTCTTCTATAGAAGTTCATCGTAATATCAGCTAACTCCCGTGGTGTAAACTCCACTCGATTTATATCAGCAGTACTTCTATTAACACAGTATGCGCAGTTATAAATACAATCATTTGTATATAGAATTTTTAACAATGACACGCACCTACCATCCGCTGCCCACGAATGACAAATGCCCGGTAAACTGGTATTACCCACCATACCTTTCTTTTTCTTTCTATCACTTCCACTAGAAGAGCACGAGACATCATACTTAGCGGATTCAGCCAATACTTTCAGTTTTTCCATAAGTTCCATATCATCACCTCAAAAGAACATCTGTTCGTACTTTTATTATACGCTTTTTATTGTTTCCTGTAAAGTATCTGCGAACATCTCAGCACAAAATGTAAAAAAAAAGAATCATTCCGAAGAATCATTCTAATGTATGAGTTTATTGCCTACTTTTCTTGCGATGAAACTATAGCCATAAGCTAAGACGATTGCTGCAATTATATCTGATGGAAAATGTACATATAAATACAATCTTGAAAATGATACTAAAAATGCCAATACCATAATTGGAATATACATTTTGAGAGTGTTTATTTTGAACTTTTCTTTTAATAACACAAAAGCAACTGCAAAGGATATTGACGTATGTCCTGAAGGGAAGGAATAGTCACGTGGTTCTTTGATTAACAATTCTATATCAGAATAATTAAACGGTCTTGCCCTTTTGACCAAGTGTTTTAAAACTCCATTTGTGAGTAACCCGCTCAAAGCAAGCGCAACTGTACACATGACACCAATTTTTCTTGTTTTAGGATTGATCAGTAACGCGACTGATAAAAGAATCCATACAATGCCGTTATCACCTAAATGAGTCATAAAAACCCAAAAGTTATCGATTAGCCCATTGCCTGTAAAGGATTGTATAAAATCCAATATTGATAATTCAAATTCTAACATGGTCACCCCTCTTCAAGTCGAGTGTTTATTTTCAACACTTTGAACTGCTTTCTCTTTTAATGATTAATTCCAAACCCATCCAATCATACAGACTGTACATGTATAGATCTGAATTCTTCTCACCTTTTCTTTATTGTAACAGAAAAAAGAATGGAATATCCATTCTTTTCTGAAGACAAGTTGGGGTAGTTTTATATTTTAAAGTTGTTCATTGTTGTACTTATCGATTGTTTCTATGACCTCTGCCACCACCTGTTCTTTGACCTAATCCATCTGCGTGGTGTTCTTCTCTCATTGCTTCAAATTCTTCATCAGTCATGTTTCTGTATGTACCATCTTCCAAACAGTTTCCAGATTTTTGACCAAATGATGCTCTCATACCCATATTCTTATGAGGTAGGATATCAAGCACTTCTTCTGCATACTCAGAATCTCTTAGCCATACTCCAAAACCTAAGTCTTTTAATGTATCGCTTCCCGTTTGAGTTTCAAGTGTTGACAACATCACAGCAGCGGTATCTTCGTCCAAGGTGCCGTCTGCAACCAATTGATTGATAAACTCTGTTTTGATCTCAAGAAAACGCTCTACATACTCTGGTGAAACTTCACAAACCGTTGTGTCTGTATCATCAGCAAATGCATAAACACTCACACCAAATATCATTGTTGCTACCATAAGCACTATCAATAGTTTTTTCATTTCCATTCTCCTTTTCATATAGTTGTTTAGATCTTAAGTGATCTTCTAACATCATCATAGTCTTCTTTTGTGACAAGTTTATGGCAGGTTAAAAACAATTTGTAATTTTTTTTCGATGTTTCTTATAGCAATCTTTTTAGATGTATTGTATACTTTTCAAGATAAATCAACATCTATAAAGGCATTCAACTGAAACAGTGAAAGGACGTGTAGATATGGAACAGTACAAAATTGACTTTATTCAATTTATGATTGACTCAAATGTGTTAACGTTTGGTGATTTTACAACAAAGAGCGGTCGAAAAACACCTTTCTTTATCAATGCTGGTAATTATAAAACAGGCGAACAATTGAAAAAACTAGGTGAGTTTTATGCAAGAGCCATCAAAGAAAATTATGAAGAGTTTCAAATTTTATTCGGTCCAGCTTATAAAGGCATCCCATTAACAGTAACAACTTCAATTGCTTTAAATGAGATGTATGGACAAAATGTATCTTTCTGTTCTAATAGAAAAGAACTGAAAGATCATGGTGACAAAGGTATCCTTTTAGGCAGTAAACTTCAAGATCAGGAAAAAGTGTTGATTATAGAAGATGTCACTACAGCGGGGACATCTATATATGAAACAATGCCAATTCTTAAAGCTCAAGCAGACGTCGATGTTATCGGACTTATCATTTCGGTTAATCGTATGGAAAAAGGACAAGGGGAGCAAACAGCTCTAGTGGAACTAGAAGAAAAATTCGGTTTTAAGACCTGTGCGATTGTAACAATGGCAGAAGTCATTGATTATCTATACAACAGAGAAATAAACGGTAACGTCATTATTGATGATGAAATGAAATCAAGAATTGATGATTACTACAAAATATATGGTGCTACAAAATAAATAAATCGCCTTAATCTAGAAATTAAGGCGATTTTTTAATATGCTTCTAATATCAGATGAAGTTGTTTATCAAAATCTCTCTCGACACTTTTATAAGCTTTGGGTGAAAAATGACTCCCTTGTTTCACCGTTTTGAATAATTGAGAGCTTATGAATCGTTTGCTTTTCATAGTCGCTTCAAAAATAAGGAGTTGAATACTCTCAGAGGATAACTCCTGTAATGCTTTTTGATTTTCTGTATCAGTCGCATAAAACTCATCAAAGAAATGATCGATAAAATTTAAATACTTATGGATCATACTATCTAAATAACCCAATTTTACTTGGGCATTCATCATTGTAATATGATTTGCTTTCAAATCACTTTCAATATCTTGGAGATCATCTGCCAGTTGTAAAATGACCCCATAATAGAAAGAAAAGTTTTCTTGAGAAGTCGTGAGTTCTCCAGCAATAAGATAAGCATCTGTCAGTACCGACGTCCCCCCTTTATAAAAGGTAATGGACAATAGATCCTGATCATATAAACACTCTAAACCTTGTTGATGCAAACTCAATTGTTGACCATCCAATATGCCCATTAGAGATTCGTATACCTTTGGATACCGCTCTCTATTCCAATCACCTTCTATTAAATCAATCATCTTGAATATTTTTGCTTCTGCTTCTGTTTCCGGTACACCGTCACCCGTTTTTATTTTCATTCTAAATCGCTTATTAAATTCGGTTTTTATTTGTACCGATATAGTAGGATCATCTAAATAGTTATCTGTTAACGGATACAACATACTATAGGCAAATACGGAATCTGTAAGTTCAACAGGTTTGTCTAAATACAATTGCATGCTATGCATGGTCCATACATTTCTAAGTGCCTGAAACAAACCTTCTCTGTTTAATGAGGGATCTAATTCTTTTGCTCTTTTCATAAAGGCTTCACTGTGTTTGAAGTGCTCCTCTTTAAAAATTGTTTCCACCGAAGTCGCCGACATGCCAATTATTGATACCGCAAACCCCTTCACTGCTTTTACCAAACAATCTACCACTTCTTGATCGATTGTTTCTGAATCAATTTTTATCGTCTGCAAATCCTTTTTAATGATTTTATTTAAATCCTTTAATGCCTTATCCTTTTTTTTATCATACCGTTTTATATAGCCTTCATAAGATGTTGGCATCTGATACCAAATCTCTTTCATCTTATGACATAATTCATTAAAATATAACGTCTCCATCACTTCACCTCATATCTATCATAATATAAGATGTTCTATCGTACATTAGAAACATATTAAAAAAAGAAAACCCGAGGGTTTTCTTATAGTTCAAACCAAAATGTCACGCCATTTTCTTCATTGTATGCACCATAACCGCCTTGGTGTTTATCTATTATGGCTCTGACGATAGACAAGCCAATGCCCGAACCACCAATTCTTCTATCTTTCAATTTCTTTGACTTATAAAAAGATGTCCAGATACGTTCCAAATCACTATCAGGAATATGACTGCCTGAATTGTATATTGATACACGGTTGTTCTGAACCATTATTTTAATCAAACCCTCTTCAGTTGTATATTCGATAGCATTTAATATTAAATTCGTTACGGCCTGTTCCAGTCGTTTTTTATCTGCGGTGACTTCAATGATATCTTCCTTATCCAGTTCAACTCTAATCCTTTTTTCTTTGATCAAATACGCATACCGATCAATTATTTCATCAATTAATGAAGATAAATCCAGTTTGTTTAAATCTAACTTAAAGGCATCGTATTCAAGCTCTGTTAAATCTAAAAGATCTCTAACCAATGCATCCATATGCTCAGCTTCTTTTGAAATAACGCTTAGGTAGTAATCTTTTTTATCTTTATCAAGCTCAAAGTTTTCACTAAGTCCTTCAGAATAACTCATCACTAAAGCAATTGGTGTTTTGAGTTCATGTGAAATATTGGCAATCAAGGTTTTTCTCATCTGAACATTTTTTTCTTTCTCCTCAATATCCAGTTTCAGCTGATTATTGGCTGTCTTTAGCTCAGACAATGCATTTTCCAAAGCAAAAGACATGGTATTAATGTTTTCACCCAATAACCCGATTTCATCATTTGATTTGCCTTTATAACTCTCAGAAAAATCTAGTTCTGATATTTTCTTGGTCATGGATGACAACTGGATAATTGGTTTTGTCATTCCTTTTGAAAGAAATATGACAATGACCATGGCAACAGCCAGTAAAATGGAAACAATTATGATATTAAATTGAATCGCAATATCAGCCGTTTGATTGATGCCTTCAAATGGTAATGTTATAAGCACTCGATCGCCACCTTCTAGTTCATAAATCAAACCTAGTAGTTGAGTTCTGATATCGTCATGTTCAAAGTCAAAAAAGACATAACCATCTTTGGTTAGATCCACTTCTATACCATGTGGCAATGTGATTTTTCTGTTGTTACCTTTTCCTTGACCTCTACTATTGCCATTAAGTTCACTGTGCATCATCATATTAAATGAAAAATCAAAATTGTCATCACCAGAATAGATTCTGACACTTGCCTGTTTTTTTAAGACAAAAGCATCAATAATTTCTCCTGCTTTTTCGGCATCTGAATAACTGTTACTCAAATCCTCTGCAAACTGGACAATTTCCTGCTTTTCTTTTGAAAGATAATAATCATAAAAGAAGAATTTGTTAATAAGCAGACCGATGGAAAGTAAAACAATCACCATTACAGCCAATATGGCTGCCCACTTGTAACTGATTGAAAAAGTCTTTTTCATCTTATACCTCAAATCTATAGCCTAAGCCACGAACAGTTTTTATCAATCTGGAATAATCTCCTAGTTTAAGTCGCAGTCTTTTTATATGCGTATCCACCGTACGACTGTCTCCAAAATAATCATACCCCCATACATTATCCAGAATTTTTTCTCTAGATAAGGCAATGTTTTTATTGAGTATAAAATATTGAAGAAGCTCATGTTCTTTAGGCGTTAACTCAATGGGCATTTCTTCTACAGTCAACACACAGGCTACCTTATTGTATTTCAAATCTTCATAATCAAACAAATCTTCTAAAACCATATGACTCTTTTTCATAACTGCTTTTATTCTTGCCATCAACCTCGCAGCTACAAAAGGCTTCGGTACATAATCATCTGCACCCAAGTCAAATCCAAATACTTCGTCATCTATTTGCGTTCTCGCCGTTAACATAATCACCGGGATTTCAGGATATGACTTTTTCAGTTCTCTTAATGTTGACCAGCCATCCATAACCGGCATCATGACATCTAGTACTATGCATTTTATATCTTCATGTTCATAAACGACTTCTAAAGCCTTTGCTCCATTAGATGCTTCTAGTACTTCATATCCTTCTTTTATCAAAAAGTCTGAAATCACGAGTCTTAAGTCTCTTTCATCATCTACAACAAGAATTTTATCTTTCATCTCTTTCACCTCTTAATTATATTATACCTATAATTATGGCAATTATGTGACATAAAAGAAAAAACCCAAAGTCTTATTTCGATTGAAATACAACTTTCGGGTTTCTTTTTTTCATTTGTTGATCTATTAATACTGTGCCATGTCCCATTGGACAAACGCCGCACCAACTTCTCGGTTTGAATACAATACCCATGATGATACCAATAATCAGTGACGATGACATAAATCTAAACATTGCAAAAGCAATTTTGTTTGGATCACCACCTGCATGATACATTGCAAATGAGAAGACCGACAACATCAAGATTAACAAACCATTTTTGAACTTTCTGGTAAACATGAATTTTGGTGCTTTTTGATTCAAACTGATATTCTTTAAGAAGATGCCTAATAAAGAGCCTCTAGGACAAAACTTCGAACAATGAATTTTACCTCTTCCGCGTACAGCATGATAAACTGGAGCCCCCATGCAAATAAATCCTAAAATACCAAATCTAAAATCAATAACCGATAGTGTTAAAAATAGAATCATAAAGATCCATGACCATTTCATATGTGAGTGTTTTTTCATTTATTACCCCTCCCTCTAGGGGGTATATTACAAAAAAACGGTGCCGAAGTCAACACTAAAAAAAATAGTCGGAAAATTAAATTATTATCAACATTATCCTTGACCCTACCCTAGGTGTAGAGATTATACTAAAGATAAGAGGTGAGTACATGCATTATAAAATTGGTGAATTTTCTAAAATTACACAACTTTCTATTAAAACACTGAGATATTATCATGAAATGGGTATACTGATACCACCCAATATCGATGATGAATCCGGCTATCGATTCTATGATGAACAATCATATGAAAGAGCCAAACTGATTAAACTACTTCGAGAATTGGATTTTTCAATCAAGGAAATTCAAGAAATTCTCGAAAACTATGAAGACGAGGATGACATCAAGGCATATTTATTAGAAAAGAATGACATAATTCAACAAAGGATCAATCAATACAAGAAACTACAAGAAAAAATCATGGATTACCAAACCTATAAGGAGGTTAAAATCATGCTTAATGAAGTTCAAAAAATCAAAGTAGAACCGATGTTAATCGCTTCTATGACCTATGTGGGAAAATATCAAGATGTTGGTGACTATCTAGGAAAATTGTTTAAATCTGTAGGTATGAATGTCAATGGGAAACCTTTTAGCATTTATCACGATGACGATTACAAGGAAGATAAGGCAACTGTTGAAGTCTGTGTGCCACTCAAAAAAGAAATCAGTTATCAAAACATCGACACCAAAACATTGCCCGGAGGTGATGCTTTATCTCTGTTACATATTGGTCCTTATGAGACCCTTTCAGATTCTTACAAAGTTTTAACCGATTATATTAAAGAAAATAATATAGAGACCAAGTCTCCAATCAGAGAACATTATATCAAAGGGCCGGGTATGCTTTTAAAAGGCAATCCCAATAAATATAAAACGGAGATTAGAATACTTATATAAGGCTATCATATGATAGCCTTCATCTCTCCATTTTCAATTCTAATAGTTTTATCTGCAAACAACTCTGCATCCTTAATATTATGGGTTACCATAATGGTTGTAATATTTAATGTATTAATTACTTTAAACAATTCTTCTCTAATAGATACCAAAAGTTCTGTATCTAGATTACTGAATGGTTCATCCAAAAGTAAAATGTTAGGACTCGGAGCAAGTGCTCGAGCCAGCGCAATTCTTTGCTGTTGACCACCACTGAGTTCATGAGGATACCTTTTTTCATAACCGGTCATATTAACCAGTTCAAGCATCTCATTAATGCGCGATTTCTTATTTTTAAAACCTTTTTCTAAACCATAGGCAATGTTCTTGGCTACTGTCATATGAGGAAATAACGCATAATCCTGAAATAACATACCAACTGTTCTTTTTTCTGGTCGAGTATCTGTCATATGAATGTTATTGATATGAATCTGGCCTGAATGTGGTTTTTCTAGTCCTGAAATCACTCTAAGCAATGTTGATTTTCCACCGCCACTAGGACCTATTATTGCCAACACTTTACCCTCATCCAAAGACAAATCGATATTTTTTAATGTATCTTCTTTGGCCTGTTTGTATTTAAATGAAATATCTTTCAAATGAATCATATCTTTTTCTCCTTCAAAACACTCTGAAGCGCTATTAAAGCAATCGCACTAATTAAAATTATAATCAACGCGTATACACTCGCTTCATGGATCATTTCATCTCCAGCATAAGTAAATACCTTGGTTGACAGTGTATCAAAATTAAATGGTCTTAAAATCAGCGTCAGCGGTAATTCTTTTAATACATCTACAAATGTTAAGATACACGCACTGACAAGTGCTGGTTTTAACATCGGTAGATCAATTTTTATAAAGGTTTGCAGACTACTTTTCCCAAGAAGTGTAGAAGCTTCATAATATTTGATGCCCATTTTATTATAACCACTCTCAATACTGTTAAAACCTATCGCCATAAACCTTAGTGTCAAAGCAAATGCTAACATAGCAATACTTCCCATTAAAAAGGTATTTTTAAGTCCTACCACTTGATAGATAGGTCTAAATGTTCTATCTGTATTAATAAAGAAAGTCATGACTGCAACTGCTATAATAGATGCAGGAATTGAATATCCAATAATAACAACTCTAGAATAAAACTTAGAGAGTTTGGTTTGAATCAATCTATTGAAGTTTCCAATAACAATACCGCATATGAGAACAAGTACCGTTACCACACTCGCGAGTAAAACAGTTTCTGTAACTGTTTCTGTCAAACCTTTTAAAACTACTCTATCTAAAGCCAGTCTACTCCAAGCTGATAATTGAGCAATCGGAATAATCAGACTAAAAGTAACATAAATTGTAAAACTTGAGTAAAACAATATTTTAGTTAAAAAACTCGGTTTCTTTTTTTTATTGACTTTTGATAACGCTCTCGACTGACTGACACGTTTTCTGCCTCTTAACAAATGTTCTGATGTTAAAATTACAACTACGATCACCATTAATATCATGGCTAGTCTAATAGCACTCGAAATATCACCCAATCCAAACCAAGTGGTATAAATCGCTGTGCTAAATGTTGGAATGCCAAAATATTTTACCAAACCATAATCATTGAGTACTTCAAGGACGACCAAAACTGTACCACCTATGATGGCGCCTCTACTTAGTGGTAAAATTACTTTTGTAATGGTCTGTAATGATGTTTTGCCAAGTAGTCTTGAGGATTCAAAATAACTGGCAGGTAATTTTGTAAAGAACGATCTTGTTACTAAAACCACATATGGCATCAAAAATACACTAAAGATAAAGATTGCCCCACCCATTGATAAAAAATCAATGTGAAATGGTGTTAAGTCCAATGATCTCATGATTTTTTCTATCGTACCACCATAACCAAAAATACCGCCGTAAACATAACCAGCTATATAGGGAGGAATGGCAAGTGGTAAGAACAATAAGATAAACAACCAGGTGTTGTATTTAAATTCATAATGACTGAGTACAAAAGAGAAAAAAGTTCCAATAATACTCGTAATCACACCTACACCAACAACCAGTATCAATGTATTTGCGATATAGTCTTTTAAAAGAAAGTTTTGAATATGATCCCAATGGATACCTTTTTCAGTAAACAGTTCCTTTATCAAAGTTGTTGTTGGTAGTAGTATCATCAAAATAATCAATGATGATGTGATAAAAAGGGGACTAAACCCCTTTATATGTTTTTTCATTATTTCCATCCTGCTTCGTTCAATAGTTTCACAGCATCAGCATTGAGTGCACCTAATACAGATAAATCAATTTCTTGTGCTTTAAACGTTCCCCAACTTTGTAATAATTCTGACGGTTGTACGCTTGCATTGACCGGATATTCATAATTAGCATTGGCGTAATCACTTTGAGCTTTTTCACTTGTTAAGTACTCTAACAACAATGTTGCCGAGTCCGTGTTTTTACCATATTTCGTTAAACCAGCACCACTGATATTTATATGAGTACCATTGGTTTCCTGGTTCGGGAAAAATACACCGATTTTTTCGCCAACTTCTACTTCATACTCATCAGAAGAATTTAGAAGTTTGCCAATATAATATGTGTTTACAATTGCTATATCACCTTCTCCAGCTACAATTGCTTTCATCTGATCACGGTCGTTTCCTTCAGGTACTCTTGCCATGTTTTTTACAAGTCCCTCTGCCCATGTTTTAGCATTTTCAGCACCGTTTAACTCAATAAACGACGCCATCAATGATTGATTGTAAATATTCGTTGAACTCCTTACAACAACCTTTTCTGACCATTCAGGTTCAGTAAGTGCTTCATAAGTAGATAATGTTGATGGATCCACTCGATCTTTCACGTAAGCTATTACTCTTGCTCTCACTGTTAATGCTGTCCAGAAATCTTCTGTTGATCTCAAATGCTCTGGCACATTGTTTTGAAGTTTATCAGATACAAAAGGTTTTAAAAGATCTTCAGTCTGTGCTCTATAAAGTCTACCTACATCCGAAGTCACGATTAAATCTGCTTCTGTGTCTTCACCTTCAATTTTTAATCTTTCAAGCAATTCATCTGATTTTGCTTTCACCACATTAACTTGAATACCTGTTTCCAAAGTAAACGTATCATATAAAGCCTGGTCTGTATCATAGTGTCTATCTGTATAGATATTAACAACTTTTTCTTCTGTTGTTGATTTTTTATCTGAAACATCTGATGACACATTTCTTGTCATATTTTCATCCGTTGCACCACAACCCACCATAACTAAGACCATTGTAGCGATAATTATTAAACTTAAAACTTTTTTCATATATCCTCCTAATTGATAACCATTTTCAAACACAGTGTAACTGATTATCATTATCATGTCAATGTGTTTTGTTATATTTTTATCAATAATTGTACGATATCGATTCACATTCAAATTTCCTCAAAAAAAAATATCCCCCTCATTTTGAAGGGGAAACTCTATTAGTCTTTAACTACTTGAATATGTGGATATGGGATACCGATGTTATTTTCATCTAGTTTTTCTTTCATCGTTTCCATGATATCAAAGTAAACTGTCCAGTAGTCTGCAGTATTGACCCAAACTCTTAAAACGAAGTTCACTGAGCTGTCACCCAATTCAGAAAGCCCAACAAAAGCACCGGGATCTTCTAATACCAATTCATGTGAATTGGCTACAGATAAAAGCACTTCTTTCACCTGCTTGATATCCGTTCTGTACTCGACTCCAAAAGTAAAATCTACTCGACGCGTTTTTTCGATAGAATAATTTACTATATTTGAACCAATGATATTGCCATTTGGAATGATAATTGTTTTATTGTCTGGTGTTTTTAATTCCGTCGAAAATACTTGAATACTTGAAACACTTCCTGTCATACCAGCAACTTCTACAAAATCACCAATTTTAATCGGTCTAAGGACCAACAATAGAATACCTGCAGCAAAATTAGCCAAACTGCCTTGCAAAGCCATACCAATAGCAAAACCAGTAGCACCTAAAACAGCAACAAACGATGTCTCTTTTACACCTAATGTGCCAGCTATGGCAACTACCAATAATATTTTTAAGACTATGTTAATCATTGAGGATGTAAATTTTGTTACCGTTTTGTCAACATCCTTCTTTTCCATCGTCTTATGTATTCTTTTGACAATAACTTTTATGACTTTCAAACCAATCAATAAAAATACAATACAAAGAATGACTTTTATGCCATACTCAAGAACCGTACCTTTCACTGCTTCAAAAGCTTCACTTTTAAAAAAATCCATAATACCTCCTTCTCTTTGTATCATTTTACTACCCTTATAGCAGTATTTGCAACCATTTTTTCCAAAAAACAAAACAGACTGTCATGGACAGCCTGCTCGTAGGGTAATGTTAAAAAATCATCTATTCTCTACCATCGATATAAACACCTTTAAAATCGATGTAAGTGAATGAATTACTGTAAAATCCTTTTACATAATCGGCTCTATAAGAAGAAAATTCACCGAAATATGATGGTGCTACAACAGCTTCGTCTAATAGAATCTTTTCAGCTTCCAAGTATATTAAAGCTTTTTCATGTGAATCAGAAGTTTGAATTGCCTTTTCAACCAATGCATTAAACTCCTCAGCCTTAGGACCCGACCAACCAGTTTTTTCACCATGGTAGTATCCTGTGTTAGGGCTTGTGTGGAAGATATCAATTAAGTTAGAAGGATCATCTACATCCGCTGTCCATCCTGCAACTGCAATATCATAATTTCCTGATCTTACATTGTCCCACATGATGTTCCATTCGGTTAACTCAATTTCTAAATTAATACCTAGAGTATCATTCCATAATTGTTTTAACCACTCAGCACTTTCTTTAGAATACTCTCCAGTACCTCTTGTTTGCATTGAAAGTTTTACCAAAGAAGGATCTCTATCATATCCTAATTCCTCAAGACCATCTAATAACAGTTCTTTTGGATCTGGATATGTAGCCAATAAAGTCTTAACAACTTCATTTTCGCCTTTTGTAATATCGATGTATAATTCTTCACCAGCATGCATGATTGTAGGAACAATAGAATATGCTGGGAATCCGAAATCATCCCCTACTTCAGCAATGAATTTTTCTCTATCATATGCAATGGTAAGCGCTTGACGGATCTTCTTATTGGATAAGAATTCATTGTTCATTTGGAACATGAAAAATTCTACATCTGCTCCTGCTTCATTGATATAGTTAAAACCACCTTGATTGTCCAACATTGCTCGCCAGTCTGGCTCAGATACAGCTGCTGCATCAATTTCACCTGACATCAGCGCTTGCGCTCTCGGTGTTTGTTCTTTAACAATCTTTCTTGATATTTTTTCTAAGTATACATTTTCAGCATCCCAGTAATGAGGGTTTTTCACATAAACCAGATCCACACCTTCATTCCATTCAGATACCATATACGGTCCATTACCTAATGTTTTTTCTACTGCTGAACCATACTCATCACCAAATTGCTCTACAAATTCTTTCTTTACAGGCTTGTAAGTTGGGAACGAAGCAATTTGTAGGAAGTAAGATACTTTTACGTTTAATTCGATTTGTAATGTGTAATCATCAAGTGCTTTTACACCAACATCTTCTCTTGATCCTTCTCCAGCAGCAAACTCTCCTCCACCTTTGATCATCGCATCTACCATCCACTCATAGTCAGAGGCCACTTCAGGATCAAATACACGTTGCCAAGAGTAAACAAAATCATGTGCTGTAAGCGGTGAACCATCTGCCCATTTGGCATCTTCTCTAAGATTAAAAGTCCAAACCAAACCATCATCGGAAACATTCCAAGTTTTTGCAACGCCCGGCTCATACTTAGCTGAACCATCTTCAGTTACAACATATCTTACTAAGTTTTCATAAATTGGTGCTTGAACGCCCCATACTGGAATTGATCCTACTTTATGAGGATCTAGAGTCGTTACAACACTACCATGTGCATAACTATACTCCTGATTGGAGTCCATTTTCTTAGTATCTCCACCAGCTTCTGATGATGAGTCAGCATCTGATGAAACATTACTTGATTCATTTGTGTTCACTGCATTGTTTTCACTTGTATTGTTCCCACAACCAGTTAACATCATTGTTGTGATTAGAACTAAAACAAGTATCATAATCGTTGCTTTCTTCAATTTTTTCTCCCCCTTATCACTATATTAAACAAGAACAATTCTTGTTAATAATTAAAACAAATGACATGCTACAAAATGTTCCTTCTCCACTTCTTTAATAACTGGAGTTACAAAATGACATACCTCTTTTTTATAAGAACATCTCGTTACAAATCTGCAACCTGGGCTTGGATTAATCGGACTTGGAATTTCACCATCCAAGTGAATGCGATTTTTACTTTGGCTATAATCCGGATCTGGTTCTGGTATTGCCGAGAGTAAAGCTTGTGTATAGGGATGTAACGGTTTCTTATACAAGTTTTCACTTTTGGTCAGTTCTACCATATGGCCCAAGTACATCACTCCTACTCGATCTGAAATATGTTTCACCATAGACAAATCATGTGCGATAAACAAATAAGTTAAACCCAGTTGTTCTTGTAATTGAATCAGAAGATTGACCACTTGTGCTTGAATCGATACATCAAGGGCTGAGATCGGCTCATCACAAACGATAAACTCCGGTTCTATAGCAAGTGCTCTTGCAATACCAATTCTTTGACGTTGTCCCCCAGAAAATTCATGAGGAAATCTTGAAGCGTGCTCATGGTTAAGACCTACTAAATCCAATAACTCATGAAGTCTAATGGTTCTTTCTTTGCCTCTATAAAGATCATGGATATCGATACCTTCACAAATAATATCACCAACAGTCATTCTTGGATTAAGAGATGCATATGGATCTTGGAAAATAATTTGCATCTTTTTTGTGAGTGCTAATTTATCTTTAGCTGATTTTTTATGTATGGTTTCGCCTTTAAAGAACACCTCACCAGCGGTCGCGTCATAAAGTCCCATAATGGTTCTACCACATGTTGTTTTTCCACAACCCGACTCACCTACTAAACCTAGTGTTTCACCCAACTTGATGTCAAATGACACACCATCGACAGCTTTTAAATTTTGTTTTCTACCCACTTTAAAATGCTTTTTTAAATCTTTTACCTGTACCAATACCTCATTGTTATCTAACATAAACGACCTCCTCAGAATGGACTTCTATAGGATTTTCTGCGGTATAACTTTCAACTGTATAGTCTATTTTTGGCGCTTTGGAATGTAGTAACCAACACGCTGCTTTATGCTCTGAAGTTATATCTGTAAACTCCGGAGATTTTTCTCTACATATATTCATACAGTATTCGCACCTCGCTGCAAATGAGCATCCTTTAGGTGGATTCAACAAATCTGGCGGTGTACCGTTTAGCGAGTACAGCTCTGTTTTATTTTCTGTATTTAACTTTGGTACCGATTTTAAAAGCGCCCAAGTATAAGGATGTTTGGGTTTATAGAAAATATCTCTACTATTACCAGTCTCAACAATTTCACCAGCATACATCACTTGAATTCGGTCCGCCACTTCTGCAACTACACCCAAATCATGTGTTACTAAAATTACAGCTGTATTCAGTTTCTTTTGAAGAGATTTGATTAAATCCATAATCTGAGCTTGAATCGTTACATCAAGTGCAGTAGTTGGTTCATCTGCAATCAGTATTTTGGGATTACAAGCCAGTGCAATAGCTATCATCGCTCTTTGTCTCATACCACCTGAGAATTCATGAGGATACTGTTTAACTCTTTGTTCTGGATTTGGTATGCCTACCATTTCCAATAAACTAATCACGTCTTTAATGGCTTCTCTTTTAGATTTCCCTTGATGAATAATGATACTCTCGGCAATTTGGTCACCGATACGCATGGTTGGATTGAGCGATGTCATCGGATCTTGGAATATCATTGAAATCTCTGATCCGCGTATACCAATCATGTCCTTATCGGAGAGTGATGTAAGCTCCCTATCACCTAAATAAATCTCAGATTTTTCATGAATAATTGCTGGTGGTGATGGTAAGATTCTCAGTATCGATTTAGAGGTGACTGTTTTTCCACAGCCCGACTCACCAACTATTGCCAATGTCTCACCTTCATTTAAATGAAAACTAACACCTCTTACAGCTTGGTTTTCTCCTGCATATGTTTTAAAGGAAATTCTAAGGTCTTTAACTTCTAATATTTTCATGATGCCTCCATTATTGTCTTAGTTTTGGGTCGAGGGCATCTGTTAAGCCATCACCAATCAAGTTAAACGCCAACATGGTAAAAACAATCATCATACAAGGGAAGAACAGTTGATAAGGATAAAACATCAAAGACCCTCTTCCTGATGCTGCTAAAGCACCCCAACTTGTTTCTGGCGGCTGAATACCGATACCTAAGAAACTAAGCGTTGCTTCGCTGAATATAAACATGGGGATTGAGAATGTGATTGAAACCATAATGATGCCCATTGCATTCGGCAGTAGATGTTTCATAATGATTCTTTTGGTGTTACCACCGAGTGCCTTCGAAGCCAATACAAATTCTTGGTTCTTAATTTGCAGTACTTGCCCACGTACCAGTCTTGTTGTACCACCCCATGAAGTTAAGGTCATGGCAAATATTAAAGACAACATACTCCTTCCAAGTGTTATGGAAAGTATGATTACAACGACCAAATACGGTATACTCACAATAATTTCTACAAGTCGCATGATGATGTCATCAACGACACCACCTTTATAACCTGCGATACCACCTAGTATTGAACCAATTGTAAACATTACTGCTGTACAAGTCAGTCCAATAACAATTGAAATTCTTCCTCCGACACAAACTCTAGTAAATAAGTCTCGTCCGGCTTTATCTGTACCAAACCAATGATCTGGACTCGGTCCTTGGTCCTCTATTTCATAATCCATTCTTGAGTAATCATATCCAGTAATTGCTGGTCCAAATATTGTAAAGAACACAACCAAACTCAATATGATCAATCCAATCAATGCCAATTTATTCTTCTTAAAACGACGCCATACATCTTTCCAATAAGTTAAACTCGGTTTAGATATCAACTCAGCATCTAAATCCTCACAACCTATAATTTCAAAGGCATCATCCATTTCCTCAATTTCTAATGTCATTTTTTCAGCCATAACGCCTCCTATAACTTCCCTTTAGCAACACGAATTCTCGGATCCGCAATACCATACATAATATCTACTAGTATTAGAATGAAAATATAGAATGCTGCAAAGAAAGCAGTCATACCAAGAATCATACTGTAATCAGAATCTTGTACTGCTTTAACATAATAAGATCCTAATCCAGGAATACCAAAAAATGATTCTAAAATAAATGATCCACCAAACAAACCTGCTAAACTACCACCTAACATTGTGATGATTGGAATCGATGCATTTCTAAGAACATGTTTTCTAATCAAACGTCCTTTTGAAACCCCTTTGGCTTTTGCTGTAACTATGTAATCCTCATTTACAACACCAATCGTACTGTTTCTCATATACTTTGTGTATCCTGCCAGTCCGCCAATTGTCATCGCCATAACAGGCATCACGTAGTGAACCGGCTCTCCCCAACCAAAGATTGGTGTCAGCTGCCATTTGAAAGCGACAAAGTACTGGAGCAAAGCTGCAAAGACAAAACTCGGTATACATATGGCGACAACCACCATAACCCGTATGATTTGATCCGCAATTTTTTCTCTGAACAAACCGGCTATGGTTCCTAAGAACAGTCCAATAATAAGTTGTAATACAATTGCAATACCGACAATTCGACCTGACACTGGTGCATTTTTTGCAATGACCTCATTTACTGATCTTCCAACATAAATATAAGAGTCTCCCAAATCACCTGTTGCTAAACTCTTCATATAAAGGATATACCGTTCAAACATTGACTTATCAAGACCATATTTTTTTTCTATGGTTTCTCTTGCACTGTCTGGCAGTTGTCGGATTTTGGCTGATACAGGATCACCTGGTGCCATATTGACCAATAAAAAAGTAAGAGTCACAATAATAATCAGTGTCATAAATCCAATTACCAGTCTCCTACTAATAAAACGTAACATATGTTGCCTCCCCCCAAAGATAATAGTACATATACTTCAATTAGTAGTTTATTCGACTAAATTAAAGTATATATATAACTATTTCAACTATATTTAAATAATACCTTAACATTAATCAAAAGACAAAACATTTTTTATATTCAGTTAATTCTATTCAAACCTACATTCAACTCTTTGTATATATTTAATAATTGCATATATACTAAAAATAATATAGCTTTACTTAAAACAAACGCTATATACACTCTTTGGGAATCAAATATTAAGATATATTCATATTTACATTGCCTTTTTACTATATAATAGAACACTTTCGAATTTTATTTGTATACACTTTACAAATTATATAGTTCAATTATCTCTATTTATTTATTATATAACATCATTTTATAAGATGTAGATTCAATCTATACTGTAATAGTCCATTAATATTAAAAAAAAAAAAAAAATACACATCGATTAAATCGATGTGTCCTCATAATTAATAAATTCTAACTGGTAACCTGTATCTTCTAGTACCGTTTTTACTTGTTCAATAAACTTTATTCCCTCTTCAGTAGGTTTATATTCGAAAATTACCTTGATAATGGTATCTAAATCGGCTACACTTGGATATTTTTTCTTTAAAGTACCATTTTCTATAAAAGCCACATAGCTTAAAATCTTCTCTTGAATCATATCAATATGTTCTCTGGGTGTTTCCCAATTTTGATCATCTATGATAATTAAGTTTACAACCTTCAGAATTTCATCAAATGCTACTAAATCAATAATATGTGTATCCATCTTATAACCTTCCTTTTTCTTATTCCATGTTATTATAACACAATTTGATACTAGAAAAAATCAAAAATTAAAAACACCAGCATTTCGGCTGGTGTTCCTTATTTTTATTAATTATGCAGTTTTCTTAGTTGATAAAGCAGCTTTTTTTGGCTTTTTCATCACAATTGACAATACCAAACCAACTATAGCCACACCAACCGAAACATAGAACATTTGATCGTAAACTAAAGCTTTCTTCAAGAATGGTCCAACAAGTGCTGCTAAACCGTATGCAATAAAGATAAGACCATAGTTGGTTCCTAAGTTGTTAACACCATAGAAGTCTCCTACTAATGGTGGAACAACAGCTAATAGTCCACCGAATCCTACTGCGATACCACCTAAAGCTGCGAAGAACATTACTGCACTTCCGCCACCTTTTGACATTAATAAAATACCAACAGCAGCAATTGTAATTGTAAATAATCCTGTTACAACTTTTCTCAAACCAAATTTATCTGCCGCAGCGCCAGCTCCCAATCTACCTAATGTGTTGAAGATAGCAATAAGAACAACAGCATTTGCAGCCATTGCAGCTGTTAAACCAACAAATTCCTCACCAATACCTACTGCTAAACCAATAGCTAATAGTCCAGGGATACAACCTACAAAGAACATTACCCACATCATTGGGAATGCAGATGTTTTAGTCATTTCTTTTGCTGTAAACTCATGATCAGTTGATCCAGCAGCACCAGCTTTAACTTTTGGCTCAGAGAACAATTGAGCACCAATTGTACAGAACACTAAGTAAATAACACCTAAGTATAAAAATGTTTTATCAGGTCCAATCGCTTCATTTTCTAAGAATATTTTAATGATTGGCTTAAATAGAATTGAACCTACTCCAAATGCACCAACACCAATACCAGTAATTGTTCCTTTTATTTCTGGGAACCATTTAACAAGTGTAGCAAGCGGACATACGTATGCAAATCCAACACCCGTTCCTCCAATTACACCATATGTGATATAAATAAGTGGAAGTGATGGGAAGTTTAATAATACGATACCAGTTAATAAAACTCCTGAACCATATAACAATCCCCCAATTGTTGCCACTTTTCTTGGTCCAATTTTCTTTAACAATTTACCAGACACTAATGTTGATAAAGCAAAGAATAAAATTGCAATTGAGAATGTTAATACTATCCCTGATGTTTCCCATCCGTGAGTTGCCGCAAGTGGCCCATTAAACATACTCCAAGTATAAATTGATCCTAAACAGATCTGTAAAATAATTGCACCTAGTAGTACCAAATACTTATTTCCTTTGTTTTCCATTATATTCCCCTAACTTTCATCGATTAATCTTCTGAACAAATGCCAAACCATTTAATCAGCAAAGACCATCCTATTATATAAACATTTTCTCAATATTTCAATACATTTTTTTTATAAGTAGAAAGAAGTGCTATTTAAGCACTTCTATTAACTTTTCTTCTATATATTTTTCTAGCTCTACATCCCCAATTAAAACACTATCATCCACAAAGCTTGTTCTTATTCTAAAGAAGTTGATCAACAGCTTATTTTCAATGATTCTGAACTCATCATCATGAATTGGTGAGAAATATACTTCTAATGTATCATATTTCTTTGGATTGTCAGCAACAGATACTTTTGATACCAGATTATCTAAATTAAGCTTTTTGATTGGCATAATCATGGAAGCTGTTAATTCAAGGTCTTCCATTGCCCACATGTTTAAGTTCCAAAACTTTCTCTCACTTTTATTTCCTGAAAAAGGTTCTCTGTTTTTTATTGCAGACAATGCTCTTCTTACTGATTCAGCGTTAAATTCATCATCGTATACCAACTTAACTGCATCCATTTCCCCTAAATCATGAAAGAATTTTTCATCCACTTGATCCTTTTCACTGGCAGCAATCCAAAAGAAGTGAAGTGCTTCAATTGCCTCTAAATTTAATTTAATATTTTTGATCATTTTGACCTCCATTTAATTTATTCCCAAATGCATTATATCGCTTTCAATATAATACTTCAATACCGCAGAGTAAATATAAACGAACATCGATAAAATACAAATTTACAAGATGATATTCGAGCAATACTTTTCTCACATATGACTTGTTTCAAAAGAATAAAATCAAAAAGACCTTACGGTCTTATGGTAATACAATAAAATTATTCGCAACAGGTCGTTCGTTGCCATCTGATGGTTTATTAAGTATCTTGCCGTTAAAATACATGGCTGTTGAACCACCACCATCTAAGTTATAAGCATCTTTTACACCAAGTTCCAATAGTTTATCTTGTAATCTTTCCAGTGTGATGCCTGCACTGTACTCACCTTGTCGACCATCTACAACGATTACTATTAAATCATCATTTGCATACTGTCCAATAATCGTTCTTGGATGTTTTGTCTTTGCCCAGGCACTCGGTAACGTTACTTTCTCTCCATCTTTTATCAATATTGGAATAAAACTAACACCTTGATAAGGATTCATGTCTTCTACTTCTTGAGCCGATTTGGGAATATCTCCTACCAAATCACCTTTTTTATTGATGCCAACGAAGAATAAATCCTCATTTGATTTAGGCACAAACTCTTTAATGACTTCACCATCAACAACTGCACCACCTATCATCGTTGAAACCAATTCACCATTTACTCTTCCAGCACCAAAGCCACCACCGTTAATTGCAAGGACAGCACCTGTTCTTATCGCTGCATCAGAGGTCGTTTCAAGTTTTCCGATTTCACCCTCAGCCAAGGACAATTTAAATACTTCAGGATTAAAAAGTTTTATTTTAGCGATATAACCCCTATAACCCAATTCTTTTAACTCAAATATTTTTATTTCGGATGAATTACTTAAATAAAAGTCTATCGGTTCACCCAAGGCTCTTGTAATACGTTGTTCATATATATCATCAGAGAGATATTTCTGATCTCTACTGCTTTCAATTGAGCGATTAATTTGAGTGGTATACTCTGAAAAGACAGCTTCAAATTCATTTACCGTTGTTTGAATATCTGTCATTTTAATAGATAAAGCTCTTAAATCTATCGTCACTTCATCAATTTCTGCATCTATTGAAGCAATATCTATGCGTTTTATTTCTTCTTTTTGGTAATCAAAAATCCCTATACTTGAATCATCAGCATAACTTTTCGCTACAAACACAAATGCCAGTACTGGCGCAAGTAAAAATAGTAGAAAAACCCATATTTTATTCACTTGGAGCCTCCAATAAAATATTTAGACTCTTTCTAAGTTCTTGTAAACCATTGTCAAGGTCTTGTATTTTAGAACCAATTTCAGCTTGTATCTGTACAGAATTCGTAACGCTCGTATCGATGATATCAATACTCGACTTTAATGATCTCACTTCCAAACTGAAAAGTAATATTTCTTCATTTAAAGCAGTGATTTCACTTCTTAATTTACCAATATCTCCATTTAAAGCTTCAATGTCTTTATTCAACTCTGCATTTTGCTCTACCAAACGTTGTTGACTTTCTATACCACGCATTTCAACCGCTAATAAAGCATCATCAATATACTCTTTTCCTAAATCGATACCATACTTGACTATAAATAGCCAAGCAGAAATTAAAACCACTATAATAAAACCCATTAGGACGCGTTTTAATATTTTCTTTTTCTTAGCTTTATCTGAATGTTTATCAGAACGGCGTTCTACGACTTCCATACTCATGACTCACTCCACTATCCTTCTTGTCGACCGACAAATTTCACCAAACCCGTCATATTATCTTCTTCTTTAATGAATTTAAAGCCTAATTTTTTTAGCACTTTCAAATCTTTACCATCTGTTTCAATGATTATTTCATCAACACGTTCTGCTTGTTTCACATACTCCAGTAAAGCTCTGGCAACACCTTGTTTTCTATAATCCTCTTCAACAGCTAAGTGCATAATTTGAACAAATGCATTGTCGACTCTTTTTACGCCAATAATACCAACAATATCTTCCATTTCGCAGACATAAAAACTACCTTGTTGTTTACCATAAATGCCATCAGCAACAGTTTTAACTCTTCCATCTGTAGGGTTAAACATTGCTAATCTAACGATTTTATTGATTTGTGAATTTGTAATAATTTCATTATGATTGTCTATTTTATAAATATTCATTTTAAACTCTCCTTTAATCGAATTCATTGTAGCACATGAGCCTGAAATTAACAGTAATTAAGTGCATCTGTAATATACTGAAATATTATTTTTGTATTAACGCCGTCCATAGAAGAAAAGATACTGCTGTGCGATGCCACCATAGGGTTTAAAATAAGATTCAACAAAAATCTTATGATCTTTTTCTATACCATAATGTTCACTTAAAACCTTCTTAATCCATGTATCAACTGGAAATCCTTCATACCTAGCATAAGCAAACAAGATTACGCAATTGGCTACTTTTTCGCCGATACCTTTTAGACGCATCAAGGCCTGTCTAAGTTCGATATCTGACAAACTTTTTATTGCTTCCAAGTCAATTTTTTTATTTAAAATATCTTGAACACAACCATAAAGATACTTATCCCTATAACCGACACCACAGTTTCTAAACGATTCTACAGAAACTTCACGTAATTGCTCCGGTGTGGGAAAATCATAATAGTCCACACCATCAATCGTTTTAAGATATGTACCAAAGTTATTCGATAATGCTAATACTGAAGATGTGATCCGTTTAATATTGTTATTGGCTGAAATAATGAAAGTCATAATCGTCTCAAAGGGATCTTGGTTTAGGATTCTGATACCAGAACCATAATCCATTGCAGCATCTAAAAAATCGTCTTTTCCTTTATAATGGGTCATAATCGCATTGTAATCTCTATCGATATCTAGATAATGTTTCCATATGGAATTCTCATCATCCAATTCAATACCATCAGACAATTGTGTCATAGAAACCGCCCGATGGTTTGCAACAACAACATAATGATCTTTTCTTTCATACCATCTAAAAGTTTGTCCAGAATCGGCAATCTGTTTTATATTCAAATTATTGCATTTAATAATCATATAGTACTCCTAATCTTTATGCCATTAGTATATTACAACTTTTGTTCAGATAAAAGCTGGTCAAATAAATTCATTAAAAAGAACAGTCAACAATCAACTGTTCTTTCTCGTATTATCCAAAGAACTCTCTAACAAAATCAGCTCGAAGGGCATTTCTCTTGATTCCATTCATTATTTTAATGGAACGACTCATATCACCAAATAACATGCCACCGACTAAAACATCCTCTTTGAAAAACAGTCTACTATACTTTCCATTCTCCAAATCATTAACGATGATACTGGTCATATTATCTTTTTCTATGGTCTCTCCTACCGAGAAAAATTCGACGTCAAAATTGTTAAATTGAGCGGCTGCTACGGTATAACTAAATATCCGCTCATCACCCACTGCATTTGCTCCAGCAACTTTACCTTGTTCTATGGCCGTTTGATACAAACCAGCAACTCTACCGCCATACTCTGCGACATCCCCTACAGCGTAAATATCTTTTTCTGAGGTTTCCATCTTTTCATTGATGACAATACCACGATTGGTTTCTAGAATGTCTTTTACCAGGGAGATATTCGATCGGATCCCCGTTGATATTAATACCAACTGAGCCTCGTAAAAATCACCATTTTGAAGTGCAACACCTTCAACTTTATCGGTTGCTACAATATGACTTATACAGGCATCTGTAATGACTTTCACACCTTTATCTTCAATAATTGATTTCAGATGACGCCCAGCAGTTTCATCTAGTTGCATCGGTACCAGTGCTTGAGAAGCTTCAAATACCGTTACTTTTTTATTCAGCTTATTAAACGTATCAGCTGCTTCTAAGCCCAACAAACCGCCACCAATCACAACGATATCCTCTACGTCTTTCAAAGCTGTCATAATCGTATGAGCATCTTTAATATCTCTTAAAACGTAAACACCTTCAGACTTTACATCTGTAATCGGTGGTACAAAACAATGACTGCCGTTGGCTAAAATCAATTTATCATACTTCAATTCCTCTTGCATCGTTTTAATAACTTTTTTCTCTTTATCAATGCCGATTACACTGGTATCATAAAGTACATCGATATTTTCTTCCTCATACCACATAGATTGTTCAATAATAAAATGATCAGAATCATAATCTTCTAAAACGTAGTCAATCAACATGGGTCTGTTATAAGTTATATGATCTTCTTCTGTAATCATTTTAATAGAAGCATTTTTATTTCTAATTCTTGCTTCCTTAGCTGCTGATAAACCCGCTAAACCATTTCCTACTATAAGGATATTGAGAGCTTCTTTTGAAACAAAATCAATTTCCTCAGCTATATACTCTTCAAACTGTTCATGTGATGCACCACACGTTGGACATATCTCAGGTGGTCGTTCCCCTTCAAATACGTCTCCACAAACCACACAAATCCATTTCTTTACGGTACCATCTCCCGCAGAAGGTGATTTTACTTTATGAGATTCATTTATAAAGGCATTGTCTAATGCTTCACCCACTAATTCATGAGCGAATTCTAAGCCGTATTTATACGCATGTTCTAACTGCTCTTGATTTGGTTTGAATCTTATTTTATAGCCTGGTGCAAATTGTTTTGTCCGAATCATCTTCAGACGATTTTCAATGTTAGGTACCCCTTCACCACTCCAACCATAAGATCCAAATACACCTGTTAATTTTCCTTTGTGTGTAATGGGCGACATGCCCATAACAAGATCCCAGATAGGTGGCAATGCATCACCGTTAATTGTTGGGGTGCCAAACAAAATACCATCTGCCCACCTTATATGGTTCATGACTTCGGCTTTTGATGCTTCTACCATATCATGCATCAACACATCAATATGACCAACGGATCTCACACCTTCAGCAATTTTCTCTGCAAGTTCTTTTGTATAACCGTAGGCAGAAACATATGGAATAACAACTGTTTTATTTTTGAAAAGTGTTTCTTCTTTTGCCCATTCTCTACATATATCTACTATTTCAAAAGGATTGATATCAAGGACCGGTCCATGTCCTGGACAAATCATATCAATCTCTAAGTTTTCTATTTTGGCGATTGCCTGTAACACATAATTTTTAAACGGTCCCATAATCATTGTAAAATAATATTTCAGTGCTTTATAGTAATCTGAACGATCCTCAATTTTACTTAAAAGAATCTCATCAAAACTATAATGTGAACCAAAACTATCACAAGTGATTAATAACTTATCTTCTCTTAAATAGGTATACATCGAATCTGGCCAATGTAAAAAAGGTGCTGATACGAATTCTAATATTTTACCACCTAAGTCTAAAGTATCGCCTGTGTTTACTTTCATCGACTCAAATGATCTATTGGTAATCTCCTTTAAAAATCCAATAGCAGATGCAGATCCAACAACTATAATATTTGGATTGAGTTCCAATAGCTTTTCTACCGATCCTACATGATCAGGTTCTGTATGATCTACAATCAAATAATCAATATCCTCAATTGGAGTCATTGACTTCAGTTTATCCAAATATTGATCCCAAAACTTAATTTTAACCGTTTCAAATAAAGCAGTCTTTTTTTCACCCTTTACAAAGTATGAATTGTAAGATGTTCCAAATTCGGTTTCCATGATGATATCAAAGACTCTGAGATTAGGATCCAAAGCTCCAATCCAAGTGACACCCTGTTTTAAATTTAATTTCTCCATATTTACCTCCTATCTACTCGTACCCTAATGGTAACATGTTATTCGAAATAATAATGTGATTCAGCATGTATTGTATATTTTTTTAAGATATTTATTAAAAACTGTTGACAGATAATAAAATACTATGTATTATTAATTTGTAATCATTACAAATTTGAAAAAACAACTAACCACTAACTTTAAATGGAGGTATTATTATGAAGAATTACGAATGTGAACCATGCGGTTATATTTATGACCCAGTTGTAGGTGATCCAGATGGTGGTATTGCACCAGGAACTGCTTTTGCAGATATCCCTGAGGATTGGGTTTGTCCAATTTGCGGAGTAGGTAAAGAGTTTTTCACAGTAGCTGAATAATCAGCTGCTGTCAATATATTTTGGCTAGGAGGAAGAAATTAATGAAATATGTTTGTACTGTCTGTGGACATATCCACGAAGGTGATCAAGCGCCAGAAAAATGTCCAATCTGTAATGCACCAGCTGAGAAATTTAATATACTAAATACTGATGTAGACTTCGCAGATGAGCACGTACTCGGTGTAGCTCAAGGCGTTGACGAAAGAATTTTAGAAGGATTAAGACAAAACTTCCAAGGTGAATGTATGGAAGTTGGTATGTACTTAGCTATGGCAAGAGTTGCTGATAGAGAAGGATACCCTGAAGTAGCTGAAGCATTTAAAAGATATGCATTTGAAGAAGCGGATCATGCATCAAGATTTGCAGAACTTCTTGGAGAAGTGTTAACAAACTCTACAAAGAAAAATCTTGAGTTAAGAGCCGACGCTGAACATGGCGCATGTGCAGGTAAAAAAGAATTAGCTACTTTGGCTAAGCAATTGAACCTAGATGCAATCCATGACACAGTTCATGAAATGGCTAAAGATGAAGCTAGACATGGTGCTGGTTTCAGAGGATTACTTAAGAGACATTTCGGATAATAGAAAGGAAAGGTGCTACAATGAACCCTATGTCAATTGATGAGATCAAAATCCATCTGTCTGAACATGGTGTAAAAGCGTCTTTACCTAGAGTAAAAATCTATGAATATTTAAATACTTTTAGATCTCATCCTACTGTGGATGAGATCTACAATGCTTTATCTGACGAACTAATTACTCTATCAAAGACCACTGTTTACAACACGTTAGACTTATTTGTGAAACACAAATTAGCAGTGCAAGTCTTAATTGAAGATAATGAGGCAAGATATGATTCAGATACGTCAAACCATGGACATTTTAAATGTATAAAATGTCAAACAGTTTACGATTTTAGTTATGATTTATCAACTTCAGATATTCCAACATTAGAAGGATTTACTTTAGATGAATATCATACTTATATTAAAGGCGTATGTAAAGAATGTGCTGGCGATGTACACTAATCCCTTAGGGGATTTTTTTTTCTATAAAAAAACCCCTTACAGAGTAAGAGGTCAGATTTCTAAGCCAGTTCTAAAGCAATTTCCATCATTTTGGTAAAAGCAGTTTGTCTTTCTTCTGGTGTTGTTTCTTCATGAGTGATCAAACTATCACTAACAGTTAAGATACAAAGTGCATTTACACCAAATTTAGCTGCATTCATATAAAGAGCTGCTGCTTCCATCTCTACTGCTAAAACACCCATATCCATCCATGATTTCATAGCATTTGGATCTGCGTTGTAGAAGATGTCTGAAGATAAAATGTTACCTACTGTAACAGGAATATCTTTTGATTTTGCAACTGTAACTGCTTTGTTTAATAAATCCCAAGATGCAATTGCAGAGTAAGTACCTTGGAAATTGTATTGTGATGCATAGTTAGAATTTGTTGAAGCACCCATACCAATAATTACATCATAAAGGTTTAACTCTTTTTGCATTGCGCCACATGAACCAATTCTGATAAGGTTCTTACAACCGAATACATTGATTAATTCCCATGAGTAAATACCAATACTTGGCATACCCATACCTGAACCCATTACAGAAATTCTTTTACCATTGTAAGTACCTGTGAAACCAAACATATTTCTAACTGTATTGAACTGAACAACATCAGTTAAAAATGTATCAGCAATGAATTTTGCTCTTAACGGATCTCCAGGAAGTAGTACCGTTTCCGCTATTTCTATGCCTTCTGGCTTAATATGTGCAGTATTTTTCATAATATTCTCTCCTTTTTCTAATAACTGTAATGATTGTATCACTAAACGAATCTCAAACAAAATGCTTTATCTAATGATACTTTAAATTTGTATAGAATTTACAACAATCAAAGTCTTGATACCCCTTTTTCTTCATTAAAAACTTATTTTAAATAAGAATCCAATTGGAGAATTTTCAATACTATATTCTAATTCGTGTAAATCAAGTGTCTTCTTAACAATTGCCAATCCGAGACCATTACCACCAAAAGTCCTTGATCGAGACTTTTCAAGACGATAAAATCTATCCCAAATTTTCCGTAGTTCAAGGTCGTCGATTGTTTCGTATGAATTTTCAATGATTAATTCTCGATTCTGAAGAGTGATATTAATGATTTTTTCATGATTCACATATCTAAAAGCATTTGACAACAAATTATTGATTACCAGTTCCATCTTATAGACATCAACATCCATCATTGTATCCTCTAAGTCAATATGAACTGTCATATCAGTCATAATTTGATCAAAGTTGCGTAGAAGATTACTGACCATACGTTTTATATTGATATGAGATTTATTAAGCTTTTGTTCTCCGGATTCCAAATTTGAAAGTTCCAACATATCCAAAACCAGGCCATTCATCTTATCTACTTCTTCAAGAATAACTTCTAAATAATAATCTGCTTTATCCTTTAAAATACCATCCATTATACCTTCTGAATAACTTTTAATCACACCCAAAGGGGTTTTCAGTTCATGTGAGACATCCGCTACAAATTCCCGTCTGATTTTCTCTTGACGTCGCTCAAACTCAATTTCATCTTCTAATGTATCAATCTTTTGCTTTAAAGATCTAGACAGTATATTAATACTTCTTCCTAAGGTGCCAATTTCATCCGCTCTTGATTCATCACAAACAACATCAAAATTCAAATTGGCAATTTCTCCTGTGGAGCTAGAAATTGCTACAATAGGTTTTGAAATGATTCTAGAGAAGAAAAATGAAATAATCAAAATAAGTATCACCATGAATATAGTCAGATAAAGCTGAAACTGTCCTTGTACTTCTAACACTTCATTGATAGGTTGCAACGATAACATGGTCATAGCATAATATTCTTCACCATCTACTCGAACTTGTTTCATCGTAAATTCATATTGATCTAAATCGGTTTGATATTCCTCAAAAACAGTCTGATAGTAATAATTGGTCAATATATTGGTTTTTTCAACAATCTCATCACTCAATAGTTTCTCTTCTATATCAACAATTGTACCGTCTAAAGAAACTTCCTCACTATAATCTAAAAATAATGTTGACTCTGTACTTTCCTCAAAAATATCATACACTGAATAGCTATCATAATAGTAGCCATCATAAATAAAACTATAAGGTATAAAAACAGCATCACTTTCATAACCTATCAGTTCTACGTGTTCACCTATTAACTGACTCGAAAACTCTCCAAAGCCAAATTCATAATAATCCTCTGTCACTTCAACATCACCTATACCACTGACCGGTAAAACATAAATTTCATTGTCCGCTTCAATATAAACACTGGTCTCAAACGAAGTCTGATAAGATGCAGGATGATAATCTTGATAAGAAGTGAAAATCAATAATGGTTCATTTGTTTCTGCCATATAGGTATACAAGATATCTGATTGTGTTTTCAAGTCATGGGTATCAAAAAAAGCTTCTACAGCTAATTCAAAAGTTTCATTAGCTGTTTCATATTTTTGACTTTGATAAAAATCAGCAAGAAAATATTTTTGAAAACCGAATTGTATACCTATTTGCAAGACAAAAAGGATCATAATAAACACAAATAATTTGGCTGTAATGCTTTTCTTAATCATCATTTAATCCAATCTGTACCCTACTTTTACAACCGTTTTGATACCATTGTTGTACGGTGTTATTTTTTTTCTAACCTTTTTTATATGAGAATCAACCACACGAAGTTCACCGTAAAAATCATAACCCCATACTTTATTCAGAATAAGTTCTCTTGATAAGACAATACCTTTGTTTTCAATTAAGTACTTTAATAAGTCATATTCCTTGGGCGTCATTTCAATTAATACATCATCAACAGTTACTTGATGTGCACCCAGTTGAATCGTCACTCCATTCCATTTAATAGAACCTAACTCAATGGATGTATCTTTAATGCGAGAAATCAATCTTGATACTCTTGCTACCAATACTTTCGGACTAAAAGGTTTGGTTACATACTCATCAGCACCAAGCTCAAATCCCATCAATTTATCATCTTCTTCACTTCTTGCCGTTAACATAACAATCGGAATCCCTGATGTTTGTCTTATTTTTCGACACACCGACCAACCATCAATTTTAGGTATCATAATATCCAAAATAACAGCATCGATATTTTCAGTTTCAAATAAGTTTAGTGCCATTTCACCATCAAATGCAGTTACGGTTTTATATCCTTCACCTTTTAGGTAATCACATATGATCTCATTTAACTTCATTTCATCTTCTATAACAAGAATTGTTTTCATAATATCTCCTTGCAACTGGCTTTAGAGCCGAATGATTATTCGGCTCTAAAAATTCAATCATATTATTATTGTCCTCAACACTGAATTTTAATCACATTTAATCTTGTACTCTTCAGGTAAGTTTGATTCTAATAAGCTATCATAAGCTTCCCAAACTTTTTCCGCTTCAGCATCTTTTCCAACTTCTTCTAATGCAATTGCCTTATTAAACAAATTTTCTAGCTCAGTCATAACTTTCGAATCCAAATTTAACTTCTCTAAAAAATCTTTCTCTACTTCAAAAGTATAGTCTTCAAAATCAAATTCTGGTAATTTTTCATCTATAATATTATATAGTGCATCCCATTTTTTTTCTGCTTCTTCATACTTTTCTGCCTTTTCAAGAGCTAATGCCTCATTAAACAACTTTTCTATTGTAGCCATTTCCTCTTTGTTAAGGCCCAACTCTTCCAGGAATTCTTTTTCATCTTCAAAAGTATATGATTCATCAAAGTCTTCTGGTAACTTTTCATCAATTATAGCGTAAAATGCATCCCATTTCTTTTCTGCTTCTTCGTATTTTTCTTCTTTATCAAGAGCTGTTGCTTCATTAAACAACTTTTCTATTGTAGCCATTTCCTCTTTGTTAAGGCCCAACTCTTCCAGGAATTCTTTTTCATCTTCAAAAGTATATTCCATAAAATCCATTTCTGGTAATTTTACATCTATTATAGCGTAAAATGCATCCCATTTCTTTTCTGCTTCTTCGTATTTTTCTTCTTTATCAAGAGCTATTGCCTCATTAAACAACTTTTCTATTGTAGCCATTTCCTCTTTGTTAAAGCCCAACTCTTCCAGGAATTCTTTTTCATCTTCAAAAGTATATTCCTCAAAATTTGTTTTTGGTAATTTTTCATCTAGTAAGTTAAAATAATTATCCCACTTCTGTTCTGCTGCTTCAAACTGGTTCGCTTTTTCTAAAGCAATGGCTTCATTGAATAATTTCTCTAACGATGCCATATCTGTCTGACTTAAATCCAAGTCCTCGAAGAATGTCTTTTCATCTTCAAAAGTATACTGCCACTCTATGTTGCTTTCTTCTGTCGTATTGCCTGTCCCAGTTTCATTGTTTCCTGCAAAAGCTGCTCCTGATACCAATATCGAAAATGCCAATGCAATAATACTCGCTTTTTTAATCATCGTAAAACTCCTTTCATATCTTGTTTACATCTTCATGTTAATGTAAAGATGTGCCGAAGATGTGCCCGGAATATGCTTTTATAGCAAATTTAAAACAATAACAAAGAATAATAATAATGTGACAATGGCATCCTGGAACTTCATTCTAAAATGACGAATAGAACGCCAAAACACTGCATCGGATTTTACAAATAGCCTAAGCGTACTCCATGCAATCGCCATATAGACCAAGTACTCTAATACGTACTGATTGTCATAACTCACTTTTTTTATGTAATAGATGCTTTTTTTAAGGGACTCGCTATGCATATCATTTATACTTAAGAATGATGGCAATACATCCAATTGAATGACAAATGTCAAGATACATAAAGCAGACAACATCACAACACCTGCTAATTGACCTTTATTGATTTTTTTGTTCTTCACTGGTTCACCAAAGAAAATCCTAGAAAACTTTATAAATGAAACCATCGTCCCCAAACTTACCAGTCTAAATAAATTTAAATGAAGTTCCGATACCATACTTAATTTCATCATACTTTTGCTTAAAAAGCCTACAAAAAGTGGCGCTCCTGTGATAGAGAGAATCCCGATAAACATGCATAGTGTCAGTAGGGGATGTGCTCTTCCTATGCCTTTTATTTCAGATACCCTTCTAAAACCATACTCATTAATGATAATACCAGCACCTAAGAACAACAAACTCTTAAATAAAAAGTGATTGAATATATGCATATAGGCACCAATTGTACCGATATCAGTGTGACTTGCCAGACTCATCATTATCAGCCCAATTTGAGAAATTGTGTGAAATGCTAAAATCGCCTTAATATCTTTTTGACTAACTGCAAAAATAATGCCTGAAATTGCAGTAAAGAATCCCAAGTAAAACATCACTTGATATACACTGTCTACTTGATATACTTCCAATATTCTTATCAAACCATAAATCCCTGATTTGACCAGCAAACCTGAAAGCAACGCTGATATATGTGACGGTGCCGCTGTATGTGCTCTTGGTAGCCACTCATATACTGGCAATAAAGCAGCTTTTACACACATTGATACAAAAAAACATGTGAAACTGACCTGTATCACCGTATAATCAACCGACATATAATCTTGTTCCATCAGGAATAATTTTACAAGTGACATGTTCAAAGTGCCTGCTTTTAGATACAAGAGAGCCACACCGAGTAAATAGACCATCATACCAAAACTATTAAACAATAAATAGTAGAGTCCGGCTTTTAAGGAAATACCATCTTTCTTATATAAAATGAGAATTGCTGAAATAATTGTAATGATTTCTATTAAAACAAATAAAGTGAAGAAATCATTGATTTGAACAAAACCAAAAAAACATCCCTCAAGAAACATTAAGAAGAATAGAAACTTAAAATCTGTTTTTTTCTGATTCCAAGCATAAATAAGGATAACCCACCAGATGATGACTCCCATTGTTATAAACAATAGACTCAGGTTATCAATTTTAAATTCTATCCCACTTTGCCTAGACCATCCACCAAGAGTAAATCTTATAATACCTTCCTTTAGACAAATATCCCATAACCAAACCAGCAAGACAGTAATAACTGTTTGAATCAGATAAACACTATAATTGAACAGTTTTTTATTTAAGATATATATGAAGATAGAAATAATTATTGGAATGAAAATTAACAGCTGTGATATTAATACGGTTTTATTCATTTAACATATCCTTTTCACCAAGTACTAACCATCTCATAGTACAACAATCGTTTAATGTATTAACGCTCAGCTATAAAACAAGAGCACTAATAGAAGCATTAATTATGTTCGTTCTAACCATCCATGTGATAGTGGATTGACCATACTATATAAATACAATAGTATTTGTCATCTAGGAATTCAATCATTTTATATAATTTAATAACAAAACAAAGAATAATAACAATGAAACAATGGCATCTTGAAACTTCATCCTGAAATGACGTAGATCATGCCAGAACTTAGAGTCTGAATTAACCAACAGCTTCAATAAAATCCATGCAATAGTCATATAGCCTAAGTATTCTAATATATACCGATTGTTATAAATTCCTTTTTCAATATAATGGATACTATCTGTAATAGAATTACTGTAAACACCATTTATACTCAAAAAAGATGGCAAAATATCCAGTTCAGCTATAAATGTTAAGATGCAAAACATTGTCATTAAAAGAACACCCGTCAATTGGCCTTTATTAATCTTCATCTTCTTGGAAGGTTCACCAAAGAAGATTCTTGAAAACTTAATGAAGTAAAGCAAAGTGCCTATACTAATAATTCTATATAGATTCAAATGAAGCTCTGAGGTCATACTTAGTTTTATCATGTTCTTACTTAAGGATCCTATAAAGAGCGGCGCACCTGTAATAGAAAATATCCCTACTAACATACAAGCAGTGAGAAGAGGATGTGCTCTACCTATACCTTTTATTTCGGATACTCTTCTTACACCATATTCATTGATTATGATGCCTGCTCCTAAAAACAATAAACTCTTAAATAGAAAGTGATTGAACAAATGCATATATGCTGCTAATGTACCGACATCGCTATTATTTCCAAGGGCCATTATAATTAAACCGATCTGAGATATTGTACTGAATGCTAAAATAGCTTTAATATCTTTCTGACTAATAGCAAACAAAATTCCTGAAATTGAAGTAAAGAATCCTAAATAAAACAAGATTGTGTAAGCACTGTCAATATCATATATATCCATTATTCTAATCAATCCATATATCCCTGTTTTAACCAACAGTCCTGAAAGTAACGCTGAAATATGAGACGGAGCTGAGGTATGAGCTCTAGGTAACCAATCATACACGGGAAACAATGCGGCCTTTACACACATTGAGACTAGAAAGCATACAAAACTGACTTGAATGACCGAATAATCGACAGACATGAAATCAAGTTGCATTAAATATACTTTCACAAGTGATATATTCAGAGTACCTACCTTAAGATATATCAGAGTTATACCAAACAAATATATCATCATACCAAAACCATTGAACAGTAAATAGTACAGTCCTGCCTTTAAAGAAATACCGTCCTTCTTATACAAAATAAGAATTGCTGAAATGATTGTAATAATTTCTATCAAAACAAATAGAGTAAAAAAATCATTAACCTGAACGAAGCCAAAAAAACATCCCTCAAGAAACATTAAGAAGAACAGAAACTTGAAATCTGATTTTTTCTGATGCCATGCATAGATTATGACAACCCACCAGATGATGACTGCCATTGTCATAAACATCAAACTCAGATTATCAATTTTAAATTCTATTCCAATTTGCTTGGACCAACCTCCAAGAGTAAAGTTAATAATCCCTTCACTTATACAAGACATCCATAACCAAGCCACTCCAAGAGTAACAGCGGACTGGGTCAAATAAACACTATAATTAAACGATTTATTATTTAGGATATATATGAATATTGAGTTCACAATTGGAATAAAAATCAATAGTTTTGAAACGAGCACAACTCCATTCATTTACTCACATCCTTTTCACTAAGCTCAGTCCAACTCAGAGTACCATAATAGTGAAAAATTTTAACACTGAACATCAAAGCAAGAGCGGTGATGGACGCGCTTATTACAATTGCAGTAATCATAAGCGCTTGAGGCAATGGATCTACCATATTTGTTGTTGCTTCTGTGATAATCGGAATTTGATCACCCGAATATCCTGCCAGAAGAATAAATAATAAGATAAGGGCAGCTTGGACAATATTAAAACAAATGATTGATTTAATTATATTGTCACTGACACAAATGCCATAAATTGCAACACCGATGATTGCTAATGCTAATATCATATCAAAAATCAACTGTTACCCTCCTCAATAAAAATTATAAACAGCGATACAAAACCAACGGCTACTTTTGCACCGATCAGTAGATTCAGTATCAGCAAGTAAATTCTCCTGACTGCATATGGATACTCCATAGGAATTATATTGGTAAAGAAATATCCTGTAGTGATGAATCCTATAAATATGACCAATGGCAAAAATACAAATAAGTACTTGTCAATTTTTAGCATTTTGGTGATATTAAAGGGATGTGCATCCTTAATAAAAAAATACATCAAATAACTGGTTGCAAGTATTACACCACCTTGGAAACCACCTCCTACAGACGTATCTCCATTAACTATAATGTAAATACCAAACAAGATCAGAAATGGTAGCAATATTCGACTGATTGTTATTAAAATTTTAGAATATGTCATAGTAAGTCCTCATCTTTTATAGCCATGAACGCAATACCGGTCACCACCACTAACAAAATACTCGCTTCAAAGAAGGAGTCAAACAATCTATAATCTAGGTATATTGCTGTTACCAGATTTAGTGAGCTCGTCTCTTGTAAACCTTTACTTATATAATAGGATTGACTTATGTCATTATAAGTCAGATTATCGCCGTTAATATGCCCCAATATTTGAGTCAGCATAATGATGATCAAAAGAGCAATTGCAAATTTTTTTAGTTTATTCATAACCTCACCTAATCAATAGTCTCTTCATCTATCAGCCTAACGATTCTAATACCATGATATTTTAGAGCCAACGCCTCAAATTTATCAATCATGACATTGGACTTCTTACATATCATATCGTAACGTTTCTTTTTGGCATTGTAATCTATTATGACATCAATATCTTGCCTTCTAAAAGCACCATGGATACTTTTTGCTTCATCATCATATACTTCTTCTGAATCAATTAACTTTAGATTCAAGTTTTCATCTTTACAAAACTCAACAAGTAAATCTTGATACACAAATGGTCTCTCAGATCTTTTCATCACAGTGAATGTTCTTTGTTTAGAAATTGCAATTAGAAATATAAGTGGTATAAAGGCACTACCGACTGAAATTTCAGCTAAAGCTACATCTGGTGCATGATTATAGAAATATAAACTGGCGGCAATCAAAGAAAAAACCGAAAAGAATATAATTATACGTTTATTATTTTTTTCAAATACAATAGCCAAAGTAACGCTCAATAATAAAATCATCAAAGTGTATTTAATCATTTTTTTTGCTCCTCATGTGCAGCTTGTGTAATAATATGATTGATAACCGGATTGGTCAATAATATGAACAACATCACAATTCCCAGCTTCACCGACATGCTATTCCATCCGGATTTAATCATCAGAGCCAGTATAAGAGCCAACATGGCCATCGTATCAATTAGACTGCTGGTCAATAGTTTCGGGAAAATGCCCTCTAACTTATTGATGCCTATTGCACCAATAATCAGAAAAAACATGGCGATAACAAGTAATATATTGGCTATCATTTTTGACCTCCCGCTATAAACTTTGTTAAAAGGATCAACGACAGAAACCCGATGATGGAATAGGCAATTGCAATATCCATGACCAGTTGTAGTTGATTTTCAATGGCATAAGTAATGATTAACATAACTGTTAATATGGCAATCAGATTCAATGATAATAATTTTTCCCAAATCGATTTACCCCGTATCAAACGGATAAATACAATACCTAATGTTATTAAGATAACAATCATGGTTGTTTTTAACATTATCTTCTCCTATATAAGAATGGTTTTTGATAACCAATAATCTCCGCTTTCATTTCTTCAACATCACTAGGACATTTCGAGAATCCAACAACCGACAGAGTCTGATCCGATACATTGATTGTGATGGTTCCCGGTGTTAATGTAATCGCATTGGCTATCAACGTGATGATCACGATATTCTTAGTTGTCAATTCCACTTCGAAAGTTGTATAACTGCTTTCATTTTTCATTATCCGTACAACATGTTGCAAAGAAGATCTTGTGATTGAAACCACAACAATCAAACCAAACCATACGAACCGCCATGCCGGTGGCAGTTTCAAGATATCATCATCCAGTTCAAACATGATATGATAAGTCATCTTGATGATAAGCACACTAAAAACAGTACCATAAATCAGTACCTGCAAGTCTGTATTACCATTTAAGATCATCCAAAAGAACATCAATAAGATATACAATTGAAATTGTTTGAGCAGCCTTTTCATATAAAATCTCCTTGATTCATTATACCCTTAATAAACACAAAAAAATCAGCTCAAAAATTAAGCTGATTATAACGGACTATTTTTTTTACAGTTTTCCCTACAGAACTTTTCCTTGTTTAGACATTCCGTATTTTCAGCACCACAAGCAGGGCATATTGCCTCCCCTTCAAAATTCATTGAAAATTCTTCTCCACATGCCTGGCAAGTATAGGTACAAATATTGTAAGTATATTTACCACCGGTTATATGAATGCCTTTTCCATTGGTTAAAGCAAGTGCTACTTTCCTTCTTGCACTTTCAATAATGTTCTGGAAAGTCTGCCTGGAAACAGACATGAGTTCTGCACATTCTGCTTGATTTAAACCTTCTATGTCTTTTAGGCGCATTGCCTCAAGTTCCTCTAATTTTAATGTCACAGTCTCTAATTTGCTCTTTGGTACGCCACATGGTTTAAATAAAGTATGTTCCGGCATAAAAGAAATCTTCCGCCACTTTGTTGGTCTTGGCATATTTCCTCCCAATCTCTACTGATTAGATATATTATACCATAATATATGTTTTATTGTCTTTATAAACATACAATTTGTGTCATTAAGTTTTATCCTATTGCACCAACTGGACATACATTTAATATCTCCTCAGAGACTTCTTTGCCATCACGTATTGCAAAGCCTTTATCGGTTTTTATAATGACATCAGGGTAATCATTTAAACACCTTTCACAGAGTATACAAACGGAATCGTCTATCACAATATTCCCTATGGTCATCTTAATATCTGATGGCTTTAAAAATCGACCAACAATCATGGCCATAATCATAATGGCTACTACAGTGAGTGCCCATCTAACCACCATATACTCAACACCCATGAATTTTGCTTCATTGATAAGCATAGGTATCTTTACAACTGCCCAAGTCGATAAAATAATCATGATATTTTTTATACCTGCACCTTTTTTAAACAAAGTTTTGCAGACAGGGAAAGCTGCGTATATTGGACCAGCAGATAAAGAACCAATTAAAAATGACAATCCATACCCTTTTATACCTGATCCATCACCAAAGTATTTCATGATGACAGGAGTGGGTACCCATGTTTGAATTAAAGAAGTTAATATAAAAACTGCTGGTAGAATTTGTAGCATTTCTATGAAATAATACTTACTTTGTATAAGACCTTCAACAAAGTATGACGGTTTAAATAATGCTACCAAAATATAAGCTATGATTGCTACGATCAAAATCTTATTTTTCTTGATTAGTTTCATAAAATCACCCCCATTGATAATGCAATTAATATAGCAAATACAAAACTTACACTGTTTCTTACAATGGTAAACTTTTTACCAAAGGTCTTGATTTCAAGTGGCATTGTTAAAAAACCAACCATGGTTAAAGTGGTTAAAAAAGCGGTTAATGTGACTATGCCTGCACCACTTGATTTCAGTGATCCAATCAATGGAAATGCTACAAAAGCAGGTATTAATGTAATGGTACCTAACACAGCTGACAGGATGACAGCTAAAAAGCCCGATTCACTTCCAATTAGTGATTCTATTGTCTCTGATGGTATCAATGTTAACACCAAACCGATTAATAACAGAATGCCGACAATATCAGAAAGCATACCCTTCATCATATTTCTAGCTTGTTTGATGGTAATAACGGTTTTATCCTTATCTTTTTTCAGTGATACCCCTAATGCAATAACTGCTAATGCAATCAAAATTATTGTACTCATAATTCATCCTTTCTCTTTTAAGTATCTTTAGTGTATAATATTAATCAAGCAAATAAAGTTACCACGGTAACTAATTGGAGGTTTTATGAAAAATATTTTACAAGAGTTCCCTATGTTTCAAACTGTTGATCTAAAAAAAATACAGTATTCAACAAAAACTTATCCGGAAAAGAGTATTATAAAATTTTCAGGAGATACCTGCGAAACTTTTGGTGTCATCCTTTTTGGTGAAGCGGTTATTGAACACATCGATAGTGATGGCAATCTTATGACCGTGGCTTCTTTTGAAGCTGCAGCTACCATTGGAGGTAATAGAATGTTTGCAAGTGATAACGCATTTCCAATGACGATCAGTGCCAAACAAACAACAGGAATTCTATACATTGACAAAGAGACTATCATGAATCTCTGTCAAACAAATAGAATCTTTTTAGAGTATTTCTTAAGGGATGTTGCCAACAAAAGCGACTTGTTATCTCATCGTATCCGTAACTTGAAATTTGTCAGTATAGAAGATCAGATTGTTAATTATCTTAAAAAAGTAAAACTCTCTAATAATAGTGATATTTTCGATCTCAAGATTAGTAAAAAAGAATGGGCAGAACGGATGGGAATACAAAGAACCTCATTGTCGAGAGCGCTTCAAAAAATGAAAAAAAAAGGATGGATTTCATATAAAAACCATCACTTTGAACTAGTAAATTCTAAAATATTCGATTAATGCTTCGTATGTCTTAAATATCCTTAATCACTGTTATTACAAGAGCAACTAAAATTAGACCTGCACCGAACAATCCACCAATTAGAATGGATTCTTTTAATATAAAGGCTGCCATTATAAGAGTGAATAACGGTTCTCCAAGAAGGATCAACCCTACACTTTCAGGCGAAGCATGCTTTTGTGCTTTTGTTTGGGCAAAGTTAGTTGCTGCAGTTCCAACGATTCCAATGGCAATCAATGGTAATAAACCAATCTTAAATGCACTTATATCAATGCCTTCAAATACAATCATACCAATAAACGATAAGACTGTTACCACACAAAATTGAATGAACACCAAAATAGATTCATCTATATGTTTGGCATGTTTATCCATAATCAAAATATATACCGTATACGACACTGCACAGAGTAATGCTAACAAATCTCCAAAATTAAAGGCACCACCGTTCATTCCCGAGATAAAATACAGACCAATAAGGGATAGGAACACACTAAAAATAACCCATCTGTTAGGAAGTCTCTTATTTAAAAGTGTTGTAGCTATTGGTACAAATAATACCGACATAGCGACTAGGAATCCAGATTTTGAAGCACTTGTATAATAAAGGGACATTATTGCCAGAGTAAATGCTAGGAATGTAAAAACACCCAATATCACACCTGGTTTTAATTCTTCTTTCTTTATCTTTTTTATATCGTTTTTCTTGAATAGTACAATGACTACCAACGCCACCAAGTATCTTCCAAACATAATATGAAATACCGGAATACTCTCAACAAACATCTTAATAATAATGGTGCTTAATGCCCATCCTGATGCTGTGATAAATAGTAGTACATCTGATTTTTTTTGTTCTGAAATATTCATTTTTTCACCTCACGACACTCATTATAACATAAGGTCTAAGGAATTTATAACATAATTTTCTTTATAGCTTTTGCCATATCTACAGATGCTTCAATTTCAGATTTTCGAATGGAAATGCTCTCTACATTACACCCTATCGGGATATTCTTTTTCTTAGCATATTGCCAGAGAATTTCAAAGTTTTCTATACAAACCTCTACTGATTTTTCAAGTGTATTCTCCGCTTTCAAAATGTCGTTTTCCAGCCATTTGGATACATTGATACCCAACCACTTCATAAAGTCCAAAGTCTTTTTTGAACCACACGGTGAAATCGTGAAAATAATTGGAACCATTTCAATATCGTTTTCTGTGCAGTAGAAATAATAATCCGATAAAAAGTTTTTAGCTGCTTCTACATTGTACACAGCTTGCGAAATAAAGTATTTACAGCCATGTTCCTGTTTTCTTATCATTCTCAAATGTTCGTTTTCTTTGGTGGTGTGTCTTTCTGGAATACAGACACCGCCTAAAGATAATGGGTTTTCAGGTGAGTTGTATAGTGCATAGGCCTCATTTAATCTTAGCTTCACATTTTGGGATCTAGAGGCAGCTCCTACAAAAACAGTATGATGGTCAAGACGCGCTTCATCCTCCATCCATTTAGTGAGTTCTTCTTCAGAATATTTACCAACACATCTATATACTATTCTTGGGACTTCAAGATCCTTCATATACTTTGATGAATAAATAACTGGATCTATTGTCTCTAAGAATGGAAATGGTCTTTCTTCAGAAATTCTATCTTTTTCGTCATGGATATCATATAATATCAAACCATCAACACCAATACTATTCACGGCAGCCATCTGTCTCTTGGAAATTTCAATCACTTTTTCTTCTGAGGTTTTCTTTTTAGGTGGTGTTAAACCATATAATAAAATACCACTCTCTTTTTTTTCTAACTTTTCACATAATCTCATAGTCACTCCTTGTCCAAAAAAATTCAATTTTTATAAAAAAATAACCCTTCCGAAGAAGAGTTTTATCCTGCACAATCTCATCTACCGGTTTACACCGCTGGATTTAGCACCATACATTACTGCTGGTTGCCGGATATCATAGGGCCAGTCCCTCCATCTCTCTTGATAAGTTATATTAAATTGTTCTTAGTATAGTATGATTTTTTAGTGTTGTCAATAAATATTCTCGTTCATGTATGATTATGCTTCGGGGTCAAACCCTTCAAAACATGGTGGTATCTCCAAAGCCATTGCATAGTCATAATCTAATTTTGATTTAG
Source organism: Clostridiales bacterium (assembly GCA_016342415.1). Taxonomy (GTDB): domain Bacteria; phylum Bacillota; class Clostridia; order Peptostreptococcales; family Acidaminobacteraceae; genus JABXKX01. The sequence goes on from JAEIOD010000014.1 coordinate 56,390, forward strand.
CTGTGTATGAAAATAAAGGCATACCCTTTTTTTTCAACTTATGTACAATATGAGTCTCGAGTCCTTTGATATCATAAATTACATAGTCAGGTTTGGTAATTATGTTGGTTAAGACATTTCTAAATACAAATTTTAATATAAAAAACATCTTCTTATTTTTATATCGACTTGCCAATTGTCCTCTTATTATATGAGGTGCGTGTTTTCTAAACCAATTAACAGAAATGGGATTAAAGGATTGTATCACATACTCACCTGTATAATTCTTTAACTGTTCATATCCTAATGCTTCTAATTTAGTCTTTGAAAATTTATTCTTGAACTCTATCATCAATGGTACCTGACCATTAACACATTCTAAAACTTCTTTGAATGTAGGAATTTTTTCATCAGTCGTTAATAATCTCAAGTCTTTAATGTCATCATAGGTGCAATCAAGTAAATTCCCCTCTACGCCAGTCATTCTCTTTAACTGTTCATCATGAAAAACAATCAGTGTCTGATCTTTCAATATCTGAACATCCAATTCTATAGCAAAACCTCTATCAATGGCTTGTTGAAATGATTTCAAGGAATTCTCCGGTGCTAAAGCATCAAAAAAACCTCTATGAGCAATAGGTACATTATACATCCATTTAGGAATTTTTTTCATCATACACCTCCTTTACTATTATACAATATTCGCAAAAAAGTAAAAAGACTTTCATACTGAAAGTCTAAGCTAATAACCCCTGTTTTGTTTCATCTACTGTGATCTCAACTGTTGATGTTAACAAATCCGAATATGTATATGATACATGTCTTTCCGATTCTTTACCACAGTCAATATTCACTACAAATATACTTGGATAAGTTGCGATAACCCTACCCTGTTTGGTGTAATACTTCTTCCGACCACTATGTGTTCTCAATGTTACGTCTTGACCAATGTTTGCCTCTACACGTTTCCTGATACTGCCTAAAGTTGCCCTTGTTGCCAATATAATCACCCCTTTAATATATCTAGGATTATTATACCATTAATTATCTGAAAATTCAATAATTATACAGGTTTAATTATATATTGTCAATGGTTTTTATTTACGATTAGTGAACCTATTATTTACCATTTGTTAAGTGGGAAATTCTTTTCTCAGAAGCCTCTTCCTCGGCATACTTAGTATAGATAAACCAGTTGGTAATACTCATGTTCAGCATGTTTTCCGATAAAATATCTTCCATTAGAAATTGCGTGTCAATCATGAACATATCATCAATCATTTCATTTTTTTTGTTTTCATTTATAGGTTTTTCACAATAAAATTGTTCGCAATATTCAATTTTATGAAAAACAACTTCATCATTTAAGTGTACGCCATAATTTTCAAAAAAATAGTCGTCAGCTGCTTTATTTTGTTCTAATATATGAGCATAATTCGATTCATGTACTTCTTTTGTTGCATGGCCGAACAATCTACAGACTAAAGGTCTTACTGGGTAGATTAAACATGTTTTGTCTTCCTTTAAAAAAGGACATGGCTTGACTTCAACCAATTCATTGAAATAATGGTCTTCAACTTTTTCCATAACGTTTTCCAACAGATCATTTTTAGTGACATAATCATAAATATTTAAAAACTCAATATAAAATGCATGTACAGATTCCATACAACATTTTGCACAACCATTACATTCGCCACTAGGGATTTTCGAATAGATTGTCTCAAGGTTTGATATTAAATTGTTGATTTTTACTAGTTTATTTGACTCGTTTAATGCATTTTTTGTAATTTCCATAAGCACCTCAGAAAAATTATAACATATTTTTAAAAAAATTAATAAAAGATGATTTTAATTCATATGTCTGGGTAATATAAAATTGATAGCTGAAAATTCATTTTGAATTTCTCTTTTACTCCTAAAAATCTCATTAGAAAAAACACCGCATGGGCGGTGCTTTTTCTTTTTTGTAAAAAATAATCTCGAAGCTTATCACTTCGAGATACCTGTTTGTTTATAAATGTAATCTAACTTCGTTCACAGATGCTCCGGTGCCTTTCGACGCCTTTCTACCTGAAACCTCTAAATAAACAAATATAACTATTAATACTACCATTAACATCTAATTGTCACCATCCTTTCATGTAAGAACAGTATACCATCAAAAATAATGAATCCAGAGTTTGTAACAGCCTTGTCAACAATCCTTAACAAAGTAAAACTTCTGTAATATTAATAGATAAAGCCAATTGCTGACATAATGGCCATCATCACAGCAAACAACATAAGAAATAATGCTATATTACCTTGTTTCTTCTCTATGTGATATTGAAAACCTAATAAAAATACAAAAATACTGAATAAAAGTGTAATGATTAAATCTTCTGAGGGCAAAGCATATATATCACCAACCAAAAGATAAAAAACAATGGTTATGATAATTAAAATTGAAATCATCAATCGGCTTACTTTTAAAATATCAATCGTACGTTTCATAAATGCCTCTTTTATGTTTTAGGTCTATTCATACAGTTTAACTTCAAGTATCATTATATCATAGGGGGATATGAAATGGACTTAATACTTTATAATTCACAAATATACACCATGAGAGTTGAGGGTGATATTTACTCAGCTATAGCAATAAAAGATGATAAAATAATCCAAATAGGAAACGATGATGATATTTTAGCTTTAAAAACAGATGACACTCAAATTATTGATTTAAATCAAAAAATAGTTTTACCTGGATTTAATGACAGTCATATGCATCTCTTAGGATTAGGCGCTTCACTTAGTCAAGTCGATCTATCGTCTGCTAGATCAAAAAATGATATGGTTGAAATGACAAAAGCATATATCAAAGAAAATAATATACCTCATGATGAATGGGTTGTAGGAAGAGGTTGGAATCAAGATCTTTTTGAGATAAAAGATATTCCTTCAGCAAAAGATTTAGATGAAATATCTACAAGTCACTTGATATTCTTAAGAAGAGCTTGTGGTCACGTTGCAACATGTAACAGTCATCTACTCAACACATACGGTTTTTCATTGGAGAAAACAGCCATTGATGGTGGTACATATGAAAATGGTATCTTTAAAGAGAATGCTTTAGAACTCATTACAGAAAAAATGCCTGCACCAACAACAGAAGATTTAAAGAAATGGATTCAAACGGGTGCAACATATCTTAACCGTTTAGGGATTACTTCTGTACAAAGCGACGACTTATGTGTGTTTTCAGAAGCACTTAATCCAATGGTATTTAATAGTTTTATAGAACTTGATCTAAAAAAGTCTCTCCATGTTAGAGTTTATGAGCAATCTCTATTTAGAACTAAATCGGGTTTAATAAAAGAATTAAAAATGGGTTATCAGCAAAATAAAGGCAGTGACTACTTCAAATGTGGTCCGCTTAAAATACTTGGAGACGGTTCGTTAGGTGGTAGAACTGCCTGGCTCAACAAACCCTATGATGATGCAAAAGATGAAATCGGTATACATATGTACAGTCAGGAAGAATTAAATGATTATGTCTATGAAGCACATAAACATGGTTTGGCATCTGCTATACATTGTATTGGAGACAAGATGTTGGATTCTGCAATTGAAGCCATAGGGAGAGCACAGACACTGACTCCTAAGCCAGAGCTACGTCACGGAATTGTCCATTGTCAGATTACATCCAAAGAACAGCTGGAACGCTTAAAAGCCTTGAACATTATGGCATATGTGCAACCAATATTCCTAGATTATGATGCTCATATTGTAAGACAACGAGTCGGAGAGTTAGCAGATACATCTTACAATTGGAAAACGATGATGGATTTAGATTTAAGAATGTCTTTTGGTTCAGATGCCCCTGTCGACTCAGCTGATCCAATAAAAGGTATTCATTGTGCGGTTTCTAGAAAAGGAATCAACAACAAACCCATTGATGGCTACCTTCCAGAACAGGCTATCACAGTCTATGAAGCCATTTATAATTATACCGTAGAGAGTGCTTATGCATCACATGAAGAGCATATAAAAGGCCGATTACTGCCTGGATATTTTGCAGATATGGTTATTCTAGAAGGTAATATATTCAACAACATATTGGACACATCTATTCATACAACAATTTTAGCGGGTAAAATTGTTTATCAAAAATAACAAAAAGGCATCCTTGAATGCCTTTTTATTTATGCTTTAATTTATGCTTTTGTAGTATTGGCAATTTCAGTAATCGATGCTACAAGTGCACCAACGTTTTGCATTTCTGATGGAATAATAAGCTTAGTTGCTTGACCATCTGCAACTTTAACCATTGCTTCAAAACTCTTAAGTGCTAATACAGCTTGAGTTGGATCAGATTTCTTGATGAACTCGATACCATCAGCAGTTGCCTTTTGAATCTGTCTAACTGCCTCAGCATGACCTTCAGCTTCTCTGATCTCAGCTTCTTTTTTCGCTTCTGCATCCAAGATTTTTGATCTTTTTGAAGCTTCTGCATCAAGAATTACTGACTGTTTACGACCTTCAGCATCAAGGATTAGAGATTGTTTTCTACCTTCAGCCTCTAAGATTTCACGTCTCTTTTCACGTTCAGCTCTCATTTGCTTCTCCATAGCTTCTTGAATATCTTTTGGTGGTAAGATGTTTTTAACTTCTACACGGTTCACTTTAATACCCCATGGATCAGTCGCTTCATCTAAGATACTTCTCATTTGTGTATTGATAAGATCTCTAGATGTTAAAGTTTCATCTAACTCTAGTTGACCAATAATATTTCTTAAAGTAGTAGCTGTTAAATTTTCAATAGCAACCAGCGGTCTAGAAACACCATAAGCAAATAATTTTGGATCTGTAATTTGATAATAAACAACCGTATCAATCTTCATTGTTACGTTATCTTTTGTGATTACTGGTTGAGGTGGAAAATCCACAACTCTTTCTTTTAATACTACTTTTTTAGCAACACGGTCAATTAGTGGAATCTTGATGTGTAAACCTGTTTCCCAAGTGCCTGCATATGCACCGAGTCTCTCAACAACATAACCATGCGCCTGTGGTACAACTCTCACGTTTGATGCAATTAATACAATAACTACTACTGCGATAATACCTAAAATAATAGGACCCATATCATTCCCTCCATTTCAATTACTCGTCTAAATCCTTTACTATCAACTTAACACCTTCAATTCTTACAACTTCCACTCTGTGACCTTCAGGTATATCAATCTCACTGTCAGGTTTTGCTGACCAAATTTGACCTTTTACCTTAACATGTCCCATAGTGAACGGTTGTAATTCTTTTATTACAATGCCTTCTTTACCGATTAAACTATCAACATTGGTTTTTGTAGCGCCAATTTTAAATACTTTGATAGCAACTGGTCTCGTATAAATCAGCATTAAAGATGACCCCAATATGAATGCAAATATCTGGAATACATAACCAAGACCTAAAAAACTCACGATCATTGCTAGTAATGCACCTCCGGCAAACCAAATAAATGTCAAACCTAATGTAAAACCTTCTGCCAAAGCAAAAGCGATTGCCACAACCATCCAAATGATACCTATGTGAATGGATAAATCTAGAATTTCCAAAGTCATTTTTCATTCCTCCTTCACGATTGTTTATTATGGTTATATTATACTCCACCTTTTCGCGAAACTTTTAAAATGTACATGAAAATGAAGTAACATGACATGAAAGTGAAAATATATTATATAATAAAGTATAGTTCTATATTATTATATCTTTTATATAATCAAATGTAAATTATTGAAATTAATTCTATCTTGTGTCATTGGAGGTTTTATGACGAAAGTAATTCTTATCGGAACAGGTACACCTAATCCCGATCCTTACAGATCAGGTCCTTGTGTTGGTATTTATGCCAACAACAAAGTATATTTAGTAGATTTCGGTGTTGGTTTAATTAGACAACTAAATAAAATTGCTTCAAAGCTGGATATTAAAATCAATGAACTTAATACTGCTTTTCTAACCCATCTCCATTCTGATCATACCCTTGGTTACAGTGATTTAATCTTAACACCATGGATCTTGGGTAGAAAAACGCCCCTTAAAGTCTATGGTCCAAAAGGTACACAAAAAATGACCGATCATCTACTACAGGCGTATGATGTAGACATTCAACAAAGAATTCACGGGCTTGAACAAGCCAATACTACGGGTTACACTGTGGATGTCCATTCTATAAAAGAAGGATTGATTTACAATGAAGACATTAAAGTAGAAGCACTTAAAGTACCACATGGCAATTTCGAATCTTATGCATTTAAATTTATAACAGACGATAAAGTAATAGTTGTTTCAGGAGATACAGCACCTTCTAAACACTTGATAGAATGGGCTAAAGGTTGCGATATCTTAATTCATGAAGTGTATTACACTGAAGGATTAAAAACCCGTTCAGAGTCTTGGCAAAAATACCATAGTAGTGTTCATACCTCTGCTGTTGAACTTGGAAGTATCGCCAAGCAAGTACAACCAAATACACTTGTTTTGTATCATCAGTTGTTTATGCAAGAACATGTTTTAGAAGAAGATATGTCCAAGAATAATTTAATTTATAAAGAAAAGATTTTAAATGAAATCCATATGAATTATAATGGTAATATAGTTTATGGAGAAGATTTAATGATCATAGGGTAGGGGTTATGCAATCACAAAGAAGTCAATCAAAATTATATAGATATTTCATTTTCTATTTCATAACAAACTCAACAGCATTTGTGTTTATCTATGCTCTTTTTTCTAATACCTTTAGTACAGAACTAAGACGTTTTATGATTTTACCGGTGCTCACTTCAGTCTTTTTGATTACCAATTTATTTTTGATGTACTTACTCAAAAAAGTCTTCATTTTAAATCGAAAACATGAAAAAAACGAAATGGAGTTGCTTAAGTACCAGTATCTCGAAAGTGATTTGAAAATGTATCGCCAACATCGACACGATATGAAAAATCATTTGACGGTAATCTATGAACTGGTTAATGACAAAAAATATGATGACCTAAAGGACTACACCAGTCAATATTTGGATCAGACTACAAAGAAGCTGCGTGAAATCAACACGGGTACAGATGAAGTTGATGTTCTCATTTATCATAAACTTGACATGGCAAAAAATCATTTAATAGAAACCGAGTTTCACTGCAACACAAGTTTGCTCATTTCAAATCATTCTGTGATTGACATTGTTTCATTCTTTTCCAACTTGCTAGACAATGCCATCGAAGCCAATAAAAGAATCGCATCACCTAATGAGAGAATGATTTCTATCGCAATCAATGAAGACCAACTGGATTATGTGTTTATTGTAACCAACGCATTCTTTCAGGAAAGTAATCCGAATCAGTTCATGGTGGATGGCTTTACAACAAAGTCAGATAAAATAAATCATGGCTTGGGCCTTGGCATTATCCATAAACTTGTCGAAAAATACAGTGGCAACATCTCTGTAGAAGTCTTCAACGAAAAATTCTACCAAGTAAAAATTGATATTCCAAAGCATACTTTATAGTATGTTTTTTATTTTGCTTATGTTTGAACTTTCTTTCATTTTGAGATAGACTATTAATGTAATATTTCGTATATCAAAATAATTAGGAGGTATTTATGAGTTTAACTTGGAACCTGGATAAAATGTACACATCTTTTGAAGATGAAAAATTTCTAACGGAACTACAAAACTGCATCAACTTGGCCGAAGGAATGACAGCTACTGTTAAGACCATACTCGACAGTGATAAGACTGAAATAGAAATCATTGAAGCTTATTTGAAAGAAGCTGAAAAGACAAGGGAGGTATTTGAACCCGTATTACTATTTTCCCACCTTTCCTTCTCTACTGATACAGCAAACACAAAAGCCTTATCAAATTTACAAAAAGTACAAAGTTTAACTGCTTCATTGGTAACTTCAAAAGTTATCTTTGAAAAATGGTTATGTCAAAGAAAAGATCTCACTACACTCATTAATGCATCAGACTCACTAAAGAAATACGAGTTTTACTTGAACGAAATGGTCAAAAATGCAAAGTATTCTTTGGATGAAAAAGTTGAAACAGTCATTTCACAAATGAGACAAACGGGTTCAATGGCGTGGGATACACTTCAGAAAAAAACCTCTTCTGGCATCACTGAAGAGGTCACAATAGATGGCAAGACTGAAACCATGCCTTTACAAGCCATTAGAAACCTTGCCTTTGAAAAAAATGCAGAAAAACGTAGGATTGGTTATGATGCTGAAATGATGGCTTACAAGAAACATGAAGAAGCCTCAGCAGCAGCACTAAATGGCATAAAAGGTGAAAGTTTGACTCTTTGCAAGTTAAGAGGATATGAGTCTCCGCTTGAAAAGACGCTTATCACCTCATTGATGAACAAGGAAACGTTAGATACCATGTTGGATGCCATGAGAGACTCACTTCCGAAATTCAGATCTTATTACAAAAGAAAAGCTGAACTGTTGGGTCATAAGAACGGTCTGCCTTTCTATGATGTATTTGCCCCACTTGGGGATAGTGACATCACTTACCCATATGAAAAGGGTAAGAAATTGGTCCTTGATCAATTTGCGACATATTCAACTGAACTGCATGATTTCGCGAAAGATGCTTTCGATAATGACTGGATTGACGTTGAACCCAAAAAAGGAAAACGTGGAGGTGCTTTCTGCGCTCCGGTACTTTCTTTGAAGGAAAGCAGAATTCTTTTGAATTATACGGGAAAGTTAAACAATGCCATCACTTTGGCGCATGAACTTGGGCACGGCTTCCATAACTACAATCTGTTTAATGAAGCCACTTTAAATATTGGTTCACCAATGCCTTTGGCTGAAACGGCTTCAATATTCTGTGAAACCATAGTAAAGAAAGCCGCTTTAAAAGAAGCGGATTCGAGATCGAAAGTCAGTATCCTTGAAGTTGCGATACAAGGATACTCGCAAGTTATTGTCGATATCTATTCTCGATTCTTATTTGAATCAAAATTATTTGAAAGAAGAAAAGAAGGTTCTTTATCACCTGAGGAGATCAAAACATTGATGATTGAAGCTCAAAAAGAATCTTATGGTGATGGTTTAGATCCTGATGTACTTCATCCTTACATGTGGATGAACAAGGTACATTATTATATTCCTGATATGGATTTCTATAACTTCCCTTATGCATTCGGATTATTATTTGCAAAAGGTTTGTATGCCAAGTATAAAACTATGGGTGAGGAGTTTGTACCAAAGTTGAACACTCTCTTATCATCAACTGGTAAAATGACGGTTGCAGATGTGGCTAAGCAGTTGGATGTCGATGTAACTGACAAGGCATTCTGGGCAGCCTCATTAAATGAAATTGGTGAGGAAATCGATGAGTTCATCGCATTAAGTCAAAAAATATAAAAAATACAGCCAAATCATTATGATTTGGCTGTTTCTTTTATTCAATACCTAAGACATCATATCCGACATCTTCAATTGTTTCTTTTAATTTTTCATCTGTAATATTATCGACTTCAACAATCGCATGTTTTAACTCTACACTAGTTTCAATTACCGTAGCGCCCAATGCTTTTAAAGCCGTTTCTACTCTTCCTGTGCAGTGTCCACACATCATACCTTCAATTGAAATTGTTTTTTTCATCATATCCTCCTAGATTTTCATATTTCTTAAACGCAGTGCGTTACTAACTACCGATACTGAACTAAGTGACATAGCTGCAGCTGCAATCATTGGATTTAATAATGGACCACCCAGTAAATATAACAAACCCGCTGCGACTGGAATACCAATAATATTATAGAAGAAAGCCCAGAACAAGTTTTGTTTAATATTTCTGATGGTCTTTCTACTCAGTTTTATTGCTGTTACCACATCGTTTAAATCATTTTTTATTAAAACAACATCTGCTGCTTCAATCGCAACATCTGTTCCAGAACCAATAGCAATACCCACATCTGCTTGTACAAGTGCTGGCGCATCGTTGATACCATCACCAACCATAGCAGTTATACTATTTTTTTGAAAAGTTTTAACCGCTTCTGATTTATCTTCTGGTAAAACTTCTGCTCTCACTTCGTCAATACCAACTTCTCTAGCAATTGCTTTTGCAGTCGTCTTATTATCTCCTGTAATCATTGCTACTTTAATACCCATTTCCTTTAATGCTAAAATAGCAGATTTCGATGTTTCCTTTAAGGTATCACCAACGGCTATAAATCCTACAAGTTGATTGTTGATAACAACAAAAATCGGTGTTTTACCCTCTTGTGCATACTGTTCCCATTCATGTGACAATTGATCCATTACTCCAAGATCTTTCATCATTCTTTCGTTTCCTACTTTAATCGCTTGACCATCCAAATTAGCTTCTAATCCGTAACCTGGCAAGGCTTTGAAGTTTTCAACAGATTTAAGCTGAACTAATTTCTCTTTTGCATAATTTACTATAGCGGCAGCAATTGGATGTTCAGAACCTTGTTCTGCTGAAGCAACAAGGTATAATAATTTATCTTTATCCATACCATTTGATACAACATCCGTCACAGTCATTTTACCTTCTGTAATTGTACCCGTTTTATCAAGTACCACGGTTTCAATTTTATGTGCTTGTTCTAACGCTTCACCACTTTTGATCAATACACCATATTCAGCACTTCTTCCAGTACTCACCATAATTGCAGTTGGCGTTGCTAAACCTAATGCACACGGACATGCAATAACCAAGATAGCAATAAATATTCTTAATGAAAATTCCAGATCTCCAGTACCAATCATCCATCCAATAAATGCAATAATTGCAATTGAAATAACGACAGGTACAAAATAACCAGAAATAATATCAGCAAGTCTTGCAATTGGTGCCTTTTTACCTTGAGCATCTTCAACCAGATGTATGATGTTTGATAAAACAGTCTGGTCATGTGCTGATGTCACTTTAACTTTCATATGCCCATGTTTGTTCATACTTGCAGCAACAACTTTAGAACCGTCTTGTTTATCAACTGGCAAGCTTTCACCTGTTAACATGGATTCATCTACACTACTTTCACCTTCTATAACTACCCCATCAACTGGAATAGCAGAACCCGGTTTTATGATAACCACATCCCCAATTTCAATTTCTTCTACAGCCATTTCTATCAACTCTTCACCATGCTGAACCAAAGCTCTTTTAGGTTGCAATTTGATCAACTTCTCAATAGCTGCAGTTGTTTTGCCCTTTGATCTATGTTCTAGTGTTTTACCCAATTTTATCAAAGTAATTATCGTCGCAGCACTTTCAAAATACAAACTGTGCATAAAATGTTTATCACCTGAGAAGATCATAGCAGTCGCATACATTGAATATAAAACAGCTGCTGAAGTACCAATGGCAATCAGCGAATCCATATTTGGCAGTCTTTTAAACAGGGCTTTGAAACCTTTAGTATAAAAATGTTTACCCACATACATCACAGGTAAAGTTAAAATTAGTTGAACCAAAGCAAATAAACTCAAATTACTGTCCGGACTGATAAACTCTGGTAACGGTAACCCTATCATCGGTCCCATAGCCAAATACAACAACGGAACAGTAAATACAGCAGCAATTTTCATCTCTCGCCACATTTTCTTTTCTTCCAACTCTGTTTTATTGATATCCCTTACTTTTTCTATATCCAAAGGTGTATAGCCCGCCTTTGTAATGATCTGTTTCATCTGAGATAAACGAATCTCAGTCGGATTGTATTCTATCGTTGCTTTATTTGTGGCAATATTAACCTCAGCAGAAATTACACCTGCAGCTTTATTTAAAACTCGACTAACTGTCGAAGAACATGCAGCTCACGTCATACCATCCACAGGAATAACAACATGTTTTGTCATTTCCTTGGCTTCAAATCCAGCTTTCGAAATCAGATCCTTAATCTCTTGTATACCGAAATTCTTTTCATCATATTCTACATTTAATTTTTTAGTTGTTAGGTTTACACTTGCTGACACAACAGAAGCCTGTTTGTTTAAGATTCTTTCAACAGCACTTGAGCATGCTGCACATGACATACCTTCTACTATCAACTCTTTATTCATCTTGATTCTCCTCTTCAAAAGGCATCAATAATTTTGATGCCTTAGCAATGAATGTTGCACTACCCCATAAAACAAATCTCGCACGTTTTAACGGTTCATCATAAACATAATTGAACTGTGCTTTCCCACCTTTAACACCATCTTCTGTTACAACTCTTAAAAGAGTTTCTGACAACTTGGCAATATCATCTATCGATTCAACGTAATAATCTACTATGGTACACAATTGCAATTTATCATCTGAGTTAAAATAATCGGTATCCATAAACACACAAAAATCATCCTTTGAAACATCCGAGCCGCAATTTTCGTGGCTATTACATACATGTTCACTTGATGTACTTAATACATAATCCTCTAACTGTTTTTCATTGATACGCCACTGTCCTCCAATTTTGGAAGCCGCGATTTTTCCGCTATATATATACCTTCTTATTGTCTTAACAGAAACATCTAATATTTCTGCGACTTCATCTACTGAATATACTTTCTTCATAACTTCTCCTTGTCCAACACTGGACATTTATAGACAAAACTATACTTTGTATCATCATTGTACACCCTCTTGGTATACAATGTCAACAAAAAAATAACTCTCCAAAGAGAGTTAAAATACAACCATAGGTTTTTTAGTTACTGGATGATCAATAATATTCACATCAATATTATAAACCGACCTAATATGGTCTATCGTGACCACATCATCAGGCTTCCCATATTGGAATACTTCACCATCTGATAATAAGATAACATGATCACAATATTTTAACGCATAATTCAAATCATGCAAAATCATGATAATAGTCATATTTCGAGTACTCGACAATGTTTTTATCAAAGACATTACCTGTAGTTGGTGATGAATATCTAAATACGTTACTGGTTCATCTAATATTAAGACTTTTGGCTCTTGAGCCAATGCTCTTGCAATGATAACACGTTGTCTTTCACCACCACTGAGCTGATGAATCAAACGGTCTTTAAATGCCCAAGTATCGGTTTCTACCATCACTTCTTTAACAATATTGAAGTCTGCTTCTGACTCACGTTGAAATCTCTTCATATGTGGGGTTCTGCCCATCAAAACAACTTCATAAACTGTTAAATCATAATTGATGCTGCTAGCCTGTGGAACCATCGCCATACTTTTTGCCAAGTCAGCAATTTTTATATCATTGATATCTTGTTGATTCAAATATACTGTCTTCTTTTCAGCTTTTAACAACTTTGAAATCAACTTGGCAAATGTTGTTTTACCCGATCCGTTAGGGCCGATAATACCGGTGAATACACCACTATCAAGTTCTAGGGTAATATCGCTCAGTATTTTTTTTTGATCATATGAAAAATTCAAATGATTAATTGATAAAGAATCCATTTTACCCCCTACTGATATTATTATTACGATACAATAAATAGATAAAATATGGTGCTCCAATAATTGCTGTTATAACGCCTAAAGGCAGTTGACCCGGAGCAATAATCGTTCTAGCTATTGTATCAGATAAAATTAAAAATATGGCACCTGCCAATATTGAAGCAGGTGTTAAATACTTATGATTCGGTCCAACAATAAGTCTCATGGCATGAGGTACAATTAATCCTACAAAACCAATGATACCGCTAATCGATACACTGAAAGCTGTTGCAACTGATGCTGTAAACAAAAGTATTTTTCTTAGTACCACCACATCAATACCCATTGATGTGGCACTCTCTTCACCAAGTAACATCACATTTAAGTCTCTTGAGAAAAATATAAAAACCGCAACACATAATAATATTGGAATATAGACAACATCTATATGAGACATTTTAACAGAAGACAAACTTCCCATCGTCCAAAATACAATTTTCTCGACTTGGTCTCTATTCAATGCAATCATCAACGATACCATTGATGACAATAAAAAACTTACTGCAATACCTGAAAGGAGAAGTGTGGTAATGGATGATTTCATGCCTACTCGTGCAATATTATAAACAATATACATCGTCAAAATGGCACCGAAAAAAGCTCCTACTGAAACTGCTGTTAATCCTAAAACTGTAAATGATACACCTAGAACAATCATCAATGTTGCACCAAAAGCTGCACCTGAACTAATACCTAAAACATAGGGTTCTGCTAGTGGGTTTCTTAAAACACCTTGAAAAACAACACCAGCACCCGCGAGTGCCATACCGACAAGCGCCGCACCTAATATTCTTGGAATTCTAACAACATACAATATTCTACCATGCGATTCACTTACACCTTCTAAACTTATCAACTCTTTTATACCTGGTATTTTTGAGAGCAGCAATTTCATCGAATGTGTAAAAGGAATTTTCTCTGGTCCAATTGTACATGCAAAGATAATTGAAAATCCCAATGCAACTAACAATCCAATTATTAAGAAATGTTTCTTTTTATCTCTAATCATGAGTCTCTTCTTTCCTAGTAAATTTCTACATAAATAGTAAATTTTATATCTATTCTAAATGCGAAAGACTAGGTTAACCTAGTCTTAAATATCTATTCAAATAATTCTGGATGTAATAACTGAGCAATTGCTTTCAATCCTTCTGCAAGTCTAGGACCTTGTCTAGATAATAAATCTTGGTTGATTTCTACCAAACGACCTTCTTTGATTGCAGTCAATTCCATGTAACCTTCAGTTTGTTCTAGTGTACCTTTTGTATCAACTAATTCAGAACAAATAATGTACTCAGGATCTTTTTCAATAATAGTTTCTAAGTTATAAGACCAAGATTTACCATCAGCAGCGATATTATTACCACCAGCCATTTCTAACATTTCATGAATAAATGTATCACCAGTTGCTGTATAGTCACCATACTCACCAAATCCAACTACATAATATACTGTTTTTTTCTCAGCAGTTCCAACCAAATTCAAAACTGTTGTTACATCAGCTTGCATTGTTGATACCAACTCAGTTGCCTGATCTGAAACATTAAAAATTGTACCCGTTTGAGTAACTATTTCATAAACGCCATCAAAACTCTCTTGAGCAGTTAGTATTGCAGTTTTAAGTCCTGCTTCATCCAATTTTGCCAGTACTTCTTCACTCGCGTGAGTGGACATTAAAATTAAATCAGGATTAAGTGCAATAATCGCTTCTAAATTTGGTTCTCTTAAAGAACCAATGCTTTCAACAGATAATGCGGCTTCTGGATAGTTACAATAATTTGTACGACCCACTAAACGATCACCTAAACCCAAAGCATAAATTGTTTCAGTCATACTCGGTGCCATTGTTACAATTGTCATTGGCTCAGATTCAATTGTTACTTCTCTACCCATGCCGTCTGTAAATGTAACAGGATAGTATCCTACTTCTTCAGTTGTTGCATTGTTCTCTACTGCACTGTTGCTCTCGCAACCGATGAAAGTAAACACCATCATCATAATTAATAAAATACTTAGTAACTTTTTCATTTTTCCTCCTAATAATTTAGAAGTCTCAAATTGGAAATAAAAAAAGCTGATCCACAAAAAGAATCAGCTTGGTCTCTTACTCACCAATCGTCACTTCCCTCCGAAGCTGATTACAAAACAAGGCAGGTTTCCTGGCTCATAGATCATCTGATTATCTACCTTCCCGGATATTATCCAGTGGTTTTTAGACATCATCACTATTTACAGTAGCGGGGGCTGCTGAGGCATTACCTCATTCCCTATTATCCTTACGGCACCTTATACGTTGTATCAAGTTTTAACAAATGAATTATAACACATGCAATACATGTGTACAATAGCATTAAGGATTTAAGTTATCCACAAAATTTTATACAAAACTATCTTTTTTCTGTGCGAATAGTCAGAAAACTTGAGTTATTCACCACTTATACACAGTTTCCAGGCACCTATACACAAATTTTGTTGATAACTTCAACATTTCCGACCGAACACTTGTTTTATTATCCACACTATACACAGACTTATACACAGGTTATCCATATTTAATATTGCCTTTTGTCGTGTTATAATGGATAAAAACAGATTGGAGGTAACATATGAATATAAAAGTGCTCGGAACAGGCTGTAAAAAATGTGACCAAGTTTATGACTTGGTTTTAGAAATATTACAAGAGGAAACACTCACAATACAAGTTGATAAAGTAGAAGATCTTAAATCCATTGTTGCGTATGGTGTTATGAGTACACCAACACTTGTTATTAACGGAGAAATCTTGTTTAAAGGCAAAGTGCCTTCAAAGAAAAAGTTAAAAGAAACCATAATAGCAAGAGTTTAATCTTATTTTTTATAAGAAAAGAATGCTAACGAAAGTTAGCATTCTTATTAATAAGCATCTCTAATTGTTTTCCACTCTTCTTTATGAATCATGCCATATAACAGTATTTCTGCTGAAGTAACATTCGTAGCAAGTGGTACTTGATGTACATCACATACTCTTAAAAGAGCGAGTACATCTGGTTCATGAGGTTGTGCAGTTAAAGGATCTCTCAAGAATATAACAATATCAATCTCATCTAGTGCAACTCTTGCACCGATTTGTTGATCTCCACCAATAGGACCAGATAAAAATCTTTCTACTTCTAAACCTGTTGCTTCAGTTATCTTTTTACCAGTTGTTCCTGTAGCACATAGATTATGCTCAATGAGAATATCTCTATGATTTTTTACAAATTGTATCATTTTAGGTTTTTTATTATCATGTGCAATTAGTGCGATTTTCATTCATTTACTCCATTTCTGCTGTAATAGTTTCCTAACATCAACACCGAATTAGATACCGTTTCAATCTCTTCTAAAGTTTTGTCGACTATTACATCACCAACCGAACCTTCAATATCAATATAAAACATATATGCCCATGGTTTATCAGGAATTGGTCTAGATTCAATCTTTAACATATTGATGTTATGATTGGCAATAATCTCAAGAACGGAGAATAAAGCTTTCGGTTCATGCGACACTCTTACGACCAAACTAATTTTATTTGCCGATTTTACTTTAATAGGTTTTAATGCTAATACTACAAAGCGTGTTGTATTGTAATCATGATCATGAATATTTTCTTTTAAAACCGATAATCCATATACATCAGCAGCTTCTTTACTGCCGATTGCTGCATATTTACGCTTTTGAAGTTCTTTCACATGCATCACACTTTTAGCGGTATTTGTGTATGAGTATTGTTGCCACTCATAGTGACTCAAGAATTTCTTACTTTGTTTGAATCCTTGTTCATGTGAGTATACTGCTTCTATTTCACTTAAATCAGTGCCTTCAAACCCTATCAGATGATGTCTGATTGGCAAGTACAAGTCCCCAACAATATGCATTTGATACTTCAATAACAAATCGTAAACTTCATTGATTGCACCTGTTGAACTATTCTCAATCGGTAAAATACCATAATCAGCTTCTTTATTATACAATGTTTTGAATGTTTCTTCAAAAGTCCTAACATGGACTTGTTCAGAGCCTTCTTTAAAGAAACTTTTTAGCGCGATACTGCTAAAAGAACCTTCTACACCTTGATAGACAACTTTCGGATTTTTTATTGGAAGCGAAAACTCAATCACTTCATTCTTCATTAAATATTTTTGGTGAGTTCTACTGTATTCCATCAAATCTTTAAAAAACACACTTAACAAACGATCATATTTATGATTGTTTAATAAACTGACATTTTTTTCAATCAATTCGGATTCCCTTGCCGGGTCTTTTAAGGGCTTATTATTCTCAATTTTATAAATAGCAACTTCTTCTACTATAGACATACGTTTTTCAAACAATTTTACAAGTTCTTTATCTATGCCATCAATTTCTTTCCTTAACTCTTTTATATCTCTCATAATCTACCTCGAAAAATAAGTATGCTATTGTTAGCATACTTATGTATTATCAGTAGTTTAGTGCGTTTTTAAGTTAATGTCAAGTTAATATAACCATGTATCTAATAATTCGTTAATTTCTACACCATAAATCGCAATTAGCGCTTCTCTTAAATCATCTTCCTTTAAAATGCCATAAGCATAGTGTTCATATATATACTTAGCAAAAGCCTTCATTTTTTCATCACCATAAATTGTATAAATCTCATGATACATCAATGCGGGTTTTGAATAAGCAGCAACACCGTAATCACCCCAATTATCAAATTCTTTTGCTGATTTTGCGACAACTACATTATCAAATCCATATTCATTCACTCGATTTTGATATCGCTTCATTGTATCTTGGTAGAAATGTTCACCTGAATATTCAATCTCAAAATATGCAGTAAAAAATGTGGTTAATCCCTCATCTATCCATCCCTCATCAATTTCATCATCCCCTATCAAACCATAAAACCATTGATGAGCTGTTTCATGTACTATCACTGTTCTTAAAGCATGAATAGAATCTAAAAGGTAACCTTTTGAAATGAAAACTAATCCGGGATATTCCATCCCAGAGGGAAAGTTCGTTAAAACAACACTGTAAGTCTTATAAGGATAATCTCCAATTATTTCTTCAAATGAACTGATGGCTTCCAAACTGAATAACATAGCATCTTCTAACCATTTATGTTTTTTAACAGATTTAGGATAATAAAGATAAACCGTCGTATCATTGAGTTGTGATTTAATATATTCAAACTGATTTGAAATAACAAACGCAAAGTCTCTCATTCCATCGGCTCTAAAAGAATAAGTAGTTTTATTCTCTAATGTTTTCAATGACTCTATATAGCCAGAACCTGCAACAATATAACCTTTTGGAACTGTCATTTTTATATCGTAGTTACTCATATCACTATAAAAAGGATCACCAATGGATAAGTAAGGATCCACATTCCAACCCTCTTCATCATATACGGCCAATATTGGGTACCAATTACCCAAATTATAAATATCATTAGCAACACCAAATCTTTCTGATGTCGAAGATACACTAACCAAATAATCTAATTCAATTGTATAAGTTTCATTTTTTTTAAAAGCATAAGATAATTCTACTGAAGTTGTAGTAGGACCTTCTAGAAAATTAACTTCTTTTCCATCTATTGATAGTGATGTTATTTCGATCTGACCACCCAAATCACTCATTTCATCAGAGTTACCAAAAAGATTCGGTTGAGATTCTTTTGTAAAAGCATTTGGATAGAGATGAAGATAAATCTCAGTTAAATCAACGGTCTCATTATTTGTGTACTCAATGGTTTGTGATGCTGTAATAATAGACGTTTCCGGATCTAAACTCGCATCTATTTGATAGTAATTTAATAATGGATCTGTAAAAGGTTCTTTTGCTATTACCTCTTCTTCTAAAGTTACCGGTTCTTCATATGCCAGTTCAACTCCATTATCCTGACAGCCTAACATAGTAAAGCTCATCAAAAATATAATACATACAATTATTTTTTTCATTAATATCTCCTCCCTATTACTATTATACCGAAAATCAGCAGAGTAAATCTTACGTTTTATTAAAAAAATTGATGAAGCTAAGCTTCATCACTCGTAAATTCATTTTCATCGATCAGTATCCTTTGTTCATCTTTCGCTGTAGATAAAACCAGGTAGGTATAAGTATTTTTAGCAAATTTGTTTATCTCATCAATTAAATGTTCTAAATGTGACGAATTTCTAGCTCTAACCTTTACCAAAAAACATGTATTACCAGTTACTTTATGACATTCAACAATTTCTTTCATCTCTGAAAGTTTATCTGACATTTCTTTTATTTCCAAATTTCCGACAGGTACTGTAATAAAAGCCGTTAAATCTATACCTACTTTCGAGGCATCTATAATCGCAGAGTAACCTTTGATAACCCCTTCATTTTCAAGCTTCTTTACACGTTCCTTTGTAGCCGTGGTAGATAAGCCTATCATACGTCCCAATTCTGTAATGCTAAGCTTGCCGTTATTTTGTAATTCATTTAATATATTGTAATCATAGTTATCCATAGTGTCCCCTTTTCTTTTGCTAAATCTATTATATGCTTAAATAATTTACGATGCAAATGATAATATGATATAATAACTCCGAGGTGATGATCATGAAAAAAATATACATATACACAGATGGAGCCTGCTCTGGCAACCAGCATGAAACGAATGTAGGCGGCTATGGTGCAGTCCTTCAATATGGTGAACATAAAAAAGAAGTTTATGGTGGTGAGAAGAATACCACCAATAATAAAATGGAGTTATTAGCTGTCATAGAATCCTTAAAATTGGTGAAAGACACTGAGGTTTCAATTGAGATCTATTCTGATAGTGCTTATGTTGTGGAATGTTTTAAGAAGAAATGGTATCTCAATTGGGAAAAGAATGGATGGAAAACATCTAAAAAAACACCGGTTGAAAATCAAGAACTATGGCAATCATTAATCGCTCTTGTCAGATCTTTTTCAGAAGTAGAGTTTTTTAAAGTCAAAGGACATTTGGATATCTCTAAGACCAGCGAACTAAACAAATGGTACAATAAATTCTGTAGTCAAAAAAATATTTCAATGGAAGATTATAAATATCTTACAGAGATGAACCATCTAGCAGATGAACTTGCCAATAAGGGTATGGATAACAATAGATAAGGAGTGGCTAAGCCACTCCTATTACATTCTCTTTTTATAGATAATCTCTGCACGATCTGTAAAAAAATCATCTCTTTTTTCTTTCATGTTTTCAATATACTCAGCCATTTTTTCGTCCATCGGCTCTAGCATATCCATAACATTGTCATAACCTTCAAACATTTCCATACCACACATCATATATGTTTTAGCCATGTCTACCTGACACCATTCATACAAACCATCCTCTTCTTCATACTCGCTTATAATCTTTTGATACATATCAATCGCTCTGAAATAATCCTTAAAATATATAAATCCAGCTAAATCAGCAAAATGTTTTAATGCCCAATAATAAACTTTTGGTTCCTCTTCACTGCCTTCAATAATGACTTTGTACTTTTCTACAGCTTCTTCGTAACGACGATCTCTAGTTAATTGTTGTCCTTCTTCAAATTCTTTTTTCCAATCCATAGGAACTCCTTTCAGATTATAACTTAATCAATACCTAATTATATCATGTATCTCTTCTTTGCTACGAGGTTTCTATGTCAAAAAAAGGATGGATCTTAAAGAAATTTTGAAGTAACATCGCTGATCGTATTGAAATTTCTTCTTCCTCCAATATTCTTCTTGCCTCGCTCTTATCAACAATGATAATATCAGCGTCTTCACTGTCTTCTTGAAAATCTTTTGTTGGTATACCCGAATATGTCCCATATACAACATTGACTCGTTCATTAATAATACCAACCGAGACATACCGTTCACGTTCAACATATAACGGAGTAAGATGTAACCCTGTTTCTTCATTAAATTCTCTTTTGGCCGCGTTTTTTATATCCTCTCCAGATTCAATAAGACCTGCAGGAAACATATAAATCGGACGGCCTGCTGATACACGGAATTCTTTTAGCATAATAACATCCGTTTTATTTAGATTGGTTGCAAATACCATGGCACCATCCGTAAACGACTGATGATTAAAAATTTCTTTTTTCAATCTAGATGTATCACCTCTAGACACAATTTCCCAATCTCTTTCTTGACCTGATTTAGTCGCATACTTGATCTTATAACTTCTTAAATACTTCAATTCATTAATAGGTTCTATCGATTTTATCTTCATATCAATCCTCAATGGTTGTGAACAACTTGTCCATTTTATCAAAAAAATGTTATGCCAGTAGCTTTACCTGAGCCAAAATAAATAACAGGCTCCAGTTTATATACCTTATATGATTTGACTTTAGTAGAAACAATCTTCATATCTTGTCTTAAAGGATTTTTATTAACATCAAACATAAGAACCTCATATTAATAAGATAATATTAATATCAGACTCTGTCCATAATAATTTAAATTTTTAATATGATTTGCATATTGTTTTTATATTCTTAATCAATAGCGCAAATTAAAGCAAAAAAAAAGACCGGATAATCCGATCTTCTGATATTTAACCTTTTACGAATGGTAATAAAGCCATGATTCTTGCTCTTTTGATTTCGATAGTTAAAGCTCTCTGGTGCTTTGCACAAGTTCCAGTTACTCTTCTAGGTAAAATTTTACCTCTTTCAGATAAGTATCTTTGAAGCTTCTTAACATCTTTGTAATCTATTTGAGAATCTTTGCTAGCGCAAAATTGACATACTTTTTTTCTTCTGTTTCCTGGTTTCTTAAAAGCCATGTTTTGTCCCTCCTTTTCCTCTAGAATGGAATATCATCGTCTCCATCAATCGCTTGGAATCCATTAAAATCATCTTGATGATTAGAATTTTGTTGCGGTTGACCTTGTGATGGTTGTTGTTGTGGTTTATTATAATTTTGTTGTTGGTTATACCCCTGATTTTGAGGTTGTTGGTTTTGCTGTGGACGACCATTACTGTCTCCCCACTCTAAGAACTCAACTCTATTAGCAACAATTTCAATATTATAATGCTTAACACCATTTTTATCTTCGTAGTTGTTGTTTCTCATGTTGCCATTAACTGCTACCAATCTACCTTTTTTTAAGTAGTTAGCACAATTTTCTGCTGACTTGCCCCATACAACAATGTTAAAGAAATCAGCATCGGGTTGACCCTCTTTTTTGAATTCTCTATTAACAGCCAAACTAAATCTTGCAACAGCTGTACCACTATTTGGGATAAATCTCAATTCAGGGTCTCTTGTCAAACGTCCTATTAATATGACTTGATTCATGATATCACCCTACTTTTCTTCTTTGTTAATAACCACGTATCTTAAAACATCATCCGAGATTTTGAAATTTCTTTCTAGTTCTCTTGGAAGCTCTGTGCTTGATTTAAAATCTACTAATACATAATAACCTTCAGTTAATTTTTCGATTTCGTAAGCTAATTTTTTTGTTCCCCACTCGTCAACGTTAGTCACTTCACCGTCGTTATTAATGATTCCAGTGAATTTCTCAATTAACGCAACACGAGCAGCCTCTTCGATATTGTTCTTTAATACGAAAAGAGTTTCATACTTTCTCATAATTACACCTCCCTATGGTCTGATTGGCCCCAAAACAGGGCAGAGAGTAATAGTCATTTCTATTACATCATCACATTATATCACCAAACTCTTTTGAGTTCAATAACTATTTTTACGAATTTTTTATTTCCAAACTCTGCTTATCTACAGGTTCTCCGTCTCTTAAAACTTTTTTAATCCTCTTTTCCAAATTTCGACGTTCTATCCAAATTTGCTTATCACAACCTGTACATTTTATTCGAAAATCCATACCAACTCTCATGATTTCAAAATCATGGCTCCCACATGGATGATTCTTTTTTGTCGTAATAATATCACCTACGGCAAGATTTAATGGCATAGTACCTCCTATATTTTTTTGAAATTCATGGTATCATCCAAACGTGATACTTCATAACATTGATTCATATCACCAAATGAATCTCCCATCAAAGATTTTATTTTCTCTAGATCTTCTGTTAAGGCTTTTATCGAAATACCACAGTTTGCACTAAGCTGTCTAGGCGTTGGTATGATTTCGATTTCTATTCCCTCAAGAGTCTTTTCAGCTTTGATCGCTTTATGCGTCGACTCAAATGTTATTACCAAATATGATTTTTCCATTTATAATTTAATCACTTTCATGCTGTTATTGAGATGTTCAACTATCGTATACATATTTGAAATACCACCCACTGATAAACTTGATGTCAATCCATAAAAATCCAAACACGTACCGCATGATACTATTTCAACACCTTTTGATTCTAAAGCTTTAAGATCTTTTAATACCTTTGATCCTTCAGTTGCCAATTTTACACCTGAGTTTAAAAAAACTATGGTTTGTGGAACTACATCCAGTTCACTTAACGTATAGAAATACCCTTTAATTAGAATATCTCCTAAATCGTCATCACCAGCTCCAAATTTATCAGACCCACATAGAACAACAGAATCAAAGAAATCACCCTTCTTCTCAATTATTGTTTCGGTATCTGTATTTTTTGAAATATCGATATAAAACTCACCATTATCTTCAACAACATGACATTCAAAATGTAAACTTTTTGCTAGTTTTGTAACATTTTCTTTTGCAATCATATTATCAACAATTGTTAGTACATTCCCCACAGCAATTGCATCCAACGCCTTTTTTGTTTTAATAACAGGAACCGGACAACCCAATCCTCTTGCATCTACTGTTGTTTGCATAGAACCTCCTTATATAAAACCTTCAAATATATACATTACAATATTATATTTATAAAAATAAATAGCAATTTGTGATGTTTCCAATGTTTCAACCATCCTAAAATCACTAAACACAGGACTTAAAATCACAACAACCAGAACGAGTAACATGGCAAAGAAAACACCTTTTACACATCCAAATAAAAACCCAGACAATTTGTTAACACCATTTAAAACCGGCAACTGGAATACTGTATTGAGTAAATATCCGATGATTCGAATCCCTAAATATACCAAAGTGAAAATTACAATCATACTGATAATAGTCAATAACTTTTCCGCTAACCATGAAGAAAACAATTCGCTGAAATTATCAACATTCGTTTGTATGATCTGATCAAAGTTATCACTTTCTACAAATTGTTTTACCAGTGATGATAAAAACTCAGATTGTGGCAACTGATCTACAATTTGATCCGTTGACAAAGTTTGTACTTCTGATAGTTCTGGCAGCTGAACATTCTGAAATGTATCTTGAATACCGATTCTAACTTTATTCAATAAATCAAAACGTTCATTTAAGAACACATACATCGTCATGTAATATAATTTTGCACAAATAAAACCAGCGACGACACTAACAATATTTACAACCGACTTAATCAATCCTCTAAACCAACCTAAGCCAATATTAATTATCAGTATCAAAAGAACCGCTATATCTAACCAATTCATAATCTACTCCTAATAGGCTAATTCTAAGACTTCGATAAAATCATTGAATTCAATAATCACTCTATCCTCATTTAGCCATTCTACATCATTTATTTTCTTATTACTTTCGTATGATGCTAGAAGTATACCATCACTTGAATATATTTCAAGCAAACGGTCATTCTGTAATAAAATTTTACCTTGTGTTAATACAATTTTATTAAATTTCTGAGTTTTAATGTCTTTAAATATATCTTTACCATCTTTATTAACACCTGTTAAAAAGTAATCTGTCATATTAATATCATCTTTTTTTACTATTTCAAAGATTGAACCGTTGTTATCAATTTCAAAATAAAGCAGTTCACCATCACGAGGTCTATCCCAAGTATAGTCACTTGAATCCCCTACCCGATAAGCATGCTTACCATTGGTATCTACAATCATAATATGATCATCGTACACCTTTGCACCATAAACAATATCACCATAATTATTATGTCCACCTATCATGAGATTACTCGCCATACTAAATGTAATAATTTTTGAATTGAATTGATACATATCAGAAGATAAGATCGTTGCAATAACCTGAGCTTTATCCTTTGACACATCAAGCCCAAGTAGCTCACCTGTTGGCAGTTGTACATTGGAGATTAAAACACCTTCATGATTATAAACACTAAGTTCATTATCCAGTGTAATCACAACAAAGAGGTTATCATTGGCTGAAATAATATCCTCAATAGGTCCAAGATTTTTTATTTCTCCTGTTGTGTTTCCAAGATAGTCTAGAACAAAGATATTCCCTTGTTGAATATCAGAAACAACAAAATAAGAAGGCATTCCAATAATTCTAGTAGAATCACTGTTAATTTTCCTTGCGGCAATAAATTCTCCATTGACATCATAAAGTTTAATTTCGCTATTGGTACTTACAATAACCGTTTCGTTGTAAGTAAAAACAAGTGCTCTATTTTCCAAGTCCTGATCCAAATCAATATTAATCTTATTTATTGACTCCCAATTTAAATCAGCAATACCTATTGCTATCATGCTTTGTTTCCATAAGAAACCAAAGTTAAATACAATAAGAGTAATAACTACAAATAACAACAAGGATCCCAATCTCTTAATTAATGGCTTTTTCTTTCGTGCCATATACCTTTAATCCTTCTTTCTAGGGGGTCTTGGTCCAAAGTACTGATAGTAATAACATCTCAGTTTACCATTATACAATTTTCTGTTTTTTGTCGCTTTCTTATCCAGGAATTTCTCAAAGTCCTCAAAAGCAGTAAAAACATATTTTGACCAAGTATCCAATATCTCAAATCTCTGACCCATAATTTTTGTTAGAGCTTCAACTTCCTCTATCTCATTTAATCTTTCTCCATATGGTGGATTGGTAATCACATAACCGTACATCTTATTGGAACTCAACTCTTTTACATCTCTCACTTGGAAATGAATATCCTCTTCAACACCAGCAATCTCTGCGTTGTGTCGAGCAATTTTAATTGCCATAGGATCTATATCGTATGCTTCAATTTGAAGTGGTGTATCATTGTCAATTTTATCATATGCTTCTTTTTTTACAGCTTTATAAATATCATCTGGAATCAATGGCCACGATTCAAAAGCAA
This sequence comes from Clostridiales bacterium, assembly GCA_016342415.1. GTDB lineage: Bacteria > Bacillota > Clostridia > Peptostreptococcales > Acidaminobacteraceae > JABXKX01. The sequence goes on from JAEIOD010000014.1 coordinate 83,028, forward strand.
ATGATCTTGATAAACCAGGTGCAATATTTCTACCTATTAATGCTGCTTCTATTGCAATTGTCCCGGTTCCACATAATGGATCAATCAAAGGTATTTTACTTTGCCATCTGCTGATCATAATTAGTGCTGCAGCCAACGTTTCTTTTAACGGTGCATTATGTCCCTTCTCGCGATAGCCTCTCTTATGAAGTCCAACCCCACTGGTATCAATACTCACCGTTACAGTATCATTTAAAATACCAACTAATAGTGGGTATTTTGGTCCTGTTTCCGGCAACCATTCCTTATTGTATATAGTACCCAGTTTTTTACTAATGGCTTTTTTTGATATTCTCTGAATATCAGATAAGGAGAATAATTTTGATTTTACCGATTTTGCATTTACAGGAAACTCAGCATCTACTGGTAAAAATAACTCCCATGGTATTTCATAAACGCTGTTAAATAATGATTCAAAAGAGGTTGCCTTAAACTCAGCAACTTTAATAAACACACGGTCAGCTGATCTTAACCACATATTTGCTTTGCATATATCTTTTTCATTTCCTGTAAATAATGCTCTTCCATTTTCTACAACAACATTTTCAAATCCTAAATCTTTCAGTTCTTTTCCAACAACGGCTTCCAATCCAAATGTTGCTGTTGCTATTAAATTAAATTTCATTGGTCTTCCTTTCATGTCATAATACTATATTATATACACATTTATATTATATAACAAATCATGACTTTATACATTGAAAAAGATGATGGTTTACATCATCTTTTTACATATGTCGATTGATTAATTCTCTTAATGTTTTTAAATTAACTGGTTTGGCTATATAATCATCAAATCCGTAACTTTTCAGGTATTCTTTTTCTGAATTTATAACTTTGGCAGTACAAGCAATAATTGGTACTCTTGTAATACTATTTCTCTCAATTTGATCAAAAGCATCAAATCCGTTCATAATCGGCATCATAATATCCATGATCACCAAATCAGGCTCTTCACTAAAATACTTTTCTACTGCCAGTTTACCATTTTTTGCAAAGATTACATCATAATCATTCTTCAGCATTTGCTCTAAAGTGATTCGACCAATTGGTTCATCTTCAGCGATCAAGATTTTCTTTTTACCTGTTGGCTCGTTTAATATGCGTTTTTCTTTTTTATTTCTAAGCTCTTCAGTAATCCTGTTAAACATTGGTAATCTAGAAGCCGCAAAAGGTTTTTTCAGTTGAATAATCATTTCAATATCAACACCATAACCACTTACTGGTGTCATCATAAATTGTCCCTCTAAATTAATTACAAGATTTTTCATCACACTTAAAGCCAAGTTATTTTTAATATACGTATCCAAATCCTTCTCTACAATATCATGAATTGAGATAGAGCCAATATTTTTAATCTTTATATTGATTTTCACATGTTCATTGGTCTCATCCACTAAAGTCGTCATTAAGTTGATGTAACGATTATTGGTATGAGTCATGCTATAATCAATTAAATTCGACAAAATGAGTTCCATTTTTGTCTTATCAAAAACCAATTTGTTTGGGATACTAGAGTCAAATTTATAATCAAAATTATTACCATTGAAATCTGATTTACTTCTATAATAATCAAATTTTTCTATAATCAAATCTTTCAAATTAGCTTTTTTCTTAGAATTCTTAATGACACCCTTATTCATGTTTCTCATGGTACTGATATTGTTAAGGATATTTTGCATTTTTACTAAAGATGTTCTCATGCCAGCATAACTAATTTTTTGATCTTGCGACAACTTACCTGAAGCAATTCTAACATGCATTTTAAAAACATTTTCAGAATGCTCCCTTAGTTCATTGGATACAATATCCAATAAATCATCTGCTGAAAAAAATTCATCTTTACTTTTTTTTGTTTTCACATCCACTTTTGTTTTTTGATGATTAATTAATACGGTTACATCTCGTCTAACTTCAAATACACCATCTAAGTTTCCATCTTCATCATATGTTGGAATGGCGGTTACTTCATAAACTTTGTCTGATTCATCAACTACTTCAATTAAAGAAATCTCTGTTTGTTTAGAAGCAATTGACCTGACTACTGGACAAAATGTACACTGCTCCATATCTGGATTAAAATTATTATAACACCTATGATTTAATAAATGCTCAGCAGAATCCTTTGCATAATGATTCGCCCATATAACATTCAGTTCCAAATTCAATTTGACAACATATATTGGTAGATATTCTAGTGCAAAATAATATTGTTTTAATGATGTTGAATCATTCAATAATATCTGTTGGTTATCCATACTTACCTCCATGTTTGTATCAGACATATGTTTATTGTACCATATAAATCTAGTCGTATACAACGAAAGAAGGCTATAGGCCTTCCTGACTTTTGTGACTTATAAATATTTTTGAATTGAATACTTTCTGAAAATATTTCATCGCATCTTCTTCGGAAACTAAAACTGAAACATATTCTGGTATGGCTTCATTACCTAGTGTTTCATCAAATACTCTAGAGACAACAGCATTTTCAATTACAGTTTTTTCATCGTTATGAACCATGACTATATCTACAATATCATTAATTTGAAAAATCCAACCATTACTTTCAATAATAGAACATTTTATCGTTATCATGCGTTGTGTCTCATTAAGTTTCAGTGGTGAAACATCACTGATTTGATGTTCATATAAAAATTCACCCTCTCCAACTGACAACAACATGTACCCTTCGATATTTTCTCTTATAATATACTCCGATAGCAAATGTTTGGGAATCATCACTTCTCTTAACATATTATTTTGTATTTGTGTACCAACTTCAATAGGCATAGCGGTCAAGTATACCGAAACTTCCTCCATCTCATTCTTATCTTCAACAACATGTTCTACCATCAGCAGCATCAAAAAAATAATACTAAGAATGGCTATTTTAATTACAACTTTTTTCATCTTAATTTTCTCCATCTATAGGTAATAAGACTGAGTACATCATGCTATATGATTTGTTTAGGTTATAGAACGATCTATAAAGTGTTGGATTCATTGTTATTTCGATTTCAAGTGACATCATTGAAAACTCAGAATGGATCATCGTCACATCCACAATTTCAATTTCTTCTACTTGCGGATGTTCTATCAAAAGTTGTTTGTTCATTTTTTCTACAATCTCTGATTTTGTATCCAGCTTCAACTGACTAAACGATGACATTTCAATGTTTTGGTAAATTTGAAATGTTGTCATATCAATTTGATCAGTAATCTCTTGTACAGCTAACTTCACCAAACCTCTTTCAAAAATCAAAGCTGTTATAGGTAACATTACAAATATGAGAATCGCTGCAAAAATAAGAATAATCATCAAACTACTCTCTCCAGATCTAGTTTTCAATTTTTCTAATATAATAAATTCTTTCATACTTTAACACCATGTTTTCTTTTTTTCTGTTGAATACATCAATTAGACGATTATGATTGTACACACTTGAAATGGATACAACTACTTTATCCCCATAACGACTACCATCTTTTGTAATTTTAATATTTAAATCTTTTAAACCCAGTTTTTCTATTGCATCAGTAAAATCACTTTTTTCCTCACTGGTTAAATCACCATTGGATTCGATTTTATATATATAACTCCTACAAATACCATTCATTTCAAATTTTAATTGAATCGGTATCAACAGTTCCATTGAAAAAACCAGTATCATTAACATCAAGATAATCACCAAAGACATCACAAGTATACTAGAAATCTCCATTATGACGATGGAAAGATGCTGGACTCAATAGTATTTTGCCACCAACTATCCATACTATTCATCACAGTTTGAGCAAATCCTCTCATCCCAGGTATCAGCACAAATCCTGCAACAATAATTGCAATGGCAACACTGATGATTGTTCCTATACCAAGTTCACCTTTTCTTTCGTTTAATTTAAACCATAAATACTGTATCATAATCCCTCCTAAATAATAAAAATTTGATTGAATGCTTTCATCATGTCCATAACAACAGGAATCGCTATCATTAAGATCATAACTGTACATAACAATATAACTGATAAAATGCTCTTTTTCTTACGCCATTTGGTTTCCAATTTAATTTGATAAATATATCGCTTAAATAATAATGCTTCCATTCTTTTTAGCGTTTCATAATTTGTACCGGTATAAATGCCTTGTTCTATAGCAATACACAAAGTATCCACTTCCATACTTTTATATTGTCTTTTTAAGATTTCAAGAGATTTTATTAAGTCGGATGTTTTTGAGTAGTAAGCAGAAACATCTATTAAACACTGTCTTAATTCTGGATCCTCAACTATTCTATACATCGATTTTATGGCATCACTCACTAGAATACCCGACGATATCTGATTCAATAAAAACTTAAATATTTTATAACCGTTGAATTCTATGATTTGTTTTTTCTTCTTTACTTTGTTTCCAATCAACCATCGACGAAAAGTAAAAATTAAAAAATATAATGCTAACCCTAACACCCAGTGAATCAAGTACGTTATGATTAAACAAAAACCAATTTGAACTAATTGAGCCTTTTGATTTTTCTTAATAACAATGTTAGGGTATTCTATGCATTTTAACAGTTCAAACCCATAGCCGATTTGAGTGAACAAGCACAGCATTAAAACTGATTTTAATATTAATATCATAAAAACTCCTAATAGTTAAAAGATGTTATCCTTGTTGATACATAAATACCTAGAAAAAATAAAATGGAGAAAAAGGACAGCAAATATTGCCCTGCTGTTGTATGCAAATAAAACTCTTGCATTTGTGTATTGATAAGTAAAACAGTCACTGTTAGTATCAAAACTGAAATAATGGAAAAATAGATTGCTATTTTATCAAAATGGGTTTCCGTTTTACGACGTTCGTGTTCCCCATAAATCTGATACGATTCCTCCTCAAGTCTCTCCAACAATTCTACTAAATCTCCTTTGCTGTAAGTGGTTTGCTGTAAATTAATCATTAGATTTCTAAGCATTTCATTATGAGTTTGATCAATAATTATATCGAAGGCATATCCAATATGACCTGAATACTTTACATGCATCATAAAATCGGAAATATATAATTTGAGTGGCACTTCAATCTGGTCGATTGATTTTTCAAAACAATAGTATATGTCTTCCTTTATGACCGACCACCGTGTCAGTATACTAATAAATTTTGCGACTTCTAACGACAACTCACTATTAGAATATTGTGAGATGGAATCAATTATTAAATTTGGTATCATGGATAGAATGAAACCAAGGACGAAACTCGGTAATACAAGTTCTGTATATGCAAAACTTATAATCCATCCAAATATAAAGAGCAAACAACTTATATATAGAAAGTTATAAATATTCAACTTTTCAGCAAATTGTTTTCCATGTGTTGAATAAGTTATTTTTTTATGTAGCCTGTGTAAATATAACGATTTAAAACCAATAGAGTTAACTGCCAAATCATAAGGATTGTACGAATAATTTGCCAATAGGTTATACATCAATATTAAAATCCAAAGAACTATAAAGTGTTTTAGCATAAACATCTCCTCTTTAACTCATCATGTAAAACTGATTTTAAAGAGGATTTATGCATAAAAGTACCTTCTAATCTTTGAGCTGTTTCAAGTTTTATATCAAAAGATACCAACTCATTAAATGAGTCGTCGTCATGAATGACTTCTGAAATGGACATCACTTTAAATTTTTTCATATAGATAATGATATCCACCGCCTTTGAAACAAATTTTTCCCTATCGTTTATTTGCCTGTCCTCTAACATAGAAACCATTCTTGGAAAAGTTTCTTCAACACCAAGTGCATGTAAAGTCCCCAATATTCTATGATCTGTATAGCCCGCTTTTAAAAACTCATAAACTTCATTGCCTATCAGTTCTCCAACACAATAGCCATCTAGAGACATTGTCAAACCGTCTCTTACAAGTTGTTTTAAATCCGTTTTTGTCTTTTCGTTATGATTTTGTACCTTTTGTACAATAAAATTGGGGTTCTCAGGATACAGTTCACTTTCTGATTCACAAATTAAAAATCGTTCTGTTAATGGTATTTCTTTTAGAAGTGCTCTTAGTAATGTCGTTTTCCCAGATGCTCCTTTCCCTACAATTAGTATTCGAGACGATATCTGCATCAACTGTTTCAGAAGCACTTTAGATTTTACATCTAACATATTTTGCTGCACAAGATCGTTCAGATCATAAGCTTCAAGACGATGTTTTCTAATTGTCATTGATGTACCCAACACATTACGCGGTGCAATAGTCACATTGATTCTCAATCTATATCTAGAGTCTGCTACTCTTGCATGACAATCATGTTCGTTAATAACCCCACCGTTTCTTATCACAATAAGTTTGCAAAAGTTAGTAAATTCCAATTCATCTACAAAGTGAATTGGAGCAATTTCCTTATAACCTTGTTTTTTGATAATAATGAAGTCATATCTGCAAATATCAATATCTGTAATGTTTTGATCATCAATATAACTTTGTAAAATACCATAACCGAACATATAATTTAAAACATCTGAAATAACCTCGTCTCTGTTCATTTGATATTGATTGGTTTCATCTAAATACTGAATAATCTCTTTGTCTAATAATTGTGGGTTTGCATGTTTTGTTTCAATATCTACAATTAGTGATGCATGTTTATTGATGATATAAGTGGCAATCTCCTTAATCACATCAATAGAGATTCTTTGATCATAAGCATTATGATCATCTAGTTTGACATGATGACTTCTAATTAAACTCATAAGGAATCCTCTCTCATTTTATTGAACAATCTAATATAGGGTGCCATATTCCTTTTTTTCATACGTTTTGTCATTGAATAATTTCTATACAGGCCCTGTGAACGATAAGGCGAATATGGGATATTGCCCAGGTAATACCCATCAACAATTTCTTTTACTAATTTTTCTTTAATGTGGTTAGTTGAATTATAATCAAATAGGAAATACAGATTCTTTTGTTTCTCAATTTTCTGTTTGCTGACAAGAAAGTTAACATATCTTTTCTTCTCATTAACATCTGGCAAACTACCTCTAACACTAATTAAATTGTAATCCGATGTAATCAAACTCTGACATGTATAAGCATCATAAATAAATTTATTAACCGAAACAATTAAAATATCATAATGGAGTTTCAAAAATTGAATCACTGTTTTATAGTCTTCTAGCTTGAAATACTCATAATCTTCAATTAAGTAATTTCCAGAAAAGTAACTGACATTCTTATAACCATCTAATTTCAAAGATAAATGTTCTGCATATTGTTTGGTAAGAGCATGTTTGTTATTAGCATCAATCAGCAAATTTAATCCTGTTGCTCGTCTAAAGTCCAAGTGAGTAAAAACTGACTTGATATGACTCTGTGCATTCAAATACACATCTAATCTGGGATTAAATCTATCCGCGTCTAAAATTGCTACTTTCTTTTCAGAAAACAGTTTTCCTAGAGACAAAGACAGTTCAGCGGCAAATTGTGGTTCATCAAATACCGTTAGCATATAAGCTTTTTTCAGTTTGGAAGCTTTTTTCTTTCTAGGTTCCTTAATTTTAACTTCTTTTTCATTTATGAGTTGATTAAACGTCACTCGATTTGTCATTGATAAATGATTCTGGATAAATGCGATATCTCTAGGATTTTCTTTTGCAATATCTATTAGTTTTTCTAATTTAATAAGTGATTCATTATAATTCATAAACACCTCTTTTTACAAATATTGTAAATAAAGTATCTCACACATTTTTCTATTTGTCAAATATTGTAAAAACAACTTTTTTTCTTCTTGCTTTTTATTTTTAATTGATATAGAATGTCTTGAGAACTAAAAAAGTATAGAAAGGATTCTTATGAATAGTAATATAATTCCAGTGCTTTCGGGCTTATCCAATATTCCAATAGATAAATTTCAAATAGATACAAAAAATGATATGATTAAATTGAACTTTATAAAAAATAGTAATCAAATAGAAGAAATTGTATTTAATGAAGTGACTTCATTTTATTATTTGGATCATGATGAAGTAACAGAAGAGACTAGTGCAAGTTTGAACAATATTATGTATTGTGGTACACAAGCACCAGATTACATCGATATTTCAGAAGATGATGATGTTGCTGTCTCAATTCCAAACTTTGTTTTGGAATTAAATGATTCAAATGTGTTTATTGAGGCAAACTCTATTGTAATTAACAAGAAAAAATACGTTGTATAAAAAAATCATGCCGATTGGCATGATTTTTATATTTCTAAACATATGTATTTAACTTCTAAGTATTCTTCAAGACCAAAATGTCCACCTTCTCTACCAATACCACTTTCTTTGAATCCACCGAAAGGTGCTTGAGCACTTGATATCGCACCCGTATTAAAACCTACCATACCATAATCAAGCTTCTCTGATACTTCAAATCCCCTCGAAATAGATTCTGTGAAGAAATATGAGGCTAAGCCATAAGGCGTGTCATTAGCAAGTTTGATTGCCTCATCATCATTTGTAAATGTTATAATCGGGATAACGGGTCCGAAAGTTTCATCATAAAATATATCCATATTGGTAGTTACCTGATCAATTATTGTTGGTTCAAAAAAATATCCTACTGAATCAACTTTTCCCACGTGATGACTTTGGCCACCTAATAAAAGATTTGCTCCCTTTGATAGAGCATCTTCTAATTGTAAATGAATTTTATCATGACCCTTTTTATTGATTACTGGACCAATTTTTACACATTCCTCAAACCCGTTACCCATTTTCAGCACTTTAACCGCTTCAATTAATGCAGCTGTATAGTCCGCTTGTATACTCTCATGGACAAATACCCGATTTGTTGCTATGCAGACTTGTCCACAATTTCTGAACTTTGAGGCAATCGTACCCGCTACAGCTTTCTTAATATCAGCATCATCAAATACAATCAATGGTGCATGACCTCCTAATTCCAAAGAAATTTTTTTTACAGTTTGACTACTTTGTGACATTAGAAGCTTTCCAACTTCAGTCGAACCTGTAAAAGTAATTTTTCTAACTCTTTCATCGTTCATAACAACTTCGGTTATTTTTTTTGCATCACCTGTAACTAGGTTAGCAACTCCTTTGGGAAATCCAACTTTTTCGACAAGTTCAAAAAATTTAATCGCTGTTAAAGGTGTTTCTTTAGCAGGTTTTATTATGAACGGACAGCCTGCTGCTAGAGCAGGTGCCATTTTTCTAGTAATCATTGCAAACGGAAAATTCCAAGGTGTTATGCCATACACGACCCCGACAGGTTGTTTTCTAACCATTATGCGTTTATTACTCTGAGACGACGGTATAAACTGACCATAAATACGTTTTCCTTCTTCACTGTACCACTTCAGGAAATTGGCACCGTAAATAACTTCTCCTAAAGATTCTCCATAAGGTTTGCCATTTTCTTTGGTCATAATAGTTGCAATTTCCTCTTTTTCAGCCAAAACCAAATCATACAGTTTTTCAAGTAAATCACATCTATATTCTGCGGTCTTATTTGACCACAGTTCAAAACTGTCATAAGCCGATTGAATTATTTTTTTCATATCATTTTTTGATGCACTCGGAACCAAACCTAAACTTTCACCATTTGATGGATCATAAACATTAAAATAATCACCTTGATGAGATTGCCACTGTCCATTATAAAAAATTGAATGTTTCATTTTATCACCTCTCAACTATACTCTTCGTTTTTATCTATCATAACATACTTTATTTTTATGGTGTACTTTTCCAAACTACATTGTATAATAATATTAGAAATGGATATTTGAAGGGAGACTCTATGAATACAATCATCACGTTTACACTAAAGGATATATTGCTTTGTGGTGTTTATTTGGCTTTAATTGCCATGATTATTTACATCATAAAAATTCTAATGAAAGCACACAGTTCTATGAAACATATCAATTCTATCGTTGAAGACAATAGAAAAGAAATTGACTCAATCTTAAAAGAAGCTCCAGGTATAAGCAAGAATGTGAATGATATTTCTGAAGAGTTAGCCCATGATATCGCTCAATTTAGAGGTACAGTTGATAATATTTCTGAGACTACAGAATCAGTTACTGGTATAGTCAAAGAAAATCAAACCATAGTGGATGGATTAACATCTGTTTTCCATACAGCTAGTATTGCAAAAGGCGCTTATGATAAGTTCTTTAATAAAGAAACTGAATCAGAAGAAAAAAATGAAGAACAATCCAACTAGGATTGTTCTATTAGTTTTTGTAAATATTTAATAATACTATTTCTGTCATATCTTAAATTTCCAAAAAAGAGATTTTTCTTCACATCCTCAATTAACAAAGTCAATTCGATATCACTTAACTCGTGGCTATCAATTTCCATTGTTGTAATTTCGCTATTAATACTTTGAATCTCACAATATTTGGAGATATATAGTTTCATTACATAGGACATTCTTCTTTTCATTACCTCTTCATCAAGAAGTGCATGACATAACTGATCGACATATAAGACCAATAACACATCAAGGACTTCATCCTGATATTCTTCGTAAAACTCATATAATCTTACTTGATTCAAATTACCGTCACTAAAACTTTCCTTTAAGTCAATTAATATTTTCCGATGACTTTGAATAACTTGAGCATAATATTGACAGGTTTTTTCCTTAAACTCAAAATAACTACAGAAATCTGTAAAATGATCTTCATATAACTCAGGCGAATTTTGTTTTAGCTTCATAATCTTATAAACATCATGAAAAAGCACGGAAAACTTAATCATTTGATACTTAGTCAATCCACAATCAAACTGAAAATTCATATTCCTATCAATGGCTTTTGAAAGACTTTCTTGGAAATAATGGTCTGAGTTTAATACACATTCCAGTTTTTTTAAACAATACAATCCAAAATCCCAAAGATTGCCCTCCTTCATTTGTTTAATTAATGGGAAAGCCCTCTCTAATACACCTATTTGATCTAGTATTTCTAATGCTTGATGAGATTTGGCATCTAACAGTATATTGAAAAATGACTGTTTGACTGATCCAAATGGTTCATAACTCACTTGACTCAACTTTTCTATCAAACAAGGTTCAATATCCAATTGATGTTTAACTTTGAGTTCAACCATTTTAAATACCAGGTCGCCATGATATGCGATTGATTCCAAGTGGATCGGTTCAATATATCCCATTTTTGTATTAGACCTAACATTATACACATCTATCCACGATAGATAATATGTTTTATCATTAACGACATAAGTACAAAATCCTGGTCCATCCATAGAAATTTTCATAGCAATTGCATCTATATTAAACTCAGCTTTTTGCAAATAGGATTCTATGGATTCTTCTAGTGATTCCATATAAACCTCTAACTGTTCATCTATAAAAATAACCAGATAACCTTCAGCATGTTTTTTATATGTGATTCTCGTCAAATTTTTTAACCATTCCTCAATATTAAAAGCAAGCAATATTTCATAATGATCAATATCTCCAAACATAATAAATTCATTTGTACTTCGAGGTGATATATAAAATGTTTCATTCACCATTGAACACAAATATTTTATTTCATCAATTTCAAACATAAATTCCCCCATACTTACTTATATCACAATTTTCAGAAAATTCAAAAACATATCTTCGAAATTCACATTTCTTTACAAAATACAATTTTTTTGGTTAAAAGTCCTTAACTAGGGTATTAATAAATGTAACTTCAACTTTCTAATAAATTATTAAATTAGCAAAATGCGAGTTGACAATTTTTTTGTTGCTCTGTAAGATTAAGTAGAAGTGGTAGTGGAATTGTATTTATGTCGAAATTTGTCAAGAGGAGGATGTAACATGAAATCAACTGGAATTGTGAGAAAGGTTGACGAACTTGGAAGAGTCGTTATCCCTATTGAGTTGAGAAGAACACTAATGATTGGTGAGAAAGATGCTTTAGAGATCTTTGTAGAGGCTGACACAATCATCTTAAAGAAATATGAACCAGCTTGCGTATTCTGTGGCCAAGCTAAAGGCGTTCAAAATCTAAAAGGAAAAAATGTATGCCCTAGTTGTATTGTTGAAATCGGAAACTTAAAATAATAGATGTTTCGTTTTAGCAGAGAGAGATGCAACTAAGTGACTATTAAAAAAAGCCTCATTTGAGGCTTATTTTTTTATGTCTATTGCAATCTGATATACATCTTTCTTAGGTAAATCTCTTTCTTTTGCAACCATTGTAATGGCTTCTTTCTTAGAGATTCCAGACGCTATCACTTGCTTTAAATGTTCTTCTATAGATAGATCAAATACTTTTTCCTTTACAATTAAGTTTCCTTCAACTATAACAACAAATTCACCTTTTATACCCTTCTCTTTGAAGTGTCTTATACCGTCGCTGATAGAACCTCTAAAGTATTCCTCATACCTTTTAGTTAACTCTCTTGCCAAAACAATTTGACGATCTCCAAGTATCTTAATAAAATCTCCTAAAGTGTCTAACAGTCTATGAGGTGATTCGTAAAATACCAAAGTTTCTTTTAATGGCTCAAGATATGTTAGGCGATCCCTTCTGACCTTCTTATGTCGGTCTAGGAAGCCCTCAAATAAGAATCGCCTAGTTGATAGACCAGAAGCTGCTAGAGCTGTAATAACAGCAGAAGCGCCTGGTAATGCCTCTATTTCAACACCTGCTTCAACACATAGCTTAACTAAATCCTCACCTGGATCTGAAATACCCGGCATACCTGCATCTGAAACCAGTGCTACATCTTCATCTCCAAGTAATCGTTCAACCAATTGTGGACCAGCAGTCCTTTTATTGTGTTCGTGATAACTGAATAATTTTGTTTTTATTTCAAAGTGATTCAATAGTTTGATTGTGTGTCTTGTATCCTCTGCAGCAATCAAATTTACCGATTCAAGGACTTTTAACCCCCGAATTGTCATATCGTCTAAGTTGCCTATTGGTGTCGGACAAATGTATAATTTACCCATAATACATAAATCTCCTTCTAAAATACATCGATGTTTAATGTTCTATAAATATCCTTAATTTGATCTGTATAATTTCGTTTTTCATCATATACATAAAGATTATCAAGATATTTTAGTTCATGATTACCATTTTTTACACATTTTATGAGCATAATATTTGGAGGATTATCCTTATGCGGATAAATAAACTGAATTTCTTTAGGCTCCAAATTATAACTTCTGCAATAGTACATAATATCGACAAGTCGCATAGGTCTATGCACCATGTAAAAACTACCTTTTTCTTTTAACAAGCCTGCTGCAACTCTAATAAAATCTTCAAGACTACCTGTCGTTTCATGTCGTGACGATGCTTTGACATCGCCTGTATTAACTATGGCATTTCCTTTTTTAAAATATGGAGGATTGCTGATAACAACATCAACATTTCCTTTTCCAAATTTTTTATGCAATTCTTGAATATCAAGATTGTGTATTTTAATACTGCTATTCAAATCGTTCATTGCAATACTTCTCTTTGCCATATCAGCAACTTCAACTTGTTTTTCAATGCCATGAATAACCGAAGTTTTGTGATTCAAATGAATTAACAGTGGGATAATACCTGTACCACACCCCAAATCCATTACCACATCATTTTCTTTGATTGATGAAAAATGGCTGATCAGTACTGCATCAATACCATAAGAAAACCATTTTTTATTCTGAATAATTCCATAACCTTTTTTTTGAATTAAATCAAATCTCTCATGTTCTAATATCATAACACCTCAAATTAACAAGAGCAGGCTATACCTGCTCTTTTGTTCCTTCTTGTTTATTAGTATCGTTTGTTTCCGTCGTTTCCTTTTTAACAGGTTTTTTTCTTTTCGAACGAATAATTTCATGTTTTTTAAATACTGATACATCCTCATCTAAAACAGGATTTCCATTATCTTCTCCAATTATTAAACGAACTTTCACTTGTTCTCTTATCGTTTGTGTATTCATAACAACAGCTTTTCCTTGAGGTGTTTTTACAACTTCCCCATCTTTAGGCATACCCTTTTTAAGTTCTAAATACACTTCATGTTCATATTTTAAACAACACATCAATCGTCCACAGATACCTGATATTTTTGTTGGATTTAGTGATAAATTTTGATCTTTTGCCATTTTTATTGAAACCGGTTCAAAATCTCCCAACCAGTTTGCACAACACAATCTTTTACCACAAGTACCAATACCGTTGATCATCTTAGCTTCATCTCTAACACCAATTTGTCTCAGTTCGATTCTTGTTCTAAATACTGAAGCCAAATCTTTTACAAGTTCTCTAAAATCAACTCTTCCATCAGAAGTGAAGTAAAAAATAACTTTATTATTATCAAAAGTATATTCAACATCTATCAGTTTCATTTCCAATTTATGATGTCTTATTTTTTCAGAACAAATTGCAAAAGTCTCAGCTTTTTTACTCTGATTTTCTTTATGAATGTTAATATCTTCTTCAGTTGCTACTCTTAACACTTTTTTTAATGGCGCAATAACATCTTCTTCTGGTATTTCTCTTTTATTAATCACTAAATTACCAAATTCTACACCTCTTGCTGTTTCAACAATTACAAATTTAGCATCTGATGTATCAATGTTATCTGGATCAAAATAATATATTTTGCCCGCTTTCTTAAATCTTACTCCAATGACCGTAACCATTTATTCCTCCAATAATTTAATCAACATGACCTCTATAGTTAAATCAAAATGCGCATGTTGTCTCAATTTTCTTTTTGTCGTCTCAATAACCTCTATATTTTGAATAATCTTTTTCAACGAAAGATTTCTTGTTAGCTTTTTAATAAAATCTATTGATTGGCTATGAACTAGTAAATGCTTGGCTTTCGCTTGTTTGAATAAAAGTATATCTCTATACCATAATATCATATAATCCAATACCTTATGAATATTTTCTTTTTCAGCTGTAAAATAAGATAACTCACCTAAAAGCTTTGAACGCTCTTTTCCATGTATAGAATCTAAAATAATCTCTGTATGCTTTCTAATTTCTTCAAAGCTATCAGAAGTCATATACTCAATAGCTCTGCCAATTGATCCTTCTGATAATTTTGCTATCAGTTCAGCATCTTCTTGAGAAGTTTCATATTGTGCTTTTAGGTAATCAACCACAAGGTTCTGATGAACTCCACTAAGCTTTATGATCAATGCTCTGGACAATACAGTTGGTAACAGTGATTCACTATTAGTCGTTAACATGATTACAATGACATGTGCTGGTGGTTCTTCCAATGTTTTTAATATTCTATTCTGTGACGATGCGTTCATTTTATGAGCATCTTTTATTATAATAACTTTATAAGCAGCGTCATATGGTTTTATATTTACAAATTCCTGAAATGATTCTATCTGTGCATTTTTGATTTGATTACCATCAGGTTCGATTAACATGAAGTCAGGATGGTTATCATGCATCATTTTAATGCAATTTCTACAAACACCACAAGCGTCTCCAGTTATAGAATCGCAAAAAACAGCTTGAGTCATTTGTAAACCTAACGATAATTTACCAATACCTTCTGGTCCTTCTAACATCATAGCATGAGGTAGTCTCTTTTCCTTAATAACTTGCTGCAAATATAATTTTTCCTTTTCATGCCCAATAACTAAATTAAAACTCATTTATCTTTCCAAATCTACTAAAAGGGAATATTCTTATGGTTGTTTTCCCCACAATTTTATCTTTTGCAATTAATCCAATATCCGGATCTCTACTATCCATACTAAACTTTCTGTTATCTCCCATACAGAAAAAGTAGTCTTCCGGTATCTCTTCGATGTAAATTGTATTGTAGGCATCATCATTAATATACGGCTCATCCAACAGTTCGTCATTTACGTAGACATCACTCCCATCAATGACAATTTTATCTCCTGGTCCGGCAATCACTCTTTTGATGAGTTTTTTCTTTGTCTCCTCATTTACAAATAAACGTCTGTAAAACGGTAATTCATTAACGCCCGATTCTCCAAAAGACATATCTGACTTAAAGACTATTATATCGCCTTTTTCAACATTTTTAGTTTTCTGAATGACGACCATGTCTTTAGGTTGTAAGGTCGGAACCATCGATGTATGATAAATTGTTGTTGGTACAATAAATAACTGTAATACAAATACAAATACTGCTGCAAACACAATGGATTTAATCCATTCAAATAATTCCTGTTTCATTATGCCTCCTCGTTAGATACCACTTCGATTGTTGCGTCTTCAAAATTATCAATACCAACAATTTTTTGGTTTTTATCTAACATTCTATTTATTAATTCTAATTTGTCTTCTTCAATTAATTCACCTGGAATAATCATAGGGATTCCTGGTGGATATGGAACAATATATTCCGTAGAAATACAATTTTCTGCATCCTTTAATTTCATCATTTTTTTAGAGCTATAATATGCTTCTGATAATGACATTATATTTTTTGACAAAAATGATTTTTCCATATTATCTATACCACTATAACATTTAAATTTCAGCATTTCCATCATTTTAGACAAATATTCAAAGTCCCCAGTTTCATTCATGATGCTACTCACAAACACGCAGTTATTTTCGTTAGAAAACTCTATTTGAATACCATTTTTTCTCAACTGATTTTCAATATCCACTGGATTCCAGCCTGACTTATTACCTGTGATGGTTAGTTTTGTTGGATCTAGTTTAAATCCATCAGGTAAGTCTACCTGTTCTAAAAAAACAGGGTATTTATATCGTATTTTCTTGATATTTCCGAGTAGTTTTTTCATTAAAAATTCACCTTGTTTTGCTACAATATCATAACATATATCAAGTGAAGACATCAGAACATAAGAAGGACTTGAAGACTGGTGTAGTTTAAGCATTTGCTTTAATTTTCTTTCATTAACTCTATCTGAATTTAAATGCAACACTGAACTCTGAGTCATTGAAGGTAAACTCTTATGACTACTATGTACTACTACATCGGCTCCTAAATCCACTGCAGATAACATCAATTCATTACTTAAATTAAGATGAGCACCATGGGCTTCATCTACTAAAAGTAACATGTTGTTTGCGTGTACAATTTGTTCAATCGCCTTTAGATCTGTACCAATGCCATAATAATTTGGATATGTTAATACCAAGGCTTTTGCTTGAGGGTTCTCTTTAATCGCTTTCAGAACATTTTCTTTTGTAATGCCAATCGGAATACCTTTATAAAAGTCAGGCGAAATATAAATACCGTTTAAACGTCCTAAAAACATACCATCATAAACGGCTCTATGACAATCTCTTGCTACTAAAATGGTATCACCAGGAGAAGTCACGGCCATGATCATGGCATATATACCACATGTTGTCCCACCGGTTAAAAAGAAACTTTCCTTTGTTTTATAAAGCTTAGATAAAGCATCCTGAGATGTTTTTATGCAAGTTAAAGGATCATGCAAGTCATCTGTTCCAGGAATCTCTGTTGTATCAATATCTAAAATAGTGTTTACTTTATCCAAGTATTCATTGTATAACGAAGTTTGTTTATGCCCAGGCACATGAAAAGACACTAATTTTTCATTGTTTATAGAAACCAGCTTTTCGAACAACTTCATGACTTTTTCCTCGTAGTTATTTCATAAATGTTTGTATCTTTTCTTTTAATAATTCGTTTTTTTTCTTTCGATTTTTCCTTTTCAATTTTATTATAATAGTGATTTATTTTAATAAAGTTAAAAAGAGCAATAAAAGATACGATCACAAAAATGAAAGATACACCTATAATTTGTGTCATTAATAATTTATCCATTTCATCACCAAATTTCAATAATAGTCTTATTTTATCATACGAAGTATGTTAAGATTTAGATATCTTCATTATAGCAATTAATTGATTGAAATTTGGCCATCATTCAGAGTTGTTATAAAAACTTAATTTATTTGGAGGAATTAAAATGTTAGCAAATAGAACATCAATCATTTCACCTTCTGTGACGATTGGTATAAGTACAAAGGTAAAAGAATTAAAAAGACAAGGCATCGATGTAACTAGCCTTAGTATTGGTGAACCTGATTTCTTTACACCCGAGAACGCAAAATTAGCTGCTATAGAAGCCATTAAGGCAAATAAAACGAAATATGATGCTGCTTCAGGATTATTTGAATTAAAGCAGGCAATTGTTTCAAAACTCAAGAGAGACAACAATGTCGATTATGATCTAGATGAAATTGTTGTTTCAAGTGGCGCTAAACATTCTATTTCAAACACTCTATTAGCGATTATGAATCCAGGTGATGAAATTATTATTCCAAAACCATATTGGACAAGTTATCCTGAAATGGTTAAACTTCTTAACGGTGTACCTATATTTGCTAATACACAAGCTGAAAATTCATTCAAACTTCAAGAAGATGAATTAACCGCACTTATCTCAGAAAAAACAAAAGCAATTTTTATTACGAATCCTTCAAATCCTACAGGTGCTGTTTATACAAAAGACGAATTAGAACCAATTGTAAAAGTATGTATTGAAAATCAAATTTATATTATTGCTGATGAAATTTATGAAAAAATCATTTTTGGCAGTGAATTCACATCAATTTCTAGCTTATCTGATGAAGCTAAAAATATTACAATAACTATTAATGGTCTTTCAAAATCATCATCAATGACTGGATGGCGACTTGGCTATACTGCATCTAGTAAAAAACTTGCACAGGCCATGTCTGCTATCCAAGGGCATTTAGTATCTCATCCTTCTACCATTTCACAGTGGGCAGCTGTTGAAGCAATTAACAATTGTGAAGCAGATACTCAACATATGGTTAAAACATATTACCAACGTAGAAATGAAGTAATAAAAATTTTTAAGGATATTGAAGATTTATCGATTATTAGACCTGACGGAGCTTTCTATACATTTATAAACGTATCAAAATTGAGACCTTATTTAGGAGATGTTGATAGTTTATCTGTAGAAATCTCTAATATTCTTTTAGATAAATACAGACTTGCAGTTGTGCCAGGTTTGGCATTTGGATTAGATGATTATATTCGTATAACATACGCTGCAGATATGGATACTGTAGAAACTGGTATCAATAAAATAGTTCAATTTATAGAAGACATAAAAAGATAAAAAAGAAGTTGAGAATAAAATCTCAACTTCTTTTTTTTATCTATTCACTATTTTTGTTTTCATACCCATATAAGATACCAGTACTTCAGGAATTGTAATGGTACCATCTTCATTTTGATAGTTTTCCAAGATTGCTGCAAAAGTTCTACCAATTGCCAATCCAGATCCGTTAAGTGTATGAACAAATCGAGTTTTCTTAGTTTCAGGATCTCTAAATCTAATGTTGGCGCGCCTTGCTTGGAAATCTTCGAAATTAGAACATGAACTAATTTCTACATAACGCCCATAACTAGGCATCCATACTTCCAAGTCATAAGTTTTAGCACTTGAGAATCCTAAGTCACCAGCACATAATCTTACAACTCTATAAGCAAGTCCAAGTCTTTTTAAAACTTCCTCAGCCGCATTCAGTAAACTCTCAAGTTCATTACAAGACTGATCGGGATGAACAAATTTTACCATTTCCACTTTGTTAAACTGATGTACTCTAATAAGTCCTCTAGTATCTCTACCAGCACTACCTGCTTCTTTTCTAAAACAAGGTGTATATGCTGTATGATAAATCGGTAATTGTTCTGCTTCCAATATTTCCGCTCCATACATATTTGTTACAGGTACTTCTGCAGTCGGAACTAAAAAGAAATCCTTTGCAGGTAAATGGAACATATCCTCTTCGAACTTTGGCAATTGTCCTGTACCGATCATTGAATTTCGATTGACCATAAATGGCGTTAAAACTTCATCATAACCATGTTCTTCAGTATGAAGATCCAACATGAAATTAATAAGTGCTCTTTCTAATTTTGCACCTTGTCCTTTTAGTATATTAAATCGTGTGCCAGCAATTTTTGTCGCTCTCTCAAAATCAATAATATCCAAATCTGTTCCTAGATCCCAATGTGGTTTAGCATCAAATCCGAACGTTGCGGGTTCACCAACTTTTCTTATTTCAACATTATCTTCATCACTATTACCAACTGGTGTATCGGCATTAGGCGTATTTGGTATCTCAAGCAATTTCTCTTTTAACGCTTCATCAATACCTTTAACTTCTTCATCCAAATTTTTGATATCATCTGATAATTTCTTCATTTCTGCCATGATGTCAGATGTATCTTTGCCTTCTTTTTTTAACATTGGAATTTGTTTTGAAATCGTTTTTTGATGATTCTTCATCTGTTCCACATTAGCAAGAATATCTCTTCTATTTCGATCTAATACTAATAAATCGGACATACCAAAGTCACCTTTACCACGTAATTCAATTAATTTTTTCACTTCATCAAACTCATTACGAATTCTCTTAATATCTAACATAAATGCCTCCCTTATAATAAATAATTTCCCTTAAATAAAAAAAACCCGTCCCTAAAAAATAGGGACGAGTATAACCCGCGTTGCCACCCAAATTGATATAAAAATATACCCTCTTGATCACAAGATAACGTCTGTGAAACGTGTAACATTACTTACAAGCTCAGAGTTAGATTCATAAACTTAATGACCAGTTTTCACCACAACACTGGTTCTCTATACATTAAAATTTACTATTGTCTCTTCATAGCGATTTTTTTTACTATAACATTGTTCTTTTTATTATTCAATACTTTTAAAGTCTTTTCTTCAAAATATTAAAAACTCTCTTTTCTGCTGTTAATAATTCTCTTTTCATTTCTTTTGGTTTTAATCGGCAAATTTTGAGCATCGCTTTAAAATTTGCTTGTTCACAACCAACACCATAACGAAGTCTAATAATTTTTTCCTGTTTAGGATTTAAAACCTGTTCGTCTACAAGTTCTACCAATTTTCCATCAATAAATTCTATCGCTTCTTGATTAATTTCCATTTTGCTCCTCTAAATAATGTAACAATCTATTAGATAACTCTATATAATACGAGCCACCAGAGTTTAATATTTCAAGGCTTCCACCATGATTACTTTCAGTTATTTTCCTTTTCAATTGTTGAATCGTACCATAATTACCATCTATTAATTTGATATTGCCATCAAACAACTTCCTAATAGCTTCTTTTATAAAAATAAAATGTGTGCATCCTAAAACAACACTTTCAATAGTATCTTTCGGTAAAGTCGAAAAATACTCTTCTAAAACATCATCTATTTCCGACCCTTCTACAATACCAGATTCAACAAGCTCTACAATTTTAGGCGCTGGAATTTTATAAACCATTATTTTTGATGCCACTCGTTTCATTAGCAGTTCAAATTTTTCTTCACTTAAAGTCATCGGTGTAGCCATAACAGCTATATCACCCGATTTATGAGAATCTACTGCTGGTTTTAAAGCGGGTTCCATCCCGATTATCGGAATATCATAATTTTCTCTTAACACTTTAACGGCAGCACTCGTCGCCGTATTACATGCAATAACAATCGCATCAACCTGTCTTTCTACAAAGTAGTCACATATAGTCATAGAGAGGTTAATGAGTTCCTCTTTTGTTTTAACTCCATATGGCGCATTTTTAGAATCTCCATAATATATAAAATTTTCATTCGGTAATTGTTTTCTTGCTTCACTTAAAACACTTAACCCACCCATTCCTGAGTCAAAAATACCAATCGTCATAGTCTTCTTCCTTGTTGATAACTTTACTAAAATAAAAAGATATACACAGTTTTATCCATAATTGTGTATAGTTTTTTCCAACTAAATATATTATACTATAAATCAAGAATGAATCAAATGAGGAGTCAAAATGAAACCATATTGTATGAAATGTATTTACTATTACGTTACTTGGGATCCAAAACGACCTAGAGGGTGTAAATTTTTTGGATTCAAATCATATGCAATGCCGTCAAACGTTGTTTTAAAATCGTCTGGTAATGAATGTGAAGCCTTTCAATTGAAAAAATAACGCAATAGCGTTATTTAACAATATTCATGCTGATATCAAAAGCGATTACCGAATGGGTCAATGCACCAATAGATACAACATCTATACCAATTTCAGCAATAGATTTTATACGTTCAATTGTAATATTGCCTGAAGCTTCCAAAATTGCCTGACCCTTATTGATCTTAACAGCTTCTTTCATAATATCATTTGACATATTATCTAACATAATAATATCTGCTTTAACAGCTAATGCTTCTTTCAATTGTTCTAAACTTTCTACTTCCACTTCAATTTTTGTTGTGTGTGGTATTTCTTTTTTTGCTATTGTAACAGCTTCAGTAATACTTCCAACAGCTTTGATATGGTTATCTTTAATCATTACCGCATCTGATAAATTAAACCTATGATTGCTGCATCCACCCATCTTCACTGCATATTTTTCTAAAATTCTTATGCCTGGTGTAGTTTTTCTTGTATCAACTACTCTTAACTTAAAATCCTTAACTTCATCTGAATATCTAAATGACATAGTTGCGATTCCAGACATGCGCTGTAATAAGTTTAATGCAACTCTCTCACCTTTTAAAATACTTCTAGAAGACCCTGATACTCTAAAAATTACTGTACCTGATTCCACATAAGAACCATCTTCAACTAAAATCTCTATCTTTAATGTATTATCAACCAACTCAAAAACACGTTTAGCAACATGAATACCTGCAATAACACCATCCGCTTTTGTTTTCATTTCAGCAACTGATTTCGCAGCGGCGTTTAATAATACATCTGAAGTAATATCTATATAACTAATATCTTCTTCAAGCCCTCTTAAAATAATCGGATCTATTTTATAATTTGATAGCATTAATATTCTCCTTCTATAATATGACTACCCAGGGTATCATCACGATCAATGGCAGCTTTTATAATCAGTTTAGCGACCAAAACCATATTTCTAAGTTCATAGCCCTCTTGACTGGTACATTTTTCTGGTAATATATCACTTAAGTCATCAACCAACTTCAGAGCTTTAATTAGATTAGATTTATTTCTAAATATAAACACATAATCACTCATAATTTCTTGTAACTGATTTATATATGCATGTATTTCTATATTATTTTCATCTTTTATATAAGATAAATCAGTCTTGTATAATTTTATTTTTCGATGCGATGCATTGATGTCTTCGGCAACTCTAAAGGCAAATACAGCTCCTTCAAGGAGTGAATTGCTAGCCATTCTATTGGCTCCATGAACACCGGTACAGGCAACCTCACCACAAGCATATAAACCTTCTAAATTGGTTCTACCAATCGCATCGGTTTCAATACCACCCATCATATAATGTTGTACAGGGATAATTGGAATCCACTCATTTACAATATCAATACCACGTTTTAAACATTCATTGTATATATTAGGGAACCTATTTTTTATATACTCTTCTGCTAAATGAGTAATGTCTAAATAAATCTTATCGTTGCCTTGTTTTTTTGATTCTTCAAAAATTGCTTTAGAGACAACACTTCTTGGTGCAAGATCCTTAAGTGGATGATATCCGTCCATAAATGCATGACCACTTTCATTTCTTAAAATACCACCTTCACCTCTTACAGCTTCTGATATTAAAAAATGAGAATGGCCTGGAGCATTTAATGCAGTTGGATGAAACTGAACAAATTCCATATCCTTAACATTCACACCACTTCTAACAGCCATAGCAATACCATCACCCGTGGCAATAGAAGCATTTGTTGTATTTTTATAGAGTTCACCAATACCACCTGTTGCTATTACAACCTGATTCGCATAAATTGGCTTTATACAACGATCCTGAGCTACTTTAATACCTACTACCCCTTCATCCCTTACAATAAGATCAACGGCAAATACATGTGATACCAACGTTATATTGTTTCTAGTAGCAACGGTATTAAGCATACCCCTGATTATTTCCTCACCAGTTGTATCTTTATAGTGAATTATTCTCCTCAAAGAATGTCCACCTTCTTTAGTTAGAAGAAGTGTACCATCGTTATTAGAATCAAAATTAACACCCCAGTCTATTAGGGTGTTAATACTTTTTCCGCCTTCTTCTACCATCATTCTTAAACGATCTTCATCGTTATAATAATAACCTGTTTTTAAGGTATCATTGATATGGCTTTCGAAATCATCTTCATTAAATGTAACAGCAATACCACCTTGTGCCAAGTTGGTATTACTGTTTTTTATATGATCTTTTGACAACACCAAAATTGATTTATCCGAATTCAATTTTAGCGCCGTATATAATCCAGCTATACCAGAACCAATGATTATAACATCATATTCTGATAGTAATTGCTCCATTTTTTACCCCTTTGATAGTTCTAACATACGATTCAAAGATGTAAATGCTTTTTGTCTTATCGACTCTTCTACAATTATTTCATTTTCCTCAGTCTTTAAAACATGATAAACATCTTCTAAACTTGTTTTCTTCATATTATAACAGATAAGTGCTGGTGAAAGTAATGTAAACTTCTTATATAAATTTTCTTTTCTTAGAGTATGTAGAATACCCATTTCAGTTCCAATGATAAATTCCTTATCATCACTCATTCTAATATGCTCTAATATTTGTGATGTTGAACCAACAAAATCCGCATGTTGAACAACTAAAGGGTTACACTCTGGATGTACAACAACTTGAACCCCTGCTTTTTTGTTTTTAATCAATTTGATTTCTTCTTCTCTAACACGTTCATGAGTAATACAGAAACCATTCCATAATTCCATTTGCTTATCTTTTAATTGATCATTGATATAACTGCCCAAATTTTTATCTGGTGCAAATAAAATTTGCTCTGACTCCAAAGATTCTACAATTTTTAAAGCATTTGATGAAGTACAGCAGACATCACATTCTGCTTTTACTTCAGCGGAAGAATTTACATAACATACAACTGTTGCCTTAGGATTTTTATCTTTGTACTCTCTTAAACTTTCTGCTGTAATCATATCGGCCATCGGACAACCCGCATCAATTGCTGGTAATAATACTTTTTTATTTGGACTCAATATTTTTGCACTTTCAGCCATAAAGTGAACACCACAAAAAACAATAATATCCGCATCGGTTTTAGCAGCTTCTTGACTTAATCTTAAAGAATCGCCTACTATATCAGCTATATCCTGTATTTCAGGAATTTGATAGTTGTGAGCAAGAATAACTGCATTCTTTTCCTTTTTAAGTCTTTTAATTTCACTTACAATTGAATTAATTTCCATTATAGTCTCCATTCTAAGTATGCGTACAAAAATGTACTAAATATAAATAATAAGACTATCTAAGATAGTCTTACCAAAATCTTATCTACTATTAAAACTCTGTGCATTCTTTCTTGAACTCTCAATATGTCTAACTGTTGCTTCAAAAGCCTTTTCAGCATCTTTTTCCATAAATCCTTCAAGTATGGCTTTGTGTTCTTCCAGTGCATTTTTTGATCTACCTGCACATTGAAGAGATTTGTTTCTTGTCGTTTTTATAAACAACTGGAAGTCCCTTAAAACTTGTTCCAAATAACGGCTCTTAGTCGCCATATAAATGGTTTCATGGAATTTTGTATTCAGCTCAAAAATTTTATCTATATCACCTTTGAATGTATAAAATTCCATTAAATCATAAATCTCTTTTAAATCATCTACGGTTGAGCTATCCATTCTTTCAACAGCCCATCGTGCAGCTATACCTTCTATTGCAACACGAATTGTATAAATATCATGAATATCCTGATTTGAAATTCCCTTTACAACAACACCACGATTTGGAATATTATCTACTAAACCATCTAACTCTAACTGCTTTAATGCTTCTCTAACCGGTGTTCTACTTACACCAAGTTCTTCTGCAAGTTTTGCTTCGACAATTTTATCACCTGCTATATATTTATCAATTAGTATATCTTCTCTAATTTTATCAAAAATTAGTGAGGTTAGTGATTTGTTTTCCTTCTTCTGATCGAACAGGTCCAAGATTATTTCCTCCGGGTTACTGCAAATAGCATAATACCCCTACGGTAAAATACTAACTTTAAATTGCACCTATATTTTAACTTACTTTCGTGTCTCTGTCAATTCCACTTTTTACTGAATTTTTCATAAACTCATTTGATATTACGACAAGTAGCAACATACTGACACCAATGACAAAATGAGCCATATATATCCGTTTTATCTGGCATTAAACCAAAGAATGGTGAAATAATGGCAATTATAATGGCATGAGAAAAATTTTGTAGATATAAAATAGTTGCTTTTTTATCAGATGGAATGTGTTTATTGATATATTTTTAGACTATTGGCATTCTATAACCACGTGTAAATTGGTGTAGAATTAGAAAAATAAAACCCAGTGGTAACTTTATAAGACCCCCCATAATAAATGAAATAAAAAGTAATAGACATAAAGCCATCATCGACCTTGGTTTGGCTAAATCAATAAATTTTTAAGTATATTTTGAAGCATATGCTGCTACAACATTAAAAAAGAAAAATATTGAACAAAACTAACCAGCTTTTATGCCAATAGATTGCATATAGGGTTGGAAATAATTAAATCCAACTCTATAGAAGAGTATAAATCACACGCTGAATAAGATGATGCTAAAGAACTTTTTATTAGAAAATGCAAATTGTAAACTTTATTTAACTTGTAAAAGATAATTTTCTGCTCCGCTTTTCTTCTCAACTAATGATTCAACAAAAAAACAGGCTATCATTGCAGATACAAACATGAAAACTACAGAGTTGAAAAATGGTAATGACACAATTACTTCAAATAATAACCCTGATAATAGTGAGCCTATTGCCTGACCATAAAAAACATAAGATCTAACTTGTCCTGCTACCATTTAATATTGATGTACCAAATCATTGCTTTTTAGTGAGTCATATAATATAGCCTACTCGGTTGCCGACCTAAAAGTCATGCCAATTGAAAATATTACTTCTGAAAAAATCATATAAAGAAAAGTAGAACCATATATAAATATTAACAAACTTAAATCACTTAATACACTACCAATAAGCAAACTGTATTTTCTACCGAATCTATCACTCACTGCACCTGTAGGCACTTCAAATAAAACAGTTGTAACCGAAGCAACAGAAGTTAATAATAATATTTTGGAAAATGACAATCCTTTTGCCAGTTAAAACGAAGTAATAATCGGACCAGTAATTAAGAGAATATAGAATATAAAATAAATTTTATAAGTACGACTGTTATTGAGTTCATTTGTAGTAGTCATAGCATCTCCTTTTTAGTGTATTAAAAAAAAGTCTACTATAGAGATGAAAAAAATACAATGCAATTGGTTTAATTGAATCTAAAAATCAATTAATTAAATGCAAAAAAAATAAAAACAGCCTAAGGAATTCCTTAAACTGCTTTTAGAACTAGCAACGTCTTACTTTCCCAGGGGGTTGCCCCCCAAGTATCATCAGCGCTAAGAAACTTAACTTCTGTGTTCGGGATGGGAACAGGTGTAGCCTTCTCGCTATTGTCACTAGATATTTTAGAGATATTCTCTAAAAATTGCACATATGAGTTGACATTTAATGTAACGACTTGAGCCTGCGATCTTGTCGCC
>JAEIOD010000015.1 GCA_016342415.1 Clostridiales bacterium
TGAATTGAAATTATTTACTGCGCTATTCCCTAGCAGCTTTTATATAATATCAAGGTGAGCTATAAAAGTCAACAGAGAATTAAAAGAAAATAATATTCGAAAAAATAAGACAATATCGAATAATTGCATTTGTTTATTAAACAATAAAAAACCTAACTGATGTTAGGTTTAAGCTTCTTCTAAAGATAAGAAATAATGTTTGTTTTGTATCTCGAATACTTTATATCGACCTAGGTGTTCACGAGCGATTACAAGTATCTCCTCACCATTTCTCTCAAACAAATGACCACGACCGTATACGTCAGTCAGCTTCCATCCATCCGACTTCATCTCTTCTGTAAACAACTGGTCCGGTTCAGAATTTCTCATAATGTACATTAATGATTTACAAGACACTCTATGAATGCTCTTACCACCAAATTCCAAGTTTAAAATACCTATCGTTAAATCCAATAATTTTGCCTCGTAATACATTTTAGCAAGTGTCGCTATAGCTACTATGGCAATAGTAAATTCAATTAGTTTTTTCCAAGAATTATTCTTTTCCATGCAACCTCCTTTATTATTAGTTCTATTATAAACAATTTTACTCCTAAATAAAAGTACCTCAAATTACAATTATATGTCATTTGTACCCATAAAAAAAAGAAGCAAGCATATTTCTATACTTACTTCATCATCTTATTTTTTCATATTTGCTTTTTCTACAATAGCTTTTCTACCTTTTTTCTTCTTCTTAAATGCTTCAAGAACCATTTCAGCTTCACTGAAAGGTAGTGTTACAAACGAGAATGACGCAAGAACTTTGATTTCTTTTATTAATCTGGCATCTATTTTAACTTCATTTTGGATAAAAGCAATCAATTTCTTAACATCCATGCCACTATCTTTACCTAAGGCAATAAACAATCTAGTTTTACCTTGTTTCTCAAGTTGTACTTTTCCAATTTTATTGTAACTCTTAACTTCTAATTCTTCTTTATATGAATTTTTTAATAACGCACAAATAATATCCTCAGGATTCCCTAAAGCCATTAATTCAGTAGCCATGTCTTTATAGTAATCAAAACGTCCAGCTTCAATAGCAACCTTTAATTCATCCATGATACGAGTACGTTTTATATCTATAATATCTTGAACATCAGGAACTTGTTCTTTTCTAATATCAGTTTTAGCTATACGTTGAATATAAAGTAATTTTCTATACTCGTCCGGCGTAACAAAAGTAATCGCTGTACCTTCTTTACCAGCACGACCAGTTCTACCAACTCTATGAACATAACTTTCTGGATCTTGTGGTAACGAGTAATTGATTACATGTGTCAAATCGTTAATATCTAAACCTCTAGCAGCAACATCAGTTGCAACTAATACGTTAATTTGCTTAGCTTTGAATTTTTTTAATATTCTTTCACGTTGGTGCTGTGATACATCACCATGTAACGCATCCGCATCATAACCTCTTTCAATCAACTTAGAAGTTACTGTATCAACGTCTACTTTTGTTCTACAGAATACAATACCATAGAAATCTTCTTCAATATCTACAATACGCCCTAAAGCTTCAAACTTATCATTTCTGCTAACTTCAAAATAAATTTGGTCTGTTAAACTAGTAGTTAATTGCTGCTTCTTAACACGAATAATATCATAATCGCCCATAAAACGTTTAGCGATTTGTAAAATTTCCTGTGGCATAGTTGCAGAGAATAAAAGCATTTGTCTTTCTTTATTCACATGCTCTAATATTTTTTCAATGTCCTCTCTAAAGCCCATGTTTAACATTTCATCAGCTTCATCAAGCACAACATAATTGGCTTTATCCAATCTCATGCTTCTTCTATTCAAGTGATCAATAATTCTACCTGGCGTACCAACTACAATATCAACACCTGATTTTAAACGTCTTAATTGCTCAGATATAGATTGCCCACCATATACTGTAGCAATCTTAATGCTTCTATCTGTTTTAAAAGTATTCAATTCGTCTGCAACTTGAATGGCAAGTTCTCTAGTAGGTGCCACTACGATTGCTTGAACAAAGTTTTCATGTCTTTTTATTTTTTCTAGAATTGGCAAACCAAAAGCGGCTGTTTTACCAGTACCTGTTTGTGCTTGTCCAATAATGTCTTTAGAACCACTTAATAATAGCGGAATAGTTTGCTCCTGTATTGGTGTTGGTTCTTCAAAGCCTTTTTTCTCAAGAGCTTTTAAAATGTCTTCCGATAATCCAAGTTCTCTAAATTTAATCATTTTATCCATGTTATTCTCCTTTTTCCATGTGTAAAAAAAATCCGCTCTCGCGATTGGACTTTCTTTTCGCTTATGATGTTAAAAACATTATCAAAGCACACACGCAGGCAATTCCATGTACGATAACATTCTCAACACGTCTCAACATTATATACCTCCAAGACCATTAAAGCAAGCTTTATTTTTTTATTTCAGATTTTTTTATTTCATATAACTTTGCATCAACAAACGGTCGATGATATCAATAGAAGTACCAGACATTGGTACCTTATCAACTCTATATTGCTCAGGATTTGAAATCTCACATGTTGACGCTTCAATCGCAATATTCATAATACTACCCTTTTTCAAACGAATAATTTGTATGCCTTTGGTATTCTTAGTAGTTTTTTCACTAATTAATTCTGTGTTTAAAAGAACAAGTCTAAGTTCATCTGGCGCATTGTATCTATTCAGAATAATATCAGACTCCTCATTGAAATAGAACATTGAAACTAATGGAGCAAAATCAGAATATGCCTTAACCAGTTTTTTACGATTTGTTTTGGTTTCGTAACTTGACAGCGGTACTCTAGCAACTTTTCCATTATCAAAAGCAAAAATCATAAAACCGCTATAATCTGTTGTGACTACAGTATGAATAATACTCTCACCATCTTCTAACTCAAGAACATTAGGTAAATAAGTACCTAGTGAGCTTGCTTTAATACTATCAAATTCATAAGCTTTCATCTTATAAACATTACTCATTGAAGAGAAGAATAATACGTCTGATTTATTCGTCGCATCCAATTCTTGTAGGATGTGATCATCATCTTTTAATTTATGAACATCACTACCTCTTAAAGAAACTAAAGTTATTTTCTTAATATAATTATGATCTGTAAAGAATAATTTACAATTATAATCTTCAACAAAAGCATTTTCTTGATGTGTAATAATTTTGTCTGACTCAATTATTCTTGTTTTTCTTTCAATTGCGTATTTCTTTTTAATAGTTTCCAGCTCTATTGCAATCAACTTTTTAATTTTCGCATCACTTTTAGCGAGTTCTTTTAAGTCTTTTAATTGCTTTTCCAAAGAATCGACTTCACTTGTTTTCTTCAAAATATACTCTTTATTGATATTTCTCAGTTTGATATCCGCTACAAATTCAGCCTGAATTTCATCAATCTCAAAAGCAATCATTAAATTATGAATTACATCTTTGTCAAATTCTGTTTCTCTAATAATTTTTATGGCTTTATCAATATCCAGTAGAACACGTTTTAAACCATATAATAAATGCAGTTTATCTGAAATTTTACTGATATCATATAATGTAATATTTCGAATACAATCAATTCTAAACTTCAACCATTCATGAAGTATACCCTTTATACCTAGTACTTTAGGCGTCACACCAATCAAAACATTAAAGTTACATGAATATGAATCTTCCAAAGCAGTTACCTTAAATAACTTTGCCATGAGTTTATCTGGATCTGTACCTCTTTTTAAGTCAATAGTAATACGTAATCCCTTTAAATCGGTTTCATCTCTAATATCAGAGATTTCTTTGATTTTACCCGCTTTAATATTTTCAATCACCTTATCTATAATTTGCTCAACGGTTGCAGTATATGGAATTTCAGTTATCTCAATACAATTATTTTTTTTGACATAATGATACTGACTACGAACCTTAAACGATCCAATTCCAGTGTTATATATCTTATCCATAATATTTCTGTCATATACCAAGTCCCCACCAGTTGGAAAATCTGGTCCTTTGATATACTCATGAAGGTCTATATGTTCATCTGACATATAAGCGATTGTTGCATCACACATTTCAGATAAATTGAAACTACAAATATTACTTGCCATACCTACTGCGATACCTTTATTGGGATTCACAAGTATATTGGGAAATGCCACCGGCAATAATTTCGGTTCCTTCATTTGACCATCATAATTATCCATAAATACAACTGCATCTTTGTCTATATCTTTAAAGACCTCTTCACAAAGAGGTGATAGTTTAACCTCTGTATATCTAGAAGCTGCAAACTTCATATCTCTTGATGTTATTTTTCCAAAGTTTCCTTTAGAGTCTACAAATGGGTGTAATAAAGCTTCATGACCTCTTGTTAATCTAACCATCGTAGCATAAATAGCTTGGTCACCATGAGGATTCAATTTCATGGTTTGACCAACAACATTTGCAGATTTTGTACGTTGTTTTGTAATTAACTTCATTTTATACATGGTATAAAGAAGTTTTCTATGTGATGGTTTAAAACCATCAATTTCCGGTATAGCTCTTGAAACAATTACACTCATAGTGTACGGCATGTAATTACTTTCAAGAGTGTCTGATATTTTGCTTTCAATAATCCCTGGCATTCTCTACTCCTAATTCAAATCTAATAGATTTATATATTTTGAACCTTTGTCTTCAATAAACTGTTTACGACTTTGAATGTCATCACCTAATAAGGTTTCAAACATCGTCTCTGTTAAAATATCATCTTCTTTTGTAAATCCAACCAATTGCCTTGATTCAGGATTCATAGTCGTTTGCCACATCATCTCGGGATCATTCTCACCAAGACCTTTGGATCTTTGAATATTAATATTCCCTTCAAGGAGTTCTACAATCTCATTCTTTTCTTTGTCACTATAAGCAAAATGTGTTTTACCTTTATTGGTAATTTCATATAATGGTGTTTCTGCAATAAAAACCTTGTTTTCATTAAATAAACTAGGTACCAATCTGAATAACATGGTCATAATTAAAGTTCTGATCTGGAAACCATCTACATCGGCATCGGTACAAATGATTATTTTGCCATAATTCAAATTATCTATATCAAAAGTATTCAAATCCTTATTATGTTTAGATTTGATCTCCACACCACACCCCATTACCTTTAATAGGTCAATGATGATTTCACTTTTAAAGATTCTATCATAATCAGCTTTTAGACAATTTAGTATCTTTCCTCTTACCGGCATCAAAGCTTGGAAGTTTGCATCTCTTGCTAACTTACAGGCACCAAGGGCAGAATCACCCTCCACGATATAAAGTTCTCGTTCATCAATAGATTTTGTTCTACAATCAACAAACTTAGCCACACGATTGTTCATATCAATCTTGCCACTTAGTTTTTTCTTTAAATTCAGTCTAGTTTTTTCGGCTTTTTCACGACTACGTTTATTGATCAATATTTGATCAATAATTTTGTCAGCTTCTACTTTGTTTTCTATAAAATAGATTTCCAGTTTAGCCTTAATTAAATCAGTTATGAATTCTTGAATAAACTTATTGTTTATCGCTTTTTTTGTCTGATTTTCATAACTCGTCATTGTTGAAAATGAGTTGATAACAATAACCAAACTATCCTGTATATCTTGGAATGAAATCTTCTTTTCACCCTTTGTGTATTTACCAACTTTTTTTATAAACTTGTCAATTTCATAAATAAAGGCATTTTTTACTGCTTTGTCAGGCGAACCACCGTGTTCAAGAAAACTTGAGTTATGGTAGTACTCGGTTAAATTCACTTCATTGTTAAAAGAAAAAGCCATATCCACTTTAACTTTATATTCAGGTTTATCGTCTCTATCTCTACCTCGTCCTTCATCACTATAAAACATTACATCGGTAAAGTTCTTTTCGTCATTAACTTCTTTAATATAGTCAACAATACCATTTTCGTAACAATATTCAAAAGATTCTCCAGAAAACTCATCATGTAATTTAAAGACGACACCTGGATTTACGATGGATTGCTTTTTAAGTCTATTCTGGTAGAATTCCAATGGAATGCTTATCTCAGTGAAAACATCTAAATCTGGCTTCCAAGTCTGAATCGTGCCAGAAGCATGGTCAGAAGGTACCTTCTTTAAACCACCAATATTTTTCCCCTTTTTAAAATTCACTTCAAATTTTGTATTATCTTTATAAACAACAACATTCATATATTCAGAACTATATTGAGTCGCACAAGCACCTAATCCATTAAGACCTAAACTATACTCATAGTTTTCTCCA
Organism: Clostridiales bacterium; assembly: GCA_016342415.1. Lineage (GTDB taxonomy): Bacteria > Bacillota > Clostridia > Peptostreptococcales > Acidaminobacteraceae > JABXKX01. Next base: position 6,293 of record JAEIOD010000015.1, read on the forward strand.
TCGTTGTTGTTATATTTACCACCAGCGTACAATTCACAATATACTAATTTCCAGTTAAATTTTTTCTCTTTGTCATTGTAGTCAAGAGGAATACCTCTACCATTATCCCGAACCGTAATCGACCAATCATCATGACGAGTCACTTCAATTATATTTCCATGTCCTTCTCTTGCTTCATCTATTGAGTTCGAAAGAATCTCAAAGAATGAATGTTGACAGCCTTCTAAACCATCTGAACCAAATATTACTGCTGGTCTTTTTCTTACTCGATCTGCACCTTTTAATGCAGAAATACTATTGTTATCATAAGAATTTTTCTTTTTCTGTACCATTTAAACACCTCTTACTCTAAAATTGCGTCTAAAACGCTACTCTTATTTTACAGGATAATGAAACAAAAATCAACCGGGTGTATAGAACGTACGTTCTACGCCTATATCTTGTAGTATATACCTACTGTCTTCAATTAATTCAGATATCTCTTGTTTGTAGTTTTTACATATGTTATACTACTCAAAATACATCGCAAAGCCAAATACAGTTGTCCGTATTATGCGGACAAGGAGGTCCTATGAACAATAAATATATTTTAGTTGATAAATCAGTTTTACCAGATGTCTTTGAAAAAGTCATCGAGGCAAAAGAAATGATGAAAGCAGACGAAACACTCGGGGTTTCAAAAGTCGTAGCACTTGTTGGCATTTCTAGAAGTACATATTATAAATATCACGACAAGGTATTTCCATTAATTGAAAGCAACGTAGAAAGAAAAGCTACTGTTAATCTTTTATTATCACATAAATCAGGAACATTATCCTCTTTACTAAGACATATTGCAGCATCAAATGGGAATGTACTCACTATCAGTCAAGATGCACCGGTTAATAATTCGGCAAATGTAAGCATCACATTTGATGTCAGCAAACTCAGTACTCCGCTAGAGCAATTACTGACTACATTAAAATCAGTTCAAGGGGTATCAAAGCTCAAGCTTATCGGAGTCGAATAGGAGGCATTATGACATCAGTTGCATTATTAGGGTACGGAACAGTCGGTTCCGGCGTTTTAGAAATTATAGAAAAAAACAGTAGGAGCACTTTACAAACTTATGATGAGTTCATCAATATTTCTAACGTTCTCGTCAGAAACATTGAAAAACATCAGAATAACAAGCATTTCAAATTATTTACAGACTCTTATGAGGACATTCTTTCTTCAAATTGTGATATTGTCATTGAAGTGATGGGTGGAATACATCCCGCATATGACTATATTAAAAGTGCTTTACAAGCTAGGAAACATGTCATCACCGCCAACAAGGATTTAATTGCAGAACATGGTGATGAGTTAATTGCACTTGCAAACAAGTTCCATGTGACACTTAATTATGAAGCCAGTGTTGGTGGAAGTATTCCTGTAATCAGAACAATAAAAGAAAGTTTAGCTGCTCATCCAATTAAAAGTGTCACAGGTATATTAAATGGTACGACGAACTATATCCTTTCTAAAATGTATAATGAAAATCTTTCATATGATAATGCATTAAAAGATGCACAAGATGCTGGTTTTGCCGAATCAGATCCTTCTTCCGATGTTTTAGGATTTGATGCTGCAAGAAAACTAGCAATTTTAACATATTTATCTATGAACAAGGTTTTAAAAGTCAAAGATATTCTCATCGATGGTATTACCAACTTAGATGAAAAGGATATGATTATAGCAAAACAACTCGGTTATAAAATTAAATTAATATCAAAAGCAATCAATTACGACCATTGCCTTCACGCATTTGTAAAACCAGTATATGTAAGATCAAATTCTATGTATGGTTTAATAGATAATGAATACAATACAGTTGCTATGGACTTAGAAGATATTGGTGAAATGCACTTCTCAGGAAAAGGTGCCGGAAAAGAACCTACGGCAAGTGCTATCTATGGTGACATCCTAGACATTCTGTTAAATGATAAGAAAGTGATTACACCTAAACTCAAACAAGTAAAAATCTGTCACTATGCACAAGGACAACACGACTGGTTAGTTAGATTATACAGCTTAAATCAACCCATCAATTTGGAAAAAGTCTTAAAATTCTTTAATCATGGTAATATAGAGATTAAGGACTTTGCAGATTCGCATGATTTGTCTTTTACAATCACGGATATATCCGAAAACAAATTATTTGATATCATTCACAAACTCCAAGATCTAAATGTCATCTCTGTATCAAAATATTTCATGATACTTTAATTATAATCAAAAGATTTAATTCTCTTTGAAAAGGCCTATGAACATTGCATTACTTATTATTGATGTAAAAAAAATTCTTATATCAAGAACCATTAAGAGATTCATTAACAAATGCACTAGAATATATTAATGTAGCGAGTGAGTTATTTAGAGAGGCTGGTAAACCAGTTATTGTAATACAAGATGAAGAAGCCGGCAAAGGTCCAGAATCAAAAGGATTTGAAAATATCAGTGACTTGATTCTAAAAGATAGTGATCATTTCATCCAAAAAATTCATTCCAATGCATTTTGGCAAACAGATCTTGAAGAACTCCTTAAATCCCTGGATATCCAGTTTTTAGTTGTCAGCGGATTCGCTGCTGAACACTGTGTTCTATTTACTTATAACGGTGCAATCGAAAGATCATTTGGAGCCTCAATTTTACAACATGGTATTGCAGGACTCGAGAAGGATAACGTACAATCCATTCAACTACTTCGTTCTGTCATCAGTTTGGACGCCTTAGACTATTTCTTAAATTACGCATAATAGAAACACCTAAATCAAATCTGATTTAGGTGTTTCTATTAAGTAAACTGTCCTGTCATCATATAAATGGTTCTTTCTGCTACATTTGTTGTATGATCTGCAATACGTTCTAAATAGCGACCTATTAACAACAACATCACAACTTGATCTTTCAAACCAGAGTCTTCAGTTAACATATTAAGTAATTCCACATATATTTTTTCATAAATAATGTCCACTTCATCATCTCTTTTAACAATACTTCGCGCCTTATTAATATCTTCATCCATAAAGGATGTAATCGCATCATCAATCATCTCCGAACAGATTACTTGCATTCTGGGTAAATCAACCAGAGGTTTTATAAAATCACGACCATTGTTTGCAATCACAACTTTGGAAATGTTAACACAATGATCTGCAATACGTTCTAGATCGTTTATCATTCTAAGAATCGTATTGATTCTTCTCAAATCTCTTGCAACAGGACTTTGTTTTGCAATAATACTGATGCACTGGTCTTCAATGTACAATTCCATTTTATCTATTACATCATCTCTATTGATAATTTCCTTAGCCGTTTTTAAATCTTTTTCTTGTAACGCTTTGATACTATCATTTAACATCACATCCACTTTTTTAGCCATCTTAATGACTTCAGTGGTAACATCTCTCAGTTCTTGCTCAAATACATTTCTCATAATTTGCTCCTAACCAAATCTGCCAGTAATATAATCTTCGGTTTTTTGATGTGTTGGATTTTTGAATATATCCGTTGTTGTACCGTATTCTATAAGTTCACCCATTAAAAAAAATGCTGTATTATCAGAAACACGTCCCGCTTGTTGCATCGAATGTGTCACAATTACAATTGAATAGTCCTTCTTTAAAGTCATGATTAACTCCTCAATTTTAAGTGTTGCAATGGGATCAAGTGCAGATGTCGGTTCATCCATTAATAAAACTTCAGGTTCAACAGCTATAGCTCGCGCTATACAAAGTCTTTGCTGTTGTCCACCCGATAACCCTAATGCACTTTTTTTAAGCCTGTCCTTAACTTCATCCCATAAAGCAGCTGATTTTAGACTCTTTTCTACTATTTCATCAAGTATATCTTTTTTCTTGATTCCATGCGCTCTTGGACCATATGCTACATTATCATAAATACTCATCGGAAATGGATTGGGTTTTTGAAATACCATCCCAATTTTTTGCCTCAAATCAATGACATCATATTCATTTTGAATGTTCTTTTTATCCAAAGTAATATCACCTGTATACTTACAAGTCTCAATTAAGTCATTCATTCTATTTATCGTTTTTAAAAATGTTGATTTTCCACACCCTGAAGGCCCAATTAATGCCGTTATTTTATTAGATTCAATATCCAAATTTATATCTTTTAAGGCTTGAAACGAGCCATAGAATAAATCTAATTTTTGTACTTTTATTTTGATATCGTTCATGCTTCCTCCTAAACAAAGTGTTTCTTAAACTAACCCATTCTTCCTTTGAATCCATCTGGCAAATGATTTGGTTGATAAATTGAGTAGCAAAACAACTGTTAGTAATACAGTGGCTGTTGCAAAGGCTTTTTCAAATGAAATACCTTCTTTTGCCAAATAATATAAATGCACAGATAATGTACGGCCTGAATCCATTACTGAAGTTGGTGTTCTTGCAACCATACCTGCTGTTAATAAAATGGCAGCAGTTTCTCCAATGATTCTTCCTACGGATAAAATTAGTGACGTGACTATACCAGAAATTGAACTGGGTATAACAACCTTCATAATTGTTCTTATTTTTGTGGCTCCTAATCCAAGGCTTCCCTCTCTATACGACTGTGGAACTGTTTTTAACGCTTCTTCTACAGTTCTTATAATAGTCGGTAAAATCATAATACTGACCGTAAATGCTCCTGATAACAATGAGAATCCTAATTTGCATATCGTTACGAAAAAAATCAATCCAAACAAACCATACAAGATAGAAGGAATAGATGCCAAACACTCAATTGAAAATCTTATTATTCTAACCAATCTACCTTGTTTTGCGTACTCCACAAGATATATAGCACTTAAAATTCCTAAAGGAGCAGCAATTATGAGTGATAATACAATGATGTAAACTGTAGATATGATCATGGGGATAAGTCCTTGTTCATCACCGTTTCCAATAAGAAACTCAACATTTAACTCACTGATACCATTGCTCACAACATAAAAAACTATCCATAATAAAATCAATCCAGTAATGGCACCTGCTCCCCAAATCAAACCAGTTGCCATACCATCTTTTAATCTTCTCATAAGTGTACCTCCTTAGAAGTTACTGCCCTAAGTGCAATGTTCAAAATGATAATGAATACAAATAATACAACACCAGTAGCAAACAGTGCTTCCTGATGTAATCCCGTAGCGTAAGACATTTCAACTGCAATATTGGCTGTCAAAGTTCTAACTCTACTGATTAAACTCGTAGGCATAATTGCAGCATTACCTGCGACCAGTAATACAGCCATCGTTTCACCGACAGCTCTACCTATACCTAATATAACACCAGCTAGTATGCCTGATTTTGCTGCTGGCAATGTCACCTTAAATATAGTTTGCATCTTGGTTGCTCCAAGTGCTAAGGAACCTTCTTTAAACTCCTTTGGTACACTTTTTACAGCATAAGCTGATATATTAATAATAGTTGGCAATATCATCACACCCAATATCAGTATGACAGCAAGTAAACTATTGCCACCATTTCTAAATTGATGATCTATAATGGGTAATATGACTATTAAGCCAAAGAAACCATAGACAACTGATGGAATTGCTGCTAACAAATCAACCATCGGGGTTAAGATACTTGCAATCCATTTAGGTGCAACTTCAGAAATAAATATAGCCGTCAACAATCCAATAGGCACACCTACAACAATTGCTCCAATCGTTGCATACAATGAGGCAACAATCATTGGAAATATCCCAAATATTTTTGCTCCTGGTTTCCACTTCATTCCAAATACAAACTTTAAAAGCCCGATTTCTTTGATGGCAGGCAATCCTTTTGCAAGTGTAAATCCTGCGATTAAAATCATACATGCAACTGATGTAATTGCAGCTATTAGGAATATGTTTTTAACAATTTTTTCTACAACCAAACGATTAATCTTAATCGTTTTTCTTCTTGTTTTTATTTTATTTTGAATCAAAATCTTTTCCATTTTATCCTCCTGCTAAATTTCAACTCATTATATCGTGACTTTGTTGTTCCACGATTAACTCCATGTTAAATCCATGTTAAGTCATATAAAACAGCAAATTCATATTCAAATACTTCATTGTAAATCATCAAAAACATTTAACAAAAAAAAGAAAAGCCGCCCCTTAAGACGAATCTTCTTTGTTAGTTATATGTTATTTAGCTGGAACCCATTTTGATTTAACCATTTCCTGTCCCTCTGCCCCAAGAGCAAAGTCTAAAAAAGCTTGAACATCAGTACTTACAACACCTTTTGTGAGTAGTAAGAATGGTCTTGATACTTTATATGAACCGTTTACGATATTTTCTACCGTTGAATCTATACCATCAACTTTTAAAGGCTGAACCGATGCATCAATGTAAGATAACGAGATATAGCCAATACCCAATTCTTTAGATGCAACATTTGCCTTTACAGCACCATTTCCATCAGCAATAATCGCATCATCTACAATTAGCGAGTATTTGTCACCCGCATCATTTTTTGCTTCTAAATCCATAATATCGTCAAATGCACCTCTTGTACCTGAACCTTCCTCTCTAGAAATTACAATGATTGTTGCATCTTCACCACCAACTTCTGACCAGTTTGTGATTTCTCCTGTAAATATTTTTGTAACGGTTTCTTTATCTAATTCTTTAATTGGATTTGAAGGGTGTATTACAACTGCGATACCATCAAATGCCAAAGTGTATTCTGTCAGACCATAACCACCTTCTGATTCCTTAAGGTTTCTTGAAGCCATACCGATATCAGCAGTCCCATCATTCGCTGCATTGACACCGGCAGTTGACCCGATACCCTGAATATCCACTCTTATATTCGGGTTTTTTATTTCGTATGCTTTAGCTATCAGTTCAATTGCTGGTGTAACAGATGTAGAGCCAACAACACTTATAGTTACTTCTTTCTTATCTGAACCACTTGCTTCCTGATTATTTGAATAATTCTCAGTAGTACCTGTAGCTTCATTATTACTCATGCAACCTGCTAATCCAATTGCTAACACAGTAACAACTAATAATAACACTAAAATTTTCTTCACTTTAAATTCCTCCATCATATTTCATTTGTACATTTCTGCCCTAACGACATCATGTTGATTACAAACAAAGTATAACAGTTTGGTATGTTAAGTTCGTTTAGGTTATGTTAACTCAATGTAAAAAACCCAGGCAAGCCTGAGTTATGCGTATATTAAAACTGTGAATCCAATATATAAAACCAATACAAATCCAATAAGTACATAATTCCATTTGGATATTTTTGAGTATTGTTTCTTTTCTCGACTTATTTTATAATCCAATGTTTTTAGTTTATCTTTTGATATAACTTTTATTTCATCATCTTTTGATATATTTATAGAGTGATCATCTACATCTGTTACTTTCAAATGATGTTCTTTTATTATCAAAGTATCTCCAACGCTCAGATGTACATAATCCTTCTTTAAAAGATACATAAATAAAAATAGAAAAGCACTTGCAAAAAATGAGACAATCAGTAGAGACATTAAAATTTGTCCACCTTGTTCTTCTAGTAAAATCAAAGCAGAGTCCAAACTTTCAGCTGATGTATCACCTTGTTCATTCATCATAATCATAACCCCAATAAAATTGAACAAGCCATGGGCTATCATACTTGAATACAAAGAATTTGTTGTGTATACGAGCCAAGCAAAAATGATTCCTAAAAAAGTAGGTAACATTAAATTTTGAAGATTAAAATGGAATAATCCAAAGAACAATCCCGAGATTAACATGGCTTTCATTGGCGACATTTTTTCTTCATATCCTGTAAAGATCATGCCTCTAAAGAAAAATTCTTCACAGATCCCTGGTGTAATCGATATCAGTAGAGTTGCCATGATAAAACTTGCAGTACCTGAACCTAAATCCATTGTCTGCATCTGAAACATATCCAATTTGATCAAAATGAAATTAACCAGGAAATTCAACGTATATGCAATTGGAAGGGCTGCAAAAGTAACCAATATCACTTTTACTACGGTCCAAAACTTAATAGGATTTAACCGAAACTTCTCTTTTATATTGACACCTTTATATCTCATAACTGATAGGATTGGAATTAAAATAATACCATATTGTATAATTGCTATACTAAGATTAAATCCTACACCGACAAACTGCATAATCAAACTACCACCAATAAATGCATAAGCCAATACCATAAACATCATATTTGCTGTAAAAAAAGTACTTTTTGTTGAATCGTTCATTAGATGTCCCTTCTATATTGAGTTACCATAATAGTTTAATAGATTTATATAACTCTGTAAGCCATAGAGTAATACTTCTTCATTATAATTGAATTTCGAATTATGTAATGGAAACACATAACCGTCTTCTTCATTTTTTGTCCCCAAAAATACAAATGCACCTTTTGCTTCCTTTAAATAGTAGGAAAAGTCCTCAGATATCATTTGAGGTGGAAAATCAATAACTTCTAAAGAATCATTGGCAGCTCTATAAGCATCCACACTTTCTTTATGATTAACGACTGGAGGATACATGGTTCTCAACTCCAAATGAATTTTGCAATCAAAACTTTTTTCTAAACCAGAAATCATTTCTTCCATTCGACTTACAATAAAGTGATAAACCTCTTCAGAAAAAGCTCGAAGTGTACCTTCCATCCTTATGTGCTCGGCAATGATATTTCTTCTTTCACCACCTTCAACTTTTCCAATAGTAACAACCCCAGCTTCTGTCGGATTAATATTTCGACTTACAATAGACTGTAATTGATTGATTAATTGACTCATAATAATCATACCATCATTCGCTGTATGAGGCATAGCGCCATGACCACTCTTCGAATAAATGTCTATATCAAATTCTCCTGTCATTGCCATTACCGGTCCATCATTTATAGCGATAACACCTTCTTTGAAATCTGGATGAAGATGAATACCGTAAACCTCGTCAACTGCATACTTTTTGAACAATCCTTCATCTAGCATAGGTTTTGCTCCACCAGGTCCCTCCTCGGCAGGCTGAAATATGAATACAATATCATCATTTAACTGCTTTTGATTCATTTTAATGTGTTTTGCTAATAATAAAAGCATTGTCATATGACCATCATGACCACAACCATGCATATGTCCTTCATGAGTAGATTTAAAAGAAATCTCATTTTGTTCACTGAGACTCAGTGCATCCATATCTGCTCTGAAAGCGATTGTTTTGGAAGTTGACATTTGCTTTCCTTCAATTTTTGCCACCACACCAGTTTTTATTACGTTTTTTTCAAAAAAAATGCCATTTTCATTAAGAAACTTGCATATATACTCGCTAGTTTTATATTCTTCAAATCCGACTTCTGGTATTTTGTGCAAGTCACGTCTTATTTTAATCGCCTCTTGGCGATAGCCTTGAACCGTTTGATTTAATCCCATTACAACCATTCTCCTTTTTTAATAATTACTGTTGACTAACCCCATATATGATGATAGTATATATATAATTTATTATAAACACAAATGCATAATTATTCGTATAGTGTATATTATTATTATGATTATATCATAACATTTCATATATCATGATATGAATATTATTTTTTTAATATCTAAATGGAGGTAAAAATGAAAAAAGTAAACATTGCCGTAGTTGGTGCGACAGGTATGGTAGGTCGTACATTTTTAAAAGTATTAGAGGAAAGAGATTTCCCTTATGAGAAGATTTATTGTTATGCTTCCAAACGCTCTGCTGGGATGAAAGTCAAATGCAAGGGCGAAGATATTATCGTAGAAGAATTAACCGAATCTTCTTTTGATCGTGATATCGATATCGCCCTATTTTCTGCAGGTGGCGCAACTAGTGAGAAATTCGCACCTATAGCAGCATCTAAAGGCGTTATTGTCATAGATAACAGCTCACATTTTAGAATGCATGATGAGGTACCGCTAGTTGTCCCTGAGGTTAATCCAGAGGCTATTTGGCAACATAAAAACATCATTGCCAATCCAAACTGTTCAACTATTCAAGCGATGGTAGCTTTAAAACCATTGCAAGATCAATATGGTTTAGATAGGGTTGTTATTTCAACTTATCAAGCGGTATCAGGTTCAGGTGTAAAAGGTGTAACGGATTTAGAAGAAGGTCTTAAAGGCAGTACAGAGACTTTGGCCTATCCTCATCCAATTGCCAACAACTGTATACCACATATTGATGTATTTATGGATAATGGTTATACAAAAGAAGAAATGAAAATGATTGATGAAACTAAAAAAATTCTAAATGATGCAGAATTAAAAGTGACTGCAACTGCAGTTAGAGTCCCTCTTTATGATTGTCATAGTGAAGCACTCAATGTACAGCTATCAAAAGAATTTGAAATAGAAGACATTTTTAAGTTATATGAAGCTTATGACGGTATCATCTTACAGGATGATGTTTCTAACAATGTATACCCACTGGCTACTACGGCTAAAGGAACAGATGATGTTTATATAGGAAGAATCAGAAGAGACTTTAGCATAGACAATGGTATCAATATTTGGGTTGTAGCAGATAACATTAGAAAAGGCGCTGCTTCCAATGCCATACAAATTGCTGAGGTCCTTATCAATAGATAGGAGAAATCATGTCAATATTTACAGGATCGGGTGTTGCCTTAGTGACACCTTTTAATGAAAACAACGAAGTAAATTATGAAAAAGTAAGAGAATTAATAGAATACCATATCTCAGAAGGTACAGATAGTATCATTATCTGCGGTACAACTGGAGAAGCTTCAACACTTGATGATTTAGAACATAGAGCACTTATAAAATTCGCTGTTGAAGTGACAGACAAAAGAGTTCCTGTTGTTGCAGGTACCGGCAGCAATGATACACATCACGGTGTACAACTTTCAAAATATGCAGAAGAAGTTGGAGCAGATGCTCTATTATGTGTCACTCCATATTACAACAAAACCTCACAAGAAGGTTTATACCGCCACTTTAAAGCTGTAGCGGAAGCAGTTAAAATTCCGATTATTTTATACAATGTACCTTCTCGTACGGGGATGGGCTTTACAGTAGAAACAGTAAAACGGTTACGTGAATTTGATCATATCATAGGCATGAAGGATGCAAGTGGTGATATCAGTTATGCCACTGAACTTATGAGACAAATTCCTGATTTAGATTTATATTCAGGTAATGACGATATCATTGTGCCTATGCTTTCGATTGGCGGTAAGGGCGTCATCTCGGTCGTTGCCAATATTATGCCTAAACAGACACATAATATTGTAGACTTATTCAACAATGGATTCACTGCTGAAGCTTTAACACTACAGTTATCGATGAATAAACTCATCAATACACTCTTTATAGATGTCAATCCTGTGCCTGTCAAAACAGCCATGAATATTTTAGGGTTTGGTGTAGGGGCATTAAGATTACCTTTATGTGAAATGAAAGAAGCAGATAATGATTATTTAAATTCAGTTTTGAATGAATATCAGTTAAAGGAGTCGTCTTATGAGTAAGTTTTTAATTCACGGCATTCAAGGTGCTATGGGTAAAAAAGTTGAAGAACTCCTGATTAATGAAGACATTATTGGATTTGATCATCATATATCACATGCCACATTAACTGTCTTTAATGATTGGGATGATATAGAAGACGTTGATATGATCATTGATTTTTCTCATTATACAATGGTTGACTCACTTCTAGAGTATGCAGTCAAAACTCAAACCCCTTGTGTTATTTGTACAACCGGACTTGATGCATCTACTCAGGAAAAAATACTTGATGCATCTAAACATATTCCAATTTTCCAATCTGGGAATATGTCACTCGGGATTAACGTACTCATAGAAATGGCTAAATTAGGCGCACAAAGTTTAAACGGATTTGATGTAGAAATCATTGAGAAACATCACAATAAAAAGATTGATGCACCAAGTGGTACTGCTTATATGTTAGCAGAAGCTATTCAGTCGATTCAAACCTCAAAAGAATTCATTTACGGGCGTGTTGGAACCGATGCGAAACGAGAGGAAAATACCATCGGAATTCACGCAGTAAGAGGTGGTAGTATTACTGGTGAACACAATATTTTATTCGCAGGTTTGGATGAAATTATAGAACTTAAACATCAAGCAACTTCAAAATCTGTTTTTGCAAAAGGTGCAGTTGAAGCGGCATACTACTTAATGAACAAAACACCAAAGCTCTATAATATGAGTGATTTAATAAAAGGAGGCATTTCTTGAATTACGACTTGACCAATCCATATGAAATTGCAAAATTTATAAAAAATTCAACTAAATCTACACCTGTTAAAGCATATATAAAAGGTTCTATAACAGAAGATACTTCATATGACATCAAATATTTTGGTACAAACTTATCATGGACAATTTTTGGTGAAAGTGCTGAAATATTGCGTTTCATAGCGGATAAACAAGATGTTATTGTAGATTATGTTTTAGAAAACGATCGAAGAAATTCAGCCATTCCACTTCTTGACTTAAAAGAACAAAACTGTCGTATCGAACCAGGTTCATTTATTAGAGATAGAGTCTCTTTAGGTAAGAACTGTGTTATTATGATGGGTGCAGTTATTAACATCGGTGCAGAGATTGGTGACAATACCATGATTGATATGAACGCTGTATTAGGTGCTAGAGCCACTGTCGGTAAAAACGTTCATGTAGGCGCAGGTGCTGTCTTAGCAGGCGTTTTAGAGCCACCTAGTGCGACACCTGTTATTGTTGAGGACAATGTTCTAATCGGTGCTAATGCTGTCGTTCTTGAAGGGGTTCGAATCGGAGAAGGTGCTGTAGTAGCAGCAGGTGCTATTGTCATAAAAGATGTTCCCGCTGGTGTTGTTGTAGCAGGTTCACCAGCTAAGATAATCAAAGATCGTGATGAAAAAACAAATGAAAAAACAGAACTTCTTGATGATCTAAGAGGTTAAAAAAAGCCGCGAAAGCGGCTTTTAAAATACTTCTTTATAAATAGCCAGATGACTATTTTTCTGTTAACTCTTTAACAACGGAACAATTCACTTAATGTATAACGATTCAAAACGAACTTCCAAATCTCAATAAAGGTCAATTGACTTTCATCATTCTCAACTCAATGTAAACCATAAAAGATACAATCGTCTCCTTTTCTTGTTTCAGAAATCAAATCATGAGTAAGTTCTGGAAAATCATTATATTTTTGTACTGTATACTCTTCAAAAGCTACAAATCAAATCATATCTCCTATGCGCGATATGTCTCTACGAGATTTTCTTATCAGTCCCAAAACAATGAAATCATTCAATGACTCTTAAAATGTACAAGAAATAATTCAAAAAAAAACAACTTAAAAGTTGCTTAATCCTCCATAAATGCAAAGACATGATTGATATTTCTATAATGATCTTTGTAATTCAAGCCATATCCAACAATGAACTGATCTGGAATTGAAAATCCACAATAATCTGGTTTGATATCGGCAACACGTCTAGAAGGTTTGTCTAGTAATGTACAGCTCTTAATTGACTTAGGATTTCTTGTTTTAAGAAGTTTCATAGTTTCAAACATAGTAATACCTGAATCAACAATATCGTCAACTATCAACACATCATAAGTTGATAAATCTTCTACATCTACATCTTTCTCGATTCTAAGTTCACCTGTAGATTCTTCACCATGACCATAACTTGATGTAATCATAAACTCGATATGAACAGGTACCGATATTTCTCTTACTAAGTCAGCTGTAAAAATAAAGCTTCCTTTTAACAAAGAAATAACCAGTAGATTTTTGCCTTCATAATCTCTTGAAATTTCCACACCTAATTCTTGTACTCTTGTCGCTATTTGATCTTTTGATAAAACGACTTCTCTTCTTCTATCTTCTACGTTCATTCTAAAGCCTCCAACACTATTTTATAATAACATACCCATCATGTTCAATTTTAAATATATAATTGTATCTTAACACAAGACAAATTGTTATTCCTATATAAACAATTAACAATTGAAATAAATACCTTGTTTTGACCTTGTTTATGAGAATTAAGGTCAAAAATATAATCAATTGTTTGTTTTTTTTGGATTATTACATTTTTTTTGACTTTTTCGTCAATTGATTTTTGAAAAATCTGAAAATTCTACTTCTTCCAACAGTTTCGACTATTTTTTTTATGAATTTTCCTCTTGTTTACGGGTATATCCTGTAGTAAACTGAAGCAAATTCAAGTTAAAACAAATGGGGGAAAACGATGTCATCTTTAAGAACAAAGAAAGCTGTTTCTACGGAAACCTTTGTATTTTTAATCCTTTTAGTAGTAGGCTTTGGTTATGTTGCTAATATAATGACTTTACCAAAAATGTTTGAAGTTATTATGGCCACATCGCATGCTTTACTACTAGATACAGTATTTTTTATTATGGCAATTGCAGTATTAGCAGGTGCATTTTCATCACTAATGTCTGAATTTGGTGTTGTTGCACTGATCAACAAAGTTATTTCGCCTGTGATGAAACCAGTATACGGTCTGCCAGGCGCTGCATCTATTGGTGCAATTACAACATTCTTATCAGATAATCCTGCGATTATTTCACTAGCGAAGGATAAAGGTTTTAGTAAGTACTTTAAAAACTATCAAACACCAGCTCTATGTAACTTAGGTACAGCTTTTGGTATGGGATTGATTTTAACTGTGTTTATGAGTACCCAAGGTGACAACTTCGGAGTACCTGCTGCAATGGGTGTACTCGGAGCAGTAATAGGCAGTATTGTCAGCGTTAGAATCATGTTGCACTTTACTAAAAAATATTATGGTGTATCAAAAGAAGACATCAAAGCAATGGATTCAGAAGAGGATTTTGGTCATGTAAGAGAAATCAGAGATGGTAATGCCCTTGAAAGAGCTTTAGAGGCAATGCTTGAAGGTGGTAAGAACGGTGTAGACTTGGGCTTATCTATCATTCCAGGGGTTTTGATTATTTGTACCATAGTTATGTTATTGACTTTTGGACCTGCAGGATCGGAAAATGGTGTTGCATTCTATAAGGGTGTTGCATTTGAAGGCGTGGAGTTACTACCAAAGTTGGGTGTGTATATTCAACCAATTTTGAAACCGTTATTTGGATTTACTTCAGCAGAAGCTATTGCATTTCCAATCACTTCATTAGGGGCTGTTGGAGCGGCTATGTCACTTGTTCCTAAATTCTTGGCAGAAGGATTAATCGGTGCTAATGAAATCGCTGTATTTACTGCAATGGGCATGTGTTGGAGTGGTTACTTAAGTACACATGTTGGTATGATGGATGCTTTAAATGTTAGACAATTGGTTAATAAGGCCATCTTATCACATACAATCGGAGGATTGGTCGCTGGTATCTCGGCACACTATCTATATGTGCTGGTTTCACAATTTATATAAAAGTGAAGCTGTTGGCATTAATTCAATGCCAACAGCTTTTTTAGTTAATTAACGATATAATTCCATTGATAAATTGTTTGATATTAATAGTTGCTTTGATTGTTTCATCTTTTCTAATAGAATCCATAACCTTTCTAATCTCTTGAAATCCAAATAAAGTCGCTGCATATCTTTCAAATCTATAATTCGAAAAGTCTTCTAGTCCCAAATGAGCGACATTAACCATTGCGGTTTGTATAGTTCTTCTAACTCGCTGCTCAATTGCCTTGTAAGAAGAAGATCTTTTTTCACCATTTTTTGCATATTTTTGACTCAGGAACTTGTAAAGCTTACTCATTTGAATATCTTTTCTATCTAAGTGTACTTTATCTATAATTTCTAAAAGATCATGACTCCCCTTTTCAGACAAAATACCAACCTCGGCAAAAATAATTTTCACTTTTTCTTTATAGTCCTCTTCTTTGTAAATTGGCTGAGTATTTCTTTTGGAAAGAGTTTGGTTAATTTCAGCAAGAACTTTTCTATTTCTTTGAGAGGCAATGACACCTTTTGTAACTGAAGTGACTTCAATTACATTAATAGGTTTATTTATATAAAATCCAATACCTACCCCGTAGGCTTCTGATATCATATCTTGATCACTCACTTGACTGATCATGATAAAATCAATATCATCATATTTTTCTTTTATCTTCTTGACAATTTCAATGCCATCAATATCCGGTAATAATAAATCAACAAAAACAATATCCGGTTTGTACTTTGGGATCATATCGATACCCGTTAATCCATCATTAATCGTATCAATGACTTCTCCTAAATCATGATCCTCAATAATATTTTCTAACATCTGACAGATACCTGGATCATCATCTATAATTAAAAATCGCTCTTTACTCATTATTATCCCCCACACAAAGTATTTTTTTAGAAACAAGTACTGTGAATCTTGTCATTTTATAAGGCATAGACTCTATTGATATACTGCCTTCTAATGATCTTTCAACTATATGTTTTACATGTGTTAATCCAATACCTGTAGACATTTTACCCGTAGATGGATCGA
Source organism: Clostridiales bacterium (assembly GCA_016342415.1). Classification (GTDB taxonomy): domain Bacteria; phylum Bacillota; class Clostridia; order Peptostreptococcales; family Acidaminobacteraceae; genus JABXKX01. The sequence continues at coordinate 22,788 of JAEIOD010000015.1, forward strand.
ATTTTGTAGAAAATCCCGGTGTAAATATAGCTTCCAAATTCTTTTCTTTTATACCCGAACCATTATCAGAAACTCTAAAACGAATTTTGTCTTCCTGGTCATCAACTCTGAGCATAACCCATCCTTTTGATTCAATCGCATCAATAGCATTAATAATTAAGTTATTTAGAACACTCAGTAGAGGTGAATAATAAAAAATTGGAAACTCATGATCCACATCTATATTAAAATCAATGTCTTTTCCAGTTTTAACGATATATTTTTCAGTGACATCCTTTAGTATTTCAAAAATTTCATCTGAATTCTTATATTTAGTAAATCCGACATCAGGTACAACATTCCCCATTCCAGTTATGATTCTAGAATAATCTTTCTTTATTTCGTGTATTCCTTTGGAAATTCCCAAGATTCTATATTTCAGCATTTTTATTTCTTTCTGAGATAATGTATCCTCGGTATTTAGCAATCGATACAAGGCAAAACTTTCTTTCATAGAATCTTCAATATCATCCATAGATTTTTGCATAAAGAAAATTTCACTCTTTATATTGGCACGCATCATTACAAATTCCTTGTACTTTTCTCGTTGTTCTTTCCCAATAATCAAAAGGGTATAAAACTTTTCTGACAAATATAGAATATAGCTGATTGTCGCTCTAATAACACCTGTCAATACAACACTTACTGACATGATTTCAGGTTCTATAGCTCTGAAATCACCCCTTATAATCAGTTCAAAGGTATTTGCACTAACATCTGCAATGGCAATTACCAACAAACAAACAACCGGTTTTGAAACGGTTTCTCTGAACTTTAAAAGAGTCAGAATCATACCAAAGAATATATAAAATAATGCCGCTGGAAAGTGTACTAGAATTAAGTCCCAAATATCTATGGTCTGTGGTAAATAATCCAGAATGACTCTGAATAGGAATATCGAAAAACCTGTTAAACCACAGGTCCATATGATAGATACTTTTTCAAACCTTAATAACAACACACTAAGAGCAATAATCCCTATAGAGATTCTAAAGTCGGTTCCAAAAGGTTTTGCATAAACTTGGCCTAAAATAGTGGTTGCAATCACTATCACAAACATTATATCGTTCTTCTTTTTTAATCCCATAAATACACCTCATCTACTATATTACATTATTTTTATATTTTTTCAAAAAACTATTTCTTTTTTTTTTATATGGGACTATAATGCAATTATAAAAAGAAAGTGTGGTGACTTTATGCATTACTCACCAGAAACGGTTTACTTCATTGCCTACTCTAGATTATCTAAATCTATTCCTGCTGGAAAACTTTTAGATGTTGTTGGAGTTGGTTTGATTATTCATCAGGAAACAGGTGTTATCGAAGATACTTCATGTACACTTTTAACCGATGAAGCCAAACTGTTTTTAAAGGATCTTATCGTTGGCTTTAATATACATACTCATCCCATTGAAGAGTTACTTGACTATGTATGTAGTAGATATCATGGGATGAGTCAAAAAGCTGTCTGCGTTGCAATACGCGATGCATGTGAACGATATATCCAATGGAAAAATGAATAACACTGCTTTGATCGTTTTTTGTATGTAACCCATACAAGAGTCACGAACCGAAACCCAGTATAAAATTCTTGTTCAACAAGTGTTTTTGTGCTGGTTTTTTTATTTGGAGGAAGAATTATGTCTTTACAAAATGCACCGGATAATCATGTGTTTTATCGAAATCAAAATTGGCACTATCCTAAGATTGTTAGCGGTTCAGGCGTCTATTTAACTGATGAATCCGGCAAACAATACTTAGATGGATGTTCGGGATCGGCAGTCGCTAATTTAGGACATGGCAATCGTGAGATTGCGGATGTTGCTAAAAAACAAATTGAAACCATTGCTTATACACATTTATCGAGATGGACTTGTGATCCCATTGAAAAATGCGCTCAACAAATATCAGATTTTGCACCAGAAGGTCTTAATCATGTTTATTTTGTTTCAGGTGGATCAGAAGCAACTGAAACAGCTATAAAAATGGTTAGAGAATACTTTATTGAAAAGAATCCACAAAGTTCAAAGTGGAAAGTCATTTCAAAAAAACATTCGTTCCACGGCAACACTTTAGGTGCATTATCCATGACTGGCATTGTAGAGAGAAGAACAATCTACGATCCACTTTTGATTAACTTCCCTAAAATTGATCAGTTCTATCATTATAGAAATACGTGGAATACACAAAGTTTATACGAAACATCTATAAAAGCAGCCGAGGCATTAGAAGCTGAAATTCTATTTCAAGGTCCAGAGAACATAGCAGCATTTATCTCAGAACCCGTTATTGGTTCCGCTGCACCAGGTGTTCACCCTCATCCAATCTATTTTAAAATGGTTAGAGAGATATGTAATACCTATGATATCTTAATGATTATAGATGAAGTAATGACTGGGTTTGGTCGAACTGGCAAAATGTTTGCTATAGAACATTATGATGTTTCTCCTGACATCATGTGTGTGGCTAAGGGTATGAGTTCGGGTTATTCTCCTATTGGAGCTGTTATAGCATCAGATAGGGTTTTCAACCAAATCATGATCGAAGGTTCTGGTCAGTTCAAACATGGTCACACATATGGTGGCAACCCACTCTCTTGTGCTATTGCATCTAAAGTCATGTCCATTATTAAACGAGATGACATTCTTGATAATGTAGAAAAACGCAGTCATCAATTGATGAATAAATTACATACACTCCATCGTTTTAACTGTATTGGTGACATTAGAGGTAAAGGCCTTTTAATAGGCATTGAATTCGTATTGAATAAAACAAGCAAAGAACCTTTTGATAAGAAACTCGATGTCAAGAATCTAATAACAACATTTTGTTTACAAGAAGGTTTGGTCGTATATCCAGGTGGTGGTTCCAACCTGGGTAAAAATGGTGACCATATTTTGATTGCACCTCCATTAATTATTTCAGAAGAAGAGGTCAACGAACTCTTTATAAAATTAGAAAAAGCCGTTCAACTAACAGAAAACTATTTAAGAAAGGATTTTTTATGGACAAGTTAATCGTAACTATAGCACCTACAGGGAATGTACCGACTAAAAAACTAAACCCATATACAGTTACTACAACAGCTGAGATTGTAAATGACCTTAAAATATGTGAAGCGTTGGGAGCTTCCGTAGCGCATTTACATATTAGAGACGAACTAGAAAATCCTACAAGTGATAGACAACTGTTCGGAAAACTTCTAGATGACATCAAAAGAGAAGACATAAAAATGATTACACAACTTTCTACAGGAGCTAGAGGTGGCGAAAATACCATTGACTATAGAAGTCAAATGCTCGATTTAAATTGTGAAATGGCGAGTCTTTCTACAGGTTCTAGTAACTTTCCGACGGCTATCAACGGTAATTCACCTGAACTCATTGAAGCGCTTGCCACAAAAATGATTCAAAATCACATCAAACCGGAAATTGAAATCTTCGATTCTGCCATGATACGAAATGCTGAATACTTGGTCAAAAAAGGTATTCTCAAACCTGATTTACATTTTAATCTTGTAATGAATGTCCCAGGCTCTATTGCAGGAACACCAAAAAACCTGATGTTTCTCATAGAAAGTCTACCGAAAAATGCTACTTTTTCAGTATCAGGCATCGGGAAATCTCAGATTCAAATGTTAACAATGTCCATACTGATGGGTGGGCATGTAAGAACTGGACTAGAAGATGTATTACATCAAGATGGAACTTATGCAAGTAATGCTTCTTTAGTTAAACAAGTTGTAACGATTGCTCATGCATTAAAAAGAGATATTGCAACTCCAGATGAGGCTAGAAGAATATTGAATTTGTAGAATTTTCAGAAAATTAAATGTTTTAATGTCGTATTATGTAGTATTTTATAGTGCCTGGTTTATAATTATTAAGAAATTATAATATTTAAAGGGGGACTATTTATGAAAGAAAAGAAAATGGGATTATCAACGAAGATATTTATCGGTTTAATCCTCGGTTTAATTACTGGACTAACAATGTATTTCCTAAAGAGTGCATTTGATTCCAGTAAGGCGGTATTATTTATTATTGACGACGTATTAATCGGTTTTTTATTTGAGTTAGTTGGTGGCATCTTCGTTAATGCCATCCGTATGATGATTGTACCACTTGTATTTGTATCATTAACATTAGGTGCAGCTTCAATGGGTGATGTAAAAAAATTAGGTCGAATCGGTGGAAGGACTATTGCTTTCTATTTAGTAACAACTGCAATCGCTATTACAATTGCAATCTTAGTTGCTACTATCGTCCAACCGGGTGTTGGTACTACTATCAGCTTAGAAGGTTTAGAGTATACACCGAAGGAAGCTCCAAGTATTGCTTCTGTATTTGTTAGTATGGTACCGAGAAACCCAATTAGTGCTATGGCTAATGGTAACATGTTACAAATCATCGTATTTGCATTGCTTACTGGTACAGGTCTTACAATCTTAGGTGACAAAACTAAAAAAGTTTTAAACTTATTTGAAGAAGCAAATGTTTTAATCCTAAAATTAGTTGAAATGATTATGTTAATTGCACCATTTGGTGTATTTGCATTAATCGCTAAAACAATGGCAACTTTGGGTTGGGAAATGATGCCTAAGCTAATTATGTACATGCTTTGTGTTGCAGGCGCATTATTAATCCATGCAGTCATTACTTATCAAGGATTCTTATATGCATTTACTAAATTGAATCCAATTCAATTCTTTAAAAACTTCTATCCAGCTATGACAGTTGCATTTTCAACTGCAAGTAGTTCAGCTACACTACCTGTTACTATTGAAACTAGTGAAAAGAGATTAGGGGTTTCACCTAAAATCGCTTCATTCTGTTTACCACTTGGTGCAACAGTCAATATGGACGGTACTGCTATCATGCAAGGTGTTGCAACAGTATTTATTGCACAACTTTACGGTATGGATTTAGGTCTAATGGACTTTTTAACAGTTATCGTAACAGCTACATTGGCATCAATCGGTACTGCTGGCGTTCCTGGAGTTGGACTATTAATGCTTTCAATGGTACTTGTCCAAGTTGGTTTACCAGTAGAAGGTATTGCAATTATTATCGGTATTGATAGAATCCTAGATATGTTAAGAACTGCTATTAACATAACTGGTGATGCATGTTGTACATTAATCGTTGCTAAATCTGAAGGTGAATTTGACGAGTCGATTTACTATGAAAATAGTGATAAAGATAAAGATGAGAAAGTTGCTTAATTACCCATATATCTAAAAAAGAGATCTAATCGATCTCTTTTTTACATTTTTGAACAAGCTTTTCTAATGTCGATTCAAAGAAAAGATCATCTTCTTTTTTTCTTTTAGAAGGACCTTTTGTTTTCCCTCCGGCTTTTCTGATATTCTTAGATACATGACGACGTAATAACAACATATCAATATTATCATTGTCATATATCATACCATTTTGATCTATTGCGTAACCACCCTTTGATAACACTAGACTGGCCAAGCCATAATCTTGAGTTATGACCAAATCGCCGACTTTCATCATACCAATGATTTTGAAATCTGCCGAGTCATATCCTTTATCTACCGTTACAACTTTTGCATATTTATCGTGTATCATATGATTTATATCAGAGACAATAATTGCATCAAGACCGTATTTTTTTGCTACTTTTACAGCTTCTTTTCTTACAGGACAGCCATCTGCATCAACGATTAAAGTCATCATGATTTACTCGTCCTCCTCTAGTATTAATTTCTATTCTCTTTAGTACAAGTAGTACTTTATTAAGTGTGTATTGAAGGGAAATGAGTATTAAAAAAAATATAAAAACACCTACAATGATTAACATTTTCATAAACTAATTCTCTCCTTTCCTATTGGGCAAGATTTAACACATATACCGCAAACTACACCTCTACCTATGTGTTTATAATGAGTTGACATGTGTGTACTGCATACTTTTGCATCAACTAGTTCATCTCTGTTATTTGATCCAGTCCAATTATTACCCACAAGGGCTATCGGCGGACATTTAGTCACACATATATTACAAGATCCACATTCTGATTTTAAAAACGGTTCATCAAAACCAACCTCCATATTGGTTAAAATAGTACCCAGTCTAACTCGTGGTCCAAACTCAGGTGTTATCAAACAGGCATTTTTTCCAATCCATCCCATTCCAGCATGAGTTGCTGCTGTACGGTGTTGAAACACACCTGAATAATCATATCCTGGCTGATTGATAGATTGTGATGCAGGGATAGCAACCGCATGATAACCAAGACTTTGAAGCAACATGACAACTCTTAGAGTGACATGATCTATAAACGCATTAACTGATCGATAATGATGAAAGTAAGTATGAGTTGGTGCCTTATCTGATATTTCATTCATAATAGCATCAGAAAGCCTTATAGCAATAGAAATACCTGTGGTTAACTCTTTATATTGGATAGGCACTAAGCCCTTTAAATCGCCATATCCGTGTTTTGAAACACCTAATGATTCTATCAAATTCGATATTTTTTCTTGTGACATTCTGTACTCCTAATAATATTAATATTTTTTAAAACAACTAGTATAATCTAGACAAATCTATTATAATCATACCATAAACTAATAAATGAAGATATTCATATCTTTCTTACAACTAAGGAGTGACATGTTTAATAATAATACAGAACTTGAAGTGCGAGATAAACTCACCATACTCATGTTAATCCATGAACTTGAAGTACCCCTAACTAACGAAGAAATTACAGAATTGGTACTTGATTCTGGGTTGATTAATTATATTTCACTACAGCATTATATAACAGAACTTTGTGAATTAGCAATGCTTGAACGCATTCCAAAAGAAGGTAAACAACATTATTTGTTAACTGAAAACGGGCGTGTGGCATTAGATTTTTTTAGGGTGAGAATACCACCACATATTCAAGATAAAATTTCTAAAATCGTACTTAAATTTAAGAAAGCATTACCAGTTGAAACTCAAATACTTTCTGAATATGTAAAACTGAATAGCGAGGATTATGAAGTATCACTTAGCATTACCGAGAATAAACTTCCGATGATGTCTGTAAATATCCATGTGATGAGTGATAAACATGCCAAGAGATTATGTGAAAGATGGGACAGTAGTGCATCTGATTACTATGGCGATATACTGAGTTTATTGACAAATGAAAAATAAAAAGACCCAAAGGGTCTTTTTTACTGCAAGTTACGGAGATCGATAAGCGGATTAGTGAAAAGATTTCATAACTTAACAGATACTATTTAGACGCCTGTTAAGCAGAAAAGTTCCATTAACCTTCTAATTCTTTCAAAGAACCAAAAGCTTCATTCATAAAGAAGTTAATCGTTTTATCATCAAAGTGGCTACCATCGTGGACTTTACCAATCCTTTTAACGACACACTTCTTCTCACCTGGTATGATATTACCAATAATACGTGCTTCAACTATTTTTGATGTTTTATCGTATTCACCGATTTCAACTTCTATTGCTTGTTCAAATCTTGTAAATTTCACAAAATTATCAAACATAGTAAATTTAACAATCATGCTGCCTTCACGAATCAGATGAATTTTATTGTCAGAAACTATAATGATATCAGCTAAAGATGATTCTAGACCATTAAAATAGTCAACTATTAACTCCTGAGCAGCATCTAGCTGTGCCAATCTTGCTCTCTCTGAATCCAGTTCACTTAGTTTTTTTCGAAATAACTTCCCCAATTGATCTTGCAAATCTACTTTATAATCATAGAAAAAATGTTTAGACATATCACCATCTCCTTTTTTGTTTTTTTATAATATACCCTCTAATGATATTGAATAATCTATATTAATAGTTCTTTTTCAATAAAGCTATTAATTATTTGATATACTGCAATAAGAGGCATCTCACTTTCTTTAGAGATTTTCTTCAATTCTTCATACTCAGGCGTAATTTTAACACAAACACCATCAATATAACCATACTTGAAGGTTAAAATTCCTAATGGTGATTCAATCATTTTGAATTCTCTATCTAATATTTTTCTTGACACAGGATATTTTCTAACACCAAACGTTGATGTTTCAGTAAGCAGAATATACTCTAAATGTTCTAAACTACTATCATGACATAACACTGTAATTTTAATTCCCGGTCTATTTTTTTTCATCTGAAGACTGGTATATGTCACATCTAGTGCACCCTCTGATAATAATTTATCCAATAAATAAGAATATATTTCGCCGTGCATATCATCAATATTACATTCTATAATCCACTTGCTATCATTTAACGTTTTTTTTTTGCCAAGTTAACTCTAAGCAAGTTAGCTATTTCAAGATCTTTAGTGGCAATACCGTATCCAATTGTTTCAACAATCATTTCAGGTCTATCAATAAACTCACTTGCTAAAACTTTTATAATTGCCGCACCAGTTGGTGTTACCAATTCCGAACGTATCCCTTTAGAGTATATTGGTATATTCTTTAATATTTCAAGAGTCGCAGGAGCTGGTACAGGAATTTTGCCGTGATCACATTTTACAAATCCAGTGCCTACATGAATTGGAGACGCATAAATTTCATCAACATCCAACATGTCTATTAACACCGCTGTGCCAACTATATCAATAATGGAATCAATTGCACCAACTTCATGAAAATGAACTTGATCAATAGAAACATTATGAATTTTTGCTTCTGCTTTTGCAACTTCATTAAAAATATCCATACTTAAATGTTTTACACGTTCATTTAAAGTAGATGCTTCTATCAGCTCTTTTATCATCCCATAATTTCTCTGTTGATCATGGTCATGGGAGTGATTATGATTGTGGGAGTGATCATGGTCGTGTGAGTGACTCCGATCCAGTATGACATCAAACTTCGTTCCAAAGATACCATTCTTACTCTTTTTACTTATTTCTATATGATAACCATCCAAATTCAATTTTTGAAGTTCTTGTTTAAAAACTTCAACATCGACTCCAAGATCTAGTAATGAACCAATTGTCATATCACCACTGATACCTGATAAGCATTCGAAATACAATATTTTACTCATACTATCCTCTTTCTATTTGTCTGATAATACTGCTTGCATTATAACCTGCACCAAAACCATTATCTATATTTACAACACTAATGCCACTAGCACAACTATTTAACATCGCTAAAAGTGACGCCAAACCATTAAAATGAGCACCGTAACCAACACTTGTCGGTACCGCAATAACCGGTACATCAACAAGGCCACCTATTACACTTGGTAAAGCACCTTCCATACCTGCAACTGCGATAATTACACTACAATCATCCAATATTTCTCTTCTAGCCAGTAGTCTATGTATACCAGCAACACCCACATCATAAAGTCTTACAACTTGCGTCCCAAGAACTTCTGCTGTTAACGCTGCTTCTTCAGCAACTGCTATATCAGATGTACCACCTGTCGCAATCAATACTTTATGTTTGGATACTTTAAAAGGCTGTTGTCTAAAGATAAGAATCCTAGCTTGTTTATTATAGATAATATCATCATGCAACTCTTTAGTAGCTTCATAAACCGCTTCCGAAACCCTAGTTGCAAGGATGTTCACATCTTTTTCCAACATCGCTTTTACAATGCCAACAATATGTTCAATGGATTTTCCTTCACAATAAATAACCTCTGGATAACCTGTTCGAATTTCTCTATGATGATCAATATTGGCATAACCCAAGTCTTGAAAGGGTAAATCTTTAAGAGCTGAAACGGCATCGTCAGTGTTTAGTTCTCCTTTTTGAATACTGTCTATAATCGATTTAATCTTCTTTTCGTACATGATTCATATTTCCTTTCTTATACCCTGACAAATCCAGAGAAACATATCTGAATCCAAATGATTTAAACGACTCATCCACTTCAGACATAAATGTTTCATCAAAGAATTTGCTTCTCTCATGAGGAGATACCTCTATACGTGCTAACTCCTCATGAACTCTAACACGGTATTGTACAATACCTTTTGACATTAGAAATACTTCCGCTTGTTCTACCATTCGTAGTTTTTTTTCTGTAATTACTTGACCAGTTGGAATTCTGGTCGCTAAACATGCAAAAGCAGCCTTCTTCCAGGTCGGTAAATGATAAGCTTTTGATATATCTCTTATGGTCTGCTTGTCTAAACCTGCTTCCATCAAAGGACTTACTATATTCAATTCCTTTAAAGCTTTCATACCGGGTCTATAGTCACTTAGATCATCAGTATTAGATCCATCTGCTATTGTATCTATACCGTATTCTGATGCAATCTGTTTAATTGTACCGAATATTTCTTTTTTACAATGATAACATCTCAGAGGATCATTTTTTACAAACTCCTCCATCGTAAAAGCATCTACAGAATGTATAATATGTTTGATACCTATTTTTTTTGCCAATTCAACCGATTCTTCAATTTCATAACCGGCATGCATATTGCCATGAATTGTAATCGCAATAGCTTTATCTCCTAATACTTCATATGCTGCTTTAGCTAAAAGTGTACTATCAACACCTCCTGAAAAGGCAACTGCAAGACTATCGTAACCTTCTAAAATATCCTTTAATGCTCTATGTGATTTCATATGTCTCTCCTAAAACGCTGATATAAGGGTTAAAACACCCATTATAAATATAAGTCCCAACGTTATTTTTCTAAAAAGATGATCTGGTAACTTATCACCTAAACCTATTCCTGTGAAAGTGCCAATTAAAAGAGCTGGTAATAGTTTCGCAGAATTTAACATCACTTCAGAGGTTAAAAAACCATTCAATAAAAATATCGGAATTGAGAAAAAGTTCAATATCATAAAATAGGTTGCCAGTGTTTTTCTGAAATTCCCTTTATTAACTCCTTCATTACTAAGTAAAAGTATCACTGGAGGGCCACTAAGTGACGAAGCACCATTTAATATGCCACTCAATAAACCAGTTAATCCATATGCTATATTTTGATTCTTAAATTTAACCTTTAATCCAAAATTCATTGCTACTGAAGATATAATCACTATAAGGCCTACCGTTAGTTTAATCCACTCATCATCAACCACTTTCAAAGCATAGATACCCAACGGAATTGATATAAGACCAAAAGTGACCAAAATAATCATCTGTGTCTTATTAATTGTCCCCTTTAATTTCGTAAAAACAATAATGTTCAGTAACAGACTAAAAACTACGAGCATTGGGACAATTTGATCTAAAGGCAAAATCAACGCCAACAGAGGTACTGCCAATAACGAAAATCCAAAACTTGTAATACCTTGGATCATAGCTGCTAAAACAATGATTATGAAACTCAATATAAATATCGCCATAATGCCTCCTCTAAAAAAAATTATAACATAAAAAATGATGTTAATTTTAATATTAACATCATTTTAGACTTTTTTTGTAAACATAGTCTGTCGAGACAGGACTGAAGCCAAGCGCCTTGTAAAACTCCTGATCCGAACCAACATAAACCGCTGTTGCACCAAGGGCTTTAATCATATTGCATCCTCTGTTTATAGCAGCTTTTCCAAGACCTAGCCGTCTATGATCCTTATGCGTACCAACTGGTTCAAGTATACCTATTTGATTCTTTGAATCGTACCACATAGTTGCAAATCCCACTTCAACACCATCTTTTCCAATAGAAATATCAAACTCCGACTTGTAATCTGGCATGTAAGTCATCACCTCTAATCCTTGTGCTGCATTTAAAATTAACTGTTGATTTTCATAATAGCCAAATGCATAAGCATGTGCTTCAGCTTTCTCTTTAAAGTTGAAGTTGTTTACAAACGTATAAGATTCAGGCAAACTTTCATCTTCAATGTCAATTAACAACTTTTTCATAGTGACTTCTGACCATTCCACTTTTTCATAACCACGAGCAACAGCCTCTTCAATTAGAAGATTGGCTTCTGAAGGTAGTCTAAGTTGTACAAAGTCATGGGCACTACTTTTGATTAACTCTTCAACATCATCAAACATCATTTTTTTTAATGTTTCATCAAGAGCAAAAGTTTTTATTTCGAAAAATGCCTCTCCTCTATTCTCACCTTCTGTTATCAGAACAGCTTCGAGAACATCGTCTTTTATGTACATCGTGATATCGTCTCTATATTTTGCTTCTGATACACCATTCATAATCCTAGAAACAGAGTAAGTAAAATTTAACCGATCAATATGCCAGTTAACTTTTTCATCAAACAGTTTATAGGATTCTTGAATAAAATCTCTTATTAACCAGATATCATCTTTTTCACATTTTTTTCTTATATACATAAAAACACCTCCCAATAATATTATACTGTAAAGATAATATTATCGAGTGGTGTCATTTAAATGTTATAAAACAGTACTGTAAACTCTTAAAGCATTTTTATACAATATCTTATCAACTTCCTCTTCAGTAAATCCATCTTCTAATAATGCTTCTGTCAATAAATATATCTTGCTCATATCTTCAATCTCCAAAGTCCCTCCAATACCATCAAAGTCACTACCAATTGCAATCACATCAATTCCTGCCAAATCATATATATATCTGATATGATCTACAATGGATGATACTTTAGAGATTTCAGAACCATCTAAAAAGAAGCTGCAAAAATTCATGCCCATGACGCCACCTTTATCTCTAAGTGCAAGAATCATATCATCCGTTAGATTTCTACTGACATTTTGCATCGTTCTAGCATTAGAATGAGAAGCTATTATAGGTTTGACGGAGTGGTTTATACAATCCCAGAAACCACCATCTGAAAGATGTGACACATCGATAAGCATATTGAGTTCGTTCATCTTCTTTATCACCTCTAAACCAAATGGTTTTAATCCCTTATCCATATATGTTTCTTTGCAGTTAGGATAACCAATTTCATTTTCATAATTCCAGGTTAAGGTAATCGAGCGCACCCCTCTATCATAAAAATGGTTCAAATTTGTTATATCACCTTCTAATACAGCACCCTCTTCAATAGTGATAATACCCGTCACTTTATCACTTCTATAATTTTCTTCAATATCTATAGAAGTTGTTCCAGCTTTTATCATATGCTCATTTTCTCTTATCTCATACTCAAAACAATCAATCATTTCATTACATGTGTCATAAGGATTCTTTGTTTTTTCCAAGTCTACAAACATGGCAAAAAACTGAGCTATCGAATCACCTTTAATCATTTTTTCACTATCGATGTGATAGTCATTTTTTCTGAACTGTGTTTGATCACCATAAATTCTAAGGATGGTATCACAATGTAAATCAAATAACATTAATGTTTGTCCCCCCATATTAATTTAATAAAACCTGAACGTCCTGATCCAATTCTATAATTTTCATAATGAATTGGTTGTTTTTTATAATATTCCTGATGATAAACTTCCGCTTCATAAAATTCTGTTGCTCTCAAAATATCTGTTACAATAGGATCTGTGAATCGCTTTGACTCATCTAACAATTTTTTCAAAGATAATGCAATTTTTTCTTCAGTCTCATCACTGTAATATATTGCCGTTTTATACTGTGGTCCTATATCAGCAAATTGACCATACGGATTGGTAGGATCTATACAAGTAAAGAAGTAATCTACCAAAGCATTATAGTTGATAATTTCTTCATCATATATAACTTTCACTACTTCTCTATGCAGGGTTTGTCCAGTACAAACATCATCATAATTAGCAGTTTCTTTTGTACCGCCCATATAGCCTGATACAACAGAAAAAACACCTTCCCGCTTAATTAAATCGCTTTCTATACACCAAAAGCATCCTCCAGCTAAATAAGCAATTTTCATAAAACCTCCCTCAACCAAAAAAAGATATGTCCGCCAATTTCAGCTTAACATACCTTTTATGAGATTTCTATTTTATTTCAATATTTCCAATTGCAAGGCTAATTCTTATTTCTATGATTTCACTTGCATCATCGTAGTTACTTGAATAATAAGTCGAATCGTTATTAGAAAAATCGTTAGGCACATCTATCGATTTTATAGCACCATCTACTATTAATTTTACACCCACACTCTCAGGAACATCAATCATTATATCACCGACAGCAAAATCAATCACATACACCCCTGACGTTTTATCACTGATAAACAAATCAATATCTCCAACCGCATAATCAAGTTTAAATGATTCCACTTTTAAGTCGGATAAATCTATCATACCATCAATCACAGCGCCATCTATATCAAACGTCCACTCCCCGTGGTTTGGCAAACTGATTTCATACTTTCTATTTTGGAAAGTGTTAAATAAATCATCCCAGTCTTTATCTTTAACAATCAGTTCTGTCGAACCCAAGATGCCTGTATCGATTATCGTCTTTTCTTCAATACCTACATTGGGGACATTGTAAGATATTATATTATTGGTGTTGGTTCCTATATCCAAAGTCCCTTGTCGCATATCGATGTCAACCATACCTTTTGTCACAACCATGGCAGCTTTCTCTTGATATACCATTTCGACAGTGTCTCCAAAGAACCATGATTTTTCATCCATATTCAAATAACTGTATCCTATCACAATACCAAAGAATATGAGCCATAAAACAACGTTAAAATATCTTATTCTTCTAAACAATATAGATAATCCAGCTATAATTAGAAGTAAAGGCCATAAATGAGCGACACCCCAAAACATACTTAATCTCAAAATATCAAAATTTATCAATAAGATACTAATTCCAATTAATATGATGAAAACTGCAAATCCCGAGGAATTCTTATCTCTTTCCATTAATCATTCTCCTTATTATCATTATTTCTTCCAAGTAAAAGTAATCCCAAGCCAATTAATAGTACTGGCCAGAAGAATTTAAATGAAAAGTTAGGGAACATTGCTGTAAATGCCAAATAACCACCCAAAGCGACAAGTCCAATACCAAGATAACCTTTATTGATTTCATGTCTATCTTCTTCATCTTCTTCATTATTATAGTTAGAATCGTATTCTCTTTCATAATAATGATCATCATAGCCAGATTCATCTTTAGCTTTATCTTCATAACCATAAGTTGGTTTACTATTTTCATCTGATTTATAATCATGTGTTTTATTGTTACCTGATTGAGCAACTGTTTCTTTTGGAATAATTATTGCACATAATATATATATACCAATACTTGGTCCTCCAAAAAATGCTGATATAACCCAAAGAGCCCTAATAATGGTTACATCTATATTGAAATACTTCGCTAAACCACCACATACACCTGCTATTTTGCTATCTGTTCTAGATCGTCTAAGTTTTCCGTTCATACAATCACCTTCCTTATTTACCTTAATGCTAACACGCCCACATGTCACTTACAATAAGCATGATTTCATTCTAATTCAATTCTAATTTTCTTCTAATTAACTTAATAAAAATATCTGTCATAATGAAATTACAAGTTACATAATTATGTTATAATGACGTGAAAGGAGTTATTATGAGAAAGAATAATATGGTATTGGGTGTCATATTGCTTGGGTTAGGTGCTATTGCACTATTAAATAATTTTGGATTGATCAATTTCCACTTTTCTATTTGGAGATTATGGCCACTTATATTTTTAATCCCGGGTTTAGTATTCGAATTAAACTATTTTAACAACAACGGACCTGTCGGTTTAGTCGTTCCAGGCGGAATCTTATTAACTTATGGTACTATCTTTATGATATGTTCAATATTTGGATATCATCATATGATTTACTTATGGCCTTGGACAGTTGGATCAGTCGGTATCGGTTTGTACCAATTGTATTTATTTGGTGAGAGACATAGACCACTCTTCTGGGTATCATTTGGTTTTATTACTTTTGCAGTACTTTCAAGTTCACTTGCTCTTCTAAGTATTAAAGGCAGTTATGTTTTCCCTGCTTTACTAATTGTAGCCGGTGTTGCTTTACTCTATAACTCAAAAGGACATAATGATGATGATTCTCCAATAATATCAGTGGAATATGAAAATAGTAATGAAGAATAAATTAATGGTGTTGCTTATGCAACACCATTTTTTATATGATATGAGCTTTTATCAACCGTTCCGTTAAATGATTGGCCACCAAACCAACAAAAATACCTGTAATTAATGAGGTTAATAGTACTGCTGGTAAATACAGAAGTAAATTTGCATTTGAAAAGATAAACATCGCCACCAAAACTTGTCCTAAGCTATGAAGAACTGCACCAATAACACTCACCCCTACCAAAGAAACCTCTTTGAAATTCAATTTCAGCATCACTGACATACCGAAATAACTTAATAATCCACCTGTTATACTGTATAAAAAGCCTGAAAATCCTGCAAATAAGAGAGACACCAAAGTCACTCTTAGAATTATAATAAGAAAGGATGATTTATTATCCAATAAGACCAAAGTAGTTATGGTAATAATATTGGTAAGTCCAAGTTTAGCACCAGCTACTAAGAATGGTGTAGGTATCATCCGTTCTATATAACTCAATATAATTGCCATACTTAAAAATAGACTAATAGTTATCATTTTTTTATTATTCATATACACCTCTAGATAATTCTAACATTTTTTTAAATACATTTCTATTTTTTGATTCATTTCTTCAAAAAAGGGAAAAAATATAATGAGGAGGTGGAATCATGAAAAAAATACTTTTACCCGTAGATGGCTCTGAATCAACTGCTTCATATGATATGGCTAAATCTTTAGCAAAAAAATACGATGCCACTATATTAATACTACACGTCGATGAACCAATAACACCTATCTATTGGGCTAATGACACCTTAACACTTGAAAATCCCACCATAACTTGTACAGACAATGGTTCTGTTATTGTGGATGAGGTTAGCAAGTTATTTACTGATGTTAAGATAGAAAAGCTCTGTCGTTATGGCGATGCATCCTCTGTTATCATTGAGGTTTCTGAAGAAGAAGACTGTGATATCATTGTCATGTGTACCCATGGAATGTCAGCAATAAAGAGGTTTTTATTAGGTAGTGTGACAAATAAAGTTGCACATCATGCAACTAAACCGGTTTTAATCGTTAGATAATATAAAGCAGATCCTTTCGGATCTGCACTTTATTTTGCATATAATTCCAATATTTTTATAATAACATCTACAGCACTTTCCATAGATTCCTTAACAATGTATTCAAATTTTCCATGGAAGTTTGCGCCTCCAGTAAATAAGTTCGGTGTTACAAGCCCCATAAATGATAATCTAGCACCATCGGTACCACCTCTTACTGGGAATGTTTGGGGTTCAATACCCAAAGATACCATTGCTTTTTTTGCTGTATCAATCATATGCATCTTTTCAATTACTTTTTCTCTCATATTGAAATAAGCGTCTTTCATATCAAGAACAACAGTGCCTTCACCATACTTCGCATTTAAAAAGTTAACTGCACCCTCCATAATATCTTTTTTTGTTTCAAATTTTTCTCTGTCATGATCTCTAATAATAAAAATCATCTCTACACCTTCTACTGAACCATTAAAATCATTCAAATGAATAAATCCTTCATAAAGTTCTGTATGTTCAGGTCTCTGAGCATGAGGTAACATATTTGAAAGTTCCGTTCCGATATGGATTGCGTTTACCATCTTGTCCTTTGCACTACCTGGATGAATATTTCTACCGTGAATTGTAACATTTGCATTGGCTGCATTAAAGTTTTCATATTCAATACCACCTAATTCACCACCATCTACAGTATATGCAAAATCAGCTTCAAACTTTTTTACATCAAAAAGGTTTGCTCCCCTGCCAATTTCCTCATCAGGTGTAAATCCAATTTTTACATCACCATGTTTTACATCTGGATTTGCTATTAAAAATTCTACAGCTGTTAGTATTTCTGCTATGCCAGCTTTGTTATCAGCACCCAATAAAGTTGTACCGTCTGTTGTTATAAGTGTTTGACCCTCATATTTTAACAATGATGGAAAATCACTTGTCTTCATAACAATATCAAGTTCTTCATTTAATACAATATCTTTTCCATCATAATTATCTATAATTTGTGGTTTTACATTTTCTGCAGAAAAATCAGGACTTGTATCCATATGAGCAATTAAACCAATACTTGGTTTGCCTGAAACATTACCCTTTAAGGTCCCCATAACATATCCGTTGTCATCCATATAAACATCTGTTAAACCCATTTCAGTCATTTCATTAAGCAAAATCTCACCTAGGTTCTTTTGTTTCATTGAACTTGGACAAGTTTCAGATTTCGGATCTGACATTGTATCTATAGCAACATATTCTAAAAATCGTTCTACAACTGTTTTCATGTTTTCCCCCTAATTCATTTGAGTTGTATAAGCCTGAATTAATTTTAACACAATAGGATGATTAGCTGAATCATAAATATGATGATCAATTGATTTTATTGGAAGTACACCTAATGACGTGCCGGTTAAAAAACACCCTTCCATTTCATCCAATTCAGTTATTCCAACACTCTCATATTGAATATTCAGACCTAAAGTTTGACTCATTTTAATTACATTTTCAAAAGTAATTCCTGTCAGTATTTCTTCAAGTGGCGCACTGTAAAGTGTATTATCTTTTACAAACACTAAATTCGCACGACTTCCTTCTGTTATTTTGTCATTCAGATTGATTAGAAGCACCTCAAAGAATTGATCTCCTTTAATCATTTCAATATGATGTTTATAATCCATATCCAACTGTTTTACAGTCGGATTATGACGCTGTAATTTAACAGCCGTAGTTGCAACGCCAGTTTTATACAATTCCTCGTTTGGATAATAGCTTTCCATAAAATAAATTCTATAATGGCCCTCTATAACATCCAATTTAATATTCTTGTCCATCTGTTCATTAATAGATATCAAATGAATAATTTCATCCTTAATTACATTTACATCTGCAACAATGGAAACTTTATCAAGGGAGTATTCCAGTCTCTTCATATGATCTTCTAAAAACAAGACCTTTCCATTTATAACTCTAATGACTTCATAAATAACTCGATCACTGTCTAATCCATTAAAGGTTTCTGATAACATAACTTCGCCATCACTGATATAATATGCGCCAATATTTTTATACATAAGCACTCCTAATATTTTTCTAATTTTAATGTAACATAATTAAACACCTGTTGTTCCAAGATCACTTTTTTAAAGAAATTCAAAAGCTTTTCATTCTTAAACAAGGTCATCACCGTATTGTTGTCAATCATATTGATGACTTTACTTTCTAGTTCATCAAAGCTTAGATTTCTTCTTCTATTATAGAATTTTTTTTCATCCACCAACCACTTACTATAGTTTTTTTTAGCTATGACCAACTTATCAACGTTCACACCTCTATGATCATAAATCTTAATCATATGTGTCATCAGTATATATATTTCATCATAAACAGGCATTCTGTTCTTATAGAGTCTATGAGGAATATGCTGAGGCATATGATGTTCTGAAATAATTTTTCCGAAAGTCGAGTGTACTCGATTAACATAGTAGTTTTTCGGAGAACCTGATTGTCTGTTTTCACTATATAAGTCCTGATATTTTTTTAATAGTTTCGGAAAATTTTTCTCGATAACATCAAAATAAGTGTTTTTATTAATCCCTGGTCTAAGCGTCATACTACCTGGCATCACCACATCAACACCTATCTCTTGATACTGTTTGGTCATCTTAAGCAATTGATCGGGATGATCCGTCAAAAAAGGTAATATCGGCATCGCCAACACCCCAACACTCATTCCCCTATCTTTGAACGCTTTCAACGTCCTTAAGCGCTCCTCAACGGAACTTGCATAAGGCTCAAAAATTTTTCTGATTTTATCATCTGGATAAACGATAGACATCATCAATGTAAATCCTGCTTTTTTATGTACTTCCTCCCATAGATCAATATCTCTCAAAACCATATTGGATTTTGTAAACAACATCGCAGGGTATTTATAATGACTTATAATCTTTGCACAGTCTATCATCATCTTCTCAGAATGCTCTAACGGTTGATAGGGGTCACTGACACCTGAACTGATGCCAATTATCCCCTTCTCTCTAAATTTTTTTAATGACTGTTCAAGTATATCAGGTATATTTTTTCTAATGGTAATGTCTTTTTCAAAATCACCTTCCACATAATATTTTTCAGAACGTCCATCACAATATTTACAACTGTGTTGACATGCTTTATATGGAGAAAATCCAAACTTAGATACAAAATAAGTATCTGGTAATCCAGTATTTTTCTTGATACTTTTGACATCAATATAATGTTTATTGATAGACACCATCAGAAACTCCTATCTAGGAATAAATCCTACCTTTTTGTACATTTTTCGAAGTGTTTTTCTGGCAGTTCTTTCAGCCTTTTCAGCACCTGCTTTGTATACTTCTTCTAAATAAGCTTTATTATTCATTAATTCATGGAATCTGTCTTGAACCGGTTTTAACACTTCGATAACGGCATCAGCAACAGCATCCTTAAATACACCATACCCCTCATTTTTATATTTTTCAACTACTTCTTCAGGGGTCATATTTCTGCATACTGAATATATTGATATCAGGTTCTTAATACCAGGTTGATCATCTGATAACTGAACCTTTCCAATTGAGTCTGTAACAGCTCTTTTAAACTTCTTCTTTATAACTTCTGGAGGATCTAACAAATAAATAATAGCATTTTCATTTTCATCTGATTTAGACATCTTTTTTGTCGGTTCTTGTAGTGACATGATTCTAGCACCAACTTTTGGAATATAAACTTCTGGAATCTTAAACGTTTCACTGTATCTATTGTTAAATCGTTCTGCGATATCTCTTGTAATTTCTACATGTTGCTTCTGGTCACTACCAACGGGGACAAGATCCGCTTGATAAAGTAAGATATCACAAGCCATCAATACTGGATAAGTAAATAAACCGGCATTGATATTTTCACTTTGACGACTACTTTTATCTTTAAACTGTGTCATACGACTGAGTTCACCAAAGTAAGTCATCGTAGACATCAACCATGCTGCTTCAGCATGTGCTGGAACATGTGACTGAATAAACAATGTATTCTTCTCTGGATCTAAACCACAAGCTAAATAAACTGCCATCGCTTCAAGAGTTTGTCTTCTTAAATCTTTTGGTACTTGATATTGTGTCATGGCATGTAAATCAACAACACAGTAATAGCAATCATATTCGTCTTGCAACTTCACCCAGTTTGCAACGGCTCCAATATAATTTCCTAATGTTAATTTCCCTGATGGTTGAATACCACTAAATATAACCTTCTTTTCCATACGATCACCCTTTCTTTCTTCAACAAGAATGTGCCATCGACACGTTCTATTTCATTACTATTATAATAATGTACACCCAATAGTTTCATGATTACTTCATCCATAATTTCATAAACAAAAATAAAAAAAGCTTCCGTCTCTTGTAAGAGACGAAAGCATACTTCCGCGGTACCACTCTAATTGAATTCCACTCAAATCTGATAACGGAGTTACCCGTCAACACCTACTAATTTCAATGTTGAACTCATGAGTCCATTCAGTTACTATCCAATACTAAGTTCCACCACCCCTTAGCTCTCTATCATTTTTAAGCAACATACTAATCTCAATCAAAGCTTTAACTTGTTTATAATTATTATATACCATGTGATAAACTTGTCAACACTAATTCGTTGAAATAGCTTTTAAAGCGCTGAGTTTCATCGCACGTCTTGCTGGATAGTAGCCTGAAATAATACCAATAAGAGTTGCAAATACCAAAGCACCAGCCATTAAATAAAACGGAATATAGGAGATACCATCAGCAAACATTTCTCCCATCATATTAAGAAAAATCTTATTAATAATTTTGGAGACCCCTAAACTAAGACCCAGCCCCATAATGCCACCAATTAATCCAATCATTGCTGCTTCAAATAAGAATAAGTTCTTAATATCTTTAAGCTTTGCACCAAGCACCTTCATCACACCAATTTCACGAGTTCTTTCATAGATTGACATGATCATCGTATTGGTAATACCAATAGCAGCTATCAGTAGTGAAACACCACCAATACCACCAAGTACACCTTGAATAATCAGTGCTTGGTTCTTATTACCTTCTAGATATTCTGCATTTGAATACGCTTCATATCCCATATCCTTAATTTGTTGTTGGACATCGAGGACATTATCTAAATCATCTACTTTGACTTTAATCCTGTCATATATATCTTCTTTCGTACCAGGTTTTTTTCTAGTATCCTCATTAGAACCATATTTCCTTTGATTTTGTTTAAGGAGTTGTTCGTAAGTATAAAAGCTCATATAAGAAGTATTGTCTTCCCAGTTTCCTTTTTCAACTAAAGTACCTGTAACATCTATGCTGAAAGGTCTTTTCTTCTTACCTTCACCATAATACTCACCTCCGATATAACATTTCAAGTTGCCATTTTCTAAATCCTCACCAACTTGATCTTCATCATAGCCATAATAACCACCCATCGGATCATAAAAATTCTTATTCGTAGTACCACCAGCGACCATAGCACTTTTATCAAATTCACCAGGCCATTCACCTGACGCAAGTTCAAAACCAAACTTCTGTAACTCATTAAAATCTACAGCAAGTATTTCGCTCCAAGATTGTTTCTTACCTAATTTAAGTTGTATTTGAGTATTTTTAGTTGCCAAAACACCTTCGACATGACCAAACGACTTGAATAAAGTCACCGTATCCTCATCTAAATAAATCTGTTCCTCATCTTTTTTTGATTTACCAGGTTCTTCATAGCTCCACGGTTTCATAACTTCTATAACTGTTAAGCCACCCATCTGCTCCATTTGTTTTTCGGTAGCACGCTGCATACCAAAACCCAAGGAAAGCATCACTACTATAGCAGTGGTTCCAATAACCACACCTAAGACTGTAAGAACGGTTCTAGTCTTTCTACGCCAAAGGTTTTTTATCCCCATAAGCATGAGATCAAGACTATTCATCTAAAGCCATCTCCTTTTTCTTACGGATTTTTCTTTTTACTACGATGATTACAACAATACCTACAACCACAAGTACGATTAAAACGATTAACCATGGGAAGCCACCTTTAGGCTCACCGTCCATAGGAAATTCTCCACCACCTTCAAATCCATCTGGGGGATACATTTCTTCTGGTTGTTCCATTGGGAATGCTTCAAAAGCAAACTCTTTTTCTACTGAATGTTTTTCACCAACAGCATCTTCAAATTCAAATGTAATAGTTCCCTCTTGAGGTCCTTCTATTGTTGGTATAATCGTTGCTGAGTAATACTCATTTGATCCAGCGTTAAAACTACCAACAAAATATTTACCATCCTGAATTTCAAATTCTCCATTGGTTGTTACCATCATATTTTCTAAAGGTGATTTACCCATATTAAAAAATTCCACGTAAATTTCAATCGGTTGGTATAAAGGTGAAAACTCTGGAATTGTAATATCTTCTACTTCTAATCGAAGTTCCTGCATCACAGGGATAGACATTTTTTCAGTTGCTTTATATGGATTTTCACTAATATCATATGAGTTACCATTACTGTCTTCGTACTCAATATCTGCTGTAATGCTGTATGTTTTAACATTTAAATCCGCTTTAGCCTTAAATGTCATTGTATGTGTTACTTTCTCTTTGATACCAATGGTTTCAACATAGAAAGAACTCGATGCATTCACAGGTACAAAAGCACCTTCATCTGACGAAATTGAAACCTTTGCATTTTGAATGCCCATTGAATTAGACGTGTTAAAGAAAGTCATATCTAAATCAAAAGTTTCACCGGCTAAAATGACATCTTTACCAAAATCATAGTTTTCAATGATAATTTTAGGTTTTGAGTTTTTACTACCATTACCATCTACATAAATACCCAAGTATTCTTTTCTAGCCACTTCACTATTGTTTAAAGATTCAATTGTAATATAAGTCGGATAATTATTTGATACCATATTTTTATCTGCAATCAAAGTGTATTCAAACGATTTTGTTTCGCCTGGTGCAATCTCTTTAACAATAATGATAGGTTGAGATTTGAAAACAAAATTACCATCACTTGAAATTGTTAATTTTAAGTTTTTCTGAACAACCTCACTATTATTTGTAAAGTCATACTTTATTTTAAACTCTTGACCTGGTAAGACAGTATTGGGTTTAGAAGTTACATTAAATCCATAATCGTAAATGTCTGAACCACTCTGAGCAATATCTAAATAAACTGGTACGGTTTGTTCATATTTTGTACCATTCTCATCAAAGAATGATAGTTTTAAACTTAACTCAAACTTATCTTTCTTAAGACTATCACTGATATGAACGTTGTACGTCACAAAACCAGTACCTTTTGCATCTATTAAAGCAATTTGCTTTTCTGCAGTATCTGCATTAAGTCGAATCGTCTCCATACCAGTACCTTCTAATGTCGCTGTCATATTTTTAATATCCAAGGTACCAAGATTCTTAAGTTCTAAAAGCATAACATCATCTTGGCCTGGTGTTAAGATTGTATTCTTGATTTTCATATTAGATATAACAAGACTTGGCATAACATTGTTATTTACTATTTCAACTTGAACACTTTTGGTCATAGATTTCTCTACACCATAAACGTTTTGATATGTAATTTTAACAGGGATTGTATAAAATCCACTCTTTGCACTATCTTTTGTATCAACATTAAATGTGATTGTTTTTTTACCTTTACTAGAAACTGACATTTTTGTAGAAATCAAAGGATTTGTCATATCGTTAAAAGGTGAATCTTGACCAGTTTCAAACTTTACAACAACATTTTTTGCAGAATAACTTGTAATATTATTTAAGTCAAAAGAAAAATCCTTCTTTTGTCCTGCAATAAACTTTGGTGTTTCAGTCCCAAAAGTTAAACTGAAATCTGGGAAGTATTTATTTGTATCTGGTCGTGTACTAGGACCACTGCTACTTGAAACCAAACTAGTTAACGTCACATTGTCAACAATCTGCTTGTCTCCAGCACCATGTACATAAATACTAATGTTTGAACCACTACCACTGTTTTTTAAAGCAATTGATTTAGTTGTACCCGTTGTAGTTACTGTACCAAAATCAACATCACCAGAATTAACCTGGCTCACATCGCCCGAAATACTTACTTTTGTAGTAGCAATTGATCCACTTGCAGCTTTTACAGTTACTTTATAAATAAATATATCACCGGGATTAATATCTCCTGATGATTCTATTTCTCCACTAACTATAAAATCCGAATTGGATGTATCTCCAAAGACACTCATATTCATTATCATGACAAGTATTAAGAAAACGATGAATGGTTTTCTAGACTGTTTTTTCTTCATTTTTGATCTCCTCTTTTTCTTCTGTTATAACTCTCTCACTTTGATCTATAATCTCTACTTCTTTGATATTGCCATCAAGTACATGAATAATCTTGTCAGCATACTTTGTCACTGATCCATCATGGGTTACAATCACTAGTACTTGTTCTTTTTCCTTGACGATACGTTCCATCAATTGCAGTACTTCTTCAGATGTTTTGGAATCGAGATTACCAGTTGGTTCATCTGCAAAAATAACCTTGGGATTTCCAACAAATGATCTTGCAATACCAACCCTTTGTTGTTGTCCACCCGACATCTGAGTTGGTTTATGTTTCAGATGAGTCTCAAGCCCAACTGCTTTCAAGAGTTTGGTTGCTTCTTTGTTTCTTCTTTGTCTTGATACACCTCTAAATACGAGTGGTAAACTAACATTTTCTATTGCCGTTAATGCATTCATCAAATTATATGACTGAAATATAAATCCAACATTATTTTGTCTGAAAATCGCCAATTTTTTTTCATTCATTTTGGTGACTTCTTTACCCAGTATTTTTACATAACCTTGTGTTGGTTTTTCTAAACCGGCCATCATGTTGAGGAGTGTTGATTTACCAGAACCTGAAGTACCCAATATACAACAGATTTCGCCTTTATGAATCTCAAAATCCATTTTATTGATTGCTACAACTTTCTCTTTTCCAAGTTTAAAAACTTTCCTCAAGTTTTTTACTTCAATTACTACTTCTTTATTAATCTTCCTCACCTCCAAACGCTATCTATTTTGACGCAAAACTACGACTAAAAGTTTCACGTATTACTAACAATCATGACTATTTTAACAAAATAAGAGGATACATATATTAAGAAAGGATTAAACGACTCTTAAGTAAAGGTAATATTTAAGCAACATATGCAGATTTAAATCACTTTGCAACATATAACTCTTAAAAATAGAAAAGACTGATTACTCAGTCTTCTCCATCGTTTCTATTAATTGATTTGTCCACTCGCTCGTTGTATGTATATATTTGAGATTTAAATCAATGGTACCATATCCTAGTTTTAAGGTTTTTTCTATGGCTTCATAAATGAAGTTGTAAACATCCTTCCTATTAAAAGAGTTATCCAACATCATTGCAACCGATAAAATCATACCTATAGGATTCGCTTTACCCTGACCTGCTATATCTGGTGCTGATCCGTGAATTGGTTCATATAATGCTTTTTTATCTCCAACAGATGCCGAAGGTAAAACACCAATTGATCCTGCTAATACACTCGCCTCATCCGATAAAATATCGCCAAAAATATTATTCGTCAGTATCACATCAAATTGGTAAGGATTTTTTATCAACTGCATGGCAGCATTATCAACATACATATGATCGAGCACAACATCATAATCTTTGCTATTGGATATAACTTCCCTTCTCCAGAGTTTGGAACTTTCCAGCACATTACTCTTATCCACTGATGTCACTCGTTTATCTCTCGACAGTGATAGATCAAATGCTCTTCTTGAGATTCTTTTAACTTCAGAAACCGAATAAGCTTCTACATCATACGCATATGTATCCTCAGATTCTTTTATACCTTTTTTGCCAAAATAGATGCCACCTGTTAATTCTCTTACAAAACAAATATCTACTTTTCTATCCTGATCCAATTTTATTGGAGACATCTCTTTTAATGGATCAAAACAGATAATAGGTCTTATATTACAATATGCATTCAAATACTTTCTGAGTGATAACAATCCTTTTTCGGGTCTTATTGCAGCATTTTCCCATTTAGGTCCGCCAACTGCACCCAGTAATATGGCATCTGATTGGTCTATTATTTTTTGTGTAGTTACAGGAAACGGATGACCTTCTTTATCAATAGCCGAACCGCCAAAATTGGCTTCCGTAATTTCAAATTCCATTTCAAATCGAGTGGCTATATAGTCAAGGACTCTAAGACTTTCATCTACAATCTCCGGACCGATACCATCGCCTTTTAACACCGCTATTTTATACATAATCTCCTCCTGAAATCCGCTTAACTCAACTGAATATAGCTGTTCAATGGTTAATTTAAAACACATTGACTGATAAGGTATCTACTACAAATTCACATTTACTCCTTGATAAATGGTATCACACCACCTTTTTCGATAATTGCCATCATAAATTCAGGGAACTTAGGAATGTCATATGTCTTATTCTGAGTTTTATTTTCAACTCTTCCCTTCACAAAATCAACATGTATCACATCATTTGCATGAATATCATTTACAATTTCCTCAGATTCAATGACAGGCAATCCAATATTAATAGCATTTCTAAAAAATATTCTAGCAAAGGATTTTGCAATCACACACTTTATGCCCAAAGCTTTTATGGCTATCGGTGCATGTTCTCTTGAAGACCCACAACCAAAATTCACACCAGCAATCATAAAGTCATTTTTTTTAACTCTTTCAGGAAAAGTTTCATCAACAGGTTCCATACAATGTAGTTTCAGTCGATCTGGATCATGTTCATTCAAGTATTTTGCAGGAATGATGATGTCAGTGTCCACATGATCACCATAAATATGTATATTACTCATTTGTTTCTCCTTTCGGTAATGTGATATAACCTGCGATACTTGTAGCAGCTGCAATTGCTGGATTGCTCAAATAAATTTCTGATTCTACATGACCCATTCTACCAATGAAGTTTCTATTGGTTGTTGCTACACATTTTTCTCCTGATGCTAAAATACCCATATGACCTCCTAAACAAGGACCACAGGTTGGCGTTGAAACAATACCACCAGCTTTAATGATATCTTGAATATAACCAGCTTCAATAGCTTCTAAATAAATCAGTTGAGTCGCGGGAAAAACAATCAACCTCATACCTTTATGAACTTGATTGTTTCTAAGTACATCCGCGGCCGCTTTTATATCGGAAATTCGCCCATTGGTACAAGAACCAATCACTACTTGGTCAATATACGTCTTCTCAATAGATTCAACGGCAACCGTATTAGAAGGTAAATGAGGTTGTGCTATCTGGGGTTTCAAAGTATCCAAATCAATATGAATCGTTTTAATATACTCAGCATCTTCATCAGCAGAATATTCAGTATATTGAAGACCTTTTGAATCCATATAAGCTCTGGTGATATCATCTACTGGAAAAATTCCATTTTTAGCACCAGCTTCTATTGCCATATTTGAAATTGTAAATCGATCATCCATTGATAAATTAGAAATGCCTGATCCTGTAAATTCCAACGACTGATATCTAGCACCATCAACACCTATTTTTCCAATCAAATACAAAATTACATCTTTACCACTGACATGAGCTTGTTTATTTCCTGTAATTGTTACTTCTATTGCCTCAGGTACTTTGAACCAACACTTCCCCGTTCCCATAGCACATCCCAAGTCCGTACTACCGACACCTGTTGAGAATGCTCCTAGTGCCCCGAATGTACAAGTATGGGAATCGGCTCCGATAATCATATCGCCTGCCTTTACAAGACCTTTTTCAGGAAGTAATGCATGTTCAATACCCATCTGACCAATTTCAAAGTAATGTTCAATTTCATGTTCCATCGCAAAGTTTCTTAGTGTTTTACATTGCTCTGCAGATTTAATATCCTTATTTGGAGTGAAATGATCCGGCACCAATGCAATTTTACTTTTATCAAATACCGGTCTGTCCAATTCTTTGAATCCTTCTATTGCAACCGGCGCTGTAATATCATTACCTAGAACCATATCCAAATCGCAATATACAAAAGCTCCCGGTGTGATTGTTTCTTTCGTATGTGCAGCCATTATTTTCTGCGTCATTGTCATGCCCATTTTAGCCAATTCCTTTCATCATCTTATCTTGATCTATTCTTTCTTTCATCTCATTGTAAATCACTGAATCCTTTAATATTTTATTGATAACTGACAGATATGCTTTTATACTTGACTCAATTATATCCGTACTCAATCCATGTCCTGTATATTCCAGATTCTCATATTTTGCTCTAACAACCGTTTCACCTTGAGCATCTTTTCCTTCTGTTACTGCATTAATTTGATATTTGAATAAAGGGATCTGCACACCGATAACACGTTGAATCGCTTTGAAAGAAGCATCAACTGGTCCATCACCTAATTCAACGCTCTCAAAACACTCATCATCAATTTTCAATTTAATCGCTGCAGAAGTTGCAGTCATACTTGATGATATGTTGAATCCTTCTAACGAAATGATTTCATCATATGGAATGGTCTCATTTCTCACTATGGCAACAATATCCTTATCATAGATTTTCTTTTTCTTGTCCAATAAATCCTTGAACTCAATAAAAGCTCTGTTTAATTCTGCATCTGTTAAGTCATATCCCAAATTATCTAATTTATCCTTAAAAGCATGTTTACCTGAATGTTTGCCTAAAACTAGATTATTCTGCTTTAAACCAACACTTTCAGGTGTCATAATCTCGTAGGTTTCCTTGTTGTTTAGAACACCATGTTGATGAATGCCTGACTCATGAGCGAATGCATTGGCACCCACAATTGCTTTATTAGGTTGTACTTTGACACCTGTGATATAACTGACCAATTCACTGGTTCTAACAATTTGCTCTGTATTTATATGTGTATCATATGCATAATAATCATGTCTAGTTTTAAGTGCCATTACAATTTCTTCAAGAGCTGCATTTCCTGCTCTTTCACCAATACCATTCATGGTACACTCGACTTGGTCAGCTCCTGCTTCAACAGCAGCAATACTATTCGCCACAGCAAGCCCTAGATCATTATGGCAATGTACTGATATTGAAACATCATCAATGCCTTTGGCATTATTTTTTATATATTTAATCAACTCATAATATTCATTTGGTGTTGTGTATCCCACTGTATCAGGAATGTTGATAGTAGTCGCACCACATTCAATTGCGGTTTCAATCACCTGAATCATGAAGTAATTATTTGACCTGGTGGCATCTTCACAGGAAAATTCAATATCATCACATAAAGACTTAGCATATGTGACCATCTCTCTTGTGATATCTATAATTTCATCCTTAGTCTTTTTAAGTTTGTATTCCAAGTGAAGATCTGATGTTGCAATAAACGTATGTATTCTAGGATGTTTGGCTTTTTTAACAGCTTGATACGCCCTATCAATATCCAATTTTGTCGCTCTTGCCAAGCTGGCAACTGTCGCATGTTCAATAACTGCCGAAATAGCTTCTATGGCTTGAAAATCTCCATCAGAAGCGATGGCGAAACCTGCTTCGATAACATCTACACCTAACTTCTCTAACTGTTTAGCCACCTCTACTTTTTCATCTGTGTTCATACTACATCCTGGAGATTGCTCACCGTCACGTAGTGTTGTATCAAAAATTTTAATACGTTTCATACCATTTACCTCCTTATTTAAGATTTTTTTCCATCAGTTGGTTAAAAGAATAATCTACAACTATCTGAGTACTAAAAAAGCCCGTCCTTAGTAAAAGGACGAGCATTGCCCGCGGTACCACCTTAATTGTAAATTATTACCACTCATTAGTCGTTAACGTAACTACCCGTAACATCCTACTTCATTTCAGATATTCCACTCCGGAGCGAGAAATAATTAAAACTCTATCGATTCACACCAGCCATCGACTCTCTTAAAAAGTTTGTTCTTATGCTCTCCATCATCGTTTTTTATATTGTACATGATATTATCAGTATAAATAATCAAAGTCAAGCATATTTATTAATTCGGTTGATTTTGTTTAAGTCCTTGATTTTTTATGGCATTGATTTCACCACCAATCATCAAAATTAAACCACATAAAAACAACCAAATCAACAATATGATAATTGCTGCCAAACCACCATATACCAACGAATATTGACTAAACTCCTGTACAAAATAAGCAAAGAGATTGGAAATTAAAGCCAATCCGAAAAATGAAAATATGGTACCTGGTAAAACTTCTTTAAAAGTTACTTTTTTATTGGGTAATACAAAATAAAGACTCCCTAGTACAAAAATAAATATACCCACACTGAACACTAATTTAATTGTATTAAACAGTTTTATATTCATTTCTGGTATTTCTATATATTTTCTAATGAATGTCATAAACTGTATCCCTAAATTAGGAGTTACCAAAGCAACAATAATCAAAACCAGAAACATCAAAGTGCATATAATCGCAAGAAATTTCCTAACCATATAATTTCTTGTTTCTTCTAAATCATAGGCTACATTAACAGCCTTCATCATTGCAATTACACCATTTGAGGACAACCAGATAGAAACAACCAGTATGGGTGAAAATACCGAGTTTGAGAATTGCTGTGAATAATCTAAATAATCCTGAATGATTGTTGATGCTGCATCTGGGATAATCCTATAGAGATAGATCATCTGATCTGCATAACTTACTGATAAATTTGTTAAAAACATCAATAATAAAATTATAAATGGGAATATAGAAAGTAACATATAAAAAGCGATTTGCGAAGCAAATGATTCTATATGGTGGTTCTTAAATCTGTTTAATACTTCTATTACAACATTTTTTTTAGTCATATTAACACTTCCTTTATACCAATTTTAACCTAATTTACGACATATTAAAAGACTATAAATGTTATGGGAGTTATCTTGCTATTTAATGGAACTCATCATAAGATGAAAACAGGAAAATACTTATACATAAGGAGGCAAACATGGAAAAAACCATTACAAATGTCGTTGTCATTGTAGTGATACTTGCATTACTTGCATTTATCGGTGTAAACGGCATTTATAATCTTGGTAATACAGAACATGCAGTAATTCAACGTTTTGGTGAAGTTGTGAATACTGTAGACGAACCAGGTATTCATTTTAAAATCCCAGTGATTGATAAAGTGACTACACAAAATGTTCAAAATCTATACTCAGTTCAATATGGTTATCAAATTGCCACAAGTGCTACAACAACAGATGCAGCTACATATGTAGATGTAGATGAGGAAAGAATTGTACTGACTGAAGGTGGTTATTTAGTAGATGTTGGTGCTATCGTTCAATACAGAATCATCGATGCTGCAGCGTATATCTTCAATTGTGATGATCCAGAAGGTACAATCAGATTAGCCTTTGAAGCAGTTTTAAGAAGAAATATGCAAAATAAGCCTTTAGATGTTTCTTTAGTACAAAAGGATGATATTGCAGTTGAAGTATTGCCAGAATTACAAAGAAAATTAGATGCTTACGGTTTAGGTGTTAAAGTTGACAGTGTTAAGCTTACAGATGTTTTATTACCAGATCCAGTACAAGAAGCTTATGATGGTGTAAATATTGCAAGAAACGAAAAGGATTCACTTGAATTAGACGCTCAAAAATATTCTAATGAGAAATTACCAAAAGCTAACGCAGATGCAACTGTTTTAGTCAATGGTGCAAAAGCGTACAAAGAAACTAAAGTTGCTCAGGCAAAAGGTGATGTTTTAGCCTTTGAACAAATATTAGAAAAATATCAAACTTCTAAAGAGATTACAGCTAGACGTTTGTATATAGAAATGATGGAAAAGGTTATGTCTAGAACATCTAAGAAATTTATTATTGATTTAGACTCAAACGGCGATATGATTAAGTATTTACCACTTAATCCACAGTCATTAAATTAGGAGGTGCCAAATGTCAGATAACAATACACCAAACTTTGGTCAGAACGGTGCCCCATTTAAAGATAATGTGAAACCTATCAGACCAGTTCAAAAAGTTCCAGTAATAAGAATTATATTTGGATTACTAGTTGTATTACTTGTAATATTTGCAAACAGTTTCATTTATATTGTTGAAGAAGATGAATTAGCAGTTGTAAAAGTATTCAATGAAACAAAAAAAGTTGTTGTTGATGTAGAAAACGAAAGTGCATTAGCAGCGAATGATTTAGATCCACAGTTCAAAAATGTTGAAGTTATCAATAAAAAGGGATTATTCTTCAAAACACCATTTGTAACAACTATTGACAAGTACTCAAGTAAACTTCTAACGTATATATCAAATACAGGTCAAGTTACAACTCGAGATAAAGTGAAATTTGAAGTTCAATTGTATGCTCAGTGGGAAATCACTCATCCTGGTTTATTCGAAAACAACTATGGTACTATTTTGCAAACAAACTCAAGAATTGATGAAACGTTATACGCTGATATCATTTCACTTATCAACAACTTGGAAAGTGACGAGTTCTTAACAGATAAAGAAGTACTATACAACGCTTTAGAAGAAAAAAGAGCTGTTTACAATGAAAAGAATAAAGGGACTGGAATTTATATCCACGACTTGGAAATCTATAGAGTTGCTGTACCAGCAAGTAACTATGATTCTGTTTACAACAAGATGAATGCTGAAAGAAATGCAGTAGCAGCTGGTTTTAGAGCTGATGGTCAAAAAATTTATGCTGAGACAATTTCATCTGTAGATTTAGAAGCAGCTACTATAGAAGCAGCTGCAATCGAGGAATCAGCAAGAATCAAAGGTGAAGCAGATGCAGAAGCCGTACAGATCTATGCAGATGCATTCAGTAAAGATCCTGAATTCTATGAGTTCTGGAGAATGTTAGAAGCATATGACAAAGCACTTGATGCTGATACAACAATCTATATTGATAAGAACAATCCATTCCTAGAATACTTCTCGAATGGTATCACACCAATTGAAACAATTGACACAAATAATTAAAATTAAAGGATCTCCTAGGAGATCCTTTAATAGTTTTTATACATTCTTTTATGGCAATCTGTTATAAATCCTTCACTGCTGTATAATCTATACACATAATCGTTACTTTCAACCACACCAATCTTAATCTCCTGGTGTCCTTTTTTAAATAAATCACATAATATACCTTTTAGAAATTCTCTACCATGTCCACACTTTTGTAATTTGGGATCTATGGCTATTACATCAATCATATTATCAATCACCATGCCAACGCCAATTAGACGTCCGTCTACTTCATAACTGTAGAATTTATCTTGCTCTTCAGCTTCTTTATATTCTTTATAAGCTTCTTCTGGATTTTCACCATACCAATCGTACGGCTCAAAGCCATGTAAAGTTCTCATCGGTTCAAAAGCTTTTCCTAAAATCCTATTGTACTCTTTATCATTTCCTAAGTAACCTTTTAAACAACCAACTTGCATCTCTTTATTGTACTGAGTTAAACTCATATCGTAATAGCCAAACCATGTTTTGAAACCCTTGTTGGTTATATGGTTTTCAAAATTTGTTAAGTTCGCATCCAATATCATATATACTTCTGATTTGAAATAAGGGTTTAATATTTTCTCTAAGTCATCATTCACTTCAAAATCCTCTTTTGATGATATTTTGACAACAAATGTTTTACCTCTTCTGATGACCATGAATCCACTGGGTTCTTCAAATCTAAATATCTCTAAAACATTCTCCTCTGGTGAAAAATCTTTAAAAACTTCATGTGATGTATCTTGTTCTTTTATAATCTTCATAATAATCCTCCCCCATCAATATACCACAAAGAGGATAGCTTTTATTTTACAAAAAAAATACACTAAAAAACCAGCATTATCTGCTGGCTCTAATGGCATCGTATAATTCTTTGTATTGTTCAATCGTTAAAGACTGTTCACCATCACAAAGTGCTTCATCTGGATTAATATGTACTTCTATCATCAATCCATCTGCACCACAAGCTACTGCTGCTTTACTCATTGGTAACATCAGTTCTCTGATACCAATACCATGACTTGGATCAACAAAGACAGGTAATCCTGTTTCATGTTGCATAATTGGTACTGCTGTTAAATCTAACATGTTTCGCGTATAATTATCAACACTTCTTACTCCACGTTCACATAAGATTATGTTCTTTTTTCCTTCTGAAGCCAAATATTCAGCTGACATGACCCACTCTTTAATGGTAGCACTGATACCACGCTTCAACAAAACCGGTTTATCCATTTTGCTGACCGCTTTTAACAAAGGATAATTATACATATTTCTAGAACCGATTTGGATGATATCAGCATATTCACTAACAACCTCCAAATACTTTTCTTCCATGCACTCTGTGATAATAGGCAAACCAGTTATTTCACTGGCTTCTTTTAAGTATTTCAGCCCTTCAATCCCTAATCCCTGAAAAGCATACGGGCTTGTTCTAGGTTTAAAAACACCACCTCTTAATATATCTGCACCAATGGCTTTTAACGCTTTAGCAGTCTCAATCACTTGTTCTCGAGACTCAACAGAACAGGGTCCTGCAATCATAATCGGTTTTTCACCACCAATCACTAGGTCTCTTATTTTGAATGTAATTTTCTCATGAGTTTTTAATACTTTTCTGTCCATTATATTTTCCTTACACCAGAAACATCAACTGTTTCAATCAATGTTTGAATCTTTTGACTTTGAATAACTAATTCAGAATCAAGTTCACAAATAGGTACCAAGACAAAGGCTCTTTCATGCATTCTTGGATGTGGTATAGTCAATGTTTTATCATCTAACTTCAGATCATCATATAAAATAATATCCACATCGATAGTTCTCGGCCCCCATCTGATCAATCTTTCTCTATTAAGTGTTTTTTCAATTTCTTGACACACTTTCAACAAATCATAAGGTGCAAGAGTCGTTTCTAATACTACAGCTATATTCACAAAAACATCTTGATCTAAATATCCAACTGGATCAGTTTGATACATAGAAGAGACTTTGACATTGTGGATAAACTTGTTTTTCTTAATCATATCCACAGCGTTATCCAGGTAATCCACTTTCTTACCCAAATTACTACCAAGACTTAAAAACACTCTATGCATGTCTACCTCTATAAATTTCCACACCGAAATAATCAAAAATACCTGCAACAGGTGCTTCTGGTTTTTTTATGGTCACTTCAATGCCTTCTAATAAAACAAACTTCGCCAAGACTTCACTAGCAATATTCTCAGCTAATGCTTCAATTAAATCAAACTGCTTTTCTTCAACAATCACTTTAATCACATCATAAACTTCAGCATAACTCACACCTTTGTTCATATCGTCTGTTTGTCCAGCATCTTTTGTATCCATATAGAGTTTTGCATCTACAAAAAATTTCTGCCCAATAGCATTTTCTTCTTTCAAAACACCATGGTATCCAAAAAATGCCATGTTCGACATGATAATTTTATCTTTTTTCATAAGTACCTCTAACAACTGCATCAATCATTTTAGCAGCTTTTACATTCTCTTTAATATCATGAACTCTAATGATTTCAACACCCATTTGAATACCGATTGCATTTAAGGCAATCGTACCTTCTAATCGATCGTGTGTGGGTGCATCAATTGTATTGCCAATAATGGATTTTCTAGAGATACCAAGAAGAAGCGGGTACCCCAAAACTTGCAACTCATCTAATCGTCTCATAACTTCAAGATTCTGATCAACAGTCTTTCCAAATCCAATACCTGGATCTAAAATAATCATTTCATTTTTTATACCAGCTTCATGAGCAATTGCAATGGACTTCTTAAAGAACTCAATCATAGTGTCCATGATATCACTATCATATTCAGTGTTGTATTTATTATGCATCACAATTACAGGTACATTATACTTCGCAACAACGGATGCTATTTCAGGATCTCTTTGTAATCCCCATACATCATTAACAACATTTGCTCCTGCTTCCAATGCAGCTTCAGCAACACTGGCTTTATATGTATCTATTGAAATTGGTTTATTAATAAAACGTTTTAATTCATGTATCACAGGCACCACTCGTTTTATTTCCTCTTTAGATTCTACTTCATCAGAACCTGGTCGAGTTGACTCACCACCAACATCAATGATATCAGCACCTTCCTTAACCATCAAGATCGCATGATTAAGAGCCTGACCTACAGAATTAAAATTACCGCCGTCTGAAAACGAATCAGGTGTAACGTTTAAAATTCCCATGATTAGAGTTCTGGAACCAATTTCCAAATCAAATTCTCTACACTCTAATGTTCTTTTATTATATGACTTTTGTGTTAACACTTAAGTCTCCTTTACTTACCAAAATTAATCAATGACAAAGCCTCTGCTCGACTTCTTGCATCAGTTTTAAAATTACCTCTTACAGCAGATGTAATGGTCTGACTTCCGGCTTTTTTTACACCTCTCATTGTCATACACATATGCTCTGCTTCAACCACAACTAAAACCCCCGTCGGCTCTAGCTTATTAACAATAGCATCTGCTACAGCTGATGTCAACCTCTCTTGAAGTTGCGGTCGTCTTGCAACAGTTTCTACCACACGCGCCAATTTACTCAACCCAGTCAACTTACCATTCTTAGGAATATAAGCAACATGAGCACGACCATAAAATGGTACCAAATGATGTTCACACATCGAGTAAAAAGGAATATCCTTAACAAGAACCAACTCTTCATGATCATCTTCTTTAAAGATTACATCTAGATGTTTACCCTCATCTTGACTCAAACCTGCAAATATTTCTTCATACATGTTTGCAATTCTCTTAGGAGTATCTATGAGACCTTCTCTATTAGGATCTTCTCCAATTGCTTCTAAAATGTCTTTAATGGCTCTTTCTATTTTTGGCTTATCCATGATAACTCCTTATTTTGCAATATTATAATGTCCTTTTTTCCATGTTGTTAAACGACCTCCATAAGGTGTTAAAACATGATCAACAATACTCGTTAACAACTCTAATTGCCTTTTCATTGTACATTCATAAACAAAGTCTTTTGCTAGTTTACAAAGCGTTTCATCTACTACTTCCAAATTCTCAAATGTATTTTTAGGATGTGGTGGCCAAATGGCATTGATGGCATAAAAATCATCTATTACTTGATTAAATAATCGCTGCATCAAAAAACCTGACAGAATCACATCTTTTTTTCTATTTTCAATATCAATTAACTTCTGTGATAAAGTAAATCTTATGAATTTAATATCTTCATCTTTTAATTGATTGGTACCATTTAAATATATGTCTTTAACTCGATCAATTATCCCAAATATCAATTCGTTTTTTGAAAAATAAACTTGTGCTCCCATCATCATATTTACCCAAATAAGTGAACGACCTTCCACTTGAGTGATTAAATCGAATATAGAAATATAAGATATATCAAATGGCACATCCATTATACGTTCTATCTGACGCTCAAAAGGTCTGTTGTTATCATATACAACTAATAAATCAATATCGTTTAGGTGATTAAAATTTTGGTCTTTTGCTTTAGCCGTCTTTCCAATTAAAAGTATTGAAACAACAGAAGATTCTTCTTTTAGCTGATTTGTTATTTCTAAAAAAACTTCATAATATTTCACTATAACATCTCCTTCATCAATAGTTGAGTAATGGTATTCTTCTCAAGACTAAACACTTGAGACTCAACAGATTCAACGGGCATTATTTTTATAAGCGCGTTTGTTAAAAAAACTTCATCTGATGATTGAATGACTTCATTACTATAATAGCCTATATTCACTGGAATGCCTAATGATTTTGCAAGCTCAATAACATTATTTCTTGTAATACCCGGCAGTAATCCACAAGAGATATCAGGAGTAAATAATTCTTTATTCTTAACGAAAAAAAGATTGGTGTAAATACCTTCAGTCAATTGTCCCTTCTCATTATAATGAATCGCTTCATCATAAGTTGAATCTACTAAAGATCTTTTTTCTATATAATTGCTCAAATGACAGGATGATTTATGTTGGAGTAACACATCTTCGGAATGTCTTTTTATCGATGATATTCCAACTCTGTAAAACTCTTTTTTTTGACTTAAACGAGTTTCATAAGTTACTCGAAGTTTTTTTCCGTTTTTATAGCAACTGATTCGTATGGCATTATCAGAAGTTTTCCTCAATTCTTTTAAAGCATTAACTTCTAAGTTGCCTTCATCAATAGAAGCCATTTGAAGCACTTCCAGAGAACGCTTTAAGCGTGCCATATGTTTATCAAAATGTCTTAACTCCTTATTTTCATATAAGATGGTTTCAAATAATCCATAACCGAATTTTAAGCCTTCATTCATGATTACACTCCATAGTTCAAGGCTTTTACAAGTGCAAATGCTTTGTCTAGTGATTCTTGATACTCAAGTTCTGGATCCGAATCCCAAACAATACCACCTCCAGCTTGGAAGTAAGCTTTGTTATTTTTACAGATATAAGTCCTGATAACGATATTTAGATCTAAATTTCCATTAAGATCAATATACCCAATAGAACCTGTATATAAGGCTCTAGCTGTCGGTTCTAATTCATCTATAATCTCCATTGCTCTAATTTTAGGTGCACCGGTAATGGATCCTCCTGGAAATGTTGCTTTTAGACAATCTGTAACTGAATACTGTTCATCTACTTTTGCAATCACTGTTGCTACCAAATGATGTACCGTTGCATAACTTTCCAGCTTAAAAAGTTCAGTCACTTCAACTGTGCCTGTTTCAGCAATTTTGCTCAAATCATTTCTCTCTAAATCAACAATCATAAGAAGTTCTGAATGATCCTTTTCACTGTTAATCAAAATTTCTTTGTTCTGCTGATCAATCATAGGATCAGGACTTCTTGGCATCGTTCCCTTGATAGGTCTTGTTTCAATAATCCCATCCGTTATTTTTATAAACCGTTCTGGTGAACTCGAAAGTATATGTCCCTCACCAAAATCAATATAACTTGCAAATGGTGCTGGATTTAACATTCTTAACTTCTGATACAGTTCAAATGGTTTGTCTCTCATTTTCGCTTCAAAACGTTGAGTCATGTTAATTTGATATATGTCACCACTTCTTATATAATCTCGCACTCGTTCTATAGAAGCTTTATAAGGTTCCTTTTCAAAGTTTGAGGTCACTTCATTTACTGTTTTATGTTTCTGAAGCACAACATCATTTTTTTCAGATTCAATGATTTTAATCATTGCTTCTATACGGTTAATACCATCATCATCTATCATGGCATCTGTCATAAAAACCAATTCCCTTTTATGATCGTATATAATTGCCCCATCGTATAAACCTAAAAACATATCAGGCATATTGATATCATCTTTTACTGTAACGGGTAGTCTTTCAATAAAAGCTTTCAAATCATAAGACAGGAAACCAACAAAACCTCCTATAAAAGGTAATTCAGTTTTGTAATTTTTCGAATAATTGTTCAGCAATTTTTGAAGTGCATCAAAAGGATTCTCTTCATCAATTTTTTGGCCATCAACTAAAACTTCATTCCCCTTTGATTCAATTATCATTCTTGGATTAGCGACTAATATAGAGTATTGTCCCAATGTTTCCTTGTCTCTAGCGGAATCTAAAAACATCACATGGTTCTGAGATTCAAATTGACAAAATAATTCGTTACTCGTTAAGTCTGTTTTATATTGTTTGATTATCATATATTCTCACTTTTTATAAAATTATTTAAAAGCTCATAACCTTCTTCAGTTAAAATTGCTTCTGGATGAAATTGAACACCTGCAATATTTAATGTTTTATGTGTAATACCCATAATGATACCATCTTTTGTATGAGCCGTAATCTTTAGACATTCCGGTAGAGTTTCAGGATCTAACATCAACGAATGATATCTGGTCACATTAAGCGGATTCTTAAGCAGCTTAAATAAGCCTTTATTATCATGTACAATCGGGAAGACTTTTCCATGAACGGGTTCGGGTGATTTGATGATTTCCCCACCAAAAGATTGTGCTATGGCTTGAAATCCCAAACAAATTCCCAGTATTTTAAACTCTTCTTTTAAATCTCTCAGTATATCCATACAAATACCCGATTCATTCGGAGTACAAGGTCCTGGCGATAGAACAATCATTTCCGGGTTCAATGTTCTTATCTCCTCTATTGTAATGGCATCATTTCGATAAACCACAACATCTTCATACAAGACTTTAAAGTACTGCACTAAATTATATACAAACGAATCATAATTATCAATCATTAAAATCATAAAAAACTCCTTATTAGCCTTTACAAATAGGATACATTAAACTATATTTAAACCATCTTATTAATAAAGGAGATGCTATGAAATCCATTGGATTTACTTTTGACGAAAAAATATTAAGAACCACCTCAATAGAAGCATTTTTTGATGAAATACCTACTATTGATAGTATGGAAATAGCACCTGACGAACGTATTCTGTCTATACAAACATATAAAAAATTGGTTAAAAAACTACCTTCACATAATTTTCATGTGCCTTATTTTGTTAAAGAAAAGGCTTATGATTTTTCAAATGAAGATTACAAGAAAGATTATACCAAATTCCTTTCCATTATAGAATCCTTACGTCAATATAGCGTAAAAAGGCCGTCTATCGTACTCCACGAATCAAGCCATTCTCATACTACTACAGATGAGACAAAAAAAGGATTGGATTTTTTACTCAATTTTGTAGAACAGAAAAAAATGGATGTTACACTAACATTGGAAACATTACCACAGACTACTGCTTTTGGGAGTAGAGAGCAAATACTTCAGATCATTAATGAATTTGATCATCCAAAACTTAAAATATGTTTGGACTTATGTCATGACTATTACAATTACGATTCTTATGAGCTCCCAGACCAAACTTTTTTAGAACAGGTAAAGTATGTTCACCTTCATGGAAAAGGCACTGAAAAACATCAATCCATTCAAAAGTTTCCTATTGATATTTTACAGAGTTTGCAATTAAATGTCACGTATAATTTAGAGTTGTTGACTCAATTTTGTGAAACATATCATAAAACTGTGATCTCAGATATCCGATATCTTCAAAAACACTTATAGGCAGTATACACTGCCTATATCAAATCTTTATCATTTTTTAAGTCCCTATATGATCCAATCATCTTACCAAGTAAAGGTCCTGTTAATACAATACATATCATGATGATAATATGATCCATAAACCATATACCTGATAGTACACCACCCATTAAACCTAAATGACTGTACTGAGTTGAATAATACGTTTTTGATTTTAAACCATGTACTTTACCAAAATGACTAATAATACCTTTAATTCTTGTATTGTAAGCTCTTCTTTGAATTTCTTTAATTTCCTCTGCTTTTTCTATTATGGATAAAGCTTCACTTAAATCATTCTTTAAAAACTCACACTTATCACAAGTTAATGACTCCTTTTCAAGTCTTAGTGCTACTGTCTTAAGATAATTCAATTGTAACCTCTTAACCTCAACTGGTAATAACTTCTCGTTGAGCGTGGTAATTCTCGTCTCAATATCTTCTATCCAAATTGCCATAAAAAAATCCCCCTATTGACTATCAGTATATCAGATTCAAGGGGATTTTAAAATATTAGTCTTTGATTATTACTGCAGTACCGTAAACCATGAGTTCAGCGGCTCCTTGCATAATTGCCGAAGTTGCAAATCTGATATTTACAACCGCATTCGCTCCTTTGCTTTCAGCGTCTTTAACCATTCTACCAAGCGCTATTTGCCTTGCATTTTCCAACATTTCAGTATACTCAGTGATTTCTCCACCAACAATTGTTTTTAGGCCTGCAAGTAGATCTTTACCAATATGCTTTGATTGAATAGTACTGCCTCGAACCAGCCCTAATACTTCTGTAATCTCTTTACCAGGTACTTCATTTGTATTTACTAGTAACATAATGCCTCCTTACTGATTTAAAAATTCTATTAGTGCATCAACATACTCAATGTAAAACGGTAAGTCAATGTTTTGAAAAGTTTTTAGATTTTTGCCTTAATCTAACAACGACTGTAACTCTTTTGGTACTTTTTCTATTATGGTACCCATTTTATTTAGCTCTAAAATCTCAACAAACTCATCATATTTTTTTCTTCTACTTATCAGACAATCAACTCTACAAAAAGTTCATTAAATCATCAAACAAGTTTAATTGTTCTTGTTGTCTGTCTTCAAAGTTAGAAACCGTTAAACCAATTAATCGTATTGCAGTATTTAATCCAAAGTCATCTAATAAATCATGTGCTACAGATTCTACATCAGAGCTTTTATAAACATATGAACTTAAAGTCTTTGATCTTGTATGTTGTATAAAATCAAATGTTTTAAGTTTAATGGTAACTGTTTTAGCACTGATATGTTTAGCCTCCAAAATTTCTTCTATCTTTTTGGCAAATTTTGACAGATAAGGTTTTAAGTCCTCTACATTATCCAAA
Organism: Clostridiales bacterium; assembly: GCA_016342415.1. Lineage (GTDB taxonomy): Bacteria > Bacillota > Clostridia > Peptostreptococcales > Acidaminobacteraceae > JABXKX01. The sequence goes on from JAEIOD010000015.1 coordinate 66,368, forward strand.
TCTTTACTCAGAGTTGTTTCAGTACCAATAGATTTTCTCCCACCCGACTCAGGGGACACCTCTCGATTATCAATACCATTTATACGATCATAAACTTCTGAACCCATTTTCCCTAAATACGTATCAAAAAATTCTTTGTCATAATTAAGCATATCACCAATGGTATAAATTCCGATTTTATTGAGTTTTTCCACTGACTTTTTACCAAGTCCGTGTACTTTCCTAACTGGCAGTGGGACTAAAATCTCAGGAATCATCTCTCTTGTGATTTCTTTAATGCCAGCTGGTTTGTTCCAGTCGGATGCAATTTTTGCCAAAAACTTATTATAAGATATGCCGACCGATAAGGTTAAACCTATCTCATCTAAAACACGCTTTTTTATATGTTTTGCAATATACATAGGCGAATAAAATAAATCTGTGACATCTAAATAAGCTTCATCAATTGAAACCACTTGCACTTTATCGCAGATGCCAAACAGTATTTCAAATACCTGTTTACTCACTTCAGAATACCGATGATGATCTCCTCTTACAAAGATTGCGTCAGGACATAATTTTTTGGCCATAAATGTCGGTTGAGCCGAATGAACTCCAAATTTTCTAGCTTCATAACTACAGGTAGCAACAACGCCTCTATCAGAAGAACCACCAACTATCACTGGTTTACCTCTGAGTTTTGGATGATCCAATTGCTCTACTGAAGCAAAAAAAGCATCCATATCCACATGTAAAATCTTTCTTTCCATTATTTTCTAATTCCAAATCCACCATAAAGAGGTTTTGTATCCATTACTGTGATGACTGCATTTTCTTGTTTTGCCTTAACGGTATCCAAAAGCAATCTCACGCGTCTTCTTTTAACATACATAAATAAAATGTTTCTTTCAAAATTCAGACCTTCACCTTGGACCACTGTTACAGCAAATTGTTCTTGCCTTAAATCCTTTGCCAGCTGGGGACCATGTTCTGCTTTAACAATAATTTGAACTTGTGATAACCCAATACCAATCTTTTCTTCTAATACACTGCCCATATAATTACCAATTGAAAAGCCTAGCGCATAAAAAACCGCTTTAATCGGATCTGCCATTAAATCATTCATAACGAAAGTTACAACAAAAATCCATAGTGTCACTTCAAAGAATGCGACGATTGCCCCTAGTTGTCTTTCACCTTTAGTGATAAAAACAATTCTTAATGTCATCAAAGACACTTCTATTATTTTTGCAAATAATATTAAAAAATAAAATAAAATACTCATTATATTTCCTCCACGAAAACATCATAAACACAACCATTTACCGAGACTCTGAAGTTTCTTCTATTATCAGAATAATTCAGTTTCTTCAGATCCTCAAGCCACTGTTTTTTTGCCTCAATAGCTTGCTCCAAAGTAACAGATTCAAAAGCTATTTTATCACCTGGTTTCATTTGAGCCAAACGGTTTAAATCACATGAAATAACAGTACCAATTCTAGTATAACCACCAATGGTTTGAGCATCTCTAAGCATGATCATCGGTTGACCTGATTTCGGTACTTGAATTGCACCGGGAATTATCGGACTTGATATTATGTCTGCTGACTCCTTATGTATTAAAGGTTCACCCTTTAGACGCATCCCCATACGGTCTAATTCGTTTGTTACTTCATACGTATGATTAAACAAAACTTCAGTTTCCTTAAAAGCATTCGCTTCATAACCAAGTAATACCCTAATGGGTTCAAAATGTTCTAATTTAACCACTTGAAAGTGTTCTTTGAATGAGATAACATCCACATCTATCTCATCACCTTTTTTTAATGCCCTACCTTTATACCCACCTGTACTTATTTTTGTATAAGTACTTGTACTGTTGTATAACTCCTCTAATATCAATTTATCTGAAAAGGCAACATAACCTCTAAAACCTGACTTTAACCCTTTAAAAGATAAAACATCACCCAACTTAACAGGTATAGTTTTATACATTATCACAGCTCTATCGTTTAGCATTGGTGCCATATCCGCACCTGTAATCGCTATAGACATTTCTTTTAAGAACTCTATTTTAGCGCCAGTAAAAGTCATCTCCAATGCAGCTTGTTCCTGACCTACTAACTTGTTGGCGATGATTAAACTTTCAACATCCATAGCCCCGGAGATTGGCATTCCTTGATTCTGAAATCCTAGTCTGCCATGATCTTGAAAAGTTGAAAACATACCGGGTTCCAATATTCTAAATCCTAACATGTCATCACCTCAACTTTATACAATCCTTTTTTTACTTCAGTTTGAATCTTTTCATAAGTCTTTCTATCAATGGGTATAAATCTAACATATTCCCCCATATTCAACAACGTTACAGACAGCTTCTTATCAAATAAATCAATCGGGGTTTTACCAATAATATTCCATCCACCAGGTGTATCAAGTGGATAAACACCTGTCTGTAAACCTCCAATGCCAACTGAACCCGCTTCAATTTTAGTGCGTGGTACTTCCAATCTTGGTGTTTCAAGCGAAGGTTCCATGCCTCCTAAGTATGGAAATCCTGGTGTGAAACCAATCATATAGACCAAGTAGTCTCTATTGGAATGTCTTTTGATAACTTCTTCAATTGAAAGCTTTGTATGTTTAGAAACCCGATCTAAATCCAATCCAAGTTCATAACACACCGGGAGTTTAACGATACGTTTTTCAAGTTTCATTTTGGCTTTATCATAATGAATCTGTTCAATGTCACTTTTAAGTGTATAGTAATCCATTTCATAAAAATCATAATACAACATCAAACTATTATAACTCGGTACCAGTGATAAAACACCGCGCATTTTAGATAATTGATCAAAGTAAAATTTAACTTTACGATGTGTTTCTTCTGAAATATCATGACCTAGTCTTATTAAAAGACTTTCTTCGTTAATGGGTGAAATATTCATATTAAACCTCTAATGATTGTATTTTAATGGATTGGTTTTTAAGTGTTTCTCTCAAACGACTTACCAGTTCTATACCATGAGCATTATCACCATGAATACAGATGCTATCACCTTCCAAAATCAGTTTGTTCCCCTCATAATCAATGAGTTCATGTTTGCTTATAATAGATAGACATTGGTTGATGCTGTCGCTTACATCTTCAATAACAGCACCCTTTAGATTTCTAGGTACCAAATTCTTATCTTTTGTATATCGTCTATCTGCAAATACTTCTCTAGCAACTTTAAGCCCCACATCATTACCAGCTCTAATCATCTCCGAATCCGCTAAACCCATAAAAATAATTGAAGGATCAATATCATAGATTGCTTGAGCTATAACTCTTGCAACCTCGTAATCCTTAGCTGCTAAATTATAAAGTGCACCATGAGGTTTGACATGTTGTAGTTTACCACCTTTAATTTCAACAAAACCTTTTAAAGCAGAAATCTGATAAATCATAGATGCTCTTAAAGCTTCTTTTGACATCGCCATATCCCTTCTACCAAAACCTTGTAAATCAGGATAACCAGGATGTGCACCTATTGATACACCTTTTTTTATTGCAAGCTCTACAGTCTTTTCCATAATTTCTGGATCCCCTGCATGACAACCACATGCAATGTTAACGGATGTTACATAGTCCATAATCATCTCATCATTTCCCAAAGCATATACACCAAAGCTTTCTCCTAAGTCACAATTCAAATCAATCTTCATCGTTTCCTCCAAGCAGCAGTTAATCTACTATAATATCTAGAACGTTTTTATCACCTTTTATTTCTAAAATTAGTTTATGTGGAATACAGACAATCATCTCACCAATTTTTGAAACATGACTATGTGTCACACAGACTTGATTCAAACAATTGGCTTCTTCTACCCATACTTCACCATCTTGAATGTATATTACATTATATTGATCATCGTTTTCTATTCTAATCATATTACTATAAGACTCATCAATCTTAAATTCATATAAAACTTCTTGATCTTGAGTTATTGTCAGTATCTTGTCATTCGTACTCATACCCTTATAAAAAACATAACCATATGCACCCAATACGAGTGCTAAAATAATGATAATTATTTTATAATCACCTCGTTTCATAGCCACCTCTTTCTTTTACTATTTTAACATATTTAGTTGTGATATAATCATAAATATCAACAAAGGAGTGCCTATGAAGAAAAAAATTTTTTATGTATTAAGTATCATCATTTTAATAGCTTTTATCGTGATGAGTATGATTAACAATCAACCTGTAAAACAAGTTTCGAAGACCTATTTTTACTTAGGTACAGTAATAGACATCACCGTTTACGATACCGATGACGACCAAATACTAAAGGACGTTTCAGATTTAATCCTAAAATACGAAAATATGTTCAGCAGAAATATACTCTCTAGTGATATTTCGAAGTTAAACCAATCAACTGGACCGATGACCATTTCAGAAGAAACTTACAAACTTATAAAAGAAGCCATAACATATAGCGAATTAACAAAAGGTTATTTTGATATTACCATCAATCCCATCGTAGAATTATGGGCTATTGGTACCGAAGAAGCGAAGCTTCCGAAAGATGAAGAAATCACTCAAGCTTTAAAAGCTGTCGACTATAGGAATATTGTACTGCTTGAGTACAATCAAGTTGAACTATTAAATGGTGCTACTATTGATCTAGGTGGTATTGCAAAAGGTTTTATTGCAGATGAAATTGTATTTCTATTTGAAAAGAATCACATCGAAAAAGCATTGATAAATTTAGGAGGAAACGTCTTTGCAATTGGCTCTTCTATAGAAGATACTCCTTGGAACATTGGCATCAGACATCCTGTTAATAATCACTCAAATGTGCTTTTAAAAGTAATGTTAGATAATAAATCTGTTGTAACTTCAGGAATTTACGAACGTTTTCTTGAATTAGAGGGCGTAGTATATCATCACATATTTGATCCTTATACAGGTTATCCAATGGATAATGAGTTATTAAGTTTAACAGTTGTATCAGATGGGTCCATAGATGGAGACGCATTGTCGACAGGCCTTTTTAATCTGGGATTGGAAACAGCTTTTAAAAAAGCTTCAGAATTGTCAGTAGATATAATTGTTGTCACTAAAGACAATAAAATATATATCACACCCTATTTAAGTGATAAAATTACTGTATTTGATGAAAATTATCTGTTAATAACAAAGGAATGATCCGAAGATCATTCCTTATGTTTATTCGTATATTGAGTCCAAGTCAAATTCTTCCGGATTATAATTATCCATAAACTTATAAGCATATAAACCTGCTACAACTAAATAGAGAATGAAGAAGTATGGTATGGCAATTGGAGAAATCCAATTGATTAACATCAGAATACCTGGTAAAACCATTGCATGTACTGCAATCTTATAACACTCTCCTGATGTGATATCTTTTTTTATAAAACCATTGATAATGATAGTAAGTGCCCAAACCAATGCAGACAACAAGAACAATCCAATAATACCGAGAATCACTCCGATCCCTAAACCAATAAATAACATTGGTTTTAAAAGTTTTGCAACATCATATAGTGTTGATTTATCGAGATTTGTTTGCAGTGTCTCAAATGAAAGCAGTTGTACATTATTCTGGTATACCCCATTTTCCTTTATTAAGATATAATTGCTGTATGTATTAGTATAATACTCATCTGTATTTCGATTATCTAAATCAAATAGAATCATCATGCCTTCAAATTCTTTTTCATAATAAATAACATTGTTTTCAAATGCAAACTGTCCATTTTCAATAATAAAATCTGGAATTTCATCAATCACTTCAATTGATCCATCATTTATATCATCAAAGAATGGTCCTACATTAATCATCACATAAGTACAAATTGCTACTACAAATAATAAATAACCAAAGAATAATAATCCAATTGATTTACTTGTTTTTTCTTTTATGAATTGATTAGAAAATTTAAAATCTGTAATACTTCTAATCGAACGTTCAAATATATTAACCTTTTCCATTGTATATCCTCCTATGACTATTTTACTATACATTCTAAAAAAATAAGCTTAAAATAATATTAAGCTTCTTCGAAATACATCCTGATATTTTTTGAAAATAAGGTGTGATAAATTAACACCGCTACAATAATAAAAGCGATAACATTTCTCATATATACATACATCCCAAATCCAAAATATGAAAAACCTACAAATATATTTCTTAAAATACAAGCCATGCAAATCGTTTGAAAAAGACCTACAAAAAGTCTTGCATGATGTTGTCTTCTAATAAACCTTAAATTTAACCATAATGTTATAAGAACAATTGGAACTGTTATACCAATTCTAATAATTGGTGATTTATCTAAATAAAATCCTGTTTGTGTATATAAAAAATAGTCATCCATTAATACACGCATCAATACATAACCAGCAAAAATGCAATTTAAAAATGCAACTGCGAAAGCTGTTAACCTGCCAAAATGCCATTTATAGTGTTTCATCATTTACTCCTATGCTCTACCTTTATATTTTATATCCTATGATGATAAAAGTAAAGCTGATACAAGATTTGATCTGATAAAAATAAATATTTTTTTTTTGCATATGACTCTCTTATTTGGGTATTTAAGTAATGGAGGTGATTGTAATGAAAAACTATAAAATCGCGGTACAAAGTGGGCTAAGTGAACTAGAAGCAGCTTTAAAAGAGGAAGGTTTTGATGTTTACAAGTATGGTGCAGATGGATTTGACGCTGATGTAACAGTTATTACAGGTATTGATGAAGCTTATGAAGAAATACAACCAGCTCAATATCATGCAAATGGTAAAAAGAATATGCTCGTAGTCGATGCTACCAATTCAACAACAGAAGTGATATTAAAAAGAATACATGATCATATAAAAGATTAATGGACACTCACGTGTCCATTTCTTAATTATTAAATAAAGTTTTATAATTCTCATACGTCACAGGCTCACCATAAATAAAATAGCCTGGTTCCAGATTCATTTTATAATAGGATATTGTAAAATGTAAATGGGGTCCTGTCGAAAAACCTGTGCTACCTATCGTTCCGATTTGTTCCCCAGTCCTCACTTTATCTCCCTCCTCTACATTAAGAGAATCCATATGCAAATAAGAAGAGAATATACCGTTTCCATGACTGATCACCACGGTATTACCTGTAACAATAAGCGACATCGCCAATACAACTTCACCATCATATGTTGAAACAACTTCAGTGCCTTTATCATTTGCAATATCCAAACCTGAATGATGATAAGAAGTCGGTTTGTTGTTTACATATCTTTGCACACCAAATTCAGTGGTGATTCTTCCTGTTACCGGTAAAACAAAAGCTTGATCAGATAAATGAGATGCTTCAGATTGGTAAACGTTTTTTAATAGAGCTGGTTTGTAATATTTATTATACTCAGCATATGCTTCTGCTGTTTGTGTCGTTTGAGTTGTTTTCTCATCGACAGTTAAAAACTGAAGATTAAACTCTCTTGTTTTCACTTCAAAAGTAAATTCATATTCATACTGCCCAACACCATAATTTAAGGAATAAACACCTGGTGTTGTATAGTATGTACTCGGAATCAAACATTCATATAAGTCACCATTTTTCTCAAATGACAATCCTTCCATATAAGTTTGATCGATATATAAGCTTTCAGGATCATAAATTCCTGAGCCCTTGATGATAATAAACTCACCTTGTGAAATGCTATCACCAGACACCGTAAATACTGGAGAATACTGCGCTTCAACAATGAATGACGTTGATTCATGTCCGTAATAAAAAGTATCTTTCCAAGAGCTTGTCACTTCATATATGTATTGACCATTATCAGTAGGCTGATAAATGCCTTCTTTTAACGGTTTTTCATATAAGATTTTATCATCTTTGCTTACCTTTAACATCACGTCATACATATCAACATCAGAACGCACTGAAAACATAACATTGGGTTCTGTGATAATCATTATATGAGGTTCTGAATCCTCTTCAATACTTTGAGCATGCCACTGCTTATCAGCAGTCATATAGAAATAATCGACTGAAGCACCGAATACTTTTTTGTCATCAATCACCAAATCATGTCTTAAAGGTGTTTTATAAGTATAAACAGATTCAAAAGGTGGCAACATATATAACCATGTTACTAAGTCATCATCGACTTGGTATATAATTTCTTTTTTTATATCGGTTATATAAACACTTGAAAAATCGTGATTCAAACTTATTTCAAATGTTTTTTCTTGACTGTATTTCATATCCAAAACCAATGTTTCAGATACAATTGAATCTATATCTGTTACTTGTTCGTACTGTTTCAATACTTGTAACTTCTTGATTAACAGTTGTACTGTTTCATCTTCTAAATCAAATGAATACTCCTGATCGATTATTGACATGGAATCTACATTTCTAACTTGAAAAGCTGTTGCGTATGTATACAATAATGCAACTAGAGCGATAACAACTATTATCCCTGAACTATATAATATTTTTTTCATATTTACCTCGCTTACAGCCATCATTATACCATATAGTCTTAATATATGAAAAGTTGTAATGAGATCTTAATTTTCTTTGATTGACTTGATAAAAGCATCTACAATTTCTGGATCAAATTGACTCCCACTATACTTAATTAATTCACTAACAGCATAGTCATGACCTAAAGCTTCTCTATAAGAGCGTGTTGATATCATTGCATGATAAGCATCAGCAACACAGATAATTCGACTCAGAATAGATATTTCACTACCTTTTAATCCCTCTGGATATCCCAAACCGTCAAATCTCTCATGATGACTTTTAACACAAGACAATACTAGAGGATCATCAATAATATGTTTCACAATATCATACCCTTTAATAGCATGGGTTTTTATTTCTGAAAATTCTTCATCAGATAAGGTTGAAGTTTTACTAACAATCTTGTCAGGAATAGATAATTTTCCGAAATCATGTAATAATCCCCCTATTCTCAGTGCAAATCTTTGATGATCATCCAACTCAAGTTCTTCCGCAATTAACATAGCATACCTTGCAACTTCCTCTGAATGTTTGCCAGTATACACATCTTTCATATCTATAACACTTGCAAGGGTATAAATGAAATCTATAAGCAGTTTGTCTTTAATGACCAACGAATCACTACTTTCCATTTCCGAAACAATCTTCTCATGATAAAAAACAACTTTGTTTCTCCCTTTAAATTTTGCATATGTAACAGCTTTTTCAGCTTTCATAATCAACGCTCTAGGTGAAACACCATGTTCGGGATATGAAGAAATCCCAATCGATAAAGTCAAAGGAAGGTACCCTGAGAGTTCATGTAAAACTTTACTTTCTATTACGCTTATTCTAATTTGTTCTGCTATATCGATCGATTTAGAATCGGATGCATAATATACTATAACAAACTCCTCACCACCGTATCTGAAAACATGACCGGTTTCGCCAATGCGCTCAGTAATAATTTTTGCTATCTCTTTAAGTATAGAGTCGCCAGTAGTATGGCCTTTGATTTCATTAATAGGTCTAAATTTATCGATATCGACCATGATCAGATCCAAGTTTTCTCGATGCTCTTCTAAGATCTTTTTAAATAGCTCGTAAAAATGCCTGTGGTTATGAAGTCCTGTCAACTCATCTGTGACTAAAGCTCTTTTTAACCTACTTCTCTCTATCTCCAATAACTTACTCTCCGAAAATAGATTTTTTTGATATTCAATATAGTTAATAATTCCAATCAATAACATGGCAATACTATAAAAAATAATGCCGTAAATTGCAACTCTTGAAAACTGACCGTCATAAACAATTAGTGCAATCGTATCATAGATGGAGGGTAAAATTAAAAACAATCCGGAAACAGCCACCATATAATCCTGTGATTTTTTTGTAATGAAATATGATTGCAAAGCTATATAAATCCAAGTCCCAATTAGGATGACTAAAACAAGATTATATAGATTATAAAAATAGCTGAAATAAATTATATTAGGTGTAATAATCATCCCAATTATTGAGCCTGAAAAGACCAGTATAGCCATTCTTCTTAGCAGTTCACACCTGTATATTTTTGCCAGTGCAAAAGACATCACTATGGAAGACAGGTGTAAAGCCATAATTAAGATTTTTTTGTATATAAGAGCAGAAACCCACCCATGAGACATTACTGTATAATCAAAAAGATAAAGACAGATTAATAAAATACTAATCGGAAAAAACATATAACTTCGTTCAAATGTTTTGGTCAAACTAAATAATAGAATTTCCATTAAAGCTAAGGCAAACAACATACCCATAACTACCAAATAGAAATTTTCATATAAGGAATCCAATTTATCATAAAGGGTGCTGGCTATAAGAGAATCACCAATAAAAATTGGCATATTGCCATAACCCAACTTATATTCAGAATAGCTTTCAAACCGAACCACATTTGTTTCATCTATTATATGACTGGGAATCACGAACTTATACACAGAATTCCACAAATGGATTCTGGTGTTGCCTTCTGCACCTATAAGCCCAACTAATTGCTCGTTAAAAAAAATACGGTGCCAAGAACCTCTTATACGAGGTATTACTAATATGGCATCATTCGTGATTATAGTTTCCAACTCTTTCCCTATGGTCACCTGGTAACTGTACAATCCTTCTTGACCGGATTCTAATCTTTTTTCCTTAAAATCTGTCGTTTCACCATTGATAGTAAAATTCTCTAAAATAATTATATCTTCACTGGTTTCTATAGCATGTTTTATCAGAGTTAAGCTGATACTCATAAAAATTGTAATGATCAATACGATTGATAAATATATGTTAAAATGTCTTTTCTTCATTAGATCACCTCCTAGATAAAATACCCATGTCTATAAAAGAAAATCAAAAACTCTACTAATAATTAGCAGAGTTCCATTTTTTTATTCTTGGTTTTGATTTTCTTTTTTGTTTGGCATCACGTTGTGTCAGGAGTTTCTGTTGATGTGTTCTTTTCTTATCCTGTCTGGCAACTTCTTTAAGTAAATTAATATAACTCCTATATCGACTCGCTTCTAGAGAACCGTCTTCTAAAGCGGTCTTTACAGCGCATCCGGCTTCTTTTTTATGACTGCAATTACTGTACTTGCAAGAAGCCATCAAAGTTACAATATCCTGAAATTCATGTTCTAGCCCTTCATTACCTTCAAAACTAGAAAACTCTCTCATGCCTGGTGTATCAATTAAAATAGCACCTTCGGTAAAGATCATCTCTCTATGAGTTGTTGTATGATGACCCTTGTCATCATTTCGCAAGCCATCTGTCTTCATCACTTCACTACCTGCTAAGGCATTGATGAGTGTCGATTTACCAACACCTGACGATCCAACTAAAGCGACTGTTTTACCTGGTTGATTGAACGGATCCAACTGATTAATATTTTCACCGGTCATCGAACTTATGGGGATGGTTTTTATTCCAAAGGTAACAGCATCTACCTGTTCTAATAAGTCTTCAAGATTATCACACAGATCCAGTTTTGTTAAAACAACTATTGGTTCAGCACCTGATTCCCATGCACCAATCATATAACGTTCCAATCGTCTGATATTAAAATCCTCATTTAAAGACATAACAATAAATAGATAATCCATATTGGCTGCTATTACTTGCTCATCACTTCTTGTACCTGCCACTTTTCTAGATAGACAAGTTTGTCTATCTAGTATTCTATTGATTAAATGCAAACTACCATCATCGGATGTTGAGTAAACTACAAAATCTCCAATTCTAGGGAATATTCCTTCATATTGCATCTTCCCTGTAATACCAGCAGCTAAAACACCCTTTTCCGTCATTAACGTATAATGATTTTGAGCGTACTTCATGATTCTTCCAACTGACATATCTGCTTCTATTTGATTCTCGAAAAATGTTGTAAATCCTAATTTATTTAAATTCATATAGTGTCCTTTCTAATACTAATAGCCTATTTTTTTGCATAAAAAAACCGTAGTTACCTACGGTCAGCTATATAATATTAGAAAGCTGGTGTCCGTAGGTATGTTGTTGTAACAATGCTCATCATTAATTTGCTCATAAGACATACCTCCTTTTTATTATTTAACGTCCTTTACACTAAGTACTATATCATAATTATTTTTATATCTCTAATTACAAAATTATTACACCACTTTGACGGTCGTAATTTCTAATCATCATACTTGAGCCTTCATGGAATCCAATTTTCTTGTAAAAGGCTACTTTATCAGGATCGCAAGCTAAATCAATCATATAAAAATCCTTTAAAGATTCCAGCATAAGTGTCATTAATTTTGTACCAATTCCCTTGCCTTGATATTCTGGCAATACCTCTAGAAGCGGAATATATGCAGATAAGACTCCATCTGATATGGCTTGTACAAATCCAACAACCTGATTGTTTTCTATAGCTACAACTGCCATAAAAGAGCCTTTTAATAAATCTAAAAACCTTTCATTAGAAGGTGGATTAGGCCATCCTACAAAAAAACCATTCAATTGATCTGTTGTTATATGTTCAATGTTCATTTCATATTTCATTTATTCTTCTCATTTCCGTGTTTGTAATGTCCTGTTGCTTTGGCCAATAATAATTGTTGATTAAATTCATCCGAAACTTCTAATTTAGCATTTAGTTTAAGTGCCTGCTTTTTACCAAGAGTCATAATCATTTTATTTTGAGCAAAGATCATCATTTTATTTGATTTTGTCATTTGGTAGTTAAAAGGATGTTCTTTTAACTTATCACGTACATCTAATTTACTCATTGCCTTCCATTTCTATTCTAAATCGACAGCGTAGGTCGCCTGCTAAAACCGTTTCCAGACAGGTGACATTCAGTTTTTTGCCTAATATCACTTCAAAAGGAAACTTAGCAAATCCAGCACTGCAATAACACCATTCAGCATCAACTGGATTATCAGTTAAGATAGATTCCTTTGCAAAAGGACAATGACAATAATGATACCTTTTATCTCTTTTACTCGTTGCATTAAATACGCCATCTGGATTGTATGGAAACTTTGTAATATATAAAAAACCCTCTTTAATGACACCAGATAGTATCTCTTGATTACTTCTGACATAATCAACAGTTTCCTGAGTGATCAACTGCTCATACCAGACTTTATTCTCATCACAATGTTGTTGCAGTTCCAAAATTTTTCTGTCATGTCTTTCTTTTAAATACTTTTCAAAACTCTCAGAAGCTTCATAAAAAGCTTTTTCAGTCAGCATGTCAGACTCACTTAATTGATGATGATTATCCGCAAGAATGTCTCTGTAAACACTCGGTTCAAGTACTTTTAGTTCACTTATAAATTGATGTGTATAAGCTGTTAAACGTTTAGGTGTTAAACCCAATTCAGGTCTTTTCATTAACTCAAGCGAAGATAATTTTTGACATTTCTTTTTAATACTATCTATAACACCAACACCACCTAATACACTGGTAAAAAAGATATACTGACTCTTTAAATCATAGACGTAATAATATCTCGCTAGAGCCAGAAGCGTCTCCAAATCATTTGTTTTGTTTTCTATTAAATGATTCATATACAATTCTAAATCATTCACTTGACATGAGTCTAGTGATAAATCTTTTTCTAGTAGATATTGACCTAACTGTTTCACAGCGTTTAAAGCTTTGGGGTAATGATCTATGAGATCTCTATCCTCATACAATTTCTTTAATCTTTCATATTTCATATTCTCACCTCAACTACAGTTTACATGATATAAAATTATAAAACCTGACATATTTTGCGCTCTTATGCCTTCTTACCAGTTATCTCATCGATATCTATTTTAATAATTGCAACTCGACTCATTGCCTTTTCGTTAAAAGTAAATTTTAAATCAGAAAACTGCGCCATTAAAATCTCTAATCCCATTTTAACATCCTCTAACTCTGTTAAAATAGTCGCTTGACCAAATCCAATGATACTTTCAAATTTCATGGTGTATTGACAAGCTACATCACCAGTTACAAGTTCGTTAGCTCTTTCAATTTCGATACAGACATTTGGATTTTTAGCGATCATATCAAGTTTTCTACCTTCTTTTGCACAATGGATGAAAAACTGTTTGTTCAGGTATCCATAGTTAACGGGTACAATATAGGGTTGATTTTCCGCACAAAGTCCTAATCTCAAAACCTTCTCTGATTGAATTATCAATTCAATCTCTTTCATAGATTCCATTGATTTCTCTTTTCTTCTCATAGGCCCTCCTATATAAAATTATACACAAGATAAGTATCCTCTACACTATTAATTCAAAACTCCGACAATAATGTTAAATCCATTAATCTACAGCTCTCACCAATATACCTTCCTAAAAAAAAAAAGGCTTTCAACCAGCCTCTTTAGATCTCTTTATCAGTCGATTTCATCCAATTTACAAGGTGCTTCAAAGCTTTTTGCACTCTCTATGCACTCTTCACAAACATAATTAGCTTTGAATTCTTTTAGTGTTTCAGTTGCTTCACAAAAAACACAATATTTTTCCTCATTAATTCTTCTTTCCATTGAAATCCTCCTAATAATATACGACATGATTAACTTACATTGATATCAATCAATTAATATAATAATAGAATATTTTCCTTAATTTTACAACTGAATTTTCTGAATTTTCTGCACAATCCGTTCTTTTTGTAAAAATCATACAAATAGCTATACATAATGTGTAATATTTCCTTCATCAAGAATTCGTATTTCACCATTTGTTATTTCTAGTACATTTAAACATGTTGATTGCATAAATGGTCCTGACCAAAACTCTTTGATATCTAATGATTTGATATAGGCAAATATAGCCTTCAGTAAAACACCATGACTGACAATTAAAACGTCTTTACCTTCATGAGTGCTTATAATTTCATTAAAAACTGTACTGCCTCTTTTTATCAAGGCCTCAAAACTTTCTTTTTCACCTGCTTGGAATTTTTCAGGTTCTCTCCAATATGAATTAAATTGCTCGTTATATAAAGCTTCAATATCGCTATGTAACATACCTTGCCAATCAGCAAGATATACTTCTTGAAGATCATCATACTGTTCAATATCAATCTCTCGATCACCTTTTATAAGCTTTGCTGTATCAAATGCTCTACCGCTTGAACTTGAACAGATGATATCAATTGGTGTTGTTTCCAAACTTTTACCTAACCATCTGGCTTGATTTTCACCAAGTGCGGTAAGATTTGAATTTAGCCTCCCCTGCATTTTACCTGCTAAATTCCATTCTGTTTGACCGTGTCTTGTTAAATATACTTTCATATCATTTTTCTTTCCTTTATTGAGTTAATAGAATCAATCAAACTCTCGCTTGATTTAACTTCGATAACATAACTTGCTAGATTTTCCTGAGCTCTCTTTAGAAATCCTTCTATATCAAGTTCACCTGCAAAGAGAGGTAAATGATTCGAAGAGGCAGTCCCATCGTGAATATGATAGTGAATAATGTCGGAAACATGTTTGGTATAATAGTCTCTATCCTTATAACCACTGGTTATGTCATGACCTATATCATAAGTTAAATATATTTTGGGTGATGATAGTAAAATATCAGTTGCTTCTTTGATAAAGCTAAAATTATGGATACCCGTATTTTCTATACACAATTTATGAATAGGTAAAGCTGTTACTAAATCAAGAAATTGATGAACGTACAATAAATAGGACTCTTTATATTGTTCATATAGAAATACTTTTCCAGTAGGTAATTTAAAATAAATACCTGGTAATAAGTGCATATTGATTAAACTGGCTTCCAATTCATTTGCAAAGTTCACAATCCGTTTAAAAGACTCCAAGTGAGCTGATCTTAAAATCGGATCAAGATCAAAAGGATTAAACAACTCCGACAAATGAAGACTTACTTTTATATTATACTCTGTTAATAATGTTTTAACAGCTTTGACATCCATCTCATTATACATTGGTAAATTCATATTAAGTTCGATAAATTCCAAATTTAATTCTTTACAGAGTTTTAAATTATCCTCTAAAGAATCATATTCAATTAATGCTGGCATTCCTATCATTTTTAACACCCCCGATATATTGTAACACAAGAAATATCACCATAAGACTTCCTAATTCATACCACCTATAGTGAAACTGCTTCATTATTCATTAATATGTAGAAACTACTACTCTTACATAACAAAAAAGCATCCGAAGATGCTTAATCAAAACTGACTCTTTTTTCAAATAAAAATCCAATCAATAGATATACACTCGCTGTAAAAGCTGTAAATCCAGCCAACATCATCCACAAAGCAAGACCTTCTAAACTTGTTTCATCAACAGTTTCAAAGAATGCAGTGCCACCTTTTACCAATAAGTAGTTTAAAAATATATAAATTACAATTGTAATGATACCACCAAATTTGACTTGTGAGAAAAATGATCTGAAAATAGCAAATGATAAATAGACAACAAGAATCATCAATACAGCATACACAAGATTACCTATAATTGCGAAGATTAACTGATCCATAGGTTGGCTCAATATTTCCTTTATGGCAGGTTTCCAGAGTGTCACACCTGTTAAGTGTTCAATAGCTTTAACTGCGGTGTAGATTGCAATAAAACCCGCTGTGAAAACTTCTGCAACTGAAACCATCACCTTTGATCCTATCTTTGCATAAGCAGACATAGGAATCGAGAAGTATAAATCTCTAGTAGATTGTTTGGCTTCAAGCCTAAGGCTATTAACAGCACCAACAATCGATCCAAATGACAATGCAGAACCTAAAAGGATAAAGAAAATCAACTGGAATCCAAAACTTTCTATACTATACGTTCCTTCTGATTTAAATTTTATTAAAAATCCAAAATAGACTATGAAATAAGCAATTAATAAACCAAAAGTCACTTTCCACTTACGTTGAAATTCATATTTCAATAACTTAATCATTTTTATAAACCTCCTTGTAAAGGTCATGAATCGACATTTTACGTTCTTTTCTTAACGTTTCTACATCACCTTTTAACTCAAGTCTCCCTTTTCTGATAAAAATTACATCATCAATAATTTTCTCGAACTCATGAACCAAATGACTCGAAATAACAATACACTTATCATCACAGACTTCTGCTGCAAGCATATCTAGAATCATATCTCTTGAGATAGGATCTATACCATTTAAAGGTTCATCAATCAAATACAATTCTGCTTTTCTAGCAATTGTAAGAGCTACTTTTAATCGACCTCTTTGTCCTGTAGAAAGTGTTTTAATGGTACTCTTTGGTGATAAATCCAATACTTTAATGGCATCTAATACCTTCTGTCTGTCAAAACCATCAAAGAAATCCTCATAAAAATCTATCACTTGACTGACTTTCATCCACGGATATAGATGTGATTCAGTCGGCATATAAGCCACTTTTTCTTTTAAATACTTCCCCTTTAAGGGGTGATCATAAATAATTTCACCCGAATTTTTTTGAAGTAATCCAGATAAGATTCTCATGAGAGTAGACTTTCCACTTCCATTTGGACCTAAAAGACCTGTTATTTTACCTTTTTCAAACGTTACAGAAAAATCGTTTAAAGCTTTCACAAACATGTATCGTTTATTTAAGTTTTTAACTTCTAAAGCAATCATTTCTTACCTCCATTTAACATTTTTTTTACTGTACTCAGTATTTCATCTGATGTGTATCCTAATTCAATCATTTTCTCAATGAAGACATGTGCAATTTCATCTGACATCTCATGCTTAAGTTTTAATACGATGGCTTCTTCTTCAACAATGAAGCGACCAATACCTCTTTTTGTAAATGCCAAACTCATTCGTTCCATTTCTTGATAAGCCTTTTGTACTGTATTAGGATTAACTTTTAGTGCAAGTGCATACTCTCTAACACTTTGAAGTTTATCTCCTGGTTTACAGATACCAAGTACAATATCTCTTTTGATGAGATCTATGATTTGAATGTAAATAGGAACATGATTTTCAAAATTCATAATACCTCCTAACGTGTTCTAGTTACATAGTACGCCTACACACGTTAAAATGCAATAAAAAAAACCTTAAGAAAAGGTTAATTTTAATTCACTATAACAATGACGATGTAATTTTTCAGTTATTTTGATCTTCTATGGTTACAATCACTATTTCAGGTCTGTTAAATACTCTCAGTCTGAAAATGCTATTTCCAAGTCCTCTACTCATGACACTTGTGGTATTACCCATTTTAAATATACCCTTTGTATACTCAGGTAAAAAGCCTTGATCGGGTGCAACCATTCCTTGTCCAAACAGTCTAATTTGCCCACCATGAGCATGGCCGCTAAATGATACATCAGCATCATATTGAGTTACAAGTTTTAATCGATGAGATAGAAGAATGCTAAAATCATCATCTAGAGTTACAACTTCTTCGTTTTGATACGTGGGATCATCTAATCCAATAATCTGTATAGTCATATTCTCTATTCCAATTTTTGTAACATTATTTCTTAAAACTGTCACATCTCTTTTTTCTAGTTCTGAAACAATTAATTCAGTCTGACCAGAACCCGCTTCGTGATTGCCTGTAACATAATAGATTGGATAACCTTTTAACATGTCAATAAACCCTAAACTGTGTTCTAAGTCAAACCGTCTTTTATCAATCAAATCACCTGTTATCACAATAATATCAGGTGACTCCCCATTCAATAACTTAGAAAGTGTCCTTTCATTGTATTTATAATCGTGAAAGTCGGATAAATGCATAACCTTAAGAGATACACCATTTAGTTTATCTGTATGAATAGTATACTTAGAAATTTGTAATACAGTATTACCATAATATAAAAATCCTAAAATCAATATGATGGCAATTAAGTACTTAATCATTGATAATTTCAGCTTCATCTATAATTTTCTTTGCTTGATCGTATGATTCAGGTTCTACATATAAATCAACACCTTTTTGTTCCTGTCCAAGATAAATTTCCATATGATGCGGTCCGTTTTGCTCAGAAATATATAGTGGTATTCCTGCGTCTTCTAAAATAGCCTTAAACATCTGTGCTTCAATATCATGGCTAACTGTCATTATTTTTTTTCTATTCATCGAATTCTCCTTCTATAGTCATAATAAGTTGTCGTTTTCTAGGACCGTCAAATTCACAGAAATAAACGGATTGCCAAGTGCCTAGTATTGGATTTTTATTTTGTACAATCACCATCTGATCAACACCTACACAGGATGATTTTAAATGAGCATGCGAATTCCCTTCATAATGATCATAATCACCTATAATAGGAAAAACTTTGTCTAGTGCTCTAATCATATCAGAGACCACATCTGGATCGGCATTTTCATTAATGGTTAGTCCTGCAGTTGTATGAGGACAAAACAAAGTCACTTTCCCACTAATCAAACCGGTTTCTCTTATTGCTGATTTTATATAAGACGACACGTTGATAAATTCTTGAAGTTTTGTAGATTGGATATCATATTTTAAGAGTTTCATTAGACCTCCTTAATGATTTCATGAATCAGCTTTAATCCATATTCTTTTTCATCTTCCGTAAATAAAGTCATCAACGAGTTACCAACATGCATAAATATCTCCAGTCCAGCTTCGACTTGATCTTCAAGTTGAGTTGATTCTAGACCAAATGCTTGTGGCGCTAAAACTTTAATAGGATCTTTTTCATCTAAATGTGTCATGACACACTCATAAAAGTCATTGTCACTAGTTATCGATAAATAATCTCTCAAACGAATAACTTGAAACATGCCATATGTTAATCCGTATATCCCATTAAGCATTTTACCAACGTGATGGTCCATGTAACCTTGAAGAGCCTTTTGAGCCTCTTCTATATAACCTACATATTCATTTTTCGCTAAATATAATGATCTTTCTTTATCCACACTCGTAGGTGAGAACTCTGATAAAATGGTTTTGATTTCCTTTAAAAGACTTTTAGGATCATATATGATCTTAATCTGTTTTAATGCCTCTAAACCATTTAATTGTAATGATGGGCGCTTGATATATGTTTCAAAATCATCCTGTGTATAATAACTTACTGAAAAATAATGATCTTTGAAAATTTCAACTTTATTGTCTCTCTTTTCCTCAACAACACAAACAAGGTCAACATCACTCCATTTTTTATGCGATGAGGTAGCATAACTACCTATAATACCAACCCCTAAATAATCTGATAAGACCAACTTCTCAATATATTCTATAATAAAATCTTCCATCATATCCTCCAATAACTTCATTGTAGCAAATAGTACGATTAAATAAAAACCTATTGCAGTTATTTAATTTAATTTAATTTAATTTAATTTAAATTAATTTTTATTATCTTTGATTATAAATTATAATAATATAAAAGGAGGCTCTATGAAAGACTTAGGTAAAATTCATCAATCTTTAAAGAAGTACTATATTGAAGCATCACTAAATTATTCTGGAGATGAAGATATGAAAATCGGTGTTCAGTCTTTGGGAGTTACAATTTTATTTTTTGAAAATTCAATAGAAAACGAGTTCATCATTAGAGATACTCGAAATTTTATTTATGATTTAGTCAAGACTCTACCCAGCAAGGAAACTAAAAAACTGTTAAAAGGTTTATTAAAGATTATTAAATAGGAGGTCAAATGAAACTTAATTTTATCGGTCATGCTACATTTTATTTTGAAACAGAACATGTGAAGGCGATTATTGATCCGTTTATAAACGGTAATCCTGTATCGAAAATTAAAACATCAGACATTAGAAATCTAACTCATATATTTGTAACGCATGGTCATAACGATCATTTAGGTGATACTGTTGAACTTGCTAAGAAACATAACGCTCTTGTCATTACCAACTATGAAATTGCGTCTTACCTGGCTGAGCAAAATGTCTCTGTCCATCCTATGCATATTGGCGGTCGTACCACCTTCGATTTTGGTGATGTGAAAATGACATCCGCTTTACATGGTTCGGCTATTCAGACCGAAAGTGGTCTAGTGGATGGTGGTAATCCTGGTGGTTTTTTGATCACCATCGACGGACAAAGCATTTACCATGCTGGTGATACCGGCCTTACAATGGATATGAAACTTTTGGAAATCGAACATATTGACATGGCACTACTTCCCATTGGTGGAAACTTTACAATGGATATAAGAGATGCTATAAGAGCTGTAGATTTTATCAAGCCTAAGAAAGTCGTACCTATGCACTACAACACCTTTGGACTTATTCAAGCCGATCCGGATCTATTTAAAAGCGGTGTCAAAAACTCGGAGGTAATTATTATGTCTCCTGGTGATCATCTAGAATTCTAATTTGTTTTTAATCAACCATTTATATACTTTTAAACTATCTTTGTCATAATGAATACATGATTAAGGAGGGTTTTTATGGAACGTGCATTAAGAAAATCAAGAGAAGATTCAATGATATTAGGTGTTTGTGGTGGATTAGGAGAATACTTTCAAATCGATTCGAGCATTTTAAGAATACTTTTAGTATTATTCACCTTTTTAGGTGGTAGTGGTATATTATTTTATATCATCGCAGCAATCATAATGAAACCAGCATATTAAAGAAGAAGCCACAGCAAAGGATATCTCCTTTCTGTGGCTTAATTTATTTTAAGTTCATGATTCTCTTCAGTATAATTCATATACTCCTCATCATGGATGGTTATGGTATAATACCATTTATCTTCTAATTTATAAATGTTACTTACTTCTAGATGAGGGTCATCATAACTTACTAAAAGTTTTGATGTTTTGGTTATTAAGTTGTATTCTTTCAGTTCGCCTCCGCGTGTGACAGTACCATAAGGATACCCATCAATATATAAAATTCTTTCTTCATCTAACCACCTTGCTACTTTAATGGTACTTTGGTCTTCATAAGATTTTGGTATGATTTTTTCTAATGTTTCTTCAGCAATAGTATAAATATATAGTTCTCCAACTTCTTCCCAAGCAAATGGTGTGATAAACAACACCCTATCCCCATTTGGTGACACTTCGGGAACCGAATCCATATTATTGGTGATGACATGCAATCCTGTATCATTTTGAATAACAATTGGATAAAACGGGAAATAATAAAGTGTTACATTTTCATTTATATCTCTGCGATTATACACATTTCCCAAATAATGTAACTCCCCATCAATTAAATATGGTTTTTCATACATCAAATCAGATAAATACCGGGTCATATTATCTTCTAAATATTCAAGACCTGTTAGATTTTTTTTGTTTGATTTAAAACTCTCATACGGTTCAATACCCTTAAACTCTATCACATAAGTAATATCGCTGTTATAATCTGATACAACACCATCTACTAAATCGTTCAGAATTTGATATAATGGATAATCTTCTTTCAAAATACTGTACTCATCAAAAACTTCAGATAGCATAGTTTCTGTATGAGTCATAAACAGTTTTCGACCATATAAGAAACTGATCTCAGATACAATTTCACTTGGATCCTTATCTTTATCATAGTAAATGACTATTTTATCACTCTGAATACTTACAAAGTCCAGTTCAAGATTATCATAATAACTCAATGAAATTTTTAGTGAGGCATTATCAAATAGTAATGAGGTTTTACTTTCCCACTTATTTTTTAAGTTAAAAGCAGTCAGCATTTCATTGATATATTGAGCCTTCTTATACAACTCATTGGCTCTCACAGGCCAAATTTTCTTTTTATAGTGTTCAAATTCATCAAGATAAAGTGACTTGGCTTTTTTTAGAATGACCAATGAAGAGGCATACAACTCTTTCTTAGCTTCGTTTGTTAACTGATCTTCAATATACTCTTTGACGTCTGTTTGATCTAAATAATAAGTAACAGAAGTGATATCACCTTCAATAAGAGCTGTCTCCCAAGCATCAAAGTAATTGTTCCAAACTTCTTCTGAATCCAAATTCAGTTGCATCGGTATGTAATAAAAAATCTGTGGTAGCAAATAATCAACTTGATGTGTGTACATCATCTCATATAAATTCTTCTCGGTAAGAACTTTTGATTTACTTGGTAAATTCACAATATATCTTCTGTCATTTGAAATGAGTGCTAACATATGATCTGTAAAGTTAACGCCCAGCTCAAAATCCGCATACAGTTCTCCATGTTGTTCGATTTTTGGAACAACATCCTCTTGGCAACCTATTAATACCATGACATATAATAATAAAACAAAATACTTTATATATTTCATAAAAATCCTCTTTACTGATAATCTAAGTCAAATAGCTTATATCCATTAAAATCTCTTAGGTTTATTTTTTCAGGTAAAACTTTTTTATATAAGTTATCGTCATTGGATATGACCACATTATTTTGAATAAAATCATACTCAAAACGGATTGCTTCACTGGTCTCCTGATTGAATGTCGTAAGGGTAGATTCCAACAATCGATAGTCATATACGGTATCAAAAACGTGTTTTTGAGACCATCTGACGGAATTGCCACCATATAAGTTCAGATACAATTTATGGTCTTTTAATTCTATTGATTCATAAGGTTCTCCAAAGTCACCACCAGATCTTTGATTCAATATGACTTTATCCGATAACACATCTATTTCATATCCCTGTGAGTTCTTTATAAGAATCATCACAATCCGTTTTAAAGGATCGTTTTGATGATCAAGTACCAGCACTAAATCTTCAAGTTTATCTTTATTAATAAAACCTGAAATCTTATCTTTAATCAAATAACCATCTGGTATGAAGTCTGACAACTCACCTTCTAAAACCACAGAAAATCCGTTAAGCAGCATTGGTTTTTTGATTACATCAGAAGGTTCTAAAAATTTTGGAACAGAATTTAAGTCATTGGTTAGAACTAAATTGTTATGGGATTCCAATAACGATTTATCAAACCAAATATAATAGAGATCATCTTTTTCATACAGACATATGGATATTGGTTTATCCTTAATATTTAATTTATAGCAATTGTAACCATCCATTCTTTGATAAGCCACATTTTGAGCCTGTGAAATAAATAATTCATAATAATCATCCAAAAGCAGTTTGATAATTTCAGATGATTCCTCAGATTTCGAAAGATTTAAATAAGGCAATGTAGGTTCCTCAACTTCAATACTTTCAGAGTACCTTGTATCTAGAATCACTTCGTCTACAATCAACGGTTTGTTAAAAAGCAAATCACGTTCTTCAGTAAATTTAATTGATACATCTGTTGTTATAAGATTATACTGATTATCAGTTAGTCTTGCCAAATACTGTGAGCGCACTTCATTGATTTCAATATCCAAATATATTAAATGATCAAATAATGGTGTAATAGTTACTGCTGTCTGCTCATAATAGTTCGAATCATAACTCATATAACGTCCTGATAAGCTTAATGTTTCTTCTGATACGGCGGGTCTAAGAGTTGATTTTGTACAAAAAACAGGTTTTAAGGTTTCATCTATTAATAAGCCATATATTGTTTCTTCAGAAACTGTTAATATCATTTCTTGATTGTTTTCAGTCGTTACAAAAAAAGCATCGTCAATTTCAGTACCCCTAAAGAGCACTTCAACATCATCCTTACTGTATTTTCCAAATACTCTATCCGAGGTCTGACTGTATTGAAGTTTTATCTCATCAGATCCTAAATACCCAGAGTACCAAAGAGAAGATTCGTAGACCACCTCTTTCTTTATTTCATCTTTTATCCCTACTTTTTCTATAGGTTCGTTTGAACAGGATATCAAAAATAAACTCAGTAATATCAACAGTTTTTTCATACATACTCCCTTTTCTTTAGTTGTACCCTTTTACAGATAATGAGTACCACGGAAATGAAAATCAGTAACATTAAAATTAGACAACCAATGGCCAATTCTTTCTTACATGCAGAGATTACTTCATAAGCTTTGTTGCTAGTATAAGTCATAGAGTCTAAATACCAAAATCGCTGATATACATTAACTACTTCACCAGTATCAAAAAACAAACTCAAGCATTACAATCACAATAAAAAGAAGTTTTAATTTTTTTTCATCTTCTCACTTCTTCTTTATTTTATCTTACAATTTTTCTTGAAACAATGCATTAAATAAATTGCATACTGTAGTTATCCAATTTATAATGTATTTAGATAGAAGGAGGTTTTATGAAATATCTAATTGTATTAAACAAAGATGAGGACTCAGTATCGTTTGTAAATTTAGAAACTCATCAAACTGTGAAGAAAATAAAAACCGATTATAATCCACATGAAGTTGTTATCAGTCCAGATAGATCAAAAACATTCGTAACATGTTCATTAGGGAATTCTCTCTATGTCATCTCAAATGATACATTTGAAGTCATAGATATTATCAAACATGAAGGATTTGATTTTCCCCATGGTTTAGCCATTTCAGAAGAACTAAATGAACTTTACTTAGCTTCTACAATGAGTAGTAAATTCTATGTGATAGACATTGATTCACATGAAATAAAAAAAGTAATGGATACTTATCAAGACAAATCACATATGGTCACTATGTCAACCGATGGCAAACATGCATATATACCAAACATCGGTAGCAGAAATGTATCCATTTACAGTACCGAAAAACAGGAAATCATCAATCATTTCCCTGTTGGTCGAGGTCCAGAAGGATTAGCGGTTTACAAGAATGGAGATATCTACTCAGCCAATCAAGACGATAACATGGTATGTGTTTTTGATCCGATTACATTAAAAGAAAAATTCAAATTGAAAGTTGGAATTTTGCCTATTCGTGCTATGTTTACACCAGATTACAAATACTTATTTGTACCTAATCGCGAATCACACGATGTTTCTGTAATAGATCCTGAATATTCATTTTGTGGCAAGATAAGACCATATGAGATTAAGAGAATTCCACTCGGTAGATGGTCAGGTGGTGTCACTTTTAGTCCAGATTCAAAACTTGCTTATGTAGCCAATAATAAGACAAATAATATTTCAGTTATTCTATTGGAAACATTAGAAGTCATCTATAAAATAAAAGTCGGCATCCATCCAGATGGTATAGCTTACCTAGAAAAAAAGTCTGACTAATCAGAGTTAAGATCAAGAAAGTCGTGTTATTTACAAGCATTTGTGGAATAACGCGACTTTACTTATTTCGATCTATTTGCACAAAATAAAAGGATGCCATTAGCATCCTCAACTTTTGATTTGAATTATAGTTTTTCTTTTATTGAATCACATATCTTTATTCTTTTATTTAACATCTCTACATTGATATCATGGTCTTCTAAAAACCATGAGGTACTTAATACCATATCAATATAAAACGACAACAGGATGGTTTTTTCATCTAACAAAAGCGTTGCTGAAAAGGCTTCAACCATCTGTTTTAAACATTCCTCAAAACCAACATCCTCTTGAATCTGATTGTTCATATACCTACCGACTTCTAAACTTTTATGACCAATAACACCTTTCGGATCAATCACTGCCCATTTATCAGAAGACAATATATTCCCATGGTGTAAATCACCATGTAAAAGCATGATATCATTACCTTCAACATTCAGTGTAGGATAGAGAGACCTAACCCGTTCAAGATGTTCTAATAATCTATGGTTTTTAAAGTGTGTTTTTGCATAAGTGTAAATCTTGTCAATCCACTGTTTATGTTCTGGGTAGTCTGCTTTATAAAGTTTAGACGGGGTATCTGAAATTAATCTGGTTGCTATATCCAGTCTGTTTTGTATACCATTTACCGACCATAATGTCTTGCCTGGTATTAATCGTTTCAGCAGAAGAATACGTCTGTTGTAATCCGAATCCAAGAGACTCACCATATCGTTTAGTTCCGTTAAAGCATGATACTCTGTCTGAAATTCATTACCTGGTAAACAGATTTTAAGTACAATCTCTCCATAAATCTCTGAATGACCTGAACAAACATAATTATAAGACAAATCCATAGGCGATAAGTTGGACAGTTGCCATTTAGTAGAAGCGTAATCCATTAAACTTTCCAATTCGTTTAACCAATCTATACTTTTAGGTCCCATGAAAGCATACATCTTATCTTTATATGCTTTCAACACTAGACAAGTACCTCATAACCATCTTCTGTAACAACTATAGTATGTTCCCACTGAGCTGATAGTTTTCCATCTTTTGTTACGGCTGTCCATTCATCCTCTAATATTTCCAACTTGAAAGTACCTTCATTGATCATAGGTTCTATGGTAAAAACCATTCCAGGTACCATAATCATACCCATTGTACCTGTATCAAAATGACTTACATGAGGATCTTCATGAAAATTCTTACCAATACCATGTCCACCAAAGTCTCTAACAACACTATAACCTTTACTATTGGCGTAAGCTTGAATCGCCAAACCAATATCAGAAACTGAACCATAAGGCTTCACTTGGTCCATACCCACTTTTAAACATTCCTTAGCTGTTTCCACAATCTTTTTAGCATTATCTGAAACTTCACCAACCAAATACATACGACTTGCATCAGAGAAATAACCATTGAATATCGTAGTAATATCCACATTGATGATATCACCTTCTATTAGAGCTCTATCTTCAGGTATACCATGACAAATGACTTCATTTATCGAAGTGCAACAACTTTTTGGAAAACCGTGATAATCAAGCGTTGCCGGGATACCACCATGATCTAATGTGTATTCATGCACAAAATCATTAATTTCGTTCGTTGTAATACCAGGCTTAATCAAATCAGCGACCTGATCCAAAATTGCTTTTGTAATCTTGCTGCTTTCTCTAAGACCTACAATATCTTGTTCATTTAGTATCAGATGATGCCCTGGAATATCATAACCTTCTTTTTTATATTGTGCTAAGTTTTTATCAAACTCCATATGACATTTCTTGTATTTTTTTTCACTACCGCACCAACATGCGTCATTTCTTGCCAATAACATAATTACTCCTTCGTAAACACCATTGCACTCAATCTTTTATCTAAAGAACAAAGTATAGGTGCTTTCATTTTATAGTTTAAATATGTACCTGTTTTAAAAGGTTCAATGATAGAATCTTGATTTAATATTTTCTGGCCTTTTTCATAAACCAAAACAACACGATTGTTAGTCGTCATTTTTAGACGGTCACAATACTTCACGCACTTGTCAATATCCTCAATAGTTTTCAGAAAATAGATAACTACTTCTGTTTCATCATAAGTGATCATTTTACGATCGCTGAAATCAACATAACTTATTTTTTTAAATCCATCAATTTTTAATTTTTTAAGATCCATATGTTCCTCACTTTGTAATATACATTAATTTTCAATAAAACTAAAGATTCTTTGATTATATTATGCCCATTTAACCTATAATTATAACAGGAGGTTGCTATGAAAATACAAAACAACTCATATCAAGCATATTATGTCAGAGAATCAAATAATGAATTCAAAGGTACAATCGAAAATTTACCTTTGGAAAATCTACATACAAATGATACATTAATAAGAGTTTCATACTCGTCACTAAATTATAAAGATGCATTATCAGCAACTGGGAATAAAGGCGTTACTAGAAATTATCCCCATACACCTGGTATCGACGCTGTAGGTACCGTTGTTGAATCTATCGATTCATTACTCGTAGGTAAAGAGGTTATTGTTACAGGAAACGATCTCGGCATGAATACATCAGGGGGGTATGCAGACTATATTTCGGTACCAAAAGAGTGGGTCGTCCCATTACCAGAAGGACTTACGATGGCCGAAAGCATGATGTATGGTACAGCAGGATTTACAGCAGCATTATCAGTATACAAACTTCATCGATTTATCCAACCTGAAGATGGTCCAATACTTGTTACTGGTGCAACTGGTGGTGTCGGCAGTATCGCAGTCAGACTCTTAAGTCATCTTAATTACGATGTTGTGGCTGTCAGTAGTAAAACGGAGTCTTATGCACAACTAGAAGAATTTGGTGCTAAAGAGATTATAAGCAGACAAGCACTTCTAGAAAACAGCAACAAACCCTTGTTAAAAGGAAGATACGCAGGTGTTATTGATAGCGTCGGAGGCGATTTCCTATCAACTGTATTAAAGTATGTCAAAATGAATGGTGTTGTCACATGTTGTGGTAATATCAGAGGACAAGAGTTCACCGCTTCAATATTCCCTTTTATATTAAGAGGGATTCAACTCCAAGGAATTACATCGGCATCATGTGATTATACAACAAGAATAAAAATATGGGAGCTTTTATCAACCAAGTGGCACCTAATGAGTATACATGATCAAGTCACTACCATTTCACTAAATGAGTTGAATGACTATATCCCTAAAATATTAAAAGGTCAACTTAAAGGCCGTACAATTATCAAGATATAACTCTATATCTTGATAATTATATAACTATATCATGTTTTATTTGTGGAATTAAAAGAAAATTCTGAATATTCGTTATTTTTTTAGCAAACTAATGTGTCTAAAGATCATCATATGTTACATTTTGGTTACAACTGTTTTACATGTATACAAAGTACGTTAACAACACTTTATTAATGCTCTTACCAGGAAAACGTTACCTTCAATGCTTTCATACCATTTGTGAAGTTAATAACAATACTACTCTTGAAGGTTTTCTCTTGTTAGACTTAATATAGTGAAAGAAATATCAATCACAATTAGTAGGAGGATAGTAATTATGGTAGTAAGTAAGGACAAAGTAGAAGAAATTCTGCATAAGTATGATAGTCGTGCAGATTCCTTGGTACCCATTTTAATGGATGCTCAGGATATATGTGACGATCACTACGTGGATGAAGAAACACAAAAGTATATTGCCCAAAAACTCAATTTAACCTATGTAGACGTTTATGAGGTTTCATCATTCTTTTCGGCAATCAACAAAACTTCAAAAGGAAAATATTTTATTCAGTTATGTGATAGTTCAGTCTGTCGCATCAACAAAAAAGATATCATTGAAGACTATTTGGAAAAAACATTGGGAATCAGTGTTGGTGAAACAACTCCTGACAATATGTTCACACTTGAACAGACTGCATGTTTCGGTGCTTGTGATATCTCTCCAGCTATCAGAATCAACAAAAAAGTATATGGTCACTTAACCATCCAAAAGGTTAAACATCTACTAGAAGATTTAAGAGGTGCCGATCATGAATAATACACGTTTTTTAATTTCAGAATATTTCGATAAATATACAGTTTCAGAAATAAATAAATATCAAGAACTTGGTGGTTTTTCAGGATTAAAGAAAGCATTAAAGGAAGGACCTGATTTTGTCATCAATGAATTAAAAGCATCAGAACTTAGAGGTCGAGGTGGTGCAGCCTACCCTGCTCATAAAAAATGGCAATCAGCAAAAGATAGAGATGAAGAAGTAAAATACGTTCTTGTAAATGCAGATGAAGGCGAACCAGGTACTTTCAAAGACCGTGATTTAATGGATTGTGACCCTTATCGAATCATCGAAGGATTAACAATTGCCGGATTTACAACAGGCGCTTGTGAAGGTTATATATACATAAGAGAAGAGTATGAAGACATTCGTAAAAAATTAATAGATGCCATCAATATTGCTAAAGATAACAATTTATTAGGCAATAATATTTTAGGTACAGACTTTAGCTTTAACATAAAAGCGTATACAGGTGCAGGCGCTTATGTCTGTGGTGAAAATACAGCTCTTATTGAATCCATGCATGGCAATGTTGGTAGACCTAGAGTTAAAAAACCTCGTGTTGGTGAGAGAGGTTTGTTCAATAAACCAACGATGGTTAATAATGTTGAGACATATGCTTGTGCTGCAGCTATATTAACTCATGGTTCTGAGCATTATAACAACAGTGGTGTTAATGGTCATAAAGGCACAAAAATGATTAGTTTATGTGGTAATATTATGCGCCCTGGCGTTTATGAAGTACCATTTGGTATTACTGTAAAAACAATAATCGAGGATATTGGTGGTGGTACAAGAGATCTAAGTTTAGGAAAATTCATCCAATCTGGCGGTGCTTCTTGTCCGCTGATTCCTCATACACATTTTGATACACCATACGGATATGAACCATTTAAGAAAAATGGATTTGATATTGGATCTGGTTCAATTGTAGTTGCTAATGGTAATGTTAGAGTCGTTGATTATCTATCTTCCGTTACTGGATTCTTCGAACATGAATCATGTGGTAAATGTACACCGTGCCGTGAAGGTACGAAACGTTTACATGAAATCATAGATGATATGTGTCATAACGAAGCTTCTATGAAGCAATATGATCGTATCAAAAAAATTGCTATAACAATGATAGACACTTCACTTTGTGGTTTAGGACAAACTGCTCCAACTGCTATTTTAAGTGCAATGAAACATTTTGAAGAAGAACTTATGGAGAGCGTTACCAAATAGCCAGTAAGGAGGCATGAAAGTGGTTAAATTAAAGATAAATAACACTTCAGTAGAAGTGCCGGAATCATATAGTGTTTTAGATGCTGCTAGACAAGCTGGTTTTGATGTTCCAACACTTTGTTTTATGAAAGATCTCAACGAAGTAGGCGCTTGCCGTGTATGTATGGTAGAAGTAGAAGGACAAAGTAAATTACAAGCATCATGCGTTACAACTGTTAGAGATGGTATGGTTGTTAAAACCAATACCAAAAGAGTTAGAGATCGAGTGAGAACAAATGTTGAGTTGTTACTTGAAAATCATAACCGTGAATGTACAACTTGCGTCCGCTCTGGTAACTGTGAGCTGCTCGCTTTGGCTGATAATCTGGATATACCAGACTTAGGATTCCAAGGTGCGAAAAGAAAACGATACTATGATGATTTTTCTCATTCAATTGTAAGAGATTCCAGCAAGTGTATCCTTTGCGGTAAATGTGTCAATGTTTGTAAAAAAGAACAGGGTATTGGCATACTTGGTTTTCAAAATAGAGGATTTGAGAGTAATGTAGGTCCTGCTTTCCAACATAAAATGAATGATACGAAGTGTGTTTTCTGTGGTCAGTGTGTGAATGTTTGTCCAGTTGGTGCTCTAACAGAGAAAACGGACATCCCTCGAGTTTGGGATGCTTTGGAAAATCCAAAACTGCATGTTGTTGTTCAAACAGCTCCTGCTGTAAGAGCTGCTCTTGGTGAAGAGTTTGGAAACCCTATCGGCACAAGATCAACTGGTAAAATGGTTGCATCTCTTAGAAGACTTGGCTTTGATAATGTTTTTGATACCAACTTCGCAGCAGACTTAACAATTATGGAAGAAGGTCATGAATTATTAGATAGAATTCAAAATAATGGTGTTCTACCAATGATTACATCGTGTTCTCCAGGATGGATTCGTTACTGTGAATTCAACTATCATGATTTCTTACCAAACTTATCAACATGTAAATCACCTCATCAAATGTTTGGTGCATTAACAAAAACGTATTATGCTGAAAAGCAAAATATTGATCCTAGAAAAATGTTTGTCGTTTCTGTTATGCCATGTATTTCGAAAAAAACAGAAGCCGCACGACCTGAAATGGAACAAGAAGGGCTTCGAGATGTAGATGCTGTTATTACTACTAGAGAACTCGCTAGAATGATTAAACAAGCTGGCATCAGTTTTAACACACTTCCTGATGAACCATTTGATAAAATTCTTGGTGAGTACACTGGAGCAGGTGTTATATTTGGTGCAACTGGTGGCGTAATGGAAGCTGCGATTAGAACCGTAGCAGATGTCCTGACCGGTGAAGATTTAACAAACTTTGAATATCACGATGTCCGTGGTACAGATAAAATCAAAGAAGCTACTGTTAATTTAGGTGGTATTGATGTAAAAGTTGCTGTTGTACATGGTACAAAAACAGCTGGTGAACTCATGGATCTCATTCGAAAAGGTGAAAAAGAATATCATTTCATTGAAGTTATGGGCTGTCCAGGTGGTTGTGTTAATGGTGGTGGACAACCACAGGTACATCAGAAGATCAGAGATACAGTAGATTTAAAAGTTGAACGTGCAAAAGCACTTTATGAAGAAGACATTATATTGGATGTTAGAAAATCTCATAAGAATTTAGAAGTACAAAAGCTATATGATGAGTTTCTTGGTAAACCTAATAGTCATAAATCACATCATCTTCTTCATACACATTATACAAAACGATATAACTAATACAAAAAGGCTCATTCCGTTGAATGAGCCCTTTTTTTATTCCAAATTTAAATTGTATCTAATATCTTGTCTTAACTTTACCAATGAGTCATCGCCATACATGAATAAGATTTTTTGATCTTTAATTTCACTACCTGCAGGTTTATCCGTAAATACGAAGACACTAAAGGTTTCAGCTATATCCTCCTCGGGATTCGTTGCAGCGTAATCAGATACAAAATGATTTTCGTACTTTTCATAAAATGCATAAGCACTATCACCTGTCTCATCTAATTGATCTACATTATTTTGATGCTCCTCGTAAATATCAGTCCAGAACTTCTGATAAAATTGATTTAAATAAGACGATTTTGTCGTTGCGCCTTCATCGCCTACATAGGTATCATCATCTTCAACAGGCTCCTGCATTTGAGTTGCATTAAGAGTCATAATATGAGCAAACTCATGTACGATAGTCTCATTGTATTCTTTGATATATTTACCATCAGAATCTAATGCATCTTTTATATCTAATACCATACGCCACTTAGTCAATTCATCATTTTCCTGATTCACATAAGCCAATACATTATCTCGTCCATCCGTATTGATAACAAACAGCTTTAACATTTCCATATGACTTTTAGGGACAATTTTTTTTGTTTGATGCCATAGCATTTCATAATCTTTCATTTCTTTTTCAGTAATTTCGGTCTTAGATTTAACACTGTCTTTTCTCAGTGAAATCTTGCCATCCACCACATTAAAGACTGCTAAATCAATGCTCTGCATTTCAACTTGATTGACTAAATCTTCACCATATAAACCCTTGTCATCCAATAGTGATATAAGCTCATCATAAGTGGTTTCCAATTGCTCACTTTCAGGATCAGATTCGTTTAACTCTAAAATTATTTGCTCGAGTTCATCTAATTTTTCTAAATCATTTTCAGTAAATAAGTCTGGATATAATGAAACTACAGACGCCATACTTGTTAACGGCATACACAAACCAAATTCGGACAACAGTTGATCCAATGAGTCATACAATTCAAATATCTCATCTTCATTCAAGTCCATATCCTCTTGTTCCAATGAGTTGATCTGATCTAAATATTCTTGAACCATTACAATTTGTTCCTCTGACAACTCGTCAGCATCCATACCTATGTATAATTCAACTGTCCATGGCTCTAATTCATATTCCTCTTCTTCAAAGGCGTTAGCGGCCTCTTCATTTGAATTTAAATTCGATAATTTGTTACTTGAATCCTTTTCCTGTTTTTCAATTATTTCTAATGTATTATTTTCTGTAGCTGCTATTTCATCTTGACATCCTGTCAGCATGATGCTTAATGTCATTAAAATACATAACCATTTTTTCATTTCTTCACTCCTTTTCTAGTAAGAGCATTTGGGTGGCAATTATCTATACAATCACCACATCTAATACACTCTAAATTATTCAACTGCTTACATGGATTTAACTCCATTTTGCAGACCTTTTGGCATACACCACAATTTGTACATTTACTTAAATCTAATGAATAACCATAAAAACTCACTTTATTGAACAAGCCATATATTAGCCCTAGTGGACATAACATCTGACAAAATAGTCGATAAGTAAAAACTGAACCTATTAATATTGCTATCAATACAAACATCTTCCATGAAAACAAAATACCTACTACTGATCTTAATCCAGGATTTTTCAGCAATAATGGTAGAGCACCAAATAATGTGCCACTCGGGCAAATGTACTTACAAAAGCCCGGATCACCCATGCCAACTTTATTGGTAAAGACAGCAGGAATTAGAATAATGAAGTATATCAATATACCATATTTCATGTATCTAAGTGGTTTAAACAATTTGAACTTTTTTGATTTGATTTTATAAAGCAAATCCTGTATGAGACCAAATGGACATAAGAAGCCACATACAAATCGTCCAAGTAAGGTGCCAAATGCCATCAGTAGTCCTAATACATAAAATGAGACTTGGTATTTCATACTGCCCATCACAGATTGAAGAGATCCCAAAGGACAGGAACCAAGTGCCCCAGGACAAGAATAACAGTTCAAGCCAGGTACACAGATCATTTTAGAAGATCCTTTGAATATCTTGCCTTCTAAGAAACCTTTAATATAGGCATTTGAACCGATGGAAAAAATGACTTGAATCCATATCCTCTTCATTAGCCAACTCCTATACATTCAAGACATATATTAATTGCCTTTTTTAAAACTATCGTCATTTCATGACGGTGTATACCGATTCCCATTAATACAGCACTCATTACCAATAGGAAATAGGATAGTTTATTTTTCACTCAGCATACCATCCAACATTTTTTCTAGAGCTTCTTTCGTGGTGCCTCCTGGTACAAATTTTTCTAGAATTTTACCATTTTCATCAATAAACAATGTCACTGGAACATAATCGAAATGGTTTACAATTTGTTTTTTCAGTTTTTCATCTGATTTTATTTGAGGATAAGTAATACCCAATTGTTTTAATAAATCCTTTACTTCATCATCTTCAGAATCAATAATGAGCCCTAAAAACTGTACGTCTTCTGTCTTGTAAGTTTTTGATACTTCTTCAAATTCAGGCATCTCCTCAACACATGGTCCACACCAAGTTGCCCATAAGTTTAAAACAGTAATTTTATGTCCGTTGAATATTGTTTCATCTATGATATTCCCTTCAATATCTGTCGTTGAAATATCCTTTAATACTTGTCCTGCAACTGGATTTTTTTCGTTGATGTTATCATTTCCTATTTCGTCGTTTGAGGAATCTGTTGTATTATCCTCTGCAATTTCAGCTGATGTTTCATCCTTTATATTTGACTCTTCAGTTTTACTTTGACATCCTACCAGCATCATTGTTACGACTAAAATCACTATCCCTATTTTTTTCATATGACCTCCTAAAGCTTTTTCGTTAACCTATTTCCAGTTTAACCCCCAAAACTTAATCCACCTTAAAGCCACTCTTAATTTAACCTTAATTCCGAATTAACAGATATATTCTAAAAGAAAATATGGTAAAGTGTACTTAAGGAGATTTATTTATGAAATCAAAAATATTATTATTAGAAGATGACTTAGGTATCAACAATTTAATAACAATGCAACTTCAAGCAGAAGGTTATGATGTAATACAGGCATTTGATGGACTAGAAGCAATCAACCTGTTTGATCAGACTTTTGATTTGGCTATTTTAGATGTCATGGTACCTATTAAGGACGGATTTGAAGTACTCGAGCATATTAGAAAAAGTAGCATCATTCCTATCATATTTTTAACTGCGCGAAACGAGGATATGGATAAAATGAGGGCTTTGGGATTAGGTGCTGATGACTATATAACAAAACCTTTTAGCATAATAGAAGTTATTTATAGATGTAAAGCTCACCTTAGACGGTATCTTAACTACTCAAATCCTGAAAATAATGTGAGTGATATTATTAAACATGGTGATATTTGTATGCAAAAATCCACATTTGAAGCCACACTGAATGATGAATCTCTAAATTTAAGCGTCAAAGAATTTGAACTTCTTTGGTTTTTCATAGAACATGTTGGTCAGGTTTTTACAAGACAACAGTTATATGAACAAGTTTGGGATGCTGAATACTTTGGAGATGACAATACCATCATGGTTCATATCTCCAGGATAAGAGAAAAACTCGGTGAGAACCCTAAACATCCAAAATATATCAAGACTATTAAAGGTTTGGGATACAGAATGGAGAAACTATGAAGTTAAAACATATTTCTAGACAACTTCTGAAAAACTATATATTCATCATGATCATCATCATCACACTTGGTTTAACAACATTTTTTTTGAATCTTACCTATACAAACAGTAAAATTAACAATTCAATCTTTGACATTGACCAGTTCCTATTTGATTATAATAGTGGATTTGATTATGCATTATCCAAGCAAAATTTAGAAAAAGAGGATTTTCTAATTGTATTTGATAATGATTATACTGTTGTAGATGTATATAACTATTATCTCAATAAAGATGATCAACTTGATGATTTAGAATTTGAAATGATATATGATAATGAAGATCAATACTCCTATTATACTTTTGAAAGTGATGATGCTGAGTATATCTTCTTGCTATATTTAGCACCCGTGACTACCAATGTGATGTTTGTAATCCTAATTGCATCCTTTGCCATCATAACATTTATCATTTTTACATTTTTTCTCGCTAAGAAAACAGGAAAAAATATTATTCGTCCTTTAATGTTAATCAGCCAAGGTGTGAAAGAGATTTCTAATGGTAATTATAATCATATCATTCAATTTGAAACCTCAAATGAACTCGACGATATTAGAGATGATATCAATCACATGAGTTTGCAGCTCAAACATGAAATCGAGCGTCGTAAACAACTTGAAAATGAGAGGAATCAGTTAATATTAAGTTTATCACACGATATTAAAACACCTCTTACAAATGTGATTGGGTACTCTCAAATGTTGCTAAATCAACCGATTGAAGATGATAACTTCAAACAATCAGTCGAGATTATCAATAAATATGGATTAACTGCTGCAGCATTAACAGATGAGCTGTTTGATTTCACCAAACTCAATATGGATTACCAACATATGATTACGGAACGGTTAGACATTGTAGAAGTCATTCGCTTGAAACTCATTGAGTATGTAAACGAATTTGAAACACTTCATATCAATTATCAGTTTAACTTACCAAGTACCCCTATTTATACTCAACTCAATCGTATGAATTTCTATCGTGTACTCGATAATTTGCTTCAAAACAGTATCAACTACAATCATCAATCATTTGATCTCACTGTAGATGTTGTGTCTACAGATAAAGAGATAAGAATCACAGTTGAAGATACAGGCATAGGGATTCCACTGACCTATCATCAAACAATCTTCAACCCAATGGTTAGAGTTGAAAGTTCTCGAAATAGAAATTTAGGTGGTACTGGACTGGGTTTATCGATAGCCAAACAAATAATGCTCAACCATAATGGCGATATTACCATTGATTCTGATTACACCAAGGGCTGTCGGTTTATTCTGATATTGCCAATAAGAAACTAGAGAGAGTCACCTCTAGTCTAACTGTATATTTAAGATAAAGTCGGAGTTGATGAATCAACTCTGATTTTATTTCACTGACAAACCATTCACACGAATTGAATCTTCGACAATTTCAGATAAGTCTTTAGGAGTCATTGATGCACCATCCTCAAGCCATATGACCATCATATTCCAAAACCCTCCTGCACTAAAGGCAAGTGCATATCGTGTTTTTTCATCCGTACCGTATTCATTTGAACTCCCTTTAAAATAATCATATATTGTTGGCAATTGTTTGTTCAGCGATTTTAAAAGCAAATGAAGTAAGCCCTGTTCGTGAATCAATTTAAGCAATTGGATATGTTGTTTCCAAAAAGAAAATAACACTTTGGTGATATTGGGGAGTTGTAAGTCAGATTCCCTTTTTAGTCTTTCAATATACTGATCCCCCAATTGATTGAAATGGTATTCGAGTATCTCTTCTTTTTTTTGAAATTTCGATAAAAAGTGCGTCTAGACAACATTGCATCATCGGTTATTTCCTGTATTGTAATATCGTTAAAATAACTTGTTTTCATAAGATTTAAAAGTGCTGCTAACAGCATTTTTTTAGATCTAATAGCAGTTGGATTTTCTTTGTTCTTCATGTTTAGCTCCTTGTGTCGCATTTTATTTAATATGTAGCACTTTTTTTGATTTTATTGACTCTCTGGTTACATAGATTATACTTGAAGTTATAAAGTGACACAAATGAGACAGTAAGGAGTATTTATGAATTTAGACAACTTATTATGGCTATTACCAACTTTATTCATTATTCACGATTTCGAAGAAATATTACTTATAAAATCATGGAAAAGAAAAAATCAGGATTTGTTTCATACCCCAATTGGATTCAAACCTTATGAAGGATTCTTATCAACAGAAAGCTTTTCAGCTGCAGTACTTGAAGAACTCCTAATCTTTATTGGAGTCGTGGTTTATTCTTTATATACCTATAACTATTTAGTATGGATTGGTACATTTTTCGCATTACTGATTCACTTTGTACCACATATCTTGTTTTGTATCCGCGCAAAGAGATTTGTACCGGGTGCTTTGACTGCTATCATCATGTTGCCTTTTAGCATTCAAATATTAATTAAAGTTATTCAAGTGAGGGATTATCAACTGATTGAAATTATCTTATCATGTCTTTTATGTGTGACGCTGTTTATAATTAATCTTAAGTTCTTACACAGACTTTTTCCAAAATTAAATCAATGGCTTTCTTAAAATAATGTTTTATATATATTTAAGACCATAAAAAGTATCGGTAATTTTTAAGCAATTACCGATACTTTTTATGGTTTTATTTTATTTCTCAAGTTTTACAGTATCCAATATATAGTTAAATCCATTGTAAGTTTCACTGAATTTTGTGTATTCTTGTGGTGACATAGCTCCAGTTTCGTATAACTTTTGAATTCGCTTTAAGGATTTTGCTTCTTTCTTAAAAAGATAGTTATATATAAAGGCTGTATAGACATCGGCTTTATTGGATTGAAGCAGTTTCTTTTCTTTTCTAAGCTGAGCTATTCGATGATGTGCACCTTGTGAATGTGCATGAATGTAATGACCAATCATAAATAAAATAATCGCTTGAAGACCATATATTGCAATCATTTCAATTGTTCCTTGGCCTTTTGAGACTAATGCGATCACTATAACACCAAAAATGACAGCGCCTGATCTTAATAATAATTTGGCCTTATTAATAGACTGATTGATATAATGCTTTTCTTTTGCCATCGTTAGGATTGCTTCTTTGTAAATACCGTATAAATGATCCTTTTTTCCTAAAATGCCATACTTTTTACCGGGATGTTGTTCGGTAATAACTGAAACAAATTCATTCACTGAAGTAATATTGTGATCTAACATAAAATTCAAAAGAGCTACTTCATCTTTAGATAACTCACCGTCCATAGTCCCGTAAATAATACGTTCATTTATGATTGCGATTTGATCTTTTTTAAATAACTTTAGTAATGTCACCATAATGAATCGACTGTTTATTCTCGACATATGTGTTTTATCTGCTTTACTGCCAATCTTACCTCTATTGATAATAAAGTAATCCGTGATTGGATCTGGAGACGATAACCCATTGGTACGATCGGTTAGAATTATCACGAATGATAAGACAATCAATCCAGTACTGATACCTATGGAAGGTTTTAAGAATGTGTTGAGAATGACA
The DNA here is from genome assembly GCA_016342415.1 of Clostridiales bacterium. Taxonomy (GTDB): domain Bacteria; phylum Bacillota; class Clostridia; order Peptostreptococcales; family Acidaminobacteraceae; genus JABXKX01. The sequence continues at coordinate 106,835 of JAEIOD010000015.1, forward strand.
GTCATATCAATGTTTAAAACATATTTGAACACCATTAAAATACCAAATGTAATAAGAAGACCAATCATAATATTGACTTTTAAAGAACGTTGTTCTTTCTCTTTAAAGACTCTCTTATTAAAAGCTTTTTCATGTTTTCTTTCTCTGTTATCTCGTATTCGACGTTCTTTTTTAGTCAGTGGTTTTTCAAGATACTTTTTTATCTTAACTGGTTTTTCTACAGGTTCGTTTATAACCTCTACTTTTGCTTCTTCGGATATTGTCTTTTTATCTTCAAATATTTTTTTAGGTTTATCAATCATTGCTTCAGCCTCATCAATGATGGTATTTACTGTTTCAGTATCAGTTATTAAATTTTCAGCTGTTTCTAGTTTTTCATCGATTATTTTTTCATTCGTTTCATTTACATTTATTTTTTCTGCCATAATATCATCTCCTTAAGATTATCATACAGGCAGAAGATTAGAATCAAATTAAAAAGAGTTTAGAAATTCTCTAAACTCTCACTTTTTTATCCAAATATTTTGATTCTATTGCAGTTCCAATTGCAATACCTATAATAGAACCAACGATTTCCAAGGGCAATCAACATAAACAGGGATGAACCATGATGGACATATTCATGATCTTTGATCAAATGATTTTTAATAAGAGTCATCAAATGGTTATACTCACCTATCGAATAATCAGTTTCCAAATTTCTTATGATACATTCAATTGTAGATTGGTACATTTTGCAGGTTTCACATATTTCTGATTCCTCCTGAACAATATGTATATAAACTATAAGTTGTTCTTTATCCCATAATGATGTAAAAGATTCCAATTTTCTTAATTGTTTGTTTTGCCACATACAATCACCACCCTATTATAGGATAGCTTACTCATATTAAATGAATATTAGAACCAGATGAAAAATAATATTTCAATAAGACTTTCAATTGAATTTTAATAACTCTCTAAAATTCTTGATTTCACCCAACATATCAATTTGATCATGATTGATTTTGTTTTTATTATTGTACCAAACGGATTCTATACCAAGCTGTCCACTACCGCTGATATCAGGCTTTAACCCATCTCCAATCATAAGTACCTCATCTGATTGGAGTTGATTTTTTTCCAAAGCTATTTCAAATAATTTTGGATTTGGTTTCCTAATGCCATACGTATATGAAAAGGTATAATCATCGATGTAGTCATCTAATCCCTTATCAACAAAAATCTCTTTATACAGAAATGCTGGTAAAAAACAATTTGAAATGACTCCAATTTTAAAAGAGGTCTTTTTTAAGTGTTTTAATAATTCTAATGCGCCTTCGTTAACAACAACTGTTTTTTTATACTCACTATAAAAAGATCTTAATACCTCTTGTTTTTGCAGTTCGCTCAATTGACCTAGATGATCTAAATATGGATCTACATCGATTTCGATTAGTTCACTTTCACGTCGATGAAATTGGCTATAAAACGGCTCTAGAAATTTCTTTCTCACCTCACAAACGCTTAGTTTAATGTCTACAGATTCTAAATACTTTGATACAGAAATTAATCCCAAATTATCTTTTTCATCATCGGATTGTCCCTGATGAAAATCTAACAAAGTATTTCCCATATCAAAAAATATCATTTTTTTATTTTTAATGTCCATATTTCTCCTTAAATAATAGATGTCACTCACAAGGACCAAGAATTTTATGCACCCTTTACTTAATTTTAGTTTATACCCTAAACACATAAAACCTTCTTAAGTAATCATAGTGTCTAACAAAGTCATTTTTACTATTTTTCTATAATAATTTCTCCATATAAATCTTTTGCTCATCACGATATGTTTCAATAAAACCCTGTTTTTTGTATGTGGCTAATGAGTTATGGTTGTATAAGTAGATACCACTTAGTTTAATTCGGTCATAACCAAGAGTTCTTGCGTAGTCTAATAAGAAACTAAGGACTATGCTCCCAATGCCTTTCCCTTGATATTCAGGGCATATAACCATAGGCATTCTATCTCTTGATAACGTCACATCACCAATGGGTTTCCAGTAAGATTCAAAGATTTCTATAAAATAAAGAGCATCATTTTTAGAAAGAAACTCATACATTTTTGTAATCTCATCCATACTATAGGATTCTTTCCTGTTCTCTGAATACCATAAAATATTCTCGTTTGAATACCACTTTACAGCTGTTTTGTAATCACTTTTTTCTACTTGTCTAAGTCTCAATGTATCGGATATTTCTAAAATAGAATGATGTAAAGATTTAATCATCATTAAACACGGATTATTTTCATCCCATAAGGTTTTGAATACCTCTAGGTGTTCGTAACCCTTTTGTTCATAGAATCGTCTTGTTTTTCTATAGTTAAGATCACTATGGTCTGCACTTAATGTTTTGACTGTCATATACTTCTTGCTTTTCTTTCGCGCATACTTTTCTGCCTGTTCTAATAACTTTGAACCAATTCCTTGGCCATGATGCGATTTTAAAACACCTAAAACATGCATATCATAGTTAACCATACTCGTCTCTTCTAGTGCAACAAATCCCAAAGGCATCTATAATGTACACATAACGTTGGACACATATTCTTAAATCTAAGTTATAATATAATTATGAGTAGACAAAGAAGAACATGGACCCCTCA
>JAEIOD010000016.1 GCA_016342415.1 Clostridiales bacterium
TCACTACAATTATATCATAAAAAAAGTAGCGAAACCAGTGGAATCAATGGTTTGCCACTCTTAAAGTCATAATATTAAGTACTACATTTATTGATTTATGTCAACATCTCTTAAGTTGGTGACATTGGTCGCTGATGACATCCTTTTTTTAGTGTAAGAATTTATATATTAAGGTGTGATGAAATAAAAAGTGTAGCCCTTTTATTGTTCTAATTCATACGCTTTAGAAATGATTTCGATACTTCTTTGAACATCTGACTCAAGAATTGTATATGAAATACTGATTTCAGATGTTGTTACTTGATAGTAATTGATATTTTCTTCAGCAAAAAGTCTAAATATATTTGCGGCCACACCGGAATGGCTAACCATGCCAATACCGACTACAGAAAGTTTGACAATTTGGTCATTGGTGGTAATTTCGATGGTTTCCAATTCTTTTTTCATATTGCTGATGACTTCTTGAATTTCAATAACATCATTCTTTTCTGCTGTAAATGAGACTGTGACATGACCATTATAAGGTGCTGCTATGGAAATCATATCAACATTAAGATTCTTACTCGCCAAATTCATAAAAAGATTCGCTATATTGGTTTGCGAAAATGGCAGATGTTTTACTGAAGCCATAAGGCAGTTGTTATCTATCGAGACACCTGTAATTACTGTAGATTCCATAGTATTATTCCTTTCGATGATGTGAGTACCCGGCAAAGTGGTATGACTTTTTCCAACATAAAGTGGCACTTTGAACTTATGTGCCATCTCAATGGCGCGTGTTTCTAACACATTGGCTCCTAAACTGGCCATTTCCAACATTTCTACATAAGATATTGTATGTAGTTTCCTAGCTTTTGAATTGTACCTGGGATCAATCGTATAGATACCATCCACATCTGTATAGATTTCACACTTTGCCTTAAGAGAGGCAGCTAATGCAACTGCTGTCGTATCCGAACCACCTCGACCCAAAGTTGTAATATCTCCTGTAGCACTGATACCTTGAAATCCTGCAACAACCACAATAGTACCCGCTTCTAAATGTTTTAAAATCAATTCCGATGCAATGGATTCAATTCGCGCTTTTGCATGGTGATCAGTGGTTTGAATACCTGCTTGAGCACCTGTCAAAGAGATGGCGTTACATCCCAGCTCCTTTAAAGCAGTTGAGAGTAAAGGAATAGTAACTTGTTCACCTGTAGCTAGAAGCATATCCAATTCTCTTTTAGAAGGAGTAGTACTTATTTCATGAATCATCTTTAAAAGACGATCAGTAGACTTACCCATTGCAGATACCACTATAAGAAGCTGTTCACCCTGACAATGCCTGTCATTAATATTCTGTGCTATATTTTTTATTTGATCAATGGTGGCAACACTTGTACCACCAAACTTAAGTACTGTTGTCATATGTCCTCCTAACAATCGAAGCGTATTAAATCATCATAAGTCTCTCTTTTTATAACGGTTCTGGCCGTTTGATTTTCAATCATGACCACTGCAGGTTTTGGTATTCGATTGTAATGACTGGCCATACTGTAATTGTATGCACCGGTGCTAGCCACTACTAAGAAGTCACCTTTTTTTACAGTTGGCAGTAAAATATCTTTGATTAAAACATCACCAGATTCACAACATTTCCCTGCGACAGTATAGAGTGTTTGGCTTGGTTGTGTCATTTTATTGCCCACACAAGCTTCATATTCGGCTTGATAGAGGGCGGGTCTAATATTATCGGTCATACCTCCATCAACAAACAAATAATTTTTGCCGGATAAAGTAGTTTTAGTAAATCCTATCTCATAAATAGTTGAACCTGCATTTGCTACCAATAAACGACCAGGTTCAATCATCATCTTCTTGATTTTCAGGTTGTGTTTACTGATGTAACCGTAACATTGATTTAATAAATCTGTTAAGAATCCAAAGTCAGTGATGGGTTGATCTTTTGAATAATATACACCAAATCCACCACCTAGATTAAGTTCTGTCACATTCAGCTGGTATTTATGTTCCAATAATTTTATTTGATCTAACATCACAGCTGCCGCTTTTTCAAAAGAAGAAGCTTCGTGAATTTGAGATCCAATATGACAATGGAATCCTTTTAAGTTAATGTATTTTGAATCCACACAGCATTGAATTGCCTTATTTAAGTCGTATGACTCAAATGAAATACCGAATTTTGAGTCATCGTTTGCAGTTTGAATATACTCGTGTGTATGTGCTTCTATACCTGGATTGATTCGAATTAGAATGTTAACATGTTGATTCAAACTGTTGATATATTCAAGTTCCATCAAGTTATCCACAACAATCCTATGAACCCCAGCATTTAGAGCCATATCGATTTCTTTTATGGACTTATTATTACCATGAAAATAAATGCGTTCCATGGGGAAGTTCGACGCCTTCGCGGTATGAAGTTCACCACCTGATACAACATCAAGCGCTAGATCCATTTCTTCAACCAAACTATATATGGCCTTTGATGAAAATGCTTTTGACGCATATAAAATTTCTGTTTCTAAAGTTTTATGTTTAAAAGAGTGTTTGAGTTTTTTGCATTGGTCCTTGATATAGTCACCGTCAATTACATAGAGGGGTGTTCCATAAGTTGATGCTAAGTCTGTTATGGAATGGTTGTTTAACTGCAACGTTTCATTTTCAATTGACATGTTACTAAAAAATTTCATTTGTGCCTCCAATAAGTTTTTCAGATTTACCCAGAAATACAAAAAACAGACATGCGTAAAAACATGCCTGTTAAAATAACAGTCTTGAGTTTACCCAGCGTGAAATAGCTCAACTAACATTTATTGGGTAATAAATGTTAGACAGTATTATGCATATTATACATAATCCCAACATACATGGTATGTTTCGGCGATTAACCCTTTCCATTTAGTACTCATTTTAATCGCGACCTCAGATGACACACAGTCTATTTAATTGATAATTAATGAAAGTATAAAGTATTCCAATTGTTTTGTAAACAAGTATTTTTATGATTTTCAATAAAAATGTGCTATATAACGATTAATTATTCTTTCAAATGATTAGTCTTAAGAAAAATGGTGTAAATATAAAGAATGGTAAAGGAGGTTATTTATGAAAAAAATTTTAATTGTAGATGATGCAATGTTCATGAGAAGCACTTTGAAAATGATGTTGAGAAAAGAAAATTACGAAGTCGTTGGAGAAGCACAAAATGGCTTAGAAGCAATAGAGAAGTTTAAAACATTAAAGCCTGACATTGTTACACTTGATATTCATATGCCAGAGATGGGAGGCATCGATACACTTGAGATGATAATGAAGTTGGATTCTAATGCTAAAGTAGTTATGATTAGCGCTGCAGGAGATCAAAAGCATGTTTTAGATGCCTTGAAGTTAGGCGCTACCAATTTTATTATAAAACCGTTTTCAGAAGATAAAGTATTTCAAGTTATGAATAAAATATAGGAGGTATATTTTGGTAGCACATGATCCGATGATGGAAATGTATTTGTTTGAAACCAATCAATTGATTAATAAATTGGAACAGCTATGTATGGAGTCAGAAAAAAAACAAGATATATCTGAAGCTTTCGATGAAATCTTTAGAATTATGCATACAGTAAAAGGTAATTCAATGATGATGTTACTAGAGGATATAGGAAAAGTAGCTCATCGTATTGAAGATTTATTTGATTACTTGAAAAAAGTTGAGTTATCAACGTCAGATATTGAAAAAGTATTGGACTATAATTTTGATGCCATTGATTTTTTTAAAGTAGAACTCGATAAATTGGAAAAAGGGGAGTTTGCGGATGGGCAATCAGATAATCTAGTAACTTCTATAGAGAAATATTTAAAGACTTTAAAAGAAGGTACTCCAACTCAAGATGAACCAATACCAAAGGTTAAAGAGACTCAAAGATATTTTATAGCACCTTCTAATACAATTAATAAAGTAGAGGAGGAGGGGGAAAATTTATTTTCAGCAAGATTATTTTTTGAAGTTGATGCACAGATGGAAAATGTCAGAGCCTTTTCCATTGCACATAATTTGAAAGACATAGTAGATAGTTTGGTTTTTATACCTGAAGATATCGTAGAAAATGAGATGAGTGCAGAATATATAAAAGCTGAAGGTTTCTATATGGTTGCCAAGTCGAATGAATCTAAGGTGATTATTGATGGCTTTTTCAAGGATTTGCCTTATATCGATCGTCATGAGTTTGAGTATCTAGATCAAGAAAAATATAATATGCTCATGACAGAAATTAGTGGTGTCCCAGAAGTCGTAGAAGAAATTGTAGTAACACAATCCGCTTCTGAAAAAACAGATGAAATAGTTCAAATAAAACAGAGCTTTATTAGTGTTGATGTCAATAAAGTGGATCAATTAATGGATCTTGTAGGAGAACTGGTTGTTGCTGAATCGATGGTCATTAATAATCAGGATTTGTCAGATTTGCAATTGAATAATTTTGAAAAGGCTTCTAGACAATTAAGATTGGTAATAAATGAGATGCAAGATGTTATTATGTCTGTACGTATGGTACCTCTTACGATAACATTCCAAAAAATGAGTCGTATTGTTAGGGATATGAAGAAAAAAATTGGTAAAGAGGTCGTATTGGAACTTAATGGTGAAACTACTGAAGTAGACAAAAATGTTATTGAAAAAATTGGTGATCCACTGATGCATATTATTAGAAATGCTGTGGATCACGGCATTGAAGATGAAGCCACTCGATTAGGTAGTGGAAAAGAAAGAGTGGGTAAAATAAGTTTGTCTGCAAAACATGTGGGTGGCAATGTTGTCATAAATGTCAAAGATGATGGTAAAGGATTAGACAAAGAGAAAATCTATGAAAAAGCTTTTGAAAAAGGCTTGTTAACGGATCCAATTGAAAGTTATTCAGACCAGGAAATATATGTGATGATTATGAATGCTGGATTTTCAACAAAATCTGAAGTCTCTGAGTTTTCTGGTCGCGGTGTTGGCATGGATGTTGTCTCAAAAAATATTGATGCTTTAGGTGGTACAATTTTAATTGACAGTGAAAAAGGGAAAGGTTCAGAGATTTCGATACTGATACCTTTAACCCTAGCCATTGTTGACGGTATGATGATGAGAGTGGGAGAGTCGATATTCACTCTGCCGATTATGTCTATTAAAGAATCTTTTATAGTGGAACAGCATAAAGTCATTAATGATCCTGAAGGTCAAGAAATGATTATGGTCAGAGGAGAATGTTATCCTTTAATTAGACTAAATGAACACTATGAAATTGAAGGAGATATAGAAAATGAACAGGGCATTTTCGTGATGGTTGAACATGATGATAAACAAGTCTTATTATTTGCAGATGAGCTCATTGGAGAGCAACAAGTTGTGGTTAAGAGTTTATCAAAGTATGTTAAAAAAGTGTCTGGTATTACAGGTTTTGCATTATTAGGTGATGGACGTATTAGTATGATATTGGATCCTTCAGGACTGATGATAGTATAAAGAGGTTTTTATGGAAAAAGAGTTGATTATAGAAGAAATAAGTGAAGAAGAAAAGTATTTGTTGTTTGCTATTGGAAACGATGTGTATGGTTTAGACATCAGATATGTAGAAGATATTATTGGTGTTCAAAACATTACTGTTGTACCTAAACAACCAAATTACGTAAAAGGCGTAATAAATCTAAGAGGGCAAATTATGCCTGTTATAGATATCAGGATTAGATTTAATCAAAGTGAACGATTGTATGATGATAGGACTTGCATTGTTGTTATCAATGTATCCGATGCTGCTGTGGGTGTTGTTGTAGATCGAGTTCTAGAAGTGGTTAACATCCCAGAAATAACAGTACCACCTAGTTTTTCGGACACGAACCAGAATTTTATGACTGGTGTTGGAAATTATAATGATGGTGTTGTTTTATTAGTTGATTGTGAAGCGTTGCTTGAAGAAATAACGATATAGGTGGTATATGGATAAACAATTATTAATTCATAATAAAATACTGGATCATGGAAAAGATGGAGTTATAATCATCAACAAATTACATGATATTACATATGCAAATCGAAGTGCCCATGAGATATTGGAGACTGAAGTCTCTATTATTGATAAAAAAATTGGTGATGTATTTCGGATATATGATTACTATACTAAAGAAGATTATTCGGGACTCATTGAAAGTGTATTTAATACGCATGAACCTACAGGTTTAAAAAAAGAAAGCGCCATTAGAACCTTTAAAGATAGATATATTTTCATTTCAGCTAGTATTTCGCCAATTATAGAAAATGAATTTGAAGGTGTTGTGATATTTTTTAAAGATATCATGCGGTTGAAAAACACAGAAAAGGAACTTACAAAATTCAGAAAAGCTTTTGAGAAAAGTATTGAATCGGTTATTATAACGGATAACAATTGGGTGATCGAATATGTTAACGAACGTGCAAAAACTAACTTCTGTGATTGTTATGAAAACAAACAATGTCATTTTTGGGATATTGTTGATTATCAAATTACATTTGATGATAGAGATAGAATCTTAAGTATATTAGAAAAAAAAGACTATTGGATAGGAGAAATAAAGAAATCTGTAAAAAATGAAAGTTGGTTAAAAGTATCAATTATTGTTTTAAGAGATCTAGTTGGACAGATTATCAACTATGTAATATCTGAAGTGGATATAACTTATGAAAAAACGTCTAAAAGACTTTTATTAAAAGAACGTAAAAGTTTGAGTACTATTATTGATAGTGCTCCTGTAGGCATGATGACTGTAACGCAAGACTATCAAGTGTTGCAAGTAAATGAAGAGTGTAGAACAATTTTGGGTATACCTCTTAAACGATCGGAGAATCTTCTTAAATTAGAAGAACAGTACAGTTGTTTAAAAAATATTTTAGATTTACTAGAACAAGTTATTGAAGATCATGAAAGCATCCGTAATTTTGAGTTTAGAATAAATGATGATGATGACAACAATAGACGGTGGATTAAGGCTCACGCAGAACCCGTCGAACTATCCGAACAGATGTGTATCCTTTTAATCTTTGAGGATGAGACGATAAAAAAAGAAATGGCTAAAACCATTGTAAGAAATGAAAGGCAATTAAGATTTGTTACGGATCATATGCATGATACGATTACTCAAATATCAATGGGAGGCATCATAGAATACTGTAGTACCTCATATCAAATACTTTTAGGGTATGATTCAGAGATGCTGAAGAATCATTTGATTTATGAAATAATTCATCAGGGAGATTTTGAAATTCTAAAGAGGATGATTTCAAAATGCGAGGAAACACGAACAAATGTGAAGTTTGAAATTAGATTTTTAAACAGTAAAAAGGAATCTGTATGGCTTGAAATCATGATGAAATATATAATGAATGATTTGAAAGCATCGCTTTTATTATTTGGTAGAGACGTTACACAAAGAAGAATTTCAGAACAAGAGATGATTCATTCAAAAGAAATTGCTGTAGCTGCCAATAATGCAAAGTCAGAGTTTTTAGCAAATATGAGTCATGAGATCAGGACTCCTTTAAACGGAATCATTGGAATGGCAAATGTTTCATTGATGATTGAATCTGAAAAAAAACAAATAGACAATATCAATATGATCAAACATAGCGCCGAAAGTTTGTTAAGGATTATCAACAGCGTTTTAGACTTTTCGAAAATTGAAGCCGGTAAACTGATTTTAGAAAATCATAGCTTTAATATGAAAAATGAAATTGATAAAATGAGTAAACCATTTTTAGTTCAAGCGGATCAAAAAGAAATTGAACTGAATGTTGTTGTGGATCCTAAAATCAGCAATGTTTTGATTGGTGATCCTGTTAGGATGAACCAAATAGTAATTAATCTCTTAGGTAATGCTATAAAATTTACAGAGTTTGGTGTAGTAACTTGTCATGTGTCTCTTGAATCTGAAGATTCAAGCAAACAATGGATTATATTTGAAATTACAGATACTGGTATAGGAATTAAGGATGAGCATAAGGGTAAAATATTTACGAGTTTTGCTCAGGCCGATGGATCAATTACAAGAAAGTTTGGTGGTACTGGTTTAGGTTTGAATATCACTAAAAAAATAGTTGAAATGATGAAAGGTAAAATTCAGTTTACATCTAACTATGGAGAAGGTACATCATTCTTATGTAAATTACCATTTTTAAAAAGTCTGGATTCTCTTAATGAAGAGCGTAAGGAAAAAATTGTTGAAGCTGATACTGTTGGTGTAGGTTATAACATTTTGGTAGTTGAAGATGATGAAATTAATCAAAAGTTAGCTCAACGTTTATTAAAAAGAAAGGGATTTGGGATTACTCTTGCAAGTAATGGTCAAGAGGCTGTAAATATTTATGAAGCTGGTAGATTTGATCTGATTCTAATGGATATTCAGATGCCGATTATGGATGGTATTACAGCGACTCAGAAAATAAGAGCACTAACGAACGAGAAGATTCCAATAATAGCATTAACAGCTTATGCAATAAAAGGTGATAGGGAGAAATTTTTAAGTAAAGGTATGGATGACTATATCTCTAAGCCTATAGATTTAGATGAATTTTATAAAATTTTGGAGAAACATCTTAAACCAAAAAAAGAAGATGATTCATCTATTACAAGAATTTTAGATAAATTACAATCAGGTAATATGAGATCAAAAGATGATGAGTTTCATTTGATTACAGCACATTTTGAGAAATTGAATATGCAACTCAAATATATTGCATCATCCATATCCAAGAAGCAATATGAGAAGTTAGAAGAGCGATGTTACGCCTTCAAAAATTATGTGACTTCTATTTCGTTAAATCATTTAAGAAAATTAATTTTTTCACTTGAGTTAGATATCAGAAAAGAAAATGATGAGAAAATATTGGAAAGTTTTAAATCAATAATTAATTATATTAATGAAAACAGTTCTGAAAAACTGAAAGGAGTAGAGGTAAATGAGAATATTAATAGCTGAGGACGATTATGTAAGCAGAAAATTTTTATATAAATTTTTATCCACTTTTGGCGAATGCGATGTGACGGTAGATGGTATGGAAGCTATTGAAGTATTCTTATCTGCTTTGGAAAACGGCAACTACTATGATTTGGTGTGTCTTGATATTATGATGCCGGAAGTTGATGGTGTAAAGGCGCTAAAAACGATTCGATTATTGGAGAAAGAAAGAGATATACCAAAAGAAAATTGTAGTAAAATCATAATGACGACAGCATTGAATGATCCAGATGGGATTTTCAAAACCTATGAGTTAGGTTCTGAAGCTTATGCTGTTAAACCAATTGATACAGTAAAACTTGTTGAGGTTATGACAAAATTAGGTCTTATTGAAGTCTAGACAAAAGCCAACTTATCTGATAATATTATCTGATGTAGAAGACACGAAAATTAAAGGAGATTATCATGGAAAACAAAGTATTAGCAGTTGTTGGTGATAGAGAAATTCGTCAATCAGATTTCGATACATTATTACAACAAATAGGACCTCAAAGAGCAATGCAATTTCAATCACCGGAAGGTCAAAAACAATTATTAGACGAATTAATTCATCAAGAATTATTCTTAATTGATGGTAAAACAGCTAACATCGAAGAGACTGAAGAATTTAAAACAGAGCTTGAGTTTGTTAAAGATAACATGATCAAGCAATTTGCTATCAAAAACCTTTTAGATAATGTATCTGTAGAAGATACTGAAATCGAAGCTTTTTATGGTGAAAATGCTGAGATGTTTAAAGATGCTGAAGCAGTTACAGCAAGCCACATTTTAGTTGATACAGAAGAAAAAGCGCAAGCTGTCTTAGAAGAGTTAAAAGGCGAGAAATCATTTGAAGAAGCAGCTCTTGAGCATTCTTCTTGTCCTTCATCACAAAATGGTGGTGATTTAGGTGAGTTCACTAGAGGTAGAATGGTTCCTGAGTTTGAAAATGCTGCATTTGCGATGGAAGTAAATGAAGTGAGTGGTGTTGTGCCAACACAATTTGGTTTCCACATCATTAAAGTTACAGCTAAACAAGAAGCAAATCAAAAATCTTTTGAAGATGCTAAAGAAGAAATTGCTAATACAGTATTACTTAAGAAACAACAAGAAGTATACTTGGCAAAAGTTGATGAAATTAAAGCTAATGTTGCAGTAGAAATAAAGTAATAAATTTAACGACCTAGTTTACTAGGTCGTTTTAAATTCCATACTGGTTTGTAGTTGATCTGCAATAAACGAATGGAAATATCTGCTGAATCTTTCTTTAATAAGTTGATCCTTCTAGTTTCAAATCCTACCAAGTGAAAGGAAATACCTTTGCTTTCTAGAAATGTTTATATCCCAAACTTAACGATAGAGTTTACACTACGTGTCAAGTCAATAAAAAAAGCAATCCCAAGATTACTTCAGTTTATTTGATATAATGAATGATTTTTTCTGCCAGCACTTCTTTATGATACTTCTTTATGATATATCCTTTAGCGCCTGAACTAAAAGCTCTTTCAATATCATCATCGTTCTCACTACCTGAATATATAACAAATGGAATGTTTTTATACTCGGCTGATTCACGTAAGGTGCGACACAGTTCTATGCCAGTCATACCAGGCATATCAATATCGCTAAGAATTAAATTTGGAGTCAACTCGGATAACATTTGCAATGCTTCTATTCCAGAATAAACATCAATGACTTTAATATTATATGGTTTTAAGGTATCTTTGATAATAATATGCATAAATTTATTATCTGATACATATAGTACAGTTTGTTTTAACAGATTCATGATTGCCTCCTGTACACTAATAATACCCTGATTTGTACCTATTAATCAAGATTCAAGTATGATAATTATATTAAAATTTTTGCTCTGTTGTTTTGATTGCCTGTGATATATAGTATAATGTGAAAAGTTAGTAAAATATTAAAAGGAGAAATCTTTATGAAATTAGTAAAAGCAGTTGCAGCAATACTGTTAGCCGTAATATTTGGGTTTATCACACGTTATTATATGTCATCAATTAACATGAGTGCAGTGGGTGAGTTTACACCAATCCCGCATTTTTTCCCTACAGTGGAATTGTCTTATAAAATAAGCTTGTTATTGTTATTTGCCATATTTTTATTATTCTTTTCATACTTAATGCTGAAGAAATACTTTAACTTTGTGATTTCGATGCTTGGTATGGTTATAGGATTATCAAAATATAAAGCTGTGACAGAAGAATTTTTGCCAGTAGATATGGTCTTTGTTCCAGCTCTTTTAGAGTTTGGTATCAGATTATGCATATTTATGGCTGTAGGTATTGCAGTACAATGGGTTGTTGATGGTGGATTAGCAGCTGTGAAATTAGTAAATAAGAATAAAAAGTAATGGAGACGAAATTTTGGAAAAGAAAATAAGTGAATTTGTTGTTGGAGAAGAAGTTCAAGGCTTTTATATCATTAAAGCATTAAATGTTAAGACTTCAAGCAACAATAAGAAATATTTAGATTTTACCTTAGCAGACAAAACAGGTGAAGTGAATTCAAAATTATGGGATGTAAAAGATGATTATGAGGAACTTTACAAAACAGGTGTGCTGGTTAAAGTAAGAGGTAACGTAACGTCATGGCAAAATGTTATACAGTTGAAGGTTACAAAGATAAGGTTGGTAAATGATGAGGACGACATCAATATCATCAACTATGTACCGGCCGCACCGTTTGAGCCAGAAGAGATGTATGATGGATTAGAAACAACAATAGAAGCCTTTGAAAATGAACAGTTAAAAACATTGTTATTAGCAATTGTTAGAGACTATAAACCTAGATTGTTGACTGCACCTGCAGCAAAATCAAATCATCATGCGATAAGATCGGGACTCCTCTATCATATGAAACGTATGATAGAAACGGGTAAAGCACTTTGTAAAGTGTATACTCACATAGATGAGGATTTATTGATTTCGGGGATTGTTCTTCATGATATGGAAAAAATTAATGAGATGGTTTCAGACGACTTAGGGATTGTATCAGAATATTCTAGAGAAGGACAACTTCTTGGTCATATCATTATGGGTGTTAAAAAGATTGATGAAATGTCTAAAAAATTAGGTGTAGATGAGGAGTTATCATTGGTATTACAGCATTTAGTGTTGTCTCATCATTATGAAGCTGATTTTGGATCACCGAAAAAGCCAATGTTGCCAGAAGGTGAACTCCTACATTATATCGATATGATTGATGCAAGAATGTACGATATGGAACTGGCTTATAGAGATACTCAAAGAGGAGAGTTTACACAACCGATTTGGGTTCTTGATAAGAGAAGATTGTATAACTTTAAAAAAGATTCGGAGGCTTAAATTGCGTACACTTATATGGTTTATTTATTTTGGGTTGTACTTATTGTTTTTATTACCGAAATACTTCATTGTAGGTTCTAAATTTAAGAAGGGTCAAAAAATAGAAGCTGATGTCCAAACAATAGTTACGAATTGGGCTAGACGATTAATAAAACTAACAGGAAGTAAAGTGACTGTCATTGGTGAAGACAAAATTCCTACAGATGTTCCAGTAGTATTTGTAGCCAATCATCAAAGTAATTTTGATATACCGTTACTATTAGGTTATATTAATAAGCCAAAGGGTTTTATTGCAAAAGCTGAAACAGAAAAAATGCCAATTGTTGGTGGCTGGATGAGATATCTGAGATGTGTATTTATGGATCGAAGCAATCCAAGAGCTGCATTAAAAGCTATTAAACAAGGTATAGAAATTGTAAAGAGTGGTTATTCGCTGGTTATATTCCCAGAAGGCACAAGAAGTGTTGATGGAAAACTTTCCGAATTCAAGCCAGGAAGTTTTAAGTTGGCGATGAAGGCAGAAGCGATGATTGTCCCTGTAACCATTTCAGGATCATTTGATATTATGAAAAAAGGTAGCATTAAAATTAAACCTGCTCAAGTAAAGATTACTATTTCAGATCCAGTACCATCTACAGGTTATGAGTCGACAGAATCTTATCTATTAAGAGAAAAAATTGCTGACATTATCCAATCAAATTTATAAAGTAAATGCCTATCCGTACGGATAGGCATTCGTTTTACTTATTTAAACAACATTTCTTGTATTTCTTACCACTACCACATGGGCAAGGTTCGTTTCTGCCGATTTTTTCTTCGTTTACAACAATATTATCTTTGTTGTAAGCTTTCTTAATCGCTTTTCTTTCTTCTACTGTCAAGATATCATCCCAAGCTGGAATATTGTATAACCAGTCTGCTTTAGCATTTAACATGTTGTAGTATAGTTTGTCCCATACAATAACTGCATCTACTTCAGATGATTCTTCTAAGGATTCTAAGTCCATTTCTGATTCTAAACTTGTGCTGATACCATCTAAGAAGCCTGCAAACTCAGTTGTAGTCATTTCAAATGAAGCTGCTAAATCAGTAACAGTTCCTTTTAAAGCAGTGTTCTTAGTTTCTATGATTGTTTCATAGTTTTTTTGTTCCTTTAAAAAATAATCTTGCCAGAACTTGTTGTACTCTTCTTGAGTAAACTCTTGATCGGTTAAATCTAACCATTTTTGAAAAATTGACATTCTTACACCTCGTATTCTAATTTTAACTTGTTAAAGTATATCATAGAGTTTGTGATTTCTCAATCCTAAAAAAATATATGTTATAATAACTCTGAAATGGGATATAACTTAGTACGGAGGTGGAATATGAATTTAGAAAAACAGGTAGAACAATTTAAATCATTACAAGAAACATTATCAGCGTATCATATTGCTGGCAGCTTGATTAACTGGGATATGTCAACTGGCGGTAGCAAAAAGGGTATGGGCTATAGAGCAAAAGCCATTGGTATCTTTACGATGAAAGCTTTTGAAATCCAAACAAGCGATGAAATGAAGACATGCTTAGACGTTATTGGCTCTCGTTTAGAAGACGTAGATGAAGTAATAAAACGCATGTATGTTTTACATAAAAAAGAATACGATAAAAATATGAAGATTCCTAAAGATGAAGCACGAGCTTATGCTGAACTTCAAGCTAAGTCTCAAATTATTTGGGAAGAAGCAAAAGAAGCACAAGATTATTCGATGTTCAAAGATATTTTAGGAGAGATAATCGAGTATCAAAAAAAGTTTGTTAACTATAGAGGATTTGAAGGACATCCGTACAATCCTTTACTGGATGACTATGAAGAAGGCATGACTGTAGAAATACTAGACGAGTACTTCGAGAACTTAAAAAAACATATCGTTCCACTGTTAAAAGAGATTACAGCAACTGAATTACCCTACAACACATCTTTTTTAACGAATTCATTTCCTGTAGATAAACAAAAGGAGTTCTGTATTAAGTTAATGGGTGATTTGGGATTTGATTATGATGCGGGTGAAGTAAAAGAAAGTGTTCATCCGTTTACCAATGGTCTTAATGTCAATGATGTTAGGTTAACTGTTAGATATTTTGAAAACCTAATGACCTCTTCCGTATTTAGTGCGGCACATGAAGGTGGACATGCCATTTATGAGCAAAATATAGATCCTAAGTTTGAATTTACCGGATTGGATACAGGTGTTTCATCTGGTATACATGAATCACAATCAAGAACCTATGAAAATATTATTTGCAGGTCAAAAGCCTTTTGGAATTATTATTATCCAACATTAAAGACATTTTTCCCTGATGAGCTTTCTGAAGTGACGGTAGAGGATTTTTATGCTGGCATCAACAAAGTAGAAAATTCATTTATCAGAGTAGAAGCAGATGAGTTGACTTATTCTCTTCATATCATTATTAGATATGAAATTGAAAAAGCAATCATGAGTGGTGAAGTGACAGTTGATAATTTACCAACGCTGTGGAATGAAAAAGTAAAAGAATACCTTGATCTAGACGTACCAAATGATGAACTTGGTGTTTTACAAGATGTTCATTGGTCGTTTGGTCTATTTGGATATTTCCCAACTTATTCAATTGGTAGTGCATATGCATCACAATTCGCTTACTATTTAAAAGAAGCTGTAAACTTTGATGAAGATTTAGAGAAAGGTAATTACGAAAATGTTAATAATTGGCTTAAAGAACATATTCATCAATACGGATCACTTAAAACACCTGAGCAATTGATGATTGAAGCAACAGGAAAACGTTTCGACAGTAAATATTACGTAGAATATTTGACAAACAAGTATAAATCTTTATATAATCTATAGTGGGTACAGAATACACTATAGGGACAAAAACGTCCCTTTGAATTAGATCAAAATAAAAATTATATACATTGGAGGATTCTTATGGAATTAAGAGGTAAAGTATTGGTCGCACAAGGTGGTGGACCAACTGCAGTTATTAACCAATCTATGGTAGGTGCTGTTTTAGAAAGTAGAAAATTCCCACAAGTGACAGCTGTTTATGGTGCTGTCAATGGTGTGGAAGGTATTATGAATGAAGAGTTTGTTGACTTAACAAGAGAAACGACTCACAACTTGGAACAAGTTGCAATGACGCCATCTTCAGGTTTATGTTCTACAAGAATCAAGCCAGACGAAGACTATTGCAGAAGATTATTTGATGTAATGAAAGCACATGATATCAGATATTTCTTCTATATCGGTGGAAACGATTCAAGTGATACGGTAAGAATTGTAAACGACGAAGCTAAAAAAGCCAACTATGAGTTCAGAGCAATTCATATTCCTAAGACAATTGATAATGACTTAGTAGAAAATGATCATACACCTGGATTCGGTTCAGCTGCAAGATTTGTTGCACAAGCATTTGCTGGTGTTAACTTAGACAATAGAGCATTGGCTGGTGTATACATTGGTGTTGTTATGGGTAGACATGCTGGTTTCTTAACTGCTGCTTCTATCTTAGGTAAGAAATATCCAGATGATGGTCCGCATCTAATCTATGTACCAGAAGTAGCATTTGATATGGACAAATTCTTAGCTGATGTTAAGGCGACTTATGAGAAGTTTGGTCGTTGTATCGTTGCAGTATCTGAAGGTATTCAAGATGCAGAGGGTAATGCAATCATTACTAAACTAATGGACACTGTTGAAAAAGACATGCATGGTAATGTTCAATTATCCGGTACTGGTGCATTAGGTGATTTACTTGTTAAAGAAGTTAAAGAAAAATTAAACATTAGCCGTGTTAGAAGTGATACTTTCGGTTACTTACAAAGATCATTCTTAGGTTGTGTTTCTGACGTTGACCAAAGAGAAGCAAGAGAAGTTGGTGAAAAAGCTGCTCACTTTGCCATTTGGGATAATGTAGATGGTTCAATTGTAATTAAAAGAATCGGTGACTATGCTGTAGATTACAAATTAGTGCCACTTGAGATGATTGCTGCAAAGACTAAACATATGTCAATGGACTTCATCAACGCTGATAAAAATGGTGTAACTCAAGAGTTTATAAACTACGTAAGACCTTTAGTAGGAACTAACTTACCTGAAGCGCATAGACTTAGAGCACCAAAAGTAGAAAAAATATTAAGAAAATAGAATGGAAGGATGGCATAGCCATCCTTTTTTTTACTTCAATTTTAGGCTATAATAATAGTAATGTTTAGAAATGGAGTAGGATATGATTAAAATGGATGAAACGTTATTTGAGTTTGCAGAGGTACCATTAAAAGAATCACTGGAAAGTTTTTTTGAAGATCATAAAATAAAAGTCTTTGAAAAAAACAATCACAATTTAGAATACTATGATGCAGGGGACTCTGAGGTATTGATTATGATGCTTCCGAGTAGTAATGGTAACGCGGTTACATTTTTTAGATACATTCAAACGTTCAGTGAGCGCTTTAGAGTAGTTGTCCCTAATTATGAAGCAGGCGTGGATCTAAAAACACAGTGTGAGGGATTTTTAGAATTGGCTCGGTCGATACCACATAAAAAACTAATTCTCTTTGGTTATTCATTTGGGGGTGTTATCGCTCAGTTAATGACAAAGTTATCACCTAACGATATTGATAAATTAATACTTCTCGACAGTGAAACCAAAACAGAGCATATAAATCCTATTTTGGTTAAGAAATTTGTAAAGAGTTATAAAAGATTGAATAGAACTTTAAAATACTTTTCAGTGAAATGGATGCATAAAAGTTTAAAGAAGAGAATTGCATTTGATGCAAAAATTGGTCTAGATGAGAATCAACATTTCTGGGAAGCGCTGTACACACAAGTTTTACTGGAAACATCAAAAGATCGTATGAGACTTATTTATGATAATGTAAGAGAATTTTGGAGTGACTATGAATTATGTTCTGCAGATTTTGATACCTATAAAGGAAAGATACTTATATTAAATGTTGAAGGTTCAAAACAAAGAGTGGAAGTACAAGAACTCAGTCATCTGTTTAAGCAAGCAGATATTAAGAATTATGATAAAGGCTTTCGTATGTCTTTGGTGACATGTTACAATAATGTGATATCAGATGTTACGGATTTTTCGAATCTGTAACGTCTTGATGATAAGTATGATATAATTTATAAAAAGGAGAATAACATGAATAAGAAAACTAAAAAGGCTGTAGCTCTAGTATTAGTAGTGGCAATGGCAGCATTACCGGTTATGTCGTTTGTAATATCATTTTTCTAAGATGGAGACAAAATTTTGAAAAAGATGATTGTTTTTTTAGTCTTTATAGCTTTTTGTTTTGGAGTATACTTTATTACAAGTGAGGATGAAGTATCATTGCCATCGTTTCATTATATGGATGACTTTGATACTTTAGATCGTGACTTCTGGTACGTTGGCGAGTGGAAATCACTTTATTCAGCTTATGATAAAGCCAAACTTAACAATAGCATATTGAAGCTAGAAATAGATGAAGTAGATAAAGGTCCCGTTTTATTATCAAAACCGATTGAAATAATGAATGGTAATGTTTTGACCATTAAACGTCGTGTAAGAATGACTTATGCAAATAATCATTTTACTGGTGGTTTGGCTCTTATTGAAACTAAGGATGAAGGGCTTATTCCTTCTGCGCTTAATAATGACAATACTAATTTAGGAAATGGCATTGTATTGGTCGAATATGTTAATAGTTTTGAAGATGATTCAAAGAGACCTGGGCGTAATGTTTTTAGAATTTTACCGAGAAGTTGGGAATTTGATGATAACTTTGAACTCGTAGAACCGATTTTTAATGAATGGTTTGAAGAGGAAATCATCTATGATACAACAGAAAAGACAATAACTTATAAGTTAAACGACAAAGAATACTTAGTTAAGAGTCAGGAAATGTTTGAAGAGAGAATACGCATTTATATGCATGGATATGGTTTTGAAACTGGTCATATTGTTGAAATTGACTGGATAGAAATATCAATTGATTAAGGTATGAAAACATGGAGGCGCTTATGGTAAAAGATAATGAAAGGAAGTCACAAGAAGATTTTGTAGATATTGAAGATTTTAAAGATGAATCAGAAAATCAATTAAAAGATCAAGAAACTACAGAGGATTCAAATGACCAGATATCTGAGGAACTTGAAAGTTCTGGAGATACAATTGAAGAGAATAAAGTTGAATCGGAGTTTGATTCAGAAACTTTAGAACTTATTTCAGAAGATATCAACGAAGATCACTCATTAGAATTTGAAGAAGCACCAAGTGTGGGTATTCCTGATGAACTGAAAAGAGAATCTGGCATGGATTTTGATGTGTCGAGTAAAGTTAAACCCCCAAAAAATAAAAAAATAAAAGAAAAAAAAGAGAAAGTTAAAAAAAATCATAAAGACAAGGTCAAAAGAATAAAAAAACATCATTCAACAAAATTAAAACTTGGCATTCACGGTATTAAAGTTCAAGTTGTAGGGATGTTGTTTCTGGCGATTTTGGTACCTATTGTTATAGTTGCGCTTACGGTACTGTCTATGGTAAATGGTACCAATAAAGAAGATATCAATGCTTCTTCAATGATATTTGTAAATCAATCGTCACAACTGATTGAAGAAAAAACAACTGCATTTATGCATGGATTGAATTCAACATTTGCAGAAATCAATGAAGCGGTTTTAGAAGATGGTGATAAAGCGACCATCTATAGAAATATTCTTAGTAAGTTTAAAAATTCATCAGATTATATTTATGAAGCATATTTAGTTACAGAAGATGGTATGAAACATTCATCAGCTGGTGTAAGCAGTCAAGTAAAGGAAGAAGTAGCAAGTGAACAATGGTATATTGATGCTTGGGAAAAAACTCTCGATATTGGCGAACCGGTAGTTGAATACAACAGATCTGTTTATAGAGTAACCAAGAAAATAAAAATAGGTATCAAACCTGCATTATTTGTTGCTGAGATAAATGTAAATGACATACTTGCCTTTTCAGAAGAGATTCAAGTTCTTGAACATGGTTATTCAATGGTAGCTTCTCGTAGTGGTCTAATATTGTATCATCCGACACCTGAATTAATTGGTACATATTTAACCGATGATATTTATGACCGTCTTGATGTGGATAAAGAAAAAATAAATCCTGCTGAATATGAAGAACGTGAACGTGAAAATGGTTTGTTCTATAAATGGGATGCAGAAGGTGGAAAAGAAAGATATCTAACTTATAAGCAAAATGAACACACAGGTTGGATTATCATGACAACCTTTGAAACGTCAGAAATAACAGGAAAGATTATACCGTTGTTTAAAGTTATAGCGATGACGGTATTAGGATTGTTGATTGTATTTACGATACTGGGATATGTTTTTGCCAATCGTATCACAAGACCTATTACACGATTAATCGAAAGAATGAAACAAGTTGAAAGTGGAGATCTTTCTGTTGAATTTAAAACTAGGTCAAAATCAGAAGTGAAAGTATTAGGTGATAGTTTTAACGTAATGATTTTACAACTTCGCGGTATTATTACAAACTTAACTGAAGCCTTTGAAACGATTGAAACATTTGTAAACACATTAACCATGACGGTTGAACAAACAACTTTGGCCTCTAATGAAATTTCAAAATCCATGATTTCTGTTGCTGAAGGTGCCGAGGCACAAGCAATGAACTCGAATGAGTCTGTTGAAATGATAGATGATATGGATACAAAAATATTAGCGGTTAATAATTCTGCTATTGAGATCAAAGAGTCATCAGTAGATGCGATACTTATGAATGCCAATGGTTTAGAACTTGTAAGTAGTCTAAAAACAACATCTGAGCAGAATCTTGAGAAAACAAAGCTCGTCAGTGATGATATGAATTCTTTAAGTGAAAGAGTTTCAAAAATTACTGATATTATTAAATTAATAAATGATATTTCTAGACAAACCAACTTGCTGGCTTTGAATGCTTCTATTGAAGCGGCAAGGGCTGGTGAACATGGAAGAGGTTTTGCTGTAGTTGCAGATGAAGTTGGTAAGTTAGCAGAAGAAACCAGTCAGGCAGTACACGGTATAGATGATTTATTAAAAGCGATTTTGGCGGATGTTAAAAAAGCATCAGAATCAATTGACACTATGGAAGAAATAGCAACAAAACAAAGTGAACAAGTTGAAGCATCGACAACCATTTTTGAAGATGTATCAAAGTGGATTGATGAGATTGTTTTAAAAGTTGGTAATATTGAAAATGATTTACAAGCTGCTGTAGCAAGTAAAGACGTGGTGGCCAATTCAATTAATGTTATCTCTGAAGTTGCACAGGATTCTTCAGCAGTTAGTGAGGAAGTATCTGCTGCAACTGAAGAACAGTTGGCTTCCCTAGAACAACTAGACACCAATACAAGAGAATTAA
Source organism: Clostridiales bacterium (assembly GCA_016342415.1). Taxonomy (GTDB): domain Bacteria; phylum Bacillota; class Clostridia; order Peptostreptococcales; family Acidaminobacteraceae; genus JABXKX01. Next base: position 20,775 of record JAEIOD010000016.1, read on the forward strand.
ATGAAATGGTTCAGAGAATGACTAAGGATATTTCAAATCAATTTAAACTTTAAAAATAGAGGCCGATCGGCCTCTATTTCATTTTCATTATTATTTTTGAATCCAGACAAAGTTCTGCAGACAGTATTTTAGTTGTGTCTTTAAACTCAATCATCATTCGATCGTCATCAATATCAACTAGAATACCAACACCGAAAGACGTGTGAAGCAGTTTGTCTCCAATACAAAAGTCGATTGCAATTTTGGACTGTTTTTGAAGTCTATAGTTATCTGTTTGTAAGAGACTGCCAGCACCTTCTATAAATTCCTTAACAAAAGGAGAGGTTTTATTATATTTTCCATTTCTAAATTTAGTATGAACCAAAGAAATCCTGCTTTTAGCTCGGCTGAGTGCCACGTAGAATAAGCGACGCTCCTCCTCGAATAAACTTGAATCTCCCCTTTCCATGCATTCAGTAGCATGTTTTGATGGGAAAATATAGTCATCTAAATCAACAATATAAACGTGATCAAATTCTAAACCTTTTGATCCGTGCATTGTGAATAGTTTTAGAGCATGAGGGTTTTTATTGCTAGCGGCAGTAAAAAGAATCTTTTTTAAATCATTTAAACGGTCTAGGAATGAAACGAGACTGTCAGTACCACGAGCTAAGACTTTCAAAATGTCGAGCGTTTTGTTTTGAGTTTCTAAAGAAAGATTGTTCTTTTTACAATGTTCAGTTAAAAACGATTTGTAATTTAACTCATCTTCTATAAAATCAATTGCAGTTTCTGGTCGTAATTTACTTAAATATTCAAAGTTTGATTTTATTTTTCTAAGTGTTTTGAGTTTAAAGGGCTCTAAATTAGGTATTTGTATAAGTGTATCAAAGAGATTAATGCCATTGTAGTGGTCTTTGATATACTGTAACTGGACCTTTGACAAATATGCGTTCATCTTGTAATAGATACGTTCAAAAGATTGAATGTCATTTGGAACCATTGCAACTTTCATAAAAGCCAAAATATCCTGCGTACACCAATTGTTGAAAAAGTGGTGTTTGAAATCTTTTATCACAAAATCTACATCTTCACGATTTAGTCGATCGGCCAAAGGTATCAAAGATACATTATTTCTAAATAAAATGGCCTCGCTAGTCTCACTGTTTTTATGGGATTCAACGATATAACCTACTTGTTCTTCCGTTGTATCGGTGTAAATGAGTTTAATTTCAGCGCTTTGTTGATGGTATGCTTGAAATGATTTCTGATGTCGTACTTTATTATTAGAAATAACATGATCACAAATCGAAATAATATCTTTTGATGATCTGTAATTGGTGCCTAACAGATATCTTTTGGTGTTTGAATAATATGCTTCAATATTGACGATTGCTTCAGGATAAGCACCTCTAAAACCATAGATGCTTTGATCGTCATCAGCAACCATATAGATATTCTGGTGTTTTTTAGCCAATAATTGTATGATTTCATGCTGTACTTTTGAGGTATCTTGACTTTCGTCGACTTGAATGAAATCAAACTTATTCTGATAAAACTCTAATATTTGTGGTTTCTTTACAAACAAAGTATGACACATGGTCAACATATCATCGAAATCCATTAAGAATTGTTCTTTTTTGTAAGCTTCATATTTCAAATAGATATCAGAAAAATTATCGATCGTAGAGTCATACTCCTTAGAATCAATTAACATATTTTTAATATAACCAATACCAGAAGCCAACTCTTCATAGATTTCATCATTCATAAATTTATGATTGATTTCTTTATAGATTTCTTTTAATAACTGTTGTTTTGATATTGGTGATTCTTTAGATTCCAATAAGACGTAGTCTCTATTGATGGTTTTGAAATAAGATAATAAAACCGAATAACAGAATCTATGAATTGTCGAAAATCCAATTTTATAAGGCAATTGACTAAAGAGTGTATGATATCTTTCTTGCATGTCAAGGGCTGCGGCCTTAGAAAATGTTAATGATAATATACGTTTGGGATCAACATTGTGTTCATGTATCAACTGAACTGTTCTACATATTAGAATAGTGGTTTTACCAGAGCCGGGAACTGCTAGAACTAAAGCGGGCCCCGTATGATGATCAACCGCTTCTTTTTGAGCTTCATTTAGTTTAAATGAAAGTGTTTCATTAAATATAGACATATAATTTCCTTTACAATTGTATAAATTTCTTTTCAATTATATCATATATCTACCAATTTGATGGACTTAATTCATAGTGAAAAGCAACCTAGCATTTCCAGTTGTTTAATGTTAATAGATTGTCTTAGTTATAAAGGTAAAAAATACGTAAAACCTATTTACATAATGGGTTATATGATATAGTATGTATAAGTGAATTAAAATTGCTATAAGCATGTCTTGAATTGATTACAATTCTGGAAGGGTTTTATATAAACAAATTACTAGGAGGATCATAAAATGAATTATGAATTACTAAACAAAGAGAATAATAAGGTTACAATCGGTATGAAAGTTGATGCTGAAGGATTTAATAAAGCAATTAAAAATGCTTACATGAATGAAAGAAAGAAATTCAACATTCCTGGGTTCAGAAAAGGTAAAGCACCAAAGAGCATCATTGAAAAGCAATATGGCGAAGGTGTATTCTTTGAAGAAGCTGTTAATCTTCTTTTAAATGAACACTATCCAAAAGCAGTTGATGAGTTAAAGCTTGAAGTTGTAGATAGACCAGATGTTGATATCAAAGAAATCAATCCAGAAACAGGTGTTGTTTTAGAGGCCATCGTTGATGTTAAGCCTGAAATTACACTTGCTAACTATAAAGGCATTGAAGTAGATAAAATTGAAAACCCTGTTACCGATGAAGCAGTTCAAGAAGAACTTGCTAAAGTTCAAGATCAAAATGGTCGTATAGTAACTTTAGAAGAAGGTACAGTAGTTGAGAAAGATGTTGCAAACATCAATTATGCTGGTTTCTTAGGTGAAGAGCAATTTGAAGGCGGTACTGCAGAAGGTCATGACCTTACTATTGGAGCAGGACAATTTATCCCAGGTTTTGAAGAAGCACTAATTGGAGCTAAAGTTGGCGATGATGTAGATGTTAATGTAACTTTCCCGGAAGATTACCAAGCTGAACATTTAGCTGGACAAGCAGTTGTGTTCAAAGTAAAAGTGAATTCTATTTCTAGAAAAGAATTACCAGCTTTAGATGATGAGTTTGCTAAGGATGTTTCTGAGTTTGATACATTAGAAGAATACAAAGCTGATCTTAAGAAAATTATGGTAGAGCAAGCTGAGAATGCTGATAAAGCGGCACAAAGAGACAAAGTAATAGAAGCTGTTTCTGAATTAGTAGAAGTTGAAATCCCTCAAGGTATGATCGAAGGCGAAGTTGATCAAATGATTAGAGATTTCGGCATGCAATTACAGTACCAAGGTCTACAATTAGATAAATACTTTGAATTAACAGGTTCAACTGTTGAAGACTTAAGAGGTCAAATGGGTGAAGATGCTAAGACAAGAGTTAAAACTAATTTAGTAATCGAAAAAGTTAAGGAATTAGAGAACATTGAAGCATCTGAAGAAGACTTAAATACAGAGTTTGAAAAGTATGCTGAAATGCAAAAGCAAGATGTTGAATCAATCAAGAAAATGTTTGAAACAGATAATTTTGAGTATATAAAGAATACGATTGCTATTAGAAAAACTGTTGATTTCTTAGTAGAAAATGCAAACTTAAAGTAGAGCTGTGACCTAAACAAAAAAAGGAGGTTTTAGCTATGGCAACAATACCTTATGTAGTAGAACAAACTAATCGTGGAGAGAGAACTTATGATATATACTCTAGACTTTTAAAAGATAGAATTATCTTTTTAGGAGATGAGATTAATGATCATACAGCTAGTGTGGTTGTGGCACAATTACTATTTTTAGAAGCGGATGATCCTGATAAGGACATTCACTTATATATCAATAGTCCTGGTGGTTCAATTACTTCTGGATTCGCTATCTATGATACGATGCAATATATTAAACCAGATGTATCAACAATTTGTGTTGGTATGGCAGCAAGTATGGGTGCCTTCCTTTTAACAGCAGGTGCAAAAGGTAAGCGATACTGTTTACCGAATTCTGAGGTAATGATTCACCAACCTTTAGGTGGGACACGTGGTCAAGCAACAGATATTATGATTCACGCTGAGAGAATTGTTAAAATGAAAGAAAAATTAAATCATATTATTGCAGAAAAATCGGGTCAAGATTTTGAAAAAGTAATGGCAGATACTGAAAGAGATAATTTCTTATCTGCGGATGAAGCTTTAGAATATGGTTTAATAGATAAGGTAATTACTTCAAGATAAGAGGTGACATTATGTCAAAATATGAAGATAAAAAGCACTTGAGATGCTCATTTTGTGGTAAATCTCAAGATCAAGTTAAAAGATTGATAGCTGGTCCAAATGTCTACATTTGCGACGAGTGTATTGAGCTTTGTCAGGAAATCATCTCAGAAGAAGTAGAGGAACTGTATGATTTTGATATTGATAATCTTCCAAAGCCGATTGAAATCAATGAAACATTAAATGATTATGTTATTGGTCAAGATCGTGCAAAAAAAGCATTGTCAGTAGCAGTATACAATCATTATAAAAGAATCAATCATAAAAGTGATGATGATATTGAACTACAAAAAAGTAATATCTTATTAATGGGACCAACAGGTTCTGGTAAAACTTTATTGGCTCAAACACTTGCTAAGATTCTAAATGTGCCATTTGCAATTGCGGATGCTACATCTTTAACTGAAGCAGGTTATGTCGGTGAGGATGTAGAAAACATTCTATTAAAGTTGATTCAAGCAGCAGATTATGATGTTGAAGCGGCTCAACGGGGTATTATTTACATTGATGAGATTGACAAAATCACAAGAAAATCTGAAAATCCTTCAATTACAAGAGATGTAAGTGGTGAAGGTGTTCAGCAAGCACTTCTTAAAATGATTGAAGGTACAGTTGCTAATGTACCACCTCAAGGTGGTAGAAAGCATCCGCATCAAGAGTTTATCCAATTAGATACAACAAATATTTTGTTTATCTGTGGTGGTGCATTTGATGGGATTGACAAAATAATTGAAAAACGTACTGGACAAAAAGCTTTAGGATTTGGAGCTGAAATCAGAAGTAAAGAAGATCTTGAGATGGGTGTTTTATTAGAAAAACTGGAAACGCAAGATTTGCTTAAATTTGGATTGATTCCTGAGTTTGTAGGTCGTTTACCAGTAGTGGTGTCACTTCATGAATTAACAGAAGAAGTTCTTGTTAGAATTTTAAGTGAACCTAAAAATGCTCTTGCAAAACAATACCATAAGTTATTTGAACTTGATGGTGTTGAACTGGAGTTTAACGAAGATGCTTTGGCTTCTATTGCAAAACTTGCGATTGATAGAAAAACAGGTGCGCGTGGTTTAAGAAGTATCATTGAAAAAGTTATGATGGATATTATGTATGATATTCCTTCTAGAGATGACGTTAAGAAGTGTGTGATTACAAAAGAGACAATTGAAAATCAACAACAACCAACGCTATTACTAGATAAAAAGAAAAAAGATAATGAAAATGCATCATAAATTAGAAACGAGTCCTAGGACTCGTTTTTAAAGCAAAATGAGGATGAGGAGACAATTATGGAAATTGAAAACAAATTAAGAGAAATAGCTGTTATTCCATTAAGAGGATTAACAATTTTTCCATATATGGTGATTCATTTTGATGTGGGTAGAGACAAATCGGTTAAAGCATTAGAAGAAGCGATGCTTCAAAATCAAAAAATCTTTTTAACCACACAAAAAAATATTGAAACGGATGACCCTAATATTGATGAAATTCATGATATCGGTACACTTTGTAAAGTGAAGCAAATGTTGAAGCTTCCTGGAGATACAATTAGAGTACTGGTTGAGGGATTGTCGCGTGCAAAAATAAAAGATATGATTCAAGAAATGCCATATATCAAGGTAACTATTGAAGAGTATCCGGACTACGATTTTGAAATAGACCAAGAATGTGAAGCGTTAAAGCGATCAGTTCTTCAAACTTTTGAACGTTATGTGGAGTTAAATGCAAAAATAACACCAGATATTTTACTGACAGTTCGTGCTATTGATAATTGTGGTAGATTAGCAGATGTTATTGCATCAAATATTTCTTTGAAAATGGATCAAAAGCAAGTTCTTATAGAAGCGTTAACACCAAAGCTTCGTTTGGAAGTGCTTTATAAATATATATTAAATGAAATTGAAATCATTCAGGTAGAAAAGAAAATAAATGAGAAGGTGAAAAGCCAGATCAGTAAAATGCAAAAGGAATACTACTTGAAAGAACAGATCAAAGCCATTCGTGAAGAGCTTGGTGAAGACTATTCAAAAGATGAAGAAATTGAAGAATTAAATGAAAAACTAGAGAAATTAAAAGCTCCTAAAGCGGTTAAGGAAAAATTAGCTGGTGAGGTGAAAAAACTGGCTCTTTTGGCACCTAGTTCAGCTGAAAGTAACGTGATTAGGACGTATGTAAATTACATTATAGACTTACCATGGAATAAGATGACCAAAGACTCTTTAAATCTATCTAAATCAAGAATTATCCTTGATGAGGACCACTATGGTCTTAAAGAAGTTAAAGAGCGTGTACTCGAATATTTGGCGGTTAAACAACTGACTAAATCTATGAAAGGACCTATTATTTGTTTGGTAGGACCACCGGGAGTTGGAAAAACTTCTATAGCTAAATCGATTGCTAGATCTTTAAATCGTAAGTTCATTCGTATGTCTCTTGGTGGTGTACGTGATGAAGCTGAGATTAGAGGTCATAGAAGAACTTATATAGGTGCTATTCCAGGTCGTATTATGACTGCCATAAAAGAAGTAGGTTATAAGAATCCAGTTCTGTTATTTGATGAAATTGATAAATTGTCAAGTGACTTTAGAGGAGATCCTGCTTCAGCACTTTTAGAGGTTTTAGATCCAGAACAGAACAAAGAGTTTACAGACCATTACTTGGAAATACCGTTTGATTTGTCAAAAGTAATGTTCATTACAACGGCAAACAGTTTGAATACGATACCAAGACCTTTGTTAGATAGAATGGAAATCATTCAAGTGTCAGGTTACACTGAAAGAGAAAAACTTGAAATTGCTAAGAGATACTTAGTTTCTAAGCAACAGGAACTGCATGGTCTTAAATCGGAACAATTCAATTTGCCAGATGAAAGTATTAGACGTATTATTACTAATTATACAAGAGAATCTGGTGTAAGAGAGTTGGAAAGAAAGATTGCTAGATTATTAAGAAAATTAGCTGTAGAAATTGTTGAGTATAACAGAGATTTTATTGATGTAACTAGAGATGAAGTCCCTACATTCTTAGATGCACCAATTTACAGTTATGATGAAATAGAAGATAAAAGTCAAGTTGGTGTTGTTATGGGACTTGCTTGGACATCTGTTGGTGGAACAACTTTAAACATTGAAGTTGCAAAACTGTCTGGTAAAGGCAAACTTGTTTTAACAGGTCAACTTGGAGATGTTATGAAAGAATCTGCTAAAGCTGGGATGAGTTATATCAGATCAATTGCAGATAGATATAATTTGGAACCTGATTTCCATGAGAAAATGGATATTCATATTCACATTCCAGAAGGTGCTACACCTAAAGATGGTCCATCTGCTGGTATTACAATGGCAACAGCTGTTATTTCAGCGATTACTAATATTCCAGTGAGAAATGATATTGCAATGACAGGTGAAATCACCTTACGTGGTAGAGTTTTACCAATCGGTGGTCTTAAAGAAAAAACTTTGGCAGCTGAAAGAGCTGGTATTAAGAAAATTCTATTCCCGTATGAAAATATCAAAGACTTAAAAGAAGTTCCTGACTCAGTAAAAGAAAACGTTGAGTTGATACCTGTTAAAAACATGGACGAAGTACTTAAACATGCATTAGTAAAAGAGGCTTAAGATGAAGATTAAGAAAAGTGAATTTGTAACAAGTGCTGTTACTAAAGATCAATATCCAGAAAGTACTCTTCCAGAAATTGCAATGGTTGGTCGGTCGAATGTCGGTAAATCATCATTAATTAACATGCTAATCAACAGAAAGAACTTAGCACGAACAAGTTCAACACCAGGTAAAACCCAATTGATCAACTTCTTTGACATTGATTCAAAGTTTACATTAGTTGATTTACCAGGGTATGGGTATGCAAGAGTTTCCAAGGAACAGAAAAAAACTTGGGGAAAAATCATTGAAACCTATTTGAAAACAAGATCGAATCTATTAGAAGTTATACTTCTAGTAGATTTAAGACATAAACCGACTGCAGAAGATATTGAGATGTACAAATGGATAAAAACATTTGGCTTCAACGGTATTGTAGTGGGTACAAAACATGATAAAATAAAAAAGAGCCAATTGCAAAAACATATTAAAATTGTAAGAGATGCTCTAGGCATGGGTCAAGATGATGTTCTAGTGATGACTTCGATAACGAACAGATATGGTAAATATGATGTTTGGGAGATTTTTAATGAATTGTTTGAAGTCAATGGCTATGATGTACATTTTGAACCACAACAGGGTGGTACCCAAAATGATTAACAAGGAGGCAAAATGAGTAATCCAATCGTAACGATTAAAATGACAACAGGAGAAGTTATTAAAGCTGAATTATATCCTGAGATAGCACCAAATACAGTAAACAACTTTATATCATTAATCAAAAAAGGTTTTTATGATGGTCTAATCTTCCATAGAGTTATTAAAGGCTTTATGTTACAAGGTGGTTGTCCAGAAGGTTCAGGAATGGGCGGACCTGGTTATGGCATCAAAGGTGAGTTTTTAGCCAATGGTTTTGAGAACCAATTGAAGCACACGGAAGGTGTGTTATCGATGGCTAGATCGCAAATGCCTAACTCAGCAGGATCACAATTTTTCTTAATGCACAAAACATCTCCACATTTAGATGGATCTTATGCTGCATTTGGTAAAGTGTTTGAAGGTATGGATGTGGTCAACCAAATCGCTGAAGCTCCGACAGGTGCTATGGATAGACCGGTTAACGAGACTAAGATTGAATCGATGACAGTAGATACTTTAGGTGTAGAGTATCCTGAACCAGAAAAAATGTAATAACATATCCCACCATTTGGTGGGATTTTTTTATAAAAAAAACGACAGTGATTAAACTGTCGTTTTGCATTATTATTTTCCAGAACCAAATACGTTGATGATTTTGTGCTTAACAAGTCTTGTTATTTCTGTTCTAGCTGGACCAACAAATTTTCTAGGATCAAATTCGCTTGGCTTCTCGTTGAATACTTTTCTGATTTGACCAGTAAAAGCAATTCTTAAGTCCGTGTCAACGTTAATTTTACAAACGCCCAATCTGTTTGCTTCTCTTAACATTTCATCTGGAACACCTTTAGATCCTTTAAGATCTGCACCATTGTCGTTACAAAGAGCTACAGCTTCTGGATAAACAGAAGAAGCGCCATGAAGTACTAATGGGAAGTTTGGTACTAATTCCATGATTTCTTTTAAGATACCATACTCTAACTTTGGCTCACCAGTGAATTTAACAGCACCATGGCTAGTTCCTATAGCGATTGCTAATGAATCAACACCAGTTCTCTCTACGAACTCTTTAACTTGTTGTGGATCTGTGTAAGAAGAATCCTCTACTGATACATCAACGTCATCTTCAACACCAGCTAATCTACCAAGCTCTGCTTCAACAACAACGCCTCTAGCGTGAGCATATTCAACTACTTCTTTTGTTACTCTGATGTTTTCTTCGAAATCGTGGTGTGAACCATCAATCATTACTGAAGTAAATCCTAAATCAATAGCAGCTTTACATGCTTCGAAATCTGCACCGTGATCTAAGTGTAATGCAATATCAATTGTTGTATCTTCTACAGCCGCTTCAACTAACTTTTTTAAATAAGTTGGTCTAGCATATTTAATAGCTCCTGATGATACTTGTAAAATAACCGGAGAGTTTGTTTCTTGTGCTGCATCTACAATACCTTGAATAATCTCCATGTTATTAATGTTAAATGCACCAATAGCGTATCCGCCAGCATATGCATCTGCAAACATTTGTTTCGTTGTAACTAATGCCATAATTGACCTCCTGTAATATATTTCCCAATGCTTTAAAAGCATACTTACCATATTCATACCATAAAAAAGATATTATAAACGTTTTTATGTTACGGGATTTGTTGTATAATACTTCTTAGCAAACCCTTATATATAATACCATATAAATTTTAGAAAATAAAAAGATTTACAGGAAAAAGACCAGGAAAACGATTGCTAATTGTATAAATGCCGTTACAGGTAGGAGAAGCCATGAAATTACCAGAAAAATTTGAAGAACAAATGAAAGATCAGCTAAATGAATCATACGATGATTTTCTAAAAACTTATGGTGAAGAAACACATCGAGGTATTCGTGTGAATACGCTCAAAATATCTGTTGAAGAGTTTTTAAAAATCACACCATTTGAGTTGGAATCCATCCCATGGACGGATGATGGATTTTACATAAAAGACATAAGACCGGCAAAACACCCTCATTATTTTGCAGGCCTTTATTATATTCAAGAACCGTCTGCTATGTTACCTGCAGTGGTATTAAATCCAACACATCAAGATGTGGTATTGGATTTATGTGCAGCACCAGGTGGAAAAAGTATGCAACTGGCAGCGATGATGAAAAATCGAGGTTTATTGATTGCCAATGATATCAGTAGTAATAGATTAAGAGCACTGATTCGTAATGCTGAACTTATGGGGGTCAAAAATTTAGTCGTATTAAATGAAAAACAAGATAAAATAAAAAATGCCCTGTATCATAAAGTGGATAAACTCTTAATTGATGCACCTTGTTCAGGCGAAGGCATGTTTAAGAAACATGAGGATGCCATCAGTGCATATGAACATTATGATGTTGAAGCTTGTGTGAGTATGCAAGAGGCGATACTTGACGATATTTTACACGTCTTAAACGGACAAGGCGAAGTGGTTTATTCGACTTGTACATTCAATATTTTTGAAAATGAGAACATGATACGTTATGCCATGAATCAAATGGACTTGGATTTAAAAGAAATACCCAAGGCATATGGATTTATTCCAGGAATAGGACTGAAGGAAGTCGCAAGGCTGTATCCTCATTTGATTAGAGGGGAAGGACATTTTGCTGCTCATATGGTCAAAAAATCCGAAAAAGAATCGGTTCGCTTTGATAAAAGTATTGTAGCACCTCCAGATGCGCTAATGGAATTTATGAAAGTCTATTTGAATCAACCACTTAAAGGACATTTTAAAGTTATTAAAGATAAAGTGTTTTTATTACCTGAAAGTATGTTATCATTTAGTTCTGTAAAAGTAGTGAAAACAGGTTGGTATATTGGTGAACTTAAGAAAAATAGATTTGAGCCATCGCATGCATTTGCTTTAGGTCTTAACAGGCATATGTTTAAACAAACCATTAATTTTGAAAGTGATTCAACAGAAGTAACAAAATATTTGAAATGCGAAACGATCTTTTGTGAAGGTCAAAAGGGGTACAATCTTATTTGTGTGGATGGTTATCCTATCGGATGGGGAAAATGGGCCAATGGGAAGTTAAAGAATTTATATCCGTCAGCGTGGAGGTTGTCATGAGATTAGATAAATTTATTAGCAATATGGGTTTAGGAACAAGAAGTCAAGTAAAAAAAATGATTTCTAGAGGCAGAGTTGTCGTTAATGAAGAAGTTGTTAGAAAAACAGGATTTATAATTAATCCAGATAGTGATGAGATTTTTCTGGATGAAATGCTTGTTGCATACGATGCTTATGTATATATTGTAATGAATAAACCGATAGATGTGATTTCTGCTACAAATGATACCAGACATGAGACTGTTATTGATTTGGTAAAAGAAACTTATGGTAATAGAAAGTTATTTCCAGTAGGTCGATTGGACATTGATACAGAAGGGATGATTTTAATTACAGACGATGGTAAATGGAGCCATGATTTGATGTCGCCTAAAAAACATGTGAAGAAGAAATACTTCGCCCATGTAGCAGGTCGTGTTACTGAAAAGGAAATCGATTTATTCAAGTCGGGTGTTACTTTAACCGATGAAACACTTTGTCTACCTGGAGAACTTGAGATCATTAGTGTAGAAGATGGATTGTCTAAGGTCTACTTAACTATTACTGAAGGCAAGTTCCATCAAGTGAAAAGAATGTTTGAGGCAGTTGATATGGAAGTGACGTATTTAAAACGTATTGAAATTGCTGGATTAGCTCTAGATGAAACCATTGAACTAGGAGATTATAGAGAACTTACAGAAGAAGAAATGGAAAAAATAAAGCTTGAAGATTAATCTTCAAGCTTTTGGTATTATTGACCTGCAATGACATTGATGATTTCTTCCACGGTCATGCCTGTATTCAAGTTGAAATTACCAGCTCTTAATTTGTTACCTAAATTCATTTCATCTAACTTTTGAATGAATGAATCCACACTATCGATTAGACCTTCAGCTTCAAGGTTGGTTGCAATCTTATAACCCGGTGAGCCTGGAGCAACTGTAAATGAAACATCTTTGATTTCTACTACTTGAGTTGTATCTTCTGTTTCTGTTGTGTCTGTGTCCTCAGGTACTATTTCAGTCACTGTATCCTCAGGAGTTGTGTCAATAACTGTATTGATATCATCTATCGATGGTGTTGATGCATCATTAAAATCTGCAATAGCACTGTCGTCACGGGTTAAGTTTGAAAACCATGAGACTTGCATGGTATCTGTCAGTTTCCATGAAACTACGATGAATATTATAGCTATAATTAATAGTGAAAAGAATAAATCACTGATATCATATAAAAAATCTTTTACCTTCTCCATATTGCCCTCCCAATCATCTAATAGAATACCATATTTCTAGAAAAAATACATCTAAATTCACTCTCGGTAATATGTTTTTAACATGTTGGATTTAAATGTCATTTTACTTTATAATATAATAGAACGGAGGATGATTTTGAGCTTGATAAAAAAACTAACACAAACAGATCATGAAATAGTGAAATCCTATATTTATCAAAATTTCTGGGGTTGTATTGAAATTGCAAAAGTATTTGATAAAAATGGTCTTAAAAATAAATTATCAGATAAGAATTCAGGAGACTTTTTAGGTTTTTTTACAGATGAAAATAATCTAGAAGGTATTTTTGTTTTTACCAATAACAAACGATTTTTATTGCATGTTAAAAATAATGATGTGACTAAAAAAGTAGATTTGTTAAAAGCGATTAAATATTATAAACCAGAATATATGTCTGGACCTTCAAAACATGTGGAGATGGTTTGGCAGATGTTTGAAAGGACTGTAAAAAGGTATAAATACAGTAACAGTATGTATATGGTTTTAGAGGATTACCAAACACTACTGGATGAGTTTAAGGAAAATAGAAGCATCAGAGAGGCTTCAAAAGGAGATGCAAAGAAACAGATCAAGTTCTTCCTAGAGCTGGAAAAACACTTTGGAAGAAATCATATGACAATCAACCAATTGCAAAATCGAATTGTAGAACGTATTGGATTGAACGAGTATTTGGTTATTGACGATGGTATTCGGATTGTAGCACAAGGTTTCGTAGAAGATAAGATAAAAGCATTTTCTCAAATTGGTGGGATTTATACCACGCCTAAATTTAGAAACAATGGTTTTTCAAGATCCATCGTAGAGCATTTAAGTTACTACACGATACAAAAAGGCAATATTCCAATATTAGCAGTTTTAAAGGATAACATCTCTGCTATTAAGGTATATGAATCACTTCAGTTTAAAGCTAAAGTCGATTTTTCAATTATAGAATTAGAATTTTAAAGGATGGCATCATGAGAACAATTAGAGTGACAGAAAATGAAATGGATCAAAGATTGGATAGATTTTTAACCAAATATTTGAATAAAGCGACAAAAACGAATATCTTCAAATTGATTAGAAAAAAAAGAATAAGAGTCAATGGTTCACGTGCGGAGGAAAAATACTTTTTGCAACTGGGTGATGAAATTCAGATACACTTGCATGAAGATGCAATAGATGAAATGATTAAACCGATTGAGATGATTGAAGCAGAAGAAATCAACTTGGATATTGTTTATGAAGATGACGACATCTTAATTGTGAACAAACCGGTTGGACTTTTGACACATCCGGATTCTAAAGAATATAAAAATACTCTGGCTTCAAAAGTACAAGTATATCTGAAACACTTAACTACAAGGACTTTCAGACCGGCTTCCATTCAAAGACTGGATAAAAATACAAGTGGTTTGGTGATTTTTGGTAAGAATTATGCCTCGCTCAAGAAATACAATGAGTATATGCGAGAAAGAAAAATCGGAAAATTTTATTTGGCAGTTGTTTCAGGTAAGCCAAAAGATTCGGGAGAGGTTAAAGGTTATTTAACTAAAAATGAAGCTACTAATAAAATTAGTATTTCAAAGAATGAGTCAGATGAAGCTAAATTTGTACATACAAAGTACAAATTATTGAAAACAAATGGGAAGTACAGTTTGTTGGAAGTTGAATTGTTAACTGGACGGACACATCAAATTAGAGGCTCGCTAGCCTATATTGGTCATCCTATTGTAGGTGATGTGAAATATGGTGGTGAACGTTTAGATCGTCAAAATCAATTGCTACATGCTTATAGAGTGGTAATTGAGGACAAGGAATATATGAAATCCTCTAAAGAAATAGAAGCATTTTTAAAACAACAAAACATCTAGATTAAGGGGACAATTTGAGCGAATATAAAACTATTAGACAATTGATTAATCGTTATGATTATGGTGGTGCGCTAGATTTATTAAAAGACTTGGATTTTGGAGAGACAGATGCTGCGGCGCTTGTCAACTCATGCAGATATGCCGTGAACTTTGACTTCAAAACAGCAAAACATATCCTAACGGATTTACCAGAGGAGCGAAAAGCTCAAAGTGAAGTTAAGGTGATGATCAAGAATCTGGATTCTTTAATTGATGGACATCCTGATGCGATGTTTTCTGAGTTAATGGAAAACATCAAGTTTCAGATTGTTAATGAAGAATATATAGATTTTCTGGGAAGAGTTTATCGTTTCAAAGAGGCCATATTAAAGTATATTTTTGTAAAGAATCATATAGGTAAGTCAAGATTTTCTTTGATATCATTGCACATGGAAAAAAGAGAAGTTCTTAAGAAACTTAGAAAAAAATATAAGATTTACAATTCAAATCTTATGTTTGGTATTACGACTTATATTCATCGTTATTTAAAAAAAGAATTCAAGTATAGTGAAATTGAAAAGATACTGAATTCTGATCATATGAATTCATTAATAGAGCTTAGAAATGATTCGATAGTAGGTCATGGATTTAAAGGTGTCTCAGTAGATGATATATACAGGTTTTATGGTAATCCATATAATGTTTTAGATGATTTCGATAAATGTTTGAAAAAGTTGGATATTAAGTTGTTTAGATATAAATACAGTATTATCAATGAGTATATTGAAACTTTATTAGATGAACTATAGAAAGGAGTCTTTTATGTTTAAAGTAACTATTGGAGATCAAATTAGTGAGTTTAATGAACCTGTTGTTTTAGAACGGATTTCTGAAGCTTATCAGAATGAAGGGGCACCTCTTATAGTTGCTGCTCTGGTTGATAATAAATTAAGAGAACTTTTCTTTGAATTAAATGAGGATTGTGAGATTTCCTGGATTACATTGGAACATTCAGACGGTATTCGAATTTATCAAAGAACGTTATCATTTTTGTTTATACGAGCAGCCATGGAAGTTTTTAGAGAATTACATGTGAATGTTCGTCACTCGTTGAGTAAAGGATTATACTGTGATTTCGACTATCATAGAGAATTAGATGAAAATGATATTTTAAAGATAAAAATTCGAATGGATGAGATTGTAAAAAGAGGTGAAGTGATTCATAAGGCTTCCGTTGAAGTTGAAGAGGCAAAAACCATTTTTGAGGATTTGAAATTTAGTTCTAAAGCGAAATTATTAAAATATAGATCGCATGATTTTATCAACATCTACACTTGTGGTTGGATAAAAAACTATTTTTATGGTTATATGTTGCCTGATGTTAGTTATCTGAAGTGTTTCGATGTTATTAAATATGATGTTGGCGTTATATTAAGACATCCGACTACAGACTCGCCATTGGCACTTCCAACCTTTGAAGAACATAAAAAATTAGCCCAAACTTTTAGGGAATCAGAAGCATGGGGTGATATTGTGAGTGTTGGAAATGTTTTTGAACTTAATGATGAAATTGAAAAAGAAAATTATAAGGAACTGATGATATTGGGAGAAGCTTTACATGAAAAGAAAGTAGCTCAAATCGCAGATCAAATAACAAAAGCGAATAAAAAAGTAATTTTAATTGCCGGACCTTCATCATCTGGAAAAACAACATTTGCTAATAGACTTCGAATTCAATTAAAAGTAAATGGAATTAATCCGATAACTCTATCAACGGATGATTATTTTGTTGACAGACAGTTTACACCTGTAGATGAATATGGCAACATTGATTTTGAATCCATTGATGCCGTCGATGTTAAACAGTTCAACTTGGATTTGGCGAGTTTGGTTGCTGGAAAAGAAGTTGAATTACCAACTTTTAATTTTATTGAGGGCTGTAGAGAATACAATGGCAAGATGCTTCAGATTCACGAAAACCAACCCATTATCATAGAAGGTATACACGGATTAAATGAAAAATTGACCAATCAAATTGATGCAGAACATAAATTTAAAATCTATATCAGTGCTTTAACACAGCTTAATATTGATGATCATAATCGAATTCCTACAACTGATTCTAGGTTAATTAGGAGAATTGTTCGTGATAGCAAGTACCGAGGACATGATGCCGTTACTACTATTAGACTGTGGCCGTCTGTAAGACGTGGAGAAGAAAAAAATATATTTCCATTCCAAGAAGAAGCAGATGTTATTTTTAACTCAGCCCTTAGTTTTGAATTGGCAGTTTTAAAGAAACATGCAGAACCGCTTCTTGAGGCTATTTCGGAAACGGTTGATGAATATAAAGAAGCCAAACGGTTACTAAAGTTTCTCAGTTATTTTGAGTCTATTGATGATGACACTTTGGTGCCGATAACATCAATCTTGAAAGAATTTATTGGTGGTAGTTATTTCACAGAATAAAAAGGGTTATTAAATGAAATTTTTGAGAAAACTTTATGAACAAGTATTTTACTCTGAATATGGAGAGTTGGCAACGACATCAATTTTGGTAACAAGTTTGTTTATTTTTATTTACTTATTTGAAATTCCAGTCATGTCAATGTTGAATAATATGGGGCTATTAAATCTGCCCTATGTTTTCGAGTTTGCATCAATTGTTACGATAATTCTTATCGTTAGTATTTGTAGTCGTGCTATTAGGACTTCTAATGCGTTAAGGATGCTTATTTACACAATTTTTTTTGCTGTATCTGTAGGCGTTTCTTTTATAGCATTTTCAAATGTCTATTGGTTTGCTGATACAATCAGTTATGAAACCTTAACAGTCTTCTCTTCTTTGAGTAAATTTATATTTTCACTTGGTTTACTAGGAGGTGCTGCAGTACCGCTGACTATTAAAATGAAACAAAAAAAACAAGGTATTGTTCGTTTGATTATCTTAATCATATGGAGTTTTGCAGCTTTTATAATGTTAAAAATCACCAATAACAGAATGTTGTTGGATATATCTCATATCAGTATTAGATGGTATACCTTATTAGAGTACTTAACGGCGGTTATTTTAATAATAGCTTTTGCAATACATTTCAGATCTTATACCATTGAAAAGAAAAAGTTTGTATTAAAGTTTATGAATGGTATTGCTATTTTAATCATTGCCCAAGTGGTACGATTAACTTTTATGAGATATACATTTGTATATCATTTAATCTATAGCTTGTATATGTTTATTGGCTATTACTATCTATATCATTCTCTATTTGAATATAATATTGTTACACCGGTTAATGAGTTGATTAATGAGGAAAAGCAAATCAAACTATACGCTGAAAACTTAGAAGTCATTGTTGATAGGCGTACAACGGAAATGAGCAGCAATAACATGCGATTGATTCAAGAAATTGAATATGCAAAAAGTATTCAGCAGTCATTGCTACCTGCTAGAAAAGTAAATTTTAACAAAGTCATTTTTACATCGGAATATTTTCCTTGTGAAAGGCTAAGTGGTGATTTCTTCGATATTTATAGGTTAGATGATGATAATATTGGGATGTATGTATTAGATGTGTCGGGACATGGCGTTTCTGCGGCATTGATGACGATGTTTTGCAACAACTATATCAAATCATCAGAGAAACTTATAATGAAATACAGAGGTTTAAAACCACATAGGAACCTAAAACACTTCTATGAAGAATTTAATAAAATGAATTTTCCTGATGAAATGTACATGGTAATGTTCTTTGCATCTTATAATATTGAAAGTGGTATCTTAACTTATGCATCTGGTGGTATCAATTGTTACCCTTTATTAATGAGAAAAGATGGTACAAAAGAGTATTTGGATAAGAGCCAAGGTTTTCCTATTTGCAAGATGAGTGATTTCTTTACACCAACTTATACCAGTGAAACCATTCAATTAACAAAGGGTGATCGAATTATTTTTTACACGGATGGATTGGTTGACAATGTTAAGAATGATACTATATCAGAAGAGTTGTTAGAAGAGGTCATGTATAATTACAGAGATTTGAGTTTGAAAAGCCTTAACAATAAAATAAAATCTTATATTCACACAGAGGATGGCTCAAATGAAGATGATATAACATATTTCATAATGGAAATATAGTTTTTGAAATGTGAATGAGTTGTAACAAATACGTATTTTTTTGTCATAAGCTTATTACATAATAAACACAGACGAAAAGTATCTTTTAAGAATTTTATATATGATATTGCGAAAAGACCTGGATTGGCTATATAGCTAGTTTTCAAGGGTCTTTTTTATAATATTCTGACAGTTGATGTGATGAATATATCCTACTATAATTGCAGGTGACAATAAGAGCCTTAACAGGCAAACTAATCTAAAGGGGGATTACAATGTTTAAAAAATCATTGATTTTACTTCTTACTGTAATTTTAGCATTATCAGCTGTTTTAGTTGGTTGTGGTGGAAACAACAATGAGAATGTAAATGATACAACAAATGAAACAACAAACGCTACTGACAATGCAACAGAGAATACAAACAATTCTACAAATGATGCTACAGTAGAAGACAATACAGCGGAATTAGAAGCTGCTGCTGAAACTAATCCAGCAATCAACAGAGGTAACGTACTTACAGTTGCTGAAACTGGATTTGATGGTATTTTCAATCCAATCTTATACTCAAACAAAACAGATGCTAATATTACTGATTTAGTATTCAACGGTTTGATCAAAGTTAACAAGAATGGTGAGTATGTACCTGATGTTGCTACTTGGGAAGTATCTGAAGATAAGTTAACTTATACTTTCAGCATTACTCCAGGAATCAAATTCCACAATGGTGAAGAGTTAACTTCTGACGACGTTGCTTTTACATTCTATTCAATTGCTGATCCTGATTATGTAGGTGCAAGAGGACCTGCTGTATCTGATATCGTAGGTGTTGAATCATATAGAAGTGGTGAAGCTGAAGCAATCGAAGGTATCAACGTAATTGATGATTACACAATTGCTTTCACAATTGAAGAGCCAAATGTAAAGAAAATTACGGACTTCGGTTATGGAATCTTAAATAGAGACTACTATGGATTTGAATCAATGGAGGAATTAGAAGCATTAAATGCGACTCCAATGGGTACTGGTCCAATGATGTTCAAAGTTTATGAAGTAGGTCAATATGTAGAATTAACTACAAATGATGATTACTTCGAAGGTAGAGCATACGTTGATGGTGTTATCTACAAAGTTGTTCCTGCTGCTACTGCAGCTGCTGCTGTAAACGCTGGTGACGTTGACGTTGCTCAAGTTTCTGCAAGTTTAGAAAACTATGATACAATGACTGAAGCTGGAATTGCTGAAGTACAAGAATTCTTAGGAAACTCTTACAGATATATCGGAATCAACTTAAGATTAGAAAAATTCTCTGATAAGAGAGTTAGACAAGCATTATGGTATGGTCTTAACTTAAAAGACTTTATAGACGCTCAATGGGAAGGTTTTGCTGCACCATGTTTAGCACCAATTTCTCCAGTATCTTGGGCTTATCCTGACACTTCAGAGTTGAACAGTTATGACTTCAACCCAGAAAAAGCATCTGCATTATTAGCTGAAGCTGGATGGGTTGATACTGATGGTGATGGAATCTTAGATAAAGATGGCGAAAAGTTATCAATCGTATGGACTTCATACAATGATGTTGACTGGCCTTTAAACCTAATCGCAGTTGCTAAAGAGAACTGGGGAGCATTAGGTATTGAATTAGAAGGATTATTAATGGAGTTTACAGCTGTTTCTGATTTAGTATACGAAAAGCAAGACTTCGAGTTATACAACATGGGTTGGAGCTTAGCTATTGATCCAGATCCAACTGCAATCTTCGGTGAAGACGCTGATGTTCTTGGTGGATTTAACGCTATTGGTTTCCACCACGAAAGAGCTAACGAGATCTTCAGATTAGGTAGATCTGAATATGATCAAGCTAAGAGAGCTGAGTTATATGCTGAGTGGGCAAAAATTGCTAACGAAGAAGTTCCTTACATCTTCGTATCAATTGGAACTACAATTAACGGTGTTAACAACAGAGTTCACAATTTAGAGTTAGACACTTACGATGGTGTTGCTGCTCAAATTTTAGATATTGAGTTAGATCACTTAAATAAATAAGTCTTAAAGCCCAGCTGATGCTGGGCTTTTTTTTTCTATGAAAGTCAAAATACGCTTTCTGTAACAATTAAATAATTCAGTTATTTCAAAGTTTACTTAACCTAAAAATTATTTTTTATGTGTTAAGAACAGAGTGGAAAATTAACCTTAACAAATTATGATAATCTAAATAAATGAATTTAATTTATAGAACTTGAACAGAAATAAAGCAGTCAAAAAAAAAAAGGAAGGTCATTTTATTTCGGTTTTGTAACGAAATCGATGTAATTGTTAATAAAAAGACGTTTCTTAGATACATAGAAGACACATCTTTTTTAACAATTGTTAAATTATTTATGCGGATTAGTAACAATATTCTGACAATTCAGTCGTTTCAATGATTACGTGTTAAATATGTGTTTTTTCAACGGTTTGACCTTGTCGCCATTACCTTCTAAACTGTAAGTGTACATGTACGAGTATACAAACAAACGCATAGGATATTAATCGAAAAGGAGATGGTAGTTTGAAAAAATCATTAATTATGTTATTAGTTATGGGATTGATTGTGATGACTGTATTAGTAGGCTGTGGGGATACGTCTAATAATACTAACAATGTTGTTGCAAATAACCAAGTGGCTGAAGAAAACGAGCCCGCTAATACAAACAATCAAGAAACAGAAGTAAATGAAGAGAACGATGTTCAAGCTGAACTTGAAACATTGGCTGAGACAAACCCAGCTATAAGAAGAGGTAATGTATTAACTTATGGTGTTACTGGTTTAGACGGTAAGTTTAATCCTATCTTTTCAGATTCAAAAGATGATAGTGATGTTTGCGATCTTATCTTCAACGGTTTAGTAAAAGTTAATAAGAATGGTGAATTTGTACCAGACTTAGCAACGTGGACAGTATCAGAAGATAAGTTAACTTATACATTTTCAATCACTGAAGGTGTAAAATATCATAATGGTGATGAACTTAAAGCAGAAGATGTAAGATTCACATATTACACGATTGCCGATCCGGAATATGCAGGTGCAAGAGGTCCTGCAGTTGCTGATATCGTTGGTGTGAAGTCATATCAAGCTGGTGAGACAGATACAATCGAAGGTATTACAGTGATTGATGATTATACAATTTCTTTTACTATAGAAACTAAAAATGTAAAGAAAATCGCTGATTTTGGTTATGGTATTTTGAACCCGAATTACTATGCTTTCGAAACAATGGAAGAATTACAACTTCTAAACAGTACGCCAATGGGTACTGGTCCAATGCAATTCAAGTCTTATGAAGTAGGACAATATGCAGAGTTAACTTCATTTGATGATTACTTCTTTGGAAGAGCATATATTGATGGTGTTATTGTTAAAATTGTACCTAATGCTACTGCAGCAGCAGCGATCAACTCAGGTGATATCGATGTTATGGAAGTAACAGCAAGCTTAGAAAATTATGACACAATGACAGAAGCTGGTGTAGCTGAGGTTCAAGAATATTTAGGAAACTCTTATAGATACATTGGATTTAACTTAAGACTTGATAAATTCTCTGATAAGAGAGTAAGACAAGCATTATGGTATGGTCTTAACTTAAAAGACTTTATTGATGCTCAATGGGAAGGTTTTGCTGCACCATGTCTAGGACCGATTTCACCAGTATCATGGGCATACCCGGATACAACGGAATTAACTAGTTATGATTTTGATCCTGCTAAAGCTGCTGCACTTTTAGAAGAAGCTGGCTGGGCAGATACTGATGGTGATGGCGTATTAGATAAAGATGGCGAGAAATTTACAATTGTATGGACATCGTATAACGATGTTGATTGGCCTTTAAACTTAATCGCAGTTGCAAAAGAAAACTGGGGCGCATTAGGTATTGAACTTGAAGGTTTGTTAATGGAATTTGCTGCTGTTTCTGATTTAGTTTATGAGAAACAAGATTTTGAATTATACAACATGGGTTGGTCTTTAGCAATCGATCCAGATCCAACAGCAATCTTCGGAGAAGATGCAGATGCACTTGGTGGATTTAATGCAATTGGTTTCCATCATGAAAGAGCAAATGAAATCTTTAGATTGGGTAAACAAGAGTATGATCAAGGAAAAAGAGCTGAGTTATATCACGAGTGGGCTCAAATTGCCAATGAAGAAGTACCTTACTTATTCGTATCAATAGGTACAGTAATCAATGGTGTGAACAACAGAGTTCATAATCTGGAAATGGATACTTATGATGGTATTGCAAGTCAAATTTTAGACATTGAATTAGACTACTTAGATTAATTTCAAAGAGTCTAGAAATAGACTCTTTATAAACTTTTAAGCACAACAATAGGGAGGGTAATAAAATGTTAAAAAAAATGTTTACATTGATGTTGGTATTTGCATTAGTCTTCTCATTATTTGTAGGTTGTGGAGAAAATAATACTGCTAATAATTCTAATAATGATGCTGTAAATAATACAGACTCAAATAACACTACAACTGATAACACAACAACAGATGATGATTCAACTGATGTAACTGAACCGACAGAGGAAATGGTTTTCAACTGGAACCTTGGTGCGACAATTGAAACTTTAGATCCTGGTTTGAGTGCAGCTGTGAACTCAGGACATATTATCAACAACACATTTGAAGGTTTGATGAGAGAGGTCGATGGTAAGCCGGTATATGCTATGGCTGATAGTCATGAAGTATCTGAAGATGGTCTGGTTTATACATTCCACATCAGAGATGGTATGAAATGGTCAGATGGCAAAGCTGTAACAGCTTTCGATTTTGAATATGCTTGGAACAGAAACACTGATCCTGCTACAGCTTCAGATTATGCTTGGATTTTTGGTGAGTTTAATTATGACTCATGTAAGGCTATCGATGAGTCTACTTTCGAAGTTGTTTTATCAGCTCCTGCTGATTACTTTGTGGGACTAACTGGCTTCTCTACCTTATTACCATTAAGACAAGATGCAGTTGAAGCAAAAGCCGATGGTGCTTGGGCGGCAGACCCAACTACAGTTATCTGTAATGGACCTTATATTTTAACTGAATATGTTCCTGGAGATAGAATTGTTCTAGAAAAGAACCCTATGTATTGGAAAACTGAAGAAGTTAAGATTGATAAAATCGTCGCTAAAATGATTAATGAAGGTACTGCAGCTTTAGCTGAGTATGAATCAGGCGGATTTGATTTTAATACAACAATTCCACCTGCGGAAGTACCAAGATTGTTAGTAGAAGATCCTACTTTCAGAATCGAAGCTAGACCGGGTACTTACTACATTAATTTAAATGCAAACCAAGTACCAGAACTACAAGACATTAGAGTTAGACAGGCTATGTCACTTGTTATAGATAGAATAGCAATTACTGATATGCTCAATTCAGGAAACATTCCAGCAATCAACTTTATTCCTCCGGGAATCAAAGATGCAAATGGTGAGGATTTTTCTGATAAAGCATTGGCATATGGTGTTGATATCTATGATATGGACGGCAATATTGCTAAAGCTAAACAACTGATGACCGATGCTGGTTTTCCTAATGGCGAAGGATTCCCAACGCTTGAGTATGTAACAAACTCAACTGAAGGTCATTTACTGGTAGCGCAACAAATGCAAGATGCATTCCAAACTCAACTAGGGATTAACATGGAAGTATCTTCAATGGAATTTGGTGTATTCCAAGAATTAAGAAAAACACATGAGTTCCAATTGGCTAGAGGTGGATGGATTGGTGACTACGTTGACCCATTAACATTTATAGGTCTTTATATTACTGGATCACCACTTAACTCTCCAGAATGGTCAAATTTAGACTTTGATGCTTTGATAAAAGGTTCTGCTTCAGCTATGGGACAAGAAAGATATGAAATGCTTGCAGAAGCTGAAAAGATTTTAGTTGAAGATGCATGGTTTATTCCAATTTACAACTACGTTGATCAAATTCACCAACAAGATTACTTGAAAGGTGTTGAAAGGACAGTTCTTGGTAAATTCTATTTTGGTAGAGCTTATTTAGATAAATAATAATGTGTTTCCTAAAATAACACTTATGATGAACTAGAACCCCGTTATCTTAAATGATGACGGGTTTTTTTTGTGGACTTCATAATTGAAAACCTGACTCATTAGCGGGATATAATTAAAGTTGAAAATGAGCAAATATTAAGTTAGGTAATGTCTTGTTCAACGAGAAAATAATTTGTTTCATAGAAAACGTATTCATATCATTTTATTGTTTGACAGTAAATAAAAAATGTTACAAAATCGAAATAATTTAGACTGATTGTTAAGAAAAGCATGCAATACGAGAGTGTTGAGCCTACAATTTGTTACATTTCTGAAATTTGACGAAATAGTATAAAAATTATATAATACTTCATGTAAGTTGTTTCGAACATGAAACAATTAAACATTGCAAACTACGTAGGGTGGTTTGAAAACTAATCTAAGGGGGATTAAGAATGTTTAAAAAATCATTGATACTGTTATTAGTATTAGTTATGGTTCTTTCAGTAGCTTTAACAGGTTGCGGTGGAAACAATAACGAGGTTGCTAATGCAGGCGAAGAAACAAACGCTGTAGAAAACACAGAGAATACTACAGAAAATAATACAACTGAAGAAACTACAGTTGATGCTGAAGCTGAAAGACAAGCTGAATTAGCTGCTATGGCAGAAGCTAACCCAGCAATCAGAAGAGGTAACGTATTAACAGTTGGTATGTCATCATTTGATGGTGAGTTCAACCCAATCCTTTCTGACTCAGTATACGATTCAAACGTATGTGATTTAGTATTCAACGGTTTGGTAAAAGTTAATAAGAACGCTGAATTTGAAGCTGACTTGGCAACTTGGGAAGTTTCTGAAGATAACTTAACTTATACATTCAGCATTACTCCAGGCGTTAAGTTCCACAATGGAACAGAGTTAACTTCTAGAGACGTTGAGTTTACATTTTTAACAATTGCTAGTCCTGATTATATCGGTTCTAGAGGATCTGCAGTATCTGATATCGTTGGCGTTAAGGCGTTCAGAGCTGGAGAAACTGATACAGTTGAAGGTATCAACGTAATCGATGATTACACGATCGCGTTTACTATTGAAGAGCCAAATGTGGCTAAGATTACTGATTTTGGTTATGGAATCTTATCAGCTGATTACTATGCTTGGGATAATTTCGAGCAATTCGCTGAATTAAGTTCTGCTCCAATGGGTACAGGACCAATGAAGTTTGAAGTATTTGAAGTTGGACAATATGTTCAATTTACTACAAATGATGATTACTTCTTAGGAAAAGCAAATATTGATGGTGTTATCTTTAAGGTAGTTCCAGATGCTACAGTTGCTGCAGCAGTTAATGCTGGTGATGTGGATATCGCAGGTGTTTCTGCTAACTTAGAAAACTATGATACAATGACTGAGTCAGGAATCGCTGAAGTACAAGAATACTTAGGAAACTCTTACAGATACATCGGATTCAACTTAAGATTAGACAAATTCTCTGATAAGAGAGTTAGACAAGCATTATGGTATGGTCTTAACTTAAAAGACTTTATCGACGCTCAATGGGAAGGTTTTGCTGCTCCATGTCTAGGACCTATTTCTCCAGTATCTTGGGCTTATCCTGATACTTCAGAATTAACTTCTTATGACTACAACCCAGAAAAAGCGGCTGCTTTATTAGAAGAAGCTGGTTGGGCTGATACAGATGGCGACGGAATCTTAGATAAAGATGGCGAAAAATTATCAATCGTATGGACTTCATACAATGATGTTGACTGGCCTCTAAACTTAATCGCAGTTGCTAAAGAGAACTGGGGAGCATTAGGTGTTGAACTTGAAGGTTTATTAATGGAATTTGCTGCAGTTGCTGATTTAGTTTACGAAAAGCAAGATTTCGAAATGTACAACATGGGTTGGTCTTTAGCAGTTGATCCAGATCCAACACAAATCTTTGGAGAAGACGCTGACGTTCTTGGCGGATTCAATGCTATTGGTTTCCACCACGAAAGAGCTAACGAGATCTTCAGATTAGCTAACAAAGAATATGACCAAGCTAAGAGAGCTGAATTATATCAAGAGTGGGCTAAAATTGCTAACGAAGAAGTACCTTACTTATTCGTTTCAATCGGTACTGTTATCAATGGTGTTAACAACAGAGTTCATAATTTAGAGTTAGATACATTTGATACTTTCATTTCTCAAATCTTAGATATCGAATTAGATTACCTAGCTGAATAATTAACTAATTAAAATTTAAAGAAACATTACTTTATAGCCCGGCATAATGCCGGGCTATATAAATGTAAAGAAAATGTTAAAGAATATTAATTTTTTATTAACAGTAATAAATATTTCTACACTAAATGTGTATATAATAAAACACACATGGGTCTTTGAATATGTTATTCTTAAATAGAATCATTTGTAACATATATATAGTTTTTATATAGTTTCAAATAACAACATATTATAAGGAAGTATAACTTTGGGGAGGTAAAAAAATGAGAACTTTTCTGATCAGGAGATTTTTGCAACTGATCCCTGTAATTTTCATGATTACGATCGCTGTTTATTTCATGAACGCTGCAGCGCCAGGTGATCCAACATCTAAAATGATGGACCCTAACATGACAGTTGAAGAAAAACAGAGATTAAGAGAAAAATTCGATTTAGACAAGAGTGTAATCGAGCGATATGCTGCATGGGTTTCTGAGTTAGTGTTCCACCAAAACTTGGGTCATTCAACTGCATATGGACAACCAGTTACAAAGGTAATCCAATTGTACATGTGGAATACATTTGTATTATCAGCTACGGCTTTATTAATTAGTATACTAATTGGTATTCCGGCAGGTATAGTGTCCGCCACGAAACAGTACTCTTTATTCGATAACGCAGTAACGGTATTTGCATTTGCAGGTCGTTCAGTACCGGCATTCTTCTTTGGTTTAATGTTAATCAAAGTGTTTGCAATTGATTTAGGTTGGTTCCCGATTTCAGGTATGGCAGAACCAGGCTCTAAAGACATAGGTACTTGGCATTATATGAAAGATGTAATGTATCACATGGTATTACCAGCATTAGTACTTGGATTACCAGGTGCAGCAGGTTACATGAGATTTACAAGAACGGCTATGCTTGAAGTAATTAGACAAGACTATGTTAGAACAGCAAGATCTAAAGGTTTAGCTGAGAAAGTTGTAATTTACAAGCATGCACTTAGAAATGCTTTAATTCCAATTATCACTTTATTGGGCTTCGCTTTACCAGGACTATTTGGTGGTGCAATCATCACTGAAAAATTATTTGCTTGGCCAGGTCTAGGTACAATTGCTTTTAAAGCTGTTACAGATAGAGATTATCCTTTATTAATGGGTACAACTTTATTCTTCTCTATTTTAACATTAACAGGTAACTTACTAGCGGATATTTGCTATGGTTTAGCTGATCCAAGAATTAAGTACAACTAAGGGGGGGAAGAAAATGGTAGAAAACAAAAAAGCTCCAGAACAAGAGCAAGATGTTAGAACAAAAATTGAATCACCATGGACTGTCTCTTTTAGAAGACTTAAGAAAAACAAAATGGCTTTAGTTTCATTAATAATATTAGTTGTTTTATCGACATTTGCAATCATAGCGCCGATAGTAACACCTTTCCATTACAATGAAGGTAACATGCCTGCTGGTAATATGCCTTGGAGATTAGATGTATATGAGTATGATTGGGAATTACCTGAAGAAGGTGTTTCTGGTAGTTATATAACAGTAAGACCAAATGACCATACGATTCATTTCTTAGATGACAATGGTAAATTTGTATTCAAAGAAGAACAAAAATCACAAGTTTCGACAGCTGATGATCCTGATATGAAGAGAGTTTACTTATCATTACATGATGAAGTTGAGCCGTCTACATTTACTGTGAAGTCAGATGAAACGGGTAAAACATATATGTTCAGAGGAGATGACTTCACTTTAAGAGAAGTTGTTCAAGTAGAAGGTAACTTTATGGACTTCGTAGCTGACATAGAATCAGTTGAGTATGATTTTGAAAATGCTTATGCTAAGTACGAGGCAAATGGGGATGTCATTGAAGTTAACTTTGCTGATGCTGTTAATCCAACGTTTATCGTAAATGGATTGGAGTATTTACTAAATGAAGATTTAAGCTTCCATTCTATTAAAGTTGATGATACGACTTATTACACAATTCGTGATGATAAAGAAGTTGCAATTGTTAATGTAGAAGGTGAAAAAGTTACAGTAGCTGAGAGATTAGCTCCAGTTGAAGTTAATACAGAAGAACAATATGTTCGTTATGAAGTTAATGGTGATGTAATTGAACTAGCTCAAAAGAAAATGGGTCTTAAGACAGTTTCTGTTGTTACTTATAATGGTACTGTTCACAATGAGGAAAGTTCTAATAGAAGAACTGATGCATTAGAAGAAGAAGATGTTTCTGATTCAGTATCTGCTGAGTATAAGCAATTACAAAAAGACCACGATAAATTTAACAAATTAGCAGATAGAAAGAAAACTTATGCAATCTACCACATTAATGGTCAAGAGATGATTATTGACTGGAGTGAGGAAGATGAAGATGGTTTAATTACGATTACTGCTGATGGTGAATTCTTAGAACAAGATAGAAAAGGTAACAAATCATATATTTTAGGTACAGATAAAATTGGTAGATGTATTTACACTAGATTAGTTTACGGTGGAAGAATTTCACTTTCAGTTGGTTTGGTTGCAACAACTATCAACGTATTCTTAGGATTACTAATCGGTTCCATTTCTGGTTACTATGGTGGTATTGTAGATTCAATCATCATGAGACTTACAGAAGTAGTAATGGCATTCCCATTCTTACTTATCTGTATTACTATGTCAGTAATCTTAGGACCAAGTATTTACAATGTAATGTTAATCATCGGTTTGCTTGGCTGGCCAGGTATTTCAAGAATGATTCGTGCCCAAATCCTTTCATTAAGAGAACAAGAGTTTATGGAAGCAGCTACGGCATTAGGTATTAAAGACAGTAACAAAATTACGCGCCACTTATGGCCAAACGTAATGGCAATGATCATTGTTTATGCGACATTAGGTATGTCAGGAGCAATCCTTTCAGAAGCAGGTTTATCTTTCCTTGGTCTTGGTGTTCAACCACCTAAAGCATCATGGGGTAACATGTTATCTAACTTAACGCAAAAGCAAATTGAGTCTATGCCATGGTTATGGATTCCAGCTGGTTTAGCTATCTTTGTTACAGTAATGAGCTTTAACATCCTTGGTGACGGTTTAAGAGATGCACTAGATCCAAAACTTAAAAAATAATGGAGGTGAAAGGGAATGTCTAAAAAAGTACTAGAAGTAAAAGGTTTAAAAACGTATTTCTATACTGAGGGTGGTTGTGTTAAAGCAATTGACGGTGTTGACTTTCATGTAAATGAAGGTGAAACATTAGGTATAGTAGGTGAGTCTGGATGCGGTAAGAGTGTTACATCTATGTCCGTATTAAGATTAGTTCCGAATCCTCCAGGAGTTATTGAAGAAGGTGAAATCACTTTTGAAGGAAAGAAAATCTTAGAATTAAGTGAATCGGAAATGAGATCGATTAGAGGAAATGATATCTCTATGATATTCCAGGAACCAATGACTTCACTTAACCCAGTATTTACTGTAGGTTTTCAATTAAATGAAGTTTTAATGCTTCATAAAGGTTTAAGTAAAGAAGAAGCAAGAAAAGAAAGTATTGCTTTATTAGATACAGTTGGTATTCCAAGAGCTGACGAAGTAATTGATGATTACCCGTTTGCATTATCAGGTGGTATGAGACAGAGAGTTATGATCGCTATGGCGCTTGCATGTTCTCCAAAACTTCTTATCGCAGATGAGCCAACAACAGCGCTTGATGTAACAATTCAAGCACAGGTTCTTGAACTAATGAAGAACTTACAAAAAGATTACAACACAGCTATTATGTTTATCACGCATGACCTTAACGTTATCGCAGAAGTTGCTGATAGAGTTATCGTAATGTATGCTGGTAGAGTAGTTGAAGAAGCAGATGTATTTGACTTATTTGATGAGGCGATGCATCCTTACACAATTGGATTAATGAATTCTAAGCCTGATATGGGTACAAATGGTGATGAATTATATGCAATTCCAGGTACTGTACCAAATCCACTGTTTAGACCTGTAGGTTGTCAATTCAACACTAGATGTGAAAAGACTATGGATATTTGTTTCAAGGAAGATGCTCCGTTACTTAACTTACCTAACGGTAGAAAAGTAAGATGCTGGTTATATGACAAAGGGGGAAATAAATAATGAGTAATGTAGAAAATCAACCTATTATTCGTGTTGAAGGTCTTAAAAAGCATTTCCCAATTAGAGGTGGCGTTACAAGAAAAGTTGTAGGTCATGTTAGAGCCGTTGATGGATTATCTTTTGATATTGAAGCAGGCGAGACTCTTGGTCTTGTTGGTGAGTCTGGTTGTGGTAAATCAACAACTGGTAGAACTTTAATCAGATTACTTGATGCGACTGAAGGTAAAGTAATTTATCAAGGTCAAAATATCATGGAATTATCTAAAAAAGAAATGAGAGAACTTAGAACTGAAGTTCAAATCATATTCCAGGATCCGTATTCTTCTCTTAACCCTAGAATGACAGTTGGTGAAATTGTTGGTGAAGCGTTAAAAGAGCATGGATTATTTAAAGGCAAAGAATTACAAAATAAAGTTACAGAAACAATTGTTAAATGTGGTTTATCTCCTTATCATATTAAGAGATACCCTCATGAGTTTTCTGGTGGACAAAGACAAAGAATAGGTATTGCTAGAGCATTGGCTTTGGATCCTAAGTTTGTTGTTTGTGATGAAGCAGTATCTGCACTTGATGTATCAATTCAAGCTCAGGTAATCAACTTATTAAAAGACTTGCAAAATGAAATGGATTTAACATACTTATTCATTTCGCATGACTTATCTGTAGTTAGATTCATTTCAGATAGAATAGCTGTAATGTACTTAGGTAATATAGTTGAATTAGCTGAAAAGGATGAAATGTTCAATCGTCCTAAGCATCCATATACACAAGCTTTATTATCAGCTGTACCACCTTCACATCCTAGAGATAGAAAAGAAAGAATTGTTCTGCAAGGTGACATTCCTTCACCAGCTAATCCACCGTCTGGGTGTAAATTCAGAACGCGTTGTCCTATGGCTGTAGAGAAATGTTCTCAAGAAGTGCCTGAGTTAGTAGACTTAGGTGATAAACACTTTGTATCATGTCATTTAGTAAATGAATTATAAAGCAACTCATTCAGATGTTGGTCTTGATGACCAACATCTGGATATTAAAGATGAGATGGAGTTTACTTCACAGGATATCATGGCATTGATTATTGCAGCTCTACAATTTGTTTTACCAATTGTAGCACTAATCCTTACAGTACCTGCTATTCTCATGGTTTTGTTTCAAATATTTTATTAACAGAATATTCTTTCTTGTAACTACATTATATGATGTGGTTATTTTTTTTGAAAATCTGTGATACACTTATTTTGAGGTGACAAATGAAAGAAGTTAACGAACTAATTGGAATCAATTTAAAAAAAATGCGAGAGGAACGTGGTTATAGCATCGGAAAATTATCAGAGATTGTACAAGTCAGTAAAAGTATGTTATCTCAAATAGAAAAAGGTGAAACCAATCCCTCGGTGGGTACGATTTGGAAGATTGCAAATGGTCTGAGAATTTCCTTTACATCTTTGCTAAATGAACCAACAGAAACCTTCAAAGTTGTTAGAAAATCTCAAATTAAACGATTAACACAAGAAGATGAAAAATATGCAATATATCCATATTTTCCATATAGTTCAGATAAAAAGTTTGAAATGTATTCTGTTGAACTTGAAGCGGACTCCGAGCATTACTCCGAAGCACATGTCAAGGGTGTTGAAGAGTATTTTATGGTCACAAAAGGAGAAATACAAGTTCAAATAGGTGTTGAAGAGATTACTTTAAATACTGGTGATGCGATTAATTTTTTAGCTGAAAAAGAACATCGTTATATCAATCAAAACAATGAAATTTCAACGGGTGTGATAATTTTATATTATAACGATTAATTCTGTTCGATATATTGAACAACTGAGCAATTTATAGTACAATTGAGGTGTATTTTGAGAACAATTGTGAGAGCAATTATAATAATAAAGTGCTATGTGAAAGGAGTTCTTTAATGAGTAATATTCATGATTTAAAGTATTTACAAGATAGTGTTCAGGGTTTAAAAGATCAAGGTGTTTATAGAAAACTACCAGTATTAGAGGGTGAAAATGGAGCAGAGATTATATTAAACGGAAAGTCTGTTATCAATTTATCATCTAATAACTACTTGGGATTTGCCAATCATCCAACTTTGAAAGCTGCTGCAATCAAAGCGGTTGAAAAGTACGGTGTTGGAGCAGGTGCTGTTAGAACAATCGTAGGTAACATGGATATCCATGAAGAATTGGAAGTGTTATTGGCTGAATTTAAAAGAGAAGAAGCTGCAATGGTATTCCAATCTGGTTTCAACTGTAATGCTGGTGTTATCCAAGCAATTACTACAAAAGGTGATTTAATTATTTCTGATGAGCTTAATCATGCGAGTATCATTGATGGTGTAAAACTTTCTAAAGCTGATAAGGCAATCTTTAAACATAGTGATATGGCTGATTTAAGAAGAGTTCTTGAAGAAAGAAGAAAAGACTACAATACTGTATTAATTATTACTGATGGTGTATTTAGCATGGATGGTGATTTAGCCAAATTACCTGAGATTGTTGATTTAGCAGAGGAGTTCGAAGCATTAACATATGTAGATGATGCACATGGTTCAGGCGTATTAGGTGAGTGTGGTAGAGGTACTGTAGATCACTTTGGTTTACACGGTAGAGTTGATTTCTGTATTGGTACTTTGTCAAAAGGTATTGGCGTTATAGGCGGTTACTGTGCTGGTAAAAGTGTTATGAAAGAATGGTTGAGCCACAGAGGACGTCCAATCTTATTTAGTACAGCATTACCACCTGCAGCAGTTATGCCAATTATTGAAGCAATAAAATTATTAATGAATTCAAGTGAATATACAGATAGATTATGGTCAAATGCAAGATTCTTTAAAGAAAAATTAGGCAAACTTGGATTTGATACAGGTAAAAGCGAAACACCTATTACTCCAGTTATTATTGGAGATGAGGCGAAATCTATGGAATTCTCTAGAAAATTACTAGAAAAAGGTGTTTATGTATCAGCAATTGTATTCCCAACTGTAGCCCTTGGTACTGGTAGAGTACGTTGTATGGTAACAGCAGGACATACAGAAGAGCAACTTTCAAAAGCTGTAGATGTATTTGAAGAAGTTGGTAAGGAAATGGGAATTATCTAAATGTTACTTAAAAGTTAGCTAAGCTAACTTTTTTTCTTTTATTTAATGTTATAATATAAATTAAGTGATAGCGAAGTCAAACTTCGGGTATATAGCTATAAAGCAAATAATTAGGCTACGCAGGAGGGAATATATGGAAATTAATAAAGATGGAATTTTACTTGAAAGTGGAACGAATGAGGTTGAGATTCTGCGGTTTAAGGTAGCAGGGGAATTATATGCTATAAACGTTGTTAAGGTGAGTGAGTTGTTACATATTGACAATCTTGCTAAAGTACCTAATGCAGATATTGCGGTACCAGGTGTTTCTTTAATTCGTGGTGAAGTCATTACTATTATAGATATGCTTCAAGTATTAGAAGGCAGAAAAAATCCAGATGTTGGTAAGGCTATGACTTTGGTATGTGAGTTCAATCAATTGAAGGTTGCATTTGCAATTGAAGAGGTGATTGGTATTTCTCGTATTACTTGGTCAGATATACAAAAACCTAATGATATCACGAATACATCTCTAGTTATTGGTAATATTAATTACAATAACGAGATAGTAATGTTACTGGATTTTGAAAAGATTGTTATGGATATCAGTCCACAATCAGGTATTAACCTAGATCGGATTGATAGAGTCGAATATAAAGATCGAACCAAATATAAAGTAATTTGTGCTGATGATTCACCGATGATTCGTGAAGTTCTACAAAGAACTTTAACAAAAGCGGGATTTGGAAAACTGGTATTCTTTAATGACGGTTTAGAAGCATTTAATCATATTATGCAACTGTATAATGATCATGGTGCTGATTTTAAAGATTATGTCGATATATTGATTACTGATATAGAGATGCCGCAGTTGGATGGGCATACGTTGACGAGAAGAATAAAAGAACACCCAGTATTGAAAGAATTACCTGTTGTTATTTTCTCTTCTCTGATTACTGAGGATTTAAAACATAAAGGTGATTCGGTTGGTGCTGATGGTCAAATGAGTAAACCGGAGATTGATAAACTGGTAAATGAAATTGATAAATTGTTGGGATAAGTAATGTGAGACGTTGTTGATGCAGCGTCTTTTTCTTTTGGTTAAATTATTCTCTTTCGGGTATCTCTTGCTTAGGAGGTTCTTATGAAAAAAATGTCATTAAAGGAAATTGTATTTGCGCTTATTGAGTCGATTGATTTGGTCAATTACTTGTTAAAAAATCATCATAGACGAGTTGCGATTATAGCATATGAACTGGGTAAAATGATGGCGCTTGATAATGAAACTCTTCGAAGAATAGTGTTGGCTTCAGCCTTTCATGATATAGGTGCACTATATGTTAAAGAACGTGAGGATTTAATACGATTAGATGTAGAAAATCCACATCCTCATGCCATTAGAGGTGCAATACTTTTAAAAGAGTTTAATTACTTTGAAGAAATTTCAGATATTGTATTACATCATCATAGATATTGGGACGATGGTAGAGGTAGAATTTTTATGAGTAGAGAGGTTCCAATCGAAAGTTTTATCATTCATTTAGCAGACCGGATAGAAATTATATACGATGTAACTCAAAATTATTTCACTCAAATAGGAAATATAACAAATCAAATAGTGGAACGAGAAGGAAAAATTTTTTCGCCTGAATGTGTTTCTGCTTTTAAGAAACTTTCAAAAAAGGAGCGTTTCTGGCTAGACTTAGAAACGATTTCATTCAACCAACTTTTGTATCAGGTTTTTGATGAAAAGGAAGACATTTTAATCGACTTAGAAGTTATCGAACATATCTCTCAATTATTCTCAAGTATAGTTGATTCTAGAAGTACTTATACTGCAAGTCACTCAAAAGCAGTTGGAGCTGTTGCATATGAACTCTGTCGTTTGTCGGGAATGAACGATGTCGTCTGTGAAAAAATGAAAATAGCAGGTTTGTTACATGACTTGGGTAAGATTGCAATCCCTAATGAGATTGTAGAAAAAAAATCGAAATTAACCGATGATGAATTTCAGGTTATGAAGTCTCATGCTTATTATACAAATCAAATCTTAAAACGATTGGATGGATTAGATGATATCTGCAAATGGGCCTCAATGCATCATGAAAAAAGAGATGGACTGGGTTATCCTTTTCATATTGAGAATGATGATTTTACAATTGAGATAGATATACTGGCTTTGTCGGATGTTTTTACAGCACTCAGTGAAAACAGACCTTATCGTGATGGTCTGCCAAACGAGGAAATATTTGAATTGATAACAGAAGAGTTTAAAGAGTTTATCAATCCTGACTTATTAAGGGTTTTGACTGATAATATTGAAATATTTAATAATATTAGGGAAGTTACTCAATTGAGAGTTTATAGCTTATACGATCAAAATTTAGAAAAGATCAGTCGCATGACTGATCAATTAAATAGTATTCATTAATTAGAATGATGGTGGAGAAACAGCAAAAATTACCACTGATTCAATTGAATAAGGATTATACCATCGATGCATCATATTCGGTGGTATTTTTATGCTGTCACCTTCTTCAAGTGTCAATTCAGAATCGTTTAAAAAAATGTGAACTTTTCCTTTTGAAACATAAGCAACTTCTTCACCTGTGTGTTTGAAATTATCTTTTGAAGTATGACTTTGGGGTGAAAGTGTCATGATAGCCAACTCGACATCACCTTTTAAATCTGGAGAGAGTAATTCGTATGTAATTAGTTCATCACCTTCTGAAGGAATGATCATTTGTTTTCTATCACTAGGTTTAATCACAAGGTTCTCTTTGATTTCATCTTCAATGAAAAAAGTAAATAAAGGCACATCGAGTACAAGTGCAATTGTCTTAAGTGTGTTTATTGATGGATTAGCCAATCCTCTTTCAAGTTGACTTAACATGGAAGCTGTAACCTTTGCCTCCTCAGCTAAATCCTTGATTGTAAGCTTTTTAGATTTTCTCAAATCAGCTATTTTTTTTCCTATGTTTATTTCGCTCATAACCAGTCCTTTCATACCCCTTTATTATAGCATAGATTGAGTATTTATTATTTTGGATAGCTAAATAAAGTTCTATTATTTTTATTTGAATTATGATATGCTGATATCGATAAGTGTAAAAAAGGGGGTAACTTATATGAATGAATTTTTTGTGAAAAATCGTGAGAATTTGTTGGAGAAATTGTCAGTTGGAGAAATGGCTATATTCTTCTCAGGTTCTGCACCACAAAGTACAGCTGACAGTCATTATGACTTTAGACCAGATAAGAATTTTTACTATTTAACAGGGACTACTAGAGAGACATTTATTCTTGTGTTAACTAAACTTGAAGAAAAAACTGAATCAGTTTTATTTATTGAAAAACCTGATTATGATATCGAAAAGTGGGTTGGCAGAAAACTTACTATTGAACAAACTAAAGAAATATCTGGAATAGACGATATAAAGTATTTGACTGATTTTGATAACTGGTTAACACGTTCAATCTACTCGACTAAATTTGACAAGATGTATTTAGATTTACCAAGAATGAAATATAATGGTGAGATGACTCCAGCGATGTTATTTGCTCAAGATGCAAAGAAAAACTTCCCAGAACTAGATATAAAGAGTGTTCATAAGTTTATGAGCGAGTTAAGAATGATCAAATCTGATTTTGAAGTAGAAGAAATAAAAAAAGCACTTGATTTGACGCAACTGGGTTTAGAAAGTGTTATGAAAAATTTAAAACCAGGTGACTATGAATATGTGGTTGAATCTGAGTTTAGATACGCTATTAGAAAAAATGGTGCTGATACAAATGCATTCCCTACCATCGCAGCTTCAGGTGGAAATGCTGTTATTCTACATTATGTAGAAAACGATCAAATTATGAATGATGGGGACTTAATCTTAATGGATTTAGGTGCTCAATACAATCAATATGCTTCGGATATTACAAGAACCTATCCAATCAATGGTAAGTATTCAGATAGACAAAAAACGTTATACAACATAGTTTTAAAGGCTAATGAAGAAGTTATCAAAATGATGAAGCCGGGTCTTGCTTTTTCTGAATTAAATAAGAAATGCTCTGAAGTTTTAAGTGAGGAATTGATTAAAATTGGTTTGATTAAAGAAGCAAAGGAATTGTCTAAATATTATTACCATGGTGTCAGTCATTTTATGGGACTTGATGTACATGATCTTGGTTTTAGAGATGCTAAGTTAGAACCTGGAATGATTTTTACAGTTGAACCTGGATTATATGTAGCAGAAGAAAATATTGGTATTAGAATAGAAGATGATATTTTAATTACCGAAGAGGGTCATGTAAACTTATCCAAAGAAATCATTAAGTCTGTAGAAGACATTGAAGCATTTATGGCTAAATAAAACAAAGAGGATAGCAATTGCTATCCTCTAATTTATTTCCTTGATGAGTACTCTGAACTCATCATAGTTATTTTTTGACAGAAGCGGTTTCATGTCAGTACCTCTCATAATAATTTCTAACGAAGTTCTTGAAAAGGGTTGTATGCTTTCAACTCTTAATATATTGACTGCAAATGATCTTGCACTTTTATAGATATACTTAGAATCAAGCAATTCCAACAGATCATTGAAAGCATAATCGGCTTCAATTTCTTCTTTTTCAGTATAAATGATAGACTTTCTTTTAAAGGCTTCAAGACAGATTATTTCAGAAATTCTGAGATGTCTGATATTTTTCTGTGACTTGACTTCGATTATTTCTTCGGTAACATTTAGTTTCTTCGCAATTCTTTCTAAAGTTGTTTTTAATCTGCTGATATCGTAAGGCTTCTCTAAAAAGTCGCTGGCATAAACTTGAAATGCTTCTCTCATATATTCACCGTGAGAGGTTACATAAACGATTTCCAAATAAGGTAACTTTTCTCTCAATATTTTACCTAGTTCAATGCCGCTTAATCTAGGCATATCAATATCCATTATTACTAAATCAGGTGTTTCTTCTAAAACGGTCTCAAGGAAATCTTCGCTATCTAATGTTGAATAGACTAAATCAATATAATCAAATTGCTCCAAGTGTTTAATAAGTGAATCCAGGATTTGTTTGTTATCATCGACTATAATTGTTTTAATTTTCATTTTCCACCTACATATATGTACTAGAATAAAAGATTAATAACGATGTGATAATGATTAAAACAATGAAGAACAAAAGAAAAGTTGGTAAAAATCTCTTGTTACTCTTATTATTTGTAACATATAAATCGCTATATTGCTTGTCATTTCTATCTAAAATCTCCTGTATTGGATCATCTGTGGCTTTATTTAAATGAATAGAATGGTGTTTTTCATCATGAAACGTGGTCTGATTCTCAACTGATACCTGTTCATTCATAGTATCTGTAATTATGATGTCTTCAAAATGTGGTTCACTTGGAATAATGTCATCGTTATCAGAAGAAGCTTTTGAAGGTGTTGGAATCAGTTCGTCTAAATCTTTCGACACTATTTCTGAATCAATTGTTTCAGAAATAGGATCATCTTTTATTTCAAATTCACTTGCTTCCAAAAGGTCATCAAAATCCTCGTCGCGTAATTTTGATGATTCGTCTAGTTTGTTATTTGAAATATCCTCAGAAGCGGTTAATACATCTTTTATAGAAGCTTTAATCAAATCATCCAAGTTTGGTACAATGGTTTCTGTTTCAGTGGTTTCCTCTTGTACATTCTCTATAACCTCAAAATCAGTAGAATTCAAAAGGTCATCAAAATCCTCGTCACGTAATTTTGATGATTCATCTAATTTGGTATTTGAAATATCCTCAGAAGCTGTTAATACATCTTTTATAGAAGCTTTAATCAACTCATCCAAGTTTGGTACAATGGTTTCGGTTTCAGTAATTTCCTCTTGTACATTCTCTATAACCTCAAAATCAGTAGAGTTCAAAAGGTCATCTAAATCCTCGTTACCAAATTTTGACAATTCTTCAAAAGCATTGTCTAAAATTTCTTCGGAAGGGATGGATATATCTTCTATATCATCATCCAGTGATTCGATGAGAATTTCTTCATTTTTTTCTACCATCTCATCCAAATCAAAGTGAATAGTTTCCTCTTCTTCAATATTTTCTTCTATAATCTTAACATCATCCTCAACCAGCGTGATATCTTCTTCAAGTTCGTGTAGTAATTGGAGGATTTTGTCGGATTCATCTTCATCAGTTGATTCATCCTTTGAAGGTGATTCAAGCTCATCCGCAGCAGGTGCAATCACTCCTTTTGGAATACGGACTTGTTTATATGCTTCGATAATTGCATCTGTGTTTTGTGGTGTGTCAATGGAAGGACAATATAAAATAGCGTCTTCTCCTATAGTTGCTGCAACTACTTTAAATCTATTGTAAAGATCGTCGTAAGAATCATGAATATCATCAAAATTGAGTAATTGATAAATAAATTGTTGTAAACTTGACAGTTCACTCGTAAGTTTTTCTCGATGAAGTTGCAGAATCAATTCCAGAGTTTTACCGATTTCTCTAATTAGTTCGATTTGTGATATCTCTGCTTGAAATTCTTTTAGGAAAATATAATTACTAAATTTCAATATGCCGTTCTTAATAGTTAATTGATCACTTTGTATAAAAACCTTCTGCATAGCAAGTTCAAAAGAAGAAAAATCTGATAATTGATATAAAAAACTTTTAGCTAAGCGAATTCTTTCGTCTAAATCGAGCGAAACTTCTGTTAAAAAATCAGATAATAAGGAAGCTTGCTCATACTGATTAACAACAGTGAATTCTTTATCAGCTTCATGTACAGATAGTAGATTATCTGTTATTTTTTTATACTGTTCCATAAACTTGTTGTTAATGTGTTCCGATTTATAAAGTTTGTTTATAATAACAATATCCTGATAATTACTGTTATCAATTCCCATAAGCACTGTCTGATACCTGTTTTCATCAAAGGTATCAATGATATCATATTTTTTTAGCTCATCATTCATAAGTTTTCTCCATTTTAATGTAATATAGATATCACAATTATAACACAAAAGAGCATAAGAAATCATTCATATTCTGTTCAACAAATTATGTATTAACATACGATTCAATTCATAACTGAATATTAAGAAAAATTAATAAAATTGAAGATGGATATTTTTTGAAATATACTGAATTAGTAAGAACATTTAGAAAGTGGGGCGTGATGAAACGGATTATTGGGATAGTATTATTTTGTCTAATTGCATTTGGTAGTGTGCAAATTGTTGAATATATAAAAGAAAATCAGTTAACAGAAAGTGAAAAAGCTTTAA
This sequence comes from Clostridiales bacterium, assembly GCA_016342415.1. Lineage (GTDB taxonomy): Bacteria > Bacillota > Clostridia > Peptostreptococcales > Acidaminobacteraceae > JABXKX01. The sequence goes on from JAEIOD010000016.1 coordinate 62,458, forward strand.
AAGAGTACTTTGATGATGAAGGTCATGTAATCAGCATTTTGATGCCGGAGTTTTATTACTATGGCAATCGAAATTATGGTGATATTCAATCTATAGCGAATATTATCACGATGAAGGAATTTGACTATGATGATAAAGTGACAATTAAGATTATTGACTTAGATGTGGAAACCAGAGATGAGTATTTAAGAGAAAAAAATCTTTTGTTAAGCTCAGATAATGGTCCAACACTTATAATGGTTGATTTAGAAGTAGAGTCAATAGATGAATATTTGGATTATGGTATTGCATTAGAAGTATCAGACAAACTAGAGAATTATGATAATATATATGAATTTCTAAGAGACGGATATTATGTAGCACTTGGCATGTTTAGTATTGGGACATTAATTGATACAGATGTTATTGAAGAGATGGGTGCAGAAGTACCAGATGCAAATTGGACCAAAGAGGATTTTTATTCTCTTCAAGCAAAGTGGTTTGAGTCAAACCAGGTGTATATTGAGTACTTTGAGTTTGAACGAGTTTATAATTATCATTTTATGGATGCTGAGTTTATTGATGTAACTGGAGTTGTTCGATTTAATACTGAGGAAAACGTAGATAAAATCATGGCAATCAGAGATCGATTTATTTCAGCGGATTATGAACAATATGGTCAATTGGAACTCACACAACTTCAAAATATATTGAACCTTAATTTTGATGACGCATGGGAATGGAATAGTTATTTAATAAGGTTGAACAGTTATAATAATTTTGTCTTAACAGAAAGTATAAATGCTTTACATCCTTATAGTACATATCATCCGCTTTTGTATCGCCCTGTAAAGTTGTTACCTACAGTTCACCGAGGAGAAAACAATGTTTCTGATCTCGGATTTATCGTTAACAGAAAAGGCAACAATTTAGAATATGGTTTGGACTTCTTGGATTTATTGATATCTGATAAATACCAGTTTTATATATATGAGAAGAAGCTTTTCAATGGTTTATCACCTAGTGTTTCAACACTGGAAGAGGAAATAAAGAATAAACATCCAAGACAAGTTGGTAATGTGGAAAAGAAAGTAGCGCCGTTTGCCTTTGAAACGAGAGATGCATTGATTGCAAGTTTATTAGATGGTACAAAAAAAGTACAGAGAAAATCGAGAGAGACAATCATATTAGAAGATTCGTTTAGAGAGTTTGTTGTAGAAATGTCATTTAACGAAAAGTATTTCACAAGAGAAGAAATTGAAGAAAAGCTCAGAAAGTTTGAACGAGAAGTATACTTGAAGTTGAATGAATAGTGAGGGTCATATGAAAAAATACAAAGCATATTTAATATTACTGCCTAGTTTGGTTGGTTTCTTTTTACTTTATATAATGCCCTTCTTTATCGGTATAAAATTTTCATTACAACGAAGCAGCTTCAATGATGAGTTTGTAGGATTGAGCAATTACATAAAATTATTTGATAATGAAGCATTTGTACTGGCTTTAAAAAATAACATGGTTTTCATGGGAATTGCAATACCGACAATTATGGTTGTATCATTTGTCATAGCATTGTTAATTTATGAGTTAAAGATGAGTCGTTGGATAAAAATTGCAATGATACTGCCTATAGCAATACCTTCAGCAGCTGTATCTGGATTCTTTAAGACCGTATTTGATGCACAAGGTTTTAGTATCATTGAATCAAATTTTGCCATGTTAGCGGTTATAGTCATATATATTTGGCGAAGTGCGGGTTTTAACATTATTATATACATGGCAGCAATGGGCCAGATGAATAAAAGTACAATTGAAGCGGCAAGTATTGATGGTGCAGGTTATTTAAGACGTATGTATCATATTGTTATTCCAATGATGATACCGAGTACTTTTTTTGTAGCTATTATGTCAATTATGAACTCATTCAAAGTTTTCAAGGATGTCTATATTTTACAAGGTGCGTATCCAAATCCGCAGATATACATGCTTCAACATTATATGAACAACATATTTGGTAAGTTACAAAACGAAAAATTAACTGCAGCAGCTTATATATTCACTTTATTTATTTTCCTGTTTGCTTTAGGATTCTACAAGGTAGAACGTAATTATTTAGATAAGGTAGGTGAGTAAATGAAAAGAATATTAAAGGTTTTTATGATTTTACTTGCGATGTTATCGATACTCCCGATAGTATCTACACTAGCAGCTGCATTTATGGATTTAACTCAACTCAACGATGGTGGTTTGTTGCTGATTCCAAAGCGCTTTTCTTTGGATCAGTTTTATCAAATCGTGTTTTTTAAGAGTCAATTTTTCGAGTATTTTACAAACTCAATAAAAGTTGTAGGCGTGATAATATTTGGTCAGGTATTTCTCGGTGTTATATCAGCTTATGCATTTGCTAAAATGAAGTTCCCTGGGAAAGACTTATTATTCTTAGCTTATATACTTGTTATACTATTACCATTCCAAGTGACTATGGTACAAAACTATTTGATATTTGATGAAATCCGACAATTGACAGGATTCGAAATACTAAATACCCACTGGGCGCTTATATTTCCGGGTGTATTTCACTCCTTTGGTGTCTTCTTATTAAGACAATTCATAGTAGGTATACCAAATGAAATCATTGAGGCGGCAAGAATTGATGGTGCAGGCGATTTTAAAATATTCTTTAGAATCGTTTTACCTACAGTGAAGCCTGCGGTATACGCTTTGATAATTTTAACCTTTATTGATTATTGGAATATCGTTGAACAAGCTACAGCATTTATTAAAGATGCAGAGTTGCAACCGCTTTCGGTATTTTTAGAAAGTATTTATCATGGGGATTTTGGTGTGTTTTATGCAGGTGCATTGTTGTATATTGTGCCCGCTGTAATCATTATATATAAAGGTGAAAAATATCTAAGTGAAGGACTCAGTTTAGGGGAGATGAAATAATGAAAAGAAAGATAATAGACTTGATTGTCATTGCCATCATTATAGGCTTAGGTATTTCTACTTATTTTAACAGTCAAATTATTGATGTAAATACTTATCAGGCAAGAAAAGGCAAAGTCTCTTCAACTATTAGAATTGAAGGTGAAGTAGTAACTAAAAGTGAAGAGGCAATCTACTATAAGAAAGATTGTATCATTGAGGAAATTTTAGTTAGTGAAGGACAAGAAGTGCGTATAGGTGATCCTGTTTTTAAAATTAATATGAATTATGACTCGTTGTCTGTTGATAATGAAGAATCAGATTTGAAGTTACAACTTTTGAATGAAAAAAATCGTTTGGAAATGAAAACTTCAGGGCAAAATAGTGTGGTATGGCAAAAAGTTCAACTAATGAAAACTGAACTTTCGAATCTAAAAGAAGATCTTTCAAACGATCAAGCATTATATGATGTTGGTGTTATAACATTTGATAAATTATCGCAAACAAGAAATCAAGTTGCTTCACAGCAAATTGCTTATGATGAAGCTCTTTTAAATTACAGTACAAATGTTGCATCTACTGAATTAGATATCATTACAATCAAAAAGAATATTCAAGAGATCAAGAAACAATTGAATCGGATAGAATCAGGTAAATCTACCTATGTTTCTGTAGATGAAGAAGGTATTTATTATTCAACATATAGAGGTGTGATAAAAAATATTGTTGAAAAGGATCAAGTTATTGAAAAGGATGTCAGAATAGCAAATGTTGCTATCACTGGTGATGTTTCAGAATACAAATTTATTGGTTATGTAGATGAAGAGTATAACCATTTACTTGCTGCTGGAGATGAGGTTGAGTTCTATGATGGTGTTATTAGAGAGCCGATAAAAGGAAGAGTACTGAAGGTATATGATGTTATTAAAGATGGGAAAGTACGTATTGATGCAGAATTTCTGGAAGATAGAGCTGCCAAAGTAGGTTATGGAAAAGAGTTCTATTCTGAAAAAGTCATTGATCCAATTTTTGAAAATGTTATACCAAAAAATTGTGTAATAGGAAATGTCGATTTTAAAGAGAATGAAACAGTTGAAATCTTTATTGTAAATAATGATATTGCCAACCGAATTAAAGTAAAGATTGTTTCTATAGGTGATTACGACATAGGTATTGAACCGTTGGAAAAAGTTGATTTGGACAATGTTATTCTAGATCCATCTTATAAAATAAAGGATGGTGAAGAGGTCCGATGAGAATATACAAACGGGGCATATTATTCTTAATAGTTTCATCATTGTTCATGTGTATTTCTATATACTTCAGTTCTATCTACAACCCCAATGTTATTTCGTTTGAACTAAAGAATAATATAAAAACGGATTTTTTAGATGATTTATCAAACTCTGAGCTACCGGTTTACGAACTGAGATATGAGAAGGAATATGGTGAAGGCACTTTGATAATGACATCTGGAAAAGTTCAGTATTTTGCAGATGAGAAGTTATACAGAGGACTTCATGTCAGTAAAGATATTAAAGATGGTATTGTTCTCGGTGATGAAATTGTTGGTTTGAAATTTAGACACTTAGATGTATTAGGCGAAGAATATGAGTTGCTGGGTAATGTGTATACTGTTGTAGGAATACTAGAAGATTCTCATGATATTATGATACCGTACAACGAAAAACTATTAACTCAAAATTGGGTTAAGAGATTGGTCTCATTTCATGTGAAAACTCAAGAGAATATCCCAGCCAAACAGTCATATTTAAGAACTCAGATTGTATTAAATGGAGGTCAAATAAGAACTGGCGTTGTAAATTACGAGTACGCATTAGTGTTTAAAAATATTTCGATATTTATTATTTTTATATGGTTGATTCAGTATATGATACATTGGATCAAAAAGATTATAGATGAATCTAAAGTATTTAAACAATATTTTACTGAAGAAAAAGTAAGGAAGCTCTATCGCATGATTGCCAAAGAAAAATCAAGAGAACTTCTTCAGATCTTCGTAAAAATAATCATCATGATGGTGGTATTTACCGCGACAATAATATGTTTATCAAAGATAAATATTCCTAAACGTCTGATTGCAAACAGTATTATGTCTGTAGAGAGTTGGTACAATTTATTTAAGTATTATTTCGATCAAGTGACCATAAGTTTCCGATATGGTTTTATCAGTATAAGAAGGGATTTTATTGTATGGAGTTTGGTTTCGATGTTAGTTTCAATCAGACTTTTCCATACATACAGAATAGATAAGCAGGTGAGTGATGAAATATAGTTTGATGAAAATAATGGTTTATGTTTTTCTAATATTTATAGGTGTCATTTTTATTGCTGGCTATAGTTCTGATAAAATACAAGAAGCCTTATTGCCTAAAGTTGATACTTTTAGAGCATATAGTATCAGTGAAGTTGATGTTACAGTGCCATTTCAAGGCGAAATAGATGTAAAGGAAAAAGAACGTATTAGATTTTATTATCCGGTCAATATAGTTGAATGGTACGTTGAGGAAGGTGAAAAGATTGAAGTGAATCAGCCGATATTCAGAATCGATAATTTATCTGTAGTGACGGAATTGACTGAAGAAAAAGAATCGATTGAAATAGAAATAGAAAACTTAAAGCTACAGTACAAATCACTAACAGGGGGGTCTTTTACAGGAAAGAAATTGGAGCTGTTAAAATCAGAACTGATTCAACTGGAGGATAAACTTACAGTCGTGATGGAAATCAATGATGATGGTTTGTATTATCAAGATATTGATGCACTAAAAAATCAAATTGAAAATAAGAAATATGATATTTCATTAAGTCTACAGAATATTTCTGACACCTCTTTCGAACAGTCTAATGAGTCGAGTGTTCTACAATCAGATATTTTAAAATTACAAAATAAAGTATTGGATTTGGAAAAGAAATATGCTTTTTATGAACATGTTAGTAGTGACGGAATTTGTTATGCAAGCGAAGCAGGTGTCATTACTGACTTAGTTGGATCAGGGTATCATCAAATCGATACACCTATCATGACGGTTAATAATGTTGATATGGATGAACCTTTTGTTTATAAAGCAAGTTTTGATCAAGCTTTTGCATATTTAATACAAAAAAATAATACAGTGTTATTAGATTATGATCCAAACAAGCCACCGGTATCCGCTAAAATAACTAAAGTTTATGACGCTGTTAAAGGCGTTAGCAGGATTGAAGCAATAATTGAATCAGATAAAGATTTTAAAATAGGTCAAGTAGTTTCAGGGAGATCACTTCAAGAACCTGGCTCAAAGGCTAATATTCCCCGGACAGCCATTATTAGCAAAGGTGAAATAAAAAATAATACCCGTGTAGAGTTCTATTGTGTTTTGTATGAAGGTGGCATACTTGGTAACTCAGCTACTCTTGTTAAATCTTATGGTAGTGTTGCTTACGTAGGAGATGAATATATTGGTTTGAGTGATAAAACCTTACCTGATTCATTTACCTATATTGTCGTGGATAATCCAGAACCAACTTTAAAAAGCGGAGATAGAATTACAGAATAGCCTTTACAAATATACTTATGTCTACTATAATGACATTGTAAATGAATAATATGAACTAGGGGAGCCGTTGGCTGAGAAGGATACACCTGACCCTTATAACCTGATTTAGTTAATACTAACGTAGGGAAGTTTGATTTGATGTATAAACTCACCTATTTTGGTGAGTTTTTTTAATTCCCATCATATCAATTGCTGATTTTTTTACTCAGTCAATGTAAAAAGGAGGAAAAAATGATAATAAACGGAAAAAACTATCTGTATGATGAGATGTCCATCACTCATTTGTTGAATGCACTTGAGATCAAGGAAAAAATGATTGTAGTAGAAATAAATAATAGAATCATTGAACAAAAATTATACGATGAACAGATGTTGAAAAAGGACGATAAAATAGAAATTGTCAGTTTTGTAGGAGGTGGCTAATGGATACTTTTAAAATAGGTGGTAAATCATTGAACTCACGTTTATTTATTGGAACGGGTAAGTTTCCGAATAAACAAATTATACCTGATGTTATTGAATCAGCTGGCACCAAAGTGATTACAATGGCTTTAAGACGAGTTGATATAGGTTCTAGAGATGAAAATATCTTGGATTACATACCTAAAGACTGTATTCTACTACCTAATACTTCAGGTGCTAGAACGGCGGAAGAAGCAGTGAGGATTGCTAGACTTGCTAGACAAATGGGATGTGGAGATTGGGTCAAAATAGAGGTGATTTCAGATCAAAAATATTTGTTGCCTGATAACTATGAAACTTTAAAGGCGACAGAGATTCTTGCTAAAGAAGGTTTTCATGTTTTTCCATACATGAATCCTGATTTATATGTGGCGCGACAACTCGTTGATGTTGGAGCAGCAGCAGTTATGCCTTTGGGAGCACCAATCGGTACCAATAGAGGTATTAGAACAAAAGAGTTAACTCAAATTTTAATAGATGAAATTAAGATTCCGGTTATTGTTGATGCGGGTATTGGTAAGCCATCTGATGCGAGTGAAGCCATGGAAATGGGTGCTGACGCAGTTTTGGTTAATACAGCGATTGCAACTGCTGGAGATCCGATACTAATGGCAAAAGCGTTTAATTATGCAACTCAAGCAGGTCATATTGCTTATCTATCAAAACTAGGAAAAATGAGTCAGTTGGCACAAGCTTCATCGCCACTCACTGGCTTCTTGAGGAAGTAAAATGGAGATTTTAAAGAGTAGAATAATAAGCGAAGATATGTTTTTGAAATTATTGGAACCTGTTTCAGATGAATCCTTAGAGTTGATGGCTTCTAGAGTCTCAGAAGAACATCTGAAACATTTTGGTAAGGCAATAACGCTGTATACACCACTTTATTTATCAAATCATTGTGTGAACCAATGTGTTTACTGTGGTTATAATGCCAAGAATAAAATTAAAAGGCATCAACTGAGTTTGGAAGATGTAGAGAATGAAGCACAAACTATATCACAGTCTGGTCTACGTCATATATTAGTTCTGACTGGTGAGAGTGAAAAGGATACACCTGTTTCTTACATTCTAGATGCGATTAAGATTCTAAAAAAATACTTTGATAGCATTGCTATAGAAATTTATCCTTTATCAAATGAGGATTATTTGAAAATGGTTGATGCTGGTGTTGACAGTTTGACCATTTATCAAGAAGTATATGACAGAACCCGTTATCAGGAAGTACATCCGTATGGTCCTAAAAGTCATTATGACTATAGACTGAATGCCGCTAAACGAGCTGCGGATGCTGGTTTTTTCCATATCAATATGGGGGCTTTGTTAGGACTGCATAATTGGCAATCTGAGGTGTATGCTTTAGGATGCCATGTGAAGTCATTACAAGATGAGTATCCAGGTATAAATTTCAGTATATCTGTGCCGCGTATCAGACCGTTTATTGGACAAACTTTTAAAAGCATTGAGATAAAAGACAGAGTATTAGTACACATTATATTGGCTTTAAAACTCTTCTTACCTTCCGTAGGTATAACTCTCTCTACAAGAGAAACCGCTGCTTTTAGAGATTATATGTTGCCTTTGGGGATATCTAAAATGTCTGCTGGTGTGATGACATCAGTAGGAGGACATGGATCTGAATCAGAAGGTGATGCTCAATTTGACATTGCTGATAAACGTAGTGTAAAAGAGATGGTCAGTAGTTTGAAAAGTTACGGCTATCAACCTGTGTTAAAAGATTGGGTGGATTTATGTATAGAATAATAGATGCCAATATCAACCGTGTTTCTGAAGGATTGCGAGTTGTAGAAGATTATATGAGATTCAAGAAAAATAACAAACTGGTTGCAACAGAACTAAGAGAGATGCGTCATCAAGTCAGAAAGTTGTTCCAGGATAGGTTATTGATTCATATGAGAGATAGTATCAGAGATGTCGGAAATGAGATTTCTTATAATAGCCGTTTAGATTTTAAAACTTCTGAGTCGGAACTTCTAACGGCAAATATAAAAAGAGCTCAAGAAGGGCTTCGGGTTATTGAAGAACATTTAAAGATAATGGGGTTTTATGACATTTCCAAATCTTATGAGAAGCTAAGGTATCATAGTTATGATTTGGAAAAAAAAATTGTTAAAAAGATGTATCCGTCTGATGAACACATTTATTTGATTTTAGGTGAGGAATTTTCAAATGGTCGCAGCAATTTTGAGGTGGCAAAACAGGCCTTAGAATCGGGTGTTCGGATTATTCAATACAGAGAAAAATCAAAATCTAAAAGAGAAAAGTTAGAAGAATGTAAAGCGATACAAATTCTTGTTAATCGATATGATGGCTTTTTTATTATAAATGATGATATTGATATAGCACAAATCATCCAAGCTGATGGTATTCACCTTGGGCAAGATGATATGTCCATAAAAGATGCCAGAAAAATAGTAGGAGATATGTGCATTGGTGTGTCAACCCATACCATAGGAGAAGCAAGACTTGCAGTTTTAGAGTCTGCTGATTATATCGGCGTCGGACCCATTTTTTTGACACAAACAAAAAAAAATGTGGTTGCCTCAAAAGGTGTTGAATTTTTAAAAGAAGTCTCAGATGAAATAAAAATACCTTATGTTGCTATAGGCGGTATTAAAATAAATAGGTTAGAGTCAATAAAACCATATATAAACCAGATTGCAATGATATCTGAAATTTGTAGTGCTGAGGATATTAAAGGAATAATTGAACAGATAAGAGGAGAGTTAAATCATGAATTATACAACACAAATGGATGCTGCTAAAAAAGGCATAGTCACAGAGGAAATGAAAATTGTTGCTGAAAAAGAACATATGGCAGTAGAAGTTTTAATGGAGAAGATGGCAAAAGGTGTTGTTGTTATACCTGCCAATAAGTATCATCATAATTTGAATCCAGAAGGTGTGGGAGAAGGTTTGAGGACAAAAATTAATGTTAATTTAGGAATCTCTAAAGATTGCCCTGATATCGAACCTGAAATGGATAAAGTTAGAATGGCTGTTGAGATGAAAGCAGAAGCTATTATGGACTTAAGTTCTTTTGGGAAAACAGAAGAATTCAGACAAGCTTTGGTAAAAACATCATCGGCAATGATTGGTACTGTACCTGTATATGATGCATTAGGATTTTATGATAAAGAATTACAAGATATTCAAGCGAAGGAGTTTTTAGATGTTGTTGAAAAACATGGTCAAGATGGTGTTGATTTTGTGACGATACATGCAGGTATGAATTTAGAGACGGCTGAAGTGTTCAAAAGAAATCCAAGATTAACTCATATCGTATCAAGAGGCGGCTCGTTAATGTATGCTTGGATGATGCTGAATAAGGCCGAAAATCCTTTCTATGAGTATTATGATGATTTGCTTGATATTTGTGCTAAGTATGATATTACGTTGAGTTTAGGGGATGCTATGAGACCTGGTAGCATAAGTGATTCTACAGATGCTTCTCAAATAAAAGAATTGATGACTTTAGGAGAATTAACATTACGCGCTTGGGAAAAAAATGTTCAAGTCATCATTGAAGGACCTGGCCATATGGCATTGAATGAAATTAAGGCAAATATGTTGTTGGAGAAAAAATTATGCCACGGGGCGCCATTCTATGTCTTGGGACCTATTGTAACAGATATCGCACCAGGTTATGATCATATTACGAGTGCGATAGGTGGTGCTATTGCAGCAAGTTCAGGGGCTGATTTCCTATGTTATGTTACACCTGCTGAACATTTAAGATTACCAACGATGGAGGATATGAAAGAGGGCATCATTGCCACTCGAATTGCTGCTCATGCTGCTGATATTGCAAAAGGTGTTCCGAATGCAAGAGATTGGGACAATAAAATGAGCAAGGCAAGACAAGAACTCAATTGGGAAAGAATGTTTGAATTGGCCATAGATCCGGAAAAAGCAAGTCGTTACAGACATGAATCAAAACCTGCACATGATGATTCTTGTACAATGTGCGGTAAAATGTGTTCTATGAGAAATATGAACAGAATCATGGAAGGCAAAGAAATCAATATTTTAAGAGAAGATTAATGTTGTTTTTTATTACCAACAGAAATGCGTGTGGTGAATTAAAACTGCTTCTAAAAACACGAGAAGCCGCCTTAGCAGGTGTTGATTATATACTGTTAAGAGAGAATGATTTAGGAGATGATGAGTATAGGAAATTAGCCGTTTCCATGCTTCAGATGTTAACTCAAACTAAAACAGAATTAGTCATTTGTCATCGAGATGTTATCGCAGACGAATTAGGTTTAAAAAAACACAATCGTTTTCATGAAAGAACATCTGCGAGTTTTACGGTCTCAACTCATAGTGAAATGGAAGTTTACTCATTGAATGATCAATTGATTTTTTATGGTCCTGTATTTGAAACAACCTGTAAAGAAGGGGTAAAAGCAAAAGGAATTGATCATATTAAAAGTTCTAATGTGATAGCTCTTGGTGGGATTACTATTGAAAAGTCAGAAAAATTGAAAGTTAATCACGTTGCAGTTATGTCAGAATGGCTATCGAGTAATACTGTGTATGATTTGGTTAAAGCGTATAAGAAATATGGTTATTGATAATAAAAAACTGTACCGAAGTGAGATCACTTTCGATACAGTTCTTTTTTTTAATCATGTGTTACATTTAAAATTTGGATTCTTAAAGCCCCATTTGGTGTTTGACAATCTACAATATCACCTTTTACGTGACCTAACAATGCATCCCCAATTGGTGATTCGTTAGAAATAAGATTGTTGATAGGATCGGCATCAACTCTAGTTACGATTTTAACCTTTTCTATTGTGTCGTCACCAATCAACTTAAACTCGATTTCTGAATTAAGAGTAGCAGTGCCTACATCAATACCATCGGTATTAACAAGTTCGTAATTATCAAGTAGTGCTTTTACTTTTAAAATTTCTGTTTCATTAAAAGATTGTGCATCTCTTGCAGCATGGTATTCTGCATTTTCTGATAAATCTCCAAAAGCACGTGCTTTTTTGATTTCTTCAGAAATTTTTGTACGCTTTACAATTAGCTCTTCTAACTCATGATTTAACTTAGCTAGAGCTTCTTTAGTTAATAATACTTTTTTCATTATATATCAGCTCCTAATCTTACAATACCAAGATTTTATCATAGACTTGCATTGAGTGCTAGCTTTTTTTAAATAAAAGCTATTAAATGAATATAAAATTATCAAAAAGTTAAGAATGATAGTGCATTTTTCAGATTTTATTATATAATAACCTATGGGGAGTTGAATATGGACGCTTATAATATATCAAATATAAAAAACATTTTAATATATGGTGATGAAACTAATTATCAGTTAGAGCGACAGGCACTAGATCGTTCTGGCTTATTTAACGTACGTACAACATCATCGTCAGATGACTTTTATCATGTTTTGGAATCTAATATCATTCATCTTATCATTTTTGATTCGAAAATTGGATCGGATGTAATTAAATCATTGATAAAGGAGATTTATTACAAAGGTATAACTAAAGTCCCTATGGTACTCATTGTGGATCATGAAACCATTGATGAACGTTATGAATATTTTAATATTGGTATTACCAATTTTTATGAACGTGGTCAAGTATCATATTTCGTTAAAATGATTCAAAGGATAGACAAGGAAGAAACTTACAGGAAAAGTTTTAAGGGTATGTCTATTGCAGTACTTGATGATGATAAATTACAATTAAGAATTTTAAAAGATATTTTAGATAGAAACGGTATTGTAGATATTGACTTGTTTGCACATCCTTATGAGTTGTTAAACTCAGAAACAATTTATGATATCTATTTGATAGATTTAATTTTACCGGATATAGATGGTGAAATCGTCATGTACGAATTGAGAAAACAGTATGAAAATGCAGTTATTATAGGGATATCTTCCATTGAGAAACAATCAACGATTGCCAAAGTTCTGGCTATAGGAGCAAATGATTATTTGATCAAGCCGGTAAATGAACCTGTTTTTATGGCAAAACTCTATAATTATGGTAAGAATCTTATATTAAGAAAAGAAAATGAAATGAAGACCAAAGTGTTGCAAGATTTGGCAATTAAAGATGGATTAACAACACTTTATAATCATAGACATATGCAAGAGCTATTAGAACAGTTTGTTAAACAAGCCAAACGTTATTTGAGACCTCTGTCACTTATGATGTTGGATATAGATGACTTTAAAGCATTAAATGATACATATGGGCATCAGTTTGGAGATGAGGTATTGGCGAGGATATCTAAAGTATTACTCCAAAGTATCCGTGAACAAGATATTGTAGGACGTTATGGTGGCGAGGAGTTTGTCATCATATTACCTGAAACGACTGCTGAACAAGGTGCGATTATTGGTCAGCGTATTCAAAAAAATATTTCAGAAATGGTTTTTAAATATGATGTCAATATTACATTTAGTGGTGGTATTGCCGAGTTTGAAAAAAATGTAGAACAATTGATATTTGATGCAGACCATTTGATGTATAGTGCCAAACGTACTGGGAAAAATAGAATCTTATATTTACTTGAAGAAAAAGATTATTTAGAAACTTATGAAACTTGTTGACAGATAGGTTTCTTTTTTTTAAACTAAGGTGCGTAGTATGACAATTAAGGAGTGATGTTATGAAAGCATTTTTAGATGAAGTGGTTATAAATAGCAAAGTTTTATCTGTTAATGGTAATGTAGCCAATTATATTCCTGCATTAGGTAAAGCCAATAGTGAGGATTTAGGTATAGCAGTATACGATCATGAAGGTAATTTTTACGAGGCTGGTAATAGCGATAAAAAATTTACTATTCAAAGTGTTTCCAAACCTTTGGTATTTCTGTTAGCACTTATTGACCAAGGTGAGGAAATCGTTTTCTCTAAAGTGGGTATGGAACCTACAGGAGATCCGTTTAACTCTATTATCAGATTGGAAACTTTTGATAAACATAAACCATTGAATCCTTTCATTAATGCAGGTGCGATATCGATTGTCTCTCTTGTCAAAGGTGAGGATAATATTGAAAAAATAGAAAAAATCTTATCTTTTATTAGATTGCTTGCAGATAATGAAAATATCAATGTGGACAACAGTGTTTTCTTATCGGAAAAAGTAACTGGTGATAGAAACCGATCAATGTTGTATTTTTTAAAGGCAATTGGAAATATTGAAGGCAATGTTGAAGAGATATTAGACCTGTATTTTATGCAATGTGCTATAAAAGCAACCTGTAAGGACTTAGCAAGAATTGCGCTGGTATTAGCTCATGGTGGATATGATCCTATCAGGAAGAAGCAGATCCTTCCAAAAAGAGCAACGCAGATAGTTAACTCATTGATGGCAACTTGTGGTATGTATGACGAATCCGGAGAGTTTGCTGTTAAAGTAGGTATCCCATCAAAGAGTGGTGTGGGCGGGGGTATACTCAGTGTTGTACCTAAACGATACGGTATTGGTGTATTTGGACCATCGCTTGATATAAAAGGGAATTCCATAGCAGGTGTAAAAGTATTAGAATCATTATCAGATAAATATGATTTAAGTATTTACTAGACGTGAGCAATCACGTCTTTTCTATTACGAAAAATTATTATTTCGAATTATCTGAAAATGATATAATGGTAATAGAAAAAATAGGAGGCTGTATGTTAAAAAGAATACAAGAAGTAAGAAATGAAATAAAAGACAATATTCAGAAAGTAATTGTTGGTAAAGATGAAGCGATAGATATGTTACTGGTATCAATGTTTTGTTCAGGTCATGTTCTGTTAGAAGATGTACCTGGACTCGGTAAAACAGTAATGGCAAAAGCTTTATCTAAATCAATTGATGCTGATTTTAATAGAATTCAATTCACACCGGATTTGTTGCCGTCGGATATTACAGGGATAAATTATTTTAATCAGAAGTCTGGCAACTTCGAATTTAAAAGAGGTCCTTTAATGACGCAAATTTTGTTAGCTGATGAAATCAATAGAGCAACTCCAAGAACTCAAGCGAGTTTATTAGAAGTTATGTCTGAAAAACAAGTAACCATTGATGGAGAAAGTCATCAAATGAAAACGCCGTTCTTTGTTATAGCAACTCAAAATCCAGTTGAGCAAAGTGGGACATTCCCGCTACCGGAGGCTCAACTGGATAGATTTTTTATGAAACTGTCATTAGGATATCCAAATTTTGATGAAGAAGAAAGTATCTTAAAACGATTTAAAACAAAGAATCCTCTAGATACTTTAAACGCTGTAATTAAAAGCTCTGAAATAGAATCCCTCATGTCGGTTTTTGAATCAATAGAAGTCTCTGATGTGATGGTTGATTATATTGTTAGATTGACACATCGTACAAGACAGCACGATTCTATAGAACTAGGAATATCACCTAGAGGTAGTATGTCACTTTATCAAGGCTCACAAGTTTATGCTGCATTAGAAGGTAGGTCGTATGTAACACCTGATGATGTTCAAGCGTTGATAAAACCAATATTTAGACATCGTCTAATATTAGATGGGCGTGCACAGATGACTGGTGTTACTGCTGATGATGTGATTAGTGAAATTTTAGAGTCTGAAAAAACACCTGTAGAGAACTTCAAAAATTAAGGAGATCATATGGAATTAGTTACACTCCTATTGTTAATTATAGTGGTTGAAGAGACACTTTTGTTTCTTTGGATGAAATTTGTTCTAAAAGGTTTGAAATTTGTTAGAACGATTTCAGAGGATACAGCATACGTTGGTGATCAAATAGCAGTAACGGTGGAATCCTATAATTACAAAGTATTGCCTATTCCTTGGATTAGATATACTGAAGATATTCCCCATCATATGTTAGTACATGGACCAAAATTAGACGTTACAAAAACGAAATTGAATAATGACTTAATCACGGTCACATCATTGTTTTCTTTTCAAAAAATTACTCGAAGATATATTGTAGAACCCACTCAAAGGGGAGATTACTTCTTTAAGGATGTATTTCTTGAAATAGGTGATTTCTTTGGTGCTCATAAAAGAAGTGAAAAATTTGAAGCACCACATAGATTGGTGGTCTATCCAAAAGTCTATCCTTTGTCTAAATTGCTTAAAATAGATGATAACCCGCAAGGCGAAGTGAGTGTTAATCGGTGGATTATTCCTGATCCAATTGATGTAGTAGGCGTTAGACAATACACAGGACAAGAGCCTTTCAATAGGATTGATTGGAAAGCTACTGCAAAAACCAATGATCTCCAAGTTAGACAATATGATTTTCATGCAGATCCTTCAATAATGATTTTGGTATCTCTTCAGACAAATGAAGTCGAATGGTTTGAACGTGACAACGAATTGGCAGAACGAATGATTGTTGTTGCTGCAAGCATTGTGGAAGAAGCAGCAATGAATAGAGTTTCGGTTGGCTTGAGTATGACGGCTACACTGTCAAATGGAGCTGTATTAGATCCTATTTTACCAAAAAGACATAAGAATCAACGTATTGTTTTACTGGATGCTTTGGCAAAAGCCACCTATTACAATACCAAAGATCTCTCTTATCTCTTGAAGCAGACATCAAAGCAAATAAATAATACCCAAACACTGGTTATTGTTGCAAGCATTTTTGATGAACTAACGATTCAACAAATCAACAGTTATGTTAAGAAGGGATACAAAATTATCCTGTTAACATTTGAGGATACTGTCATCGAAGGTCTGAATAAACACATCACCATTCATTACATCACTGAAGAAGATATTCACTACATAACAGAAAGCGATGTGACAGTATGATAAGAAAATATTTTGATAAGTTGATTAGAATTGTATACGATGATTTAAAGATTTTTATGGTGTTTTTCTTATTCATGCAAGTGGGTACAATGCATATCAGTATGCGTACTGCTTTTGTATCTACAATGGTATTCAGTACAGGTGCATTTTTCATCAATGATTTATTGCAAAGTGATAAATTCAGAAGAGCATTGCCCATTATTGGCATCGGGTGTTCTTTCTTAATTACGGTGATTGTATATAAGCAATATACTGTCCTTGATAAAGGTGCTCTCATTATTTATCATTCAATTATATGGATTGCCAGTGCCAGAAATCTGAGAAAGCGAGTAATGGAAAAACGCACTATGATGTATATATTTATGCCTATCATTGTGATTTCATTGATTCTGTTGGCTGTTTATTTTTCAGGTATTAATTTAAGTGTAATGCTTGGATCAATATATCCATATTTATTATTGTTTTACGCGGTCACATTTATGTTGGCTGTAAAGATGAATTTAGATCAGGGATACCATTCTGAACAAAATAAAACAGTTAATACCATCAATAGAAGAAGCAATCGTATCATCTATAGTTATATTCCGAATTTAATTATACTGGCTGTTTTTATTTTTGTGATGTCAAATGATTACACCGAATATAACGCATCAATGGAAGCGGTTGGTGTTGAGGTTGTTGAGAGTGAGGCTGTTATTTTAAAAGGTACACCTCTTGAAGACGATGTTGTAATAGAAATAAGAGAACCTTCTGAAAATAAAAAGAAGTTAGAAGGAGATAAGGTTAAGGACAAATGGTCATTGGATTTTAACTTTAAATCAAAAGATATTTTGAAGCTTATCATCGAGTTATCAATCTTTGGTGGTATACTTTGGCTTCTATATTATTTATTTAAGAAAACATATGGTAAAGTCATCGACGAAGACGAAGAAGAACTGCTTGAAGTTAGGGAATCGCTATTAACTAGAGAGAATATTTCTGATTATTTTAAGAACCTTCAAAACCGTTTTATAAAGAAACCTGAAGAACAATTGCCTAAAGAGAGAGCTTTATATTTTCGTTATGTTCAAAAGCTGATTATCAAAGGACAAAAATTTATCACATCTGAGACACCAGCAAATTATGATAAAAAAATGAATGACTCAAATTTATCAAAAATTACGCATATTTATGAACAATACCGATATGGTAATCAATCTACTAGTGATGAAGTTATCCTATCTTTAGAAAAAGAAATAAATGACAGATAGCTGTGCTATCTGTCATGCTCTAATAATGCAAATATGCAACCATCGGGATCGCTGAAATAAGCGATTTTTTGATTGTCCTTTAATTCTACTGTGGGTACAGTTAAATTGCCTCCCAATTGTAAGATTCTTTGCTCAAAATCGTTGATATGAGGCACATCAATGATTCTTACAATATCATTTTTTTCTTCCATCTTCATAAATTTAAATTGATCACCAAATAGTTTTTTATAAAAAATAATATCTCTCATCGTTTCACCATCCTCCTTTATTAATATGCCCGAAAGAGAGTTGTTAAAACAGAAAAAACGGCATTTCTAAAGTAATTTTTTAGTGTGTTATTTTAGGATACATCTTGAGTTTGCAATATGTTAAATTATTACCTATAATTGTAGATAGGGAATTTCTGTAAACTGTTGAGGTGAGATATGAATTTATACATAACAGATTTAGATGGTACTTTATTGGATGAGGAAGGCTGTTTGTCTAATGAATCAAAAGAAAGTTTGTTAAAATTAATTGAATCAGATGTAATGTTTACTGTAGCGAGTGCAAGGAGTGTTCAGTCAATACAGATATTACTACAGGATATTCCATTAACTCTACCTATAATAGCATTTAATGGTGCGTATATTTCAGATTTTGAAACAGGGCAACATTATGTTATAAACGCAATTGAAAAAAAAATAGCCCATAGCTTGTTCAAACTATTAATACCTTATGGAGTGCTCTCATCTCTTCATACCAAAGGAGTGGATGCATTGTTTTATTCAGGGACTGTATCGACTGGTACAACAGACTATATTAGAGATAGAGAAATTGATCTAAAAGTCAGAGTTAATGCTATCGAAGCAATTCCGTTTGATTCTGAAGTTATGGCATTTACTGTAATTGATACAAAGGAAAAAATATTGGAATTGAAGGAAAAACTGGTATCATATGATAATATAATAGTCGATGCTTGGGAAGATATGTACTATAAACCTTGGTATTGGTTGAGTATACATTCAAATGAGTCGACAAAAGCCAATGGTATTAAAGCCTTAAAAGATATGATGACGATTCCAGTAGATCAATTAATAGTTTTTGGAGATAATACCAATGATATTGAAATGTTTTCGATTGCAGATTTGAGTTGTGCAGTTGATAACGCTGTTGACTCTCTAAAAAATATTGCAGATGAGATTATTGGTCCCCATATTCACAATAGTGTAGTAAGAAAAATTGCAGATATGGAGGGCATTCAACTTGATACTATTTAATAATGATTTTATAGTACTAGAAGAAATAGCATCTAGAGTTCGATTATTTGTTTTAAAAGAAAACTTTCAGATGAAAGAGTTTACGGCTATTTGTGATAATATACCGAGAATAAAGCTTACACAGTTTGCTGCTGTTAAGAATGCTTTGGAGTTGCCTTCGTAAATCTGTAGAAGTCGGTAGTTTAAAACCGATAATTGAGTTTATAATCAGCTCCGACTTGATGTATGCTTACTTTACTATAAATTTAAAAGATCAAGAAAAAACAACAGATGAAATAGTTTGAACATATTCGGAAAAAGCTTCATGAAAAAGGGATTACTTTTGGAATAAAAAGTGAGTTATTTATTGATGTTCCTCTTCGAACAAAAGTCTTGATTGCTGAAGGTATATCACCAATTGATGGAAATGATGCTGTCATAGAATATTATGAGTTAAGTGAGAACAAACCCGTTTTGAATTCTGATGGGAGTGTCAATCACTACGATATGCAGTTGATTGATAATATCAGCTCTGGTGAGTGGCTGGGTAAAAAGACACCAGCAACTAAAGGACAAGATGGCATTTCTATAAGAAATGAAGTGATTCCAGCCAAAATCGGACGTGACTATAAGTTGATATTTGATTTGAGAACTGTCAGACATATGGTTTATGAAAATGATATGGAAGAAATTTTTGCAAAAATAGATGGTGCTGTAAAAATAAGAGCAGGGAAAATAAGTGTAGATAATCATTTGATTATCTACGGGGATGTTGATTACAATACAGGTCATATTGATTTTGATGGCTTTGTGACGATAAAAGGAACTGTAAAAGACAAGTTTAATGTGACTGCAACAAATGATATTGCTATTCTTGGTGCTATGGGGATAGGAGCTGTTGGTTTGATTGAATCAAAAGAAGGCAGCATTTCCATAAAAGGTGGAGTCAATGGTAAAGGTGTCGCCAAAGTTAAAGCTTGCGTTGATGTTATGACGAAGTATAGTAATGAAGCTATGATAGAAGCTGGTCATACGATTCACGTTGGATTGTATGCAATTGATTCGGAGCTCAAAGCTAAGAAGATTCTTTTGCCGCCTCAAATAGGTAGAATTATAGGTGGCAGAACTTATGCCACCCATAGGATCGTAACAGGATCTATTGGTAATAAATTTGAAAAACCGACGCGTGTTTTTGTAGAAGGTTTTGAAAGGAACAATATCCTTGAAATGCTTGCGTTTTATAAAAATAAGAATATCGACATGGCTACAGTTGTAAACAAAATGAAAAAAGATTTAGATGTTTTTGAAAAAAATATGGGAAAACTAGATGATAGAGGTGTCAATACTTATAACTTCTTAATCGTAAAATATGAACAACAATTATCAGAAGAAATGGACAATTTAAACGATGTGCTTTTAACAAAGGGGGAAGGAGAAATATCCATTTATAAAAGTGTGTTTCCAAAAACGATGTTGGAAATGAAAAACTTACAAAAAAGAATTAGCGACCAAATGACAGGTTCTTTTTATGTAAAAGGACGTATGATATATCATAATGAATAAAGATGGCATAAGCCATCTTTTATTAGTTATCCATTTGATTGATAATATCATCCATTTGCTCGATAAAGTAGTCTGATTCCATCATAGGTGGAAACTTAGGAGTTATAACTTCAAGTGTTTCCTTTGCTTGAATTAAACGATTTAAGTCATTTGATTGAATGGCTTCATTAGCATCGTCAATTATAGTATCGACAGATTCATAATACATAACAATATTGTTGTTAAAGACATAGAAGGATCCAATAAATATAACTACTGTAGCAAACATACCTAACAGAAAATTCCTGTTCATTTTTATATAATGAGTTAAGCCTAATGAAGCCGTTGCTAAAAATCCACCTACGATGCCACCAAAGTGACCGAAGAAATCTATGTTAGGTAAAACAAATCCTATAACCACATTGATAATCAGCAATTGGAAAATATCTTTTCCAAAGATGCTAAGGTATGTCTTTTTGTTTTTCATAAATAGATAAAGATGAACACCAAACATACCAAATACACCGCCAGATGCACCGATACTTCTGATGATTGCTTCATTAAATATAAAACTACTTAGGCTACCGAATAGGCCTGATACAATAAAAATAATTAGGAATTTCCATTTTCCGAATATAGTTTCAACGGGTTTACCCAAAATGATAATTGCCATACAGTTGAATAGAAGATGTGGTATTTCTTCATGTGTAAAGATGGCAGTAAACAATCTATAGTATTCATGTCCCATTGAGATGGAAGGTGTGTGTTTTGCAAAATTATTAATAAACCATTGATCCTCTATTAAAACGTTGGTTAAATGTAAAATAATAAAAACCAATATATTGGCTGCTACAATATAGTAGGTCATAGGCATATTCTTTAGTTTGTTTAATAAGTTTTCTTGAGGGATATCCTCATCAATAATTTCTAAGTTGTCATAGTTGTCAGTCATAGTCACTCTCCTTAAGTGATAGTTTAAATAAGAATGGGGAAAGTGTACAGAGATTTTAGACTTTTTTAACGGAAAAAGTTGATTTAAAATTTTTATTATGATATGATGTGATAAATTAAAACGAAACCTTTGACGAGGAAAAGTAGTTATTGCAAAGACTTTAGAGAGTTTGGGACGGTGGAAGCCAAACGGATGCGCAGTAATGAAACGTACCTAAGAGGTTCTGATCGAAATGAGTAGATTAGATGGCATCCACCATTATCAGGATTCGAGTGAGTACACATGTACTAATTAGAGTGGCAACGCGGATATTTTCGTCTCTTATGTTATATAAGAGGCGTTTTTTTAATTTCAGAATTTATATTTTGTTACAATCAGCTAAATGCTTGGTATAAATTCTTTAAATAAGTTACAGATTAGAAAGTACCATAAGTACATTTCTTTATTTAGGAGGTAAACATGGATTTTAAGAATGAAGTTGTAAAGTTATTGTCTTCAAAAATTACTGATTTAACACAAGAAGAAATCTTAGATGCAATTGAAGTACCTAAGAATACAAGTATGGGAGATTACGCATTCCCTTGTTTTAAATTAGCAAAGACATTTAGAAAAGCACCTAATATGATTGCAACTGAAATCGCTGAAAGTTTAGAAAGTGATGTTTTTGAAACAATAGCACCAGTTGCTGCTTATATCAATTTTACGATTGATAAGACTGTTTATGCAAAACAAGTTGTTGAAAAGGTTATTAAACTAGGTGATGACTATGGTCATCAAGCTATTGGTGAAAATAAAACTGTAATTGTTGAGTTTTCTTCAGTAAACATTGCAAAAGTGATGCATATTGGTCATATTAGAAGCGCTATGATTGGAAACTCACTTGCAAGAATATACGATGCTTTAGATTATAATGTCGTTAAAATCAATCACCTTGGTGATTACGGGACTCAGTTCGGAAAGATGATTGAGGCTTATAAATTATGGGGTGATAAAGAAGTTGTCGAAAAAAATCCTGTGGATGAACTGGTTAAATTATATGTTAAATTCCATGTAGAAGCTGAAAAAGATTCAACACTTGATGATAAAGCGCGTGAATGGTTTATGAAGCTTGAACAAGGTGATGCAGAAGCGACTCACTTATGGCAGTGGATGAAAGACTTCAGTATGATTGAGTTCAATCGTGTATATGATTTATTGGATTGTGAATTTGATTCATTTGATGGCGAATCATTCTACTCGGATAAAATGCCGGCAATTTTAGATGAGTTAAGAGAAAAAAAGATCGTAAAAAAAGATGCAGGTGCTGAAATTGTTGATTTAGAAGAATATGGTATGCCTCCATCTTTAATCACAAAAAGTGATGGTTCAAGCCTTTATGTGACACGTGATATTGCTGCTGCGGTTTATCGTAAAAAGCAATATGATTTCTATAAGAATATTTATGTTGTAGGTGCACCACAACAACTACACTTCAAACAGTGGATGCAGATTGTTAAGTTAATGGGTCATGAATGGGCTGATGATTGCGTGCATGTTATGTTTGGTATGGTCTCTATGGAAGATGGTAAGATGTCTACACGTGAAGGCCGTGTTGTTAAACTTGAAGATGTTCTTGTAAAAGCTAAAGAAAGTATAAAAGTTCTTATTGAAGAAAAGAATCCTGGATTAGAAAATAAAGATGAAGTTGCACGTCAAGTTGGAGTTGGAGCAGTTGTGTTCCAAGAGTTGTTCCATAATAGAATTAAAGATTATGTCTTCTCATGGGAAAAAATGCTTTCTGCTGAAGGTGAATCAGGACCTTATGTACAATATGCTCATGCAAGAGCGTGTAGTTTGATTAAAAATATTGAAGTCGGTGATGCGAGTGTTGATTATTCAATCTTAAAAGATGATGTTTCCATGGAAGTTATTCGTCAATTGAGCAAATATGAAGAGACGATTCAAGATGCTGCTAGAAAATATGAGCCATCTATTGTAACTCGTTATGTGACTTCATTAGCTCAAATGTTTAATACATTTTATAATGCTAATAGAATATCTGATCAAACACCTGAGATTAAGGCTGCTAGAATTGCACTGGTTAAAGCCGTTAAGATCACAATTAAAAATGCTCTTCACTTAATTACTATTGAAGCGCCAGAACAATTATAAGTATTAAAAAAGGGATTTCAATTGAAATCCCTTTAAAAATCTATTTCCTCATCCAAAACTTCTGGATCTTTCTTAAAGTAAACTCTATCACTGTGTGATTTAATCTCTTTTATGGTACCTAAGATATTTTTTATTTCACCGTTTAAATTATCAATATCTTCTGCATTGATATTGTAGTAAAGGTATAAGTCCTCAAATATACGAACTAATTTAGAAATGTTGTTATCGACTTCAATAAATCTAGAGAAATTATTTGAATTCATAGCATTCTTAAATTGATCTATATCTACTTTAATAATATCAACGATATCTTCTTCAGTGTTAAAATCACCAACCACCATCGAATATGGCTTCACACGTTCTAAAAAGTAAGTGTTGTCAGGATTAAGGTGATAAATATAAGAAATCTTATAACCGTTTATTTTAAATTTTACATAAAACATGATACCTTGAATATCAAGCACTCGAGCACCTAGGCTCCTTAATTCATCTTTGCAGATTTCATGACGTATCAGACGTGAAGACATTATTGCCATGCAAAACCTCCTATGGTTTGTTGTCATTAGTTTCTAAAAGTATAACACATATTTTTTGAAAATGCATGATAGTGAGATAGAAAATTATTGTTTTTTTGTACGTACACAAGTGGAAGAAACTTGTTTTTACTCATAAAAAAACGTACAATAGGGTAAGAAAGAAGGCGTAAATGAAAAATCTATTATTAACTTTAAATTCAAAATACTCTCATTCCTCTTTAGCGATTAGGTACCTAAGTCAATATGTAAGAGATGAGAGTTTTTGTCCTGAAATAAAAGAGTATACAATCAATCAACATGTGGATGATATTGTTAGAGATATATTTAATAAAGAATACAAGGTGATTGCATTTTCTTGTTATATCTGGAATTATGAAATGACATTGAAAATTGCAGAAGATATAAAAACAATTGATCCCAGCATAGTAATTATTTTTGGTGGTCCTGAAGTATCTTATCAGTCAAATGATATTCTTATGGAGTATGCTTTTATTGATTATATTATTTTTGGTGAAGGAGAACTGACTTATAAAGAATTGTGTGAGTATCTGTTCTTAAAACAAGGATCTTTGGAGAATATAAAAGGTATAGCCTATAGGGGTGAGAAGGTTATTAAAACTGAAGACCGTGAACTGATTAAAGATCTAGATTGCGTTCCTTTTCCTTATGAAACTCTAGAAGGATTGGAGTTTAGAAAGCTGTACTATGAAAGTTCTAGGGGTTGTCCATTTAACTGTCAGTACTGTTTGTCATCAACAACAGGTCATGTAAGGTATTTTTCTCTTGAAAGAGTTAAACAAGACTTGAAGTTCTTTTTGGATAGACATGTTGAACAAGTTAAATTTGTTGACAGAACATTCAATGCCAATCCTAAAAGAGCTTTGGAAATTATGAAGTTTATAGTAGAGCATGATAATAAAAAAACTAACTTCCATTTTGAAATAGTAGCTAGTTTATTAGATGAGGAGACCATTGAGTATCTAAAAGATGTCAGGGTTGGTCTTTTCCAATTTGAGATTGGAGTTCAATCAACCAATCAAGAAACCATTACTGCCATTAAACGTAATGTAGAGTTTGATAGAATATCAAACTCTGTAAAACGGTTGTCTGCTCATAAAAATATACATTTACATTTGGATCTAATTGCGGGATTACCATTTGAAAATTTAACTACTTTTTTAAACTCTTTTGAAGATGTATATGCTTTACAACCAGAAAAACTTCAGTTAGGTTTTTTAAAACTACTGAAAGGCTCTGGACTTAGATTAAATGCAAAAGATCATAACTATGTATTTAGCAAACAAGCACCTTATGAAATTTTTTATAATAAGTATATTACATTTAAAGAGCTCATTGACTTAAAATTTCTTGAAGAAATTGTAGAACTCTACTATAATTCTAATCGATTTATAAACAGTCTTGATATGGTTATCAAAAAGCATTATAATAGGGCAGTTGATTTCTATTTAGAATTTGCAGATTATTGGAAAACAAATGGGCTGTTTGATCAACCTCATAAGTTGATTAAATTATATGAGATACTCATTCAGTTTTATCAGGACAAGTCATATGAAGGTTTAGATCAATTTAAAGAAGTTATGAAGTTCGATTATTACTTGAACAATCAAAAAACACCATCAACAGTTTTTAATATGAAAGAGGAAAAATCCTTTCATAATGCGTGTTATGATTATTTGAAGACTCTCTCTAGTAGAGAAAAATCTGCGAAACAATGGCTGAAACAAGTGAAGTTTATTATGTTTAAATTTGATGTGTTGGAATATATAGCGTCTGATTATCAAGATATAAAACAAACCGAGCAAGTTTTAATGTATGATTACGACGTGGAGTATCAAGTCTTTTACAAATCAACATATCAAGATGTTACAAATCTATTAATTAACAAGGAGTGAGGCTATGGATTTTTTTACTGATTTTCAAGCTATTAATAAAGTAGTATTTAAAAAATCAAATGAATCTTATCTAAAGAATTTATTATTAATCCCAATGTTCGGATTGTATATGGTCGTATATGTTTTATTGACTTTACTGTTAAATATGACGTTGGGGAAATTAGGAGGCGGAGGTGCATTTTTAGCTTCTCTTATCACCTGGTTTTTATCATGTTATATGATATCAGACTTTTTATCCCATTTAGAGAGTGCTATTGGTGGATTTAAATTCAATTTGAAATCGATTGGTAAAGGGTATATGAGTTATTTCATGCCTTTATTAACAGCAACAGCTATACCTAGAATCGTTGTATATCTGTTTTCAGTTTTAACAGGTATTTATGTACCATTTTTCTGGATTATCATATTTTACTTAGCATATGCAACACCTGAAGTTGTTTACCAGAAGAATCTAGATAGACTTGAAATGTTTGCCTATGGACACAAATTTTTATTAGAGAACTGGCAACATTGGTTGGCCGTTAATCTAATCCATGGTTTTATTATGATTGGTTTCTTAAAAATAACCGATATCTTTATCATGAAACCATTTGGAGACTTACTTATTAATCTACCTGCTTTATTGGCAGCAGCGATATATTATTTGATATTATCATTTATCATTGGTATTCCACTACTTTATTATTTACTTTATAGAGGGTATATTTTTAAAATATTAAGTGTGTCTTCTAGAAGAAAAAGAGAGTATATGAGAAATATTTACGGGAAATAGGTGAAAACATGAAAAGAGTACTGTTGCACCATAATTTTAAGAAAGAAAGCTTAAAGGTCAAAGGTAAGTTGATACGACGTTTGATTGAAGCAGATATCAATGTCGTTGAAGACAATCCAGACTTAGTTGTTGTTATTGGTGGCGATGGTACGATGTTGAGTGCGATTAGAATGATGAGAAATCTCAAAGTTCCCTTCGTTGGCATCAATACTGGAACTTTAGGATTTCTACCGAGTTTTCATATTGATGAATTGGATCGTCTGATTCAAGTGATAAAGACCAATACTTATAATGTTCAGAGTTATCCGTTATTAAAAGTAATCTGTAAGACGGTTAATGGACAAGTTATAGAAAAATATGCTTTCAATGAAATATTAATCAAACATTTGGAACCGAGATTGATGGAAGCGATGATATTTATTGATAAAGAGGAGTTCAATTACTTTACTGGAGATGGCTTTATTATATCAACACCAATTGGTGCAACAGGCTATGCCATATGGGCTGGGGGAGTCGCGATGCACTCGGAATTGCCCGTGTATCAGCTGACACCACTTAATCCAAATGACAATAGTGTGAATAGACCATTGATGTCTTCAATTGTGTTGCCAATAGAAACGAGTATTGATATCAATGTTATTAAGTCGAATTCTAGAGAAGTTATAGTAGCATGTGATGGATTAAAAGTATCCAATGACTATATTTCTGAAATTCATGTTAAGGCTTCGCATAAAGCCATAGAAATTTTAAGAGATAAAAGATACAGTTATTATGACTTATATAGAAGAAAAATTATAGATAAGAATATCATAAGAGGATAATATGTTTACTAGATTAGAAAAGTTGTTTAGAAGTAAGTTAGATGAAGTTGTATTTATAGAACTTAAACCAGATGCAAAGGCAAAAATAAATCAAATGACATTAGACCCTGCTATACCATTGCCAGTTATGTTTAAAGATGTTATGGATAAAGTACAAGGTGTTTCAGCGTCAGATATCACTGCTGCCAACATGATTAAAGGTATGGCTTTTATATTATCAGTTGATGAGGAATTTCCTCATAAAACGTATTATCATGATGTGATGCTTTCAATTGACGATAAAATTGGGATGTATCTATTAAAACATGCTTTTGAATTGGCTAATGAAGGCAATAAAGTAAATGCACTTATTTACTTCAAAGCCAGTTTGATGTTTATAGATAATGAAATAGATGTCTTAACAAACTATGGTCGTTGTTGTGTAGAACTTGCATATGATAAAGAAGAAACTGAGATGATCTTTATAGAAGAAGCAAAAGAAGTGTTTGAGAGTATGATACAAAAATATCCAGAACAACCTTATGCATATTATCATCTTGGATTTATCTATTCTAATGAGGACCAGTATAAATTAGCAGAAGCAGCATGGGTAAAGGCTATTAAATTAAATATTGGTGAAAATGAAAAACACGATATCGTTACAAGACTTCATGACTTACATGCAAAAATAAAATTTGAAGAAGGACATACTTTAATTATAGATGGCAGACAGGATGAAGGTTTAGAAATTCTTTTAGCTTTAGAACCGGAATACGTTGATTGGTGGAACCTGATGTTCTTCATCGGTCTTGGTTATAGAATGAATAACGATTTTGACAATGCTTTAAAATATTATAGTAAAGTCATGGAACTTAATACTGGACATGTACAGACTTATAATGAAATTGGTTTATGTTATATGACGATGGGACGTTTTGAAGAAGCGGTTAAAGCATTTAAAGAAGCGTTAAAGATGGACCGTGAAAATTCAGAGATACTCTGCAACTTGGGTATTGTATATATTCAACTCAATGAACTAGATGAAGCTGAAAATGCTTTAATGAGATCTTTTAAGGCAGATACTGAAGATGAAATTACTGCAAGTTGGATTAAAAAATTAAATGAATTGAGAATGTTAAGTTAATCTAAGATTTCTTGAGTTTTTTTACCATATGAAAGAATTGTTATATATGTATTACTAAAGGAAACAAGAAACAATATAGAGAGTTCAAAAATGAACCTTATGATTGATATGAATATGAGAAGTATTAAAATGAATTATTAGATTAATTGATGAAAAGTGGGTAAGCATAAGATGCTTACTCACTTTTTTTATATTTCAAAAATTATTGCAAAGCTTACAAAAATATTGTAAGATGAAGGTGGTTGTTAAAAAATTTGAATCCTTACATAAAAATTTTAAATCGTAAAGGAGAAGATATGATAAAAAACATTAATGAACTTTTAAATGCTGCAAAGGCTCAAGAGACAATGAAGCTTGTTGTAGCCGCAGCGCAAGACGAAGATGTCTTATTGGCTGTTGTAAAAGCAGCTGAGGAATCTGTTATTGAGCCGATTCTGGTTGGAGATGAAAAGCTAATACAAGCTATTGCAACGAAAAACAATCTGGACTTATCTGGTTATAAGGTGATTCACTTAGAAGATTTGAAAGAAGTAGCAAGAGTTTCTGTTGAACTTGTAAAAAATGGTGATGCTGATTTTGTTATGAAGGGTCTTATTGATACAGCAATACTTTTAAAGGCTGTACTGGATAAAGAAGTAGGACTAAGAACAGATAGTCAATTATCTCATGTGATGGTATATGATATTCCAACATATCATAAACTGATGTACTTTACTGATGGTGGTATGAATATATCCCCAGACTTAGATGCTAAAACTGCTATTACAAAAAATGCGATTCAAGTTGCAAAAGCGCTTGGGACAGAAACTGTAAAAGTAGCTTGTTTAGCAGCTAAAGAAAAAGTAAATCCCAAAATGCCTGCCACAGTCGATGCAAAAGCATTAGAAGATAAATGTAAGGCTGGAGAATTTGGCGAAAATGTTATTGTAGAAGGTCCTTTAGCGTTTGATTTAGTGATTTCGAAAGAAGCAGCGGAGACAAAAGGATTTAAGAGTGATATAGCTGGAGATGTAGATGTGGTTGTTGTACCGACGATTGAAGTTGGTAATGGCATAGGTAAAGCGTTAACATATTTAGCAAAAGCAAAATCTGCAGGTATAATTATGGGTGCAAAAGCACCAGTCGTATTGGTATCAAGAGCAGATAGTTTTGAAGATAAATTAAATTCAATTGCATTAGGTAGCGTAATCGCTGCTTATAAATAATAGAGAAATTGAGGAGTGTGAAAGAATGAAGAAGTTTATGACTGGTAACGAAGCTGTTGCTCGTGGTGCTTTTGAGGCTGGCGTAACGTATGCTTCGGCTTATCCAGGAACACCAAGCACAGAAATATTAGAAAACATGATTCAGTACAAGGAAGATTTAACTGCAGAATGGGCTTCAAATGAGAAAGTAGCTATGGAAACGGCTATTGGTGCATCTGTAGCTGGTGCTAGAACACTTGCTGCAATGAAGCACGTTGGTGTAAATGTTGCTGCTGACCCATTATTCACTTGGGGTTATACTGGTGTTACTGGTGGATTTGTTTTAGTATCTGCTGATGATCCAGGATGTCATAGTTCGCAAAATGAACAAGATAACAGATACTATGCTAAGTTTGCTAAAATTGTCTGTATCGAGCCATCTGATTCTCAAGAGTGTAAGGACTTTGTAAAAGAAGCTTATGAAATTTCTGAGAAGTTTGATGTACCTGTTTTATATAGAATGACGACTAGAACGTGTCATTCTAAAGGACTGGTTGAATTAGGTGAAAGAAAAGAAGTACCAATGGTACCTTATGTAAAGCAACCACTTAAGTATGTTGCTGCTCCTGCTACCGCTAGAATTTTACACCCGGTTGTAGAAGATAAATTAAAAAGATTAGAAGAGTTCTCAAATGAAACTCACTTAAATAGAGTTGAAATGAATGATACGAAAATTGGTATTGTAACTGCTGGTGTTGCATAC
The DNA here is from genome assembly GCA_016342415.1 of Clostridiales bacterium. GTDB lineage: Bacteria > Bacillota > Clostridia > Peptostreptococcales > Acidaminobacteraceae > JABXKX01. The sequence goes on from JAEIOD010000016.1 coordinate 93,426, forward strand.
GAATATGCTAAAGAAGTATTTGGTGAATCAGCTTCTTACTTAAAAGTAGGTTTCTCATACCCTATGCCAATGGATAAGATTAAAGACTTTGCTTCTAAAGTAGATACGCTTTATGTTATAGAAGAATTAGAGCCCTTTATGGAAGAGCAAATGAAGGCTGCTGGTATCAAGTGTATCGGTAAAGAGTTAATTCCTAATATTGGTGAGTTAAATCCAGATATAGTTTCTAAAGCGTTACTAAATGAGGAAAGACCAACAGTTTCAATTGCTGATGATAAAAAAGTGAACAGACCACCAACGTTATGTACGGGTTGTCCACATAGAGGTTTCTTCTATGCTTTATCAAAAAAGAAAAAAGTAATGGTAACAGGAGATATTGGTTGTTATACATTAGGAGCTGCTGCGCCGCTTAATTCAATTGACTCAGTAATTTGTATGGGTGGTTCAATTTCTATGGCTCACGGTGCTTCTCAAGCATTCAAGAAAAATAATGTAGAACAAAAGGTTGTATCCGTAATTGGAGATTCAACATTCTTCCATACGGGTGTTAACTCGTTAATGACAGTTGCTTATAACAATTCAAATACAGTTCATTGTATTCTTGATAACAGAATTACTGGTATGACAGGACACCAAGAAAATCCTGGTACTGGTTTCAAATTACAAGGTGAAGAATCTAAGCAAGTTGATATTCCTAAACTAGTTGAAGCAGTAGGAATTGAGCATGTTGTAACGGTAGATCCACTTAACTTGAAAGAAGTAGATGATGCTCTTGAAGCTGCATTTGCATACGAAGGTCCTTCAGTAATTATTACTAGATGGCCATGTGCTCTTAAGAAATTCTCAGAACAAGATATTGCTGAGTTTGATTTATCACCTCGTCAATATAAAGTAGATGTAGATGCTTGTAAAGGCTGTAAAGTTTGTATAAAAACAGGTTGTCCATCATTAAGTTTCGATATTGCAACAAAAAAAGCTCAAATTGATCCAAATACTTGTATTGGTTGTTCTGTATGTGCTCAATCATGTCCATTCGATGCAATCGGAAAGGTGGTAAAATAATATGTCTGATGTAAAAAATGTTCTACTTGCCGGTGTTGGTGGTCAAGGTATTATCCTAGCGAGTAAAATCTTAGCAGAAGGTTTAATCCAAGCGGGTTATGATGTTAAGATGTCAGAAGTACACGGTATGGCACAAAGAGGTGGTTCTGTTACGACTCAAGTCAGATTTGGTAAGAAAGTTTACTCACCGATAATTGGTAAAGGTCAAGCAGATATCTTAGTTTCATTTGAAACAATGGAAACTGGAAAATGGTTAGAATTCTTAAAACCAAACGGTAAAGTTGTTGTAAATGAGTTTGAGATTCCTTCAGCACCTATCCTAGCGTGTGATGCTGACTATCCTCAAGGTGTTATTGAAGCGTTAAAAGAAAAAACAGATGTAACAGTATTTAAAGCTGGTGAACTAGCTGAGAGTATAGGTAATCCTAGAACTGCAAACGTTATTATCGTAGGCGCTCTTGTTAAGGCAATGGGTCTTATGGATATTGATTGGAATGCAGTAATCGAGAAAACGGTAAAAGAAAAGTTTGTTGATATCAACATTAAAGCTTTACAAGTTGGTATGGACCAAGTTAAATAAATAATTTCATTCAATATTTCCTAAATACACCTCACTGGAGGTGTATTTGTTTTTTTGGGGTATAATGGTATTGGGAGGTGACTTATGTCTGTTATAACAATTGAAAATCTAAAAAAATACTATGGTAAGAATAGGGGAATAGAAAATATCACTTTATCTGTAGAAGAAGGTGATATCTATGGTTTTATTGGACCTAATGGCGCCGGTAAATCAACAACGATAAGACTGTTGATGAATTTTATTTATCCAACTAGTGGTAGTGTTAAAGTATTTGATAAAGATGTTAGTCCAAAAGGTGAAATTATAAGAGCGGATATAGGGTATTTACCTTCGGAAGTCTACTATTATGAGTCCGTGAAAGTAAAAGATTTACTTCATTACAGTGCTAAACTTAAAGGTGTTAAAGATTTAAAATGGATGAATCATCTGATAGAGTTGTTTGAACTGGACATCAACAGAAAGTTTGGTCAACTCTCATATGGTAATAAAAAGAAGGTGGGTATCATTCAGGCGATGATGCATCACCCAAAACTACTTGTTTTGGATGAACCGACAAATGGTTTAGATCCGCTTGTACAGAAAACATTACTAGAATTTTTAAGAGAAGAAAATAAAAATGGCACTACAATTTTCTTTTCTTCTCATACTTTAAGTGTTGTACAGAAAATGTGTACAAAAATTGGTATTATTAAAGAGGGCAAAATGCTTGAAAATGGAGCCTATGATGGTATTAAAAATAAGAAACTCAAGAAAATATCTATTGAGTCTGACGAAATTATCCCCAAAGGAGTATTTGATTCAAAAGCATTTGAGAACTTAATCATAGATAAACAATCAGCTTCGTTTTATTACAATGGGGATATAAACGATTTGTTTAAACGTTGTGAAAACTTGCCAATAAATGATTTTAATATGCATGAGCCGGAATTAGAAGAGGTATTTATGCACTTCTATGAAAAGGGGGATGTGAAATGATGCTCGACATTACTTTGATGGAAATCAAAAGGCTTAAAAAAACCCTGATTACTGGATTGTTAGCACCCGCATTTTATTCTCTGTTGATTATGGTGTTTTACACTGCTTTTGCAGGTGCTATGACGGAACTTGGCGGTATTCTTGATAATGCATCGTTACAAAATCTGCTTAAAGCTTTTTCTATGGACACAAATACCTTTTCGTATATTTTAAATTATTATGTCGCATACAATGGCGTATATATGCTTATTATGGGGATTGTTTTTGCTTCAATACTATCAGTACATCTGTTTTCAAAGGAATTGAAAGATGGTACTTATGAATTTATTTACAGTAATCCTATTCGTCGTCTAAAGATATTTGTCAGTAAAGCGGCTGTAATTGTGATTTATCTGTTGGTCCTAAATATAATGGTATTTTTTGTTGGATTGATTTCAATAGAAGCCTTAAAAACAAAATCGCCAATTTTTCCATGGTTATCAGATGAAAACATTGAGATGGTTGTAAATAAAGTGGATAAAAATCCAGAAGGACTAAAAGAGGCTTTTATACTTGATGAAACGATTTTTTATGATGTGATGTATTCTGGACTAAATAGTCAATTTTCGGAAATTTCTTCCGTAAGTTCAATTGATGAAGCAGTGGTTACTGACTTATTAACTGTATTTTTACTGGATCCTGACAATATTTTTGATGAACTTCTAAGTGATCCTAAATATATGGCTCTCTTTAATTTGGAAAATGAGGAGATATTTAAAACTATAATAGAAAATCAGAAAGATAACTATTTTAATATGAAGAATCATTTTTCAAGTGATATGACAGTTGCTGTTTCAATGTTTAAAAGTTCTCCAGAGGTATTTTTAAAACAATTGAAAACCTCTGATCAAATTAATAACTTTGGTGAAGTGTTCAATATAAATAGTAAAGAGCTAGATAATCTTTATATTTACTATAGTTTTACGAATTATTTAAAGTTATCAATTACAGTATTTTGGGTAATGTTAAGTATCGCATTTTTTATTATGATGATTACAATAATTATTCCAAAAGGCAGAGCTACTACAGGAGTGGTAACGGGTATTGCTATGCTGATTTATATTATCAATATGATAGGTAATATTACTGAGAAAGCAAAAGTCGTGAAATATTTTTCGCCACTGAGCTATGTCAATATGGATGTTATGGCTATAAAGTATCATACAGAGCAATGGTCGATAGTTGTAATGATTTTAATTATTGCTATTTCAGTAGTTGTTTCAGCTATTGCTTTTGAAAAAAGTGATTTAATTGCCTGATAAGACTTGACTATGATTCTAGAATCGGTATAATATATACAAATGTGTATTTATGCATCAAAAGATACTATTGTATAAGTTTTCTGACTATTCAAGAGAGTTTTATACATTTCTTGGCATTAATATACACATTTACAATTGAATACTAGCTTTAGACAATTAATATGTTCAGAGAAGCATAATTGAGGAGGAAATATGAAAGGCTATTTATTATTAAGTGACGGGACTAAGTTTCATGGTACGATTATTGGTGCTACCCAGAATGCAATAGGCGAAATCGTATTTAATACAGGGATGACTGGATATCAAGAAATTGTGACAGATCCCTCTTATTTTGGCCAAATTGTAGTATTAACCTATCCAATGATAGGAAATTACGGTATTAAAAGTGATATGAACCAATCAAAAAAAACACAAGTACGTGGATTGGTAATTCGTGAAAGTGATCAAAACAATACACATTGGGCATCAGAAGAATCGTTAGATGATTATTTGAAGAAACATAACTTAGTGGCAATTGAAGGTATTGATACAAGAGAATTGACAAAGATGATTAGAGATAAAGGCAATCTGTTGGCTCAAATAGTGATAGATGATAAACCTGCTTCTTGGTCAACATATGAAAACTATCAACCTAGTTATCAAGTCAGTACACCATCAAAATATGAATTGGGAGATGGTAAATATCATATTGCAGTTTTGGATTATGGCATTAAGTCGAGTATTCTTAATCAACTGTTGAATAAGGATTTTAGATTAACCGTTTATCCAGCACATACTTCATCTGAAGAAATCCTATCAGATGCACCAGACGGGATATTTTTATCAAATGGACCTGGTGATCCAGATGAGTTGGAAAAGGTTGTAGAAGAAGTTAAAGCTCTTTTGGTAAAACCTACTTTTGGAATATGTTTAGGTCATCAGTTGATTGGTAAAGCCTTCGGTTGTGATACTATTAAACTTAAATACGGTCACAGAGGTCCTAATCATCCTGTTAAAGATATAAATAAAGACAGAGTGTTTATAACTTCACAAAACCATGGTTATATGTTAACAAAAGATTCAATTAATAAAGAGATTTTGGAAGTGACACATTTCAATGTAAATGATGATTCTGTAGAAGGCGTTAAACATAAATCAAAACCTATCTTTAGTGTTCAATATCATCCTGAAGCATCACCTGGACCAGATGATTCAAATTATCTTTTTGAAGAATTTGAACAAATGGTAAAGGAGGCTATGGCATGCTAAAAAAAGTAATGGTAATAGGATCAGGACCAATTGTTATAGGACAGGCAGCAGAATTTGATTATTCAGGTACACAAGCTTGTAAAGTTTTAAAAGATGAAGGTATTGAAGTCGTATTGGTGAATAACAATCCGGCAACAATCATGACAGATCAAAAAGTGGCGGATTGTGTATACAGTGAACCTTTGACAGTGGCGTTCTTAGAACGCATCATTAAAAAGGAAAGACCAGAAGCATTGATTGCAGGTATGGGTGGACAAACCGCTCTTAATCTAAGTATGTCTCTTTATAATGACGGTATACTTGATAAATACAATGTTAAAGTAATCGGTACAAATATTGATAGTATAGAAAATGCTGAGGATAGAGAGAAATTTAAAAATCTGATGTTGTCAATTAATCAGCCTTGTGTGGAAAGTTTTGTTGTAGAGAATATTGAGGATGCCATAAAATGTATTGAGATAATTGGATATCCGGTTGTTGTAAGACCAGCATTTACACTTGGCGGTACAGGTGGTGGATTCTGTTATTCAGAAGAGGAATTAATAGAATTTGTAAACAAAGGTGTTCAAGCAAGTATTGCCTCTCAAGTACTTATAGAGAAAAGCATTAAAGGTTGGAAAGAAATTGAATATGAGATGATTAGAGATCATAAAGGCAATACTATTGTTGTCTGCAATATGGAAAACTTTGATCCTGTTGGAGTTCATACTGGAGATAGTATTGTAGTGGCTCCTTCGCAGACACTTTCAGATCAAGAATATCAAATGCTTAGAAGAGCAAGTATAGATATAGTAAGCGCTTTAGATATTATTGGCGGTTGCAATGTTCAACTGGCTTTAGATCCAAACAGTTTAGATTATAATGTTATTGAAGTAAATCCAAGAGTGAGCAGATCAAGTGCACTTGCTTCTAAAGCAACTGGGTATCCAATTGCAAAAGTTGCGACGAAGATTGCACTCGGATATGCCTTGGATGAGATTATTAATGATGTGACGAAGAAAACAAAAGCTTGTTTTGAACCGGTGTTAGATTATTGTGCTTTAAAAATACCTAAATGGCCATTTAACAAATTTAAAGAAGCAAAGCGTGAATTGGGAACACAAATGAAAGCAACGGGCGAAGTCATGTCTATTGCAAATAATTTTGAAGCGGCTTTGTTAAAAGGTATTAGAAGTTTAGAGATTTCTCAAGATGGACTGTTTAATGAAAAAATTCATAATATGTTAATGGATGACCTTTTTGTGAATGTTATGAAAGTAACCGATGAAAGACTATTTTACCTTGCAGAATTAATAAGAAGAGAAGTTGGGATAGCTCTGTTAAATAAAATGACTAAAGTTGATATGTTTTTCTTAAGAAAGTTAAAACGTATTGTGGATTTAGAAAAAGAACTCAGTAAATCTAAATTAGACTATTTAGAAGACAACAAATTAAAAGAGTTAAAGCAAATGGGTTTTTCTGATGCTCATATAAGCAACCTTCTTTTGGACAGTCAAGAATCAGATGTTAAGAGAAGAAGGGTTTCATTAGGTATAACGCCTGTCTATAAGATGGTAGATACATGTGCTGGCGAATTTGAAGCATACTCACCTTACTATTATTCGACATATGATAATAAATGTGAAACAAAAGTGAGCCATCAAAAGAAAATTCTTATTGTTGGTTCGGGTCCGATTTCTATAGGGCAAGGGGTTGAGTTTGATTACTGTTCAGTACATGGGGTTTTAGCTGTCAAAGAAGCTGGTTATGAAGCGCTTTTGATTAATAATAATCCAGAGACTGTGAGTACTGATTTTGATATTTCAGATAGATTGTACTTTGAACCCATTTCATATGAAGAGGTAATGAATGTTATAGAACTGGAAAATCCTGAAGGTGTTATCTTACAGTTCGGTGGTCAAACGGCAATCAAATTAGCCAAACAGCTTCATGAGTCAGGCGTTAAGATATTAGGTACTGATTTTGCAGGTATAGATTTAGCAGAAGATAGATTCTCATTTATTGAACTGTTGAGAAACAATGATATTAAACATCCGATAGGCGAAGTGGCATACTCTAAAGAAGAAGCTTTGATACTTTCAGATAAAATTAAGTTTCCACTGTTGGTTAGACCGAGTTATGTTATTGGTGGCGAAGGTATGAAGGTGGTTCACTCCGTCTTTGAATTAGAAAAACATTTAGAATATCTAGATGTGACTCAAGGTGTTTTGTTAGATGAGTATTTAGAAGGAATCGAAATAGAGGTAGATTGCATCACTGATGGAAAAAATATTTTGATTCCTGGGATTATGGAACATCTAGAATTATCGGGAGTACATTCTGGAGACAGTATATCTATATATCCACCTCAATCATTTGAAACAAATCAACTTGATGAATTAGCAGAGATTACATTAAAAGTCTGTAAAAGCATGAATGCGGTGGGTATGATTAACATTCAGTTTATATTTACTAAAAATGACTTCTATATAATAGAAGTAAATCCTAGAGCATCACGTACCGTTCCGTTCTTAAGTAAAGTAACCAATACTCCGATGATCGAAATTGCAACACAAGTGATGTTGGGACGTTCATTGAGAGAGTTAGGTTACACGAAACCTCTAATGGAAGCAAAAGATATTGTTGCGGTAAAAGTACCCGTGTTTTCAATGGAAAAGATAGAAGGTGCAGAAATGGCTCTAAGTCCGGAAATGAAATCAACGGGTGAGTTGATGAGTATTGACCATACTTTAGAGCAAGCTATGTTAAAATCACTGATTGCTCAAGGGTATCATCTAGATAAAAAGAAAGCACTTATTTCTATTAATGACATGAATAAACATAAAATGGAGCACCTAACTAGGAATTTGTTTAACTTAGGTTATGAGTTATATGCTACTCAAGGAACCTATAATCATTTATTAACTTTGGGTATTGAAGCAAAAGTAGTCTCGAAAATTTCGGAGTCCAATGATATTATGGACCTCATTAGATCAGGTGAACTGGATATGGTAATCAATATGCCTAACAAAGGATTTGATGCTAAATCAGATGGTTTTAGGATTCGACGCGAGTCGATTGAGAGACGGATACCCTGTTACACCTCGTTGGAAACGGTGAAAACAGTTGTTAATGCACTGATGTTACCTAAGTTAGAATTCAATATATTCGATATGTGTCAGTTGTAAATTAGGGCGAGGGAAACCTCGTTCCTTTTTTTAGAAACGTATCAAAATTATAAATATTATGACTATTGTTTTCTGTATTGACATACGATTAGGCTTTTGATACTATATAGAAGCTGTTGAGAAAAAAACAGTTTGAAGGTTAAATATCTGGGTAGTAAGTTCTTTGCACGGATAAAAAAAAGTTGTTGACAAAATGCTTTTGAATTGATAAGATATAAAAGCTGTTAGGAAACAACGCAGCAAAAGAAAAGCAAATCTGGTGAAAAATTCACAACGAGTTAACAATAGTAAAACTTAAAAACATTTGAAAAAAT
>JAEIOD010000053.1 GCA_016342415.1 Clostridiales bacterium
CAACAACAACAACAACAACAACACTAATGAATCACTGAAGCTAAAATATTAACCAAGAAGATTTAATAATTAAGAGTCCTCAACCTAGTTAATTATAAAATAAAAGTTCTTAGATTCACACTACATAAATCTAAGAACTAAATTTTACTCATATTTAGTATTTATTAATATATTCCTCCCATGTATCTGGATATAATTGTTTAATCCTTTTCATCTGTTCATCAGTAATTTCAGTTGACCAGTAATCTTGGTCTTGTCTCTGAAACTCCTTAACAATTTCCATTTTCATTTTATATTCATCTGAATCTAATTCAAATAGAAGATTTCTTAACATCCTTACAGGATAGTAACTTTCTTTTATCCCTTGTTCAAACTTAATCCTAGAATATACTGGTTCATTAACATGTGCCTTATTCACAACAATCAAAAGGTATGCATACTTTATGTAATCCTCATTTAGCAATGACCTAGTTGCAGCAGTCTTTCCATATTTATCTTTTTGATTAATATCACACTCTCCATCAATCAATGCTTTTGTTTTTTCTATACCTGTATTGATAGAAGCCATTAAAGGTGTTTCTCCAATGGCAGTTACACTATTCTTCTCCTTATCTGAATAACCCCCGAATGAAATATTCGGATCAGCTCCATTCTCTAATAGTAGCTTAACAAACTTAGGATCTTGATCTAAACTGCTATCATGCCAAAGATAGCCACTTGCTTGGAATAAGGCTGTTTCAATCAAATATGTAGTTTTTATATTCGGGTCTGCTCCCAAATCCAATAATTTTTTTGCAGATTCATAATAATCCTTACCTACGCTCCAGTACAACAATGTAGCACCATATCTAGGATCTTGATAATTCAATAATTCTGGATTTTCTAGAATGAGTGATTCAATTTTACTAGTATTTTCTTTATTGACAGCCTTAGCCAACATCCACGCTGGTGTATCTTTATATATTCTTACATCATAAATCTGATACTCTCCTTTACTAGCGCAAGCAGTTAAGAGAATTACTGATAGTATAATTGAAATCAATAGTCTTACTCTCATAAAACACTCCCTTCTTATTCGTTCCGTCTGCTCTTTAAAGCTGAAATTACTGAAGGCATTCCGTGGTTATCCAGCATAGCCTTTGTACGTGCGATATCGCCGATATATCCGAAATAATAGCCAAAAAAACCTGCCTCATGTTGAGTATCCATATAAATAACATCAACCCCAAACGTCTGACCAAACTTAGAATTCAGTATTTCGCCTTTTACAACATATGAAGTGATTGTACCAGAGTATGTACTTGGTATATCCCATTCTCTTCTAGGATTGAATATTATTGCATTTCTATTAGTTGCTACGGCATTTTTTATAGCTTCACCACCGCCTTTTGAATGCCCCACAAAAGTAATATGTGCATCCTTATTATCAGCTACAAAATCTTCTGAAAATTTTACAGAATTATTTACATCTTGACTAACTCCAAATGTAGCTTTACCGTTTTGAATCATATCAATTCCAAATGGTTTAAATCCCATTGTTGGCTCTGTCCCTGCATTGGCTATAACGTATAGATCCTTTTTAGAATTATAGTATACACTCATCAATAGACCACCTTCAGCAAAAGAATCTATCTGACTCCAACCTTCTGGTAGATCGACATTTCCTCTTCCGTAAACATGTGCAGCCAATATAGCAGCCTCCTCAGCTGTTGGTCCAGCCTCTGAAAGAACTAACTGATTTCCTTGATCATCAATAACCTGTTGATGACCACTCGGATCAATAAATAGGATTGGATTACAACTAACATATAAGTATCTATTCAAACTTAATGGATCATTTGCAGTACCCAAATAAGTATCTTCCTGCGTAAATCTCATTGTACTTGGGTCATAGTATCTAACTCTTAAATAGTAGAATCCAACTTCTTTATCATAATACTGACTGAAGTATCTGAATGGATTGTCATCATTTTCGTCTGGGTTAACTTCTTCACCATATGAATCGTAAACATATCTCTTAGTTACAACACCTAATAAATCTGTAAGCGTTTTTGTATCTCCGTGAGCATCTTGGAAATAGAACACTTTTGAAGAATCACTCTTTTCTCTATAAATGAGAGTAGAACCATATTGATAGTAGTTAAGTACAGCATTTGTATTATCTAATTCTAATACTATATTTGATCCATTCCAAACATGCTTCTTAATGTTACCATCTACTGTTTTCGAAACTCTTTTACCCAATAAATCATAAGAGAAGTGAACTGTTTTATTGTTTTTGTTAACTTCAACTAGTTGGTTCTTATTGTTATACTTGTAGGATTCAAAGAAGTCATTACCTTCGTTCGTAACTTCCTCTTCTGTTGTATCAGGTGTAAGATCTTTGTACCTTTCAGTTAAAGATAATACAATATTACCATTATTATCATAAACTTTCACAACTTTTTCATCATCAGATAAAATTTGAATTAGTCTGTTGTTTTTATCGTAGACATAATTTTTAGTTGGTTTATTTACTTCTACAACTTGTTTAATATTACTGTAATCATCAAATGTATATGCAATTGAACCACCTTCGTAAGTTGTGGTCTTGGTAATCTGTTGGCACTAAATCAAAAACATTTAAACTCATTGGCGCATGATGTAAATCTATAATATAGTTGCATTGGTTTTACAGTTTGTAAGTATTATATTACATAGGACATAAAGCATTATGCTTGATTAATTATTTGACACTAAGACCTTTTGATCCACCTATGAATCGTTAAGAATACTCAAAACTCATTTATTATCATATTTTATTTGATTCTAATAAGGAGCCTTAGTTCCTAAGTGGTTTTAACGTTGTTTATTCTGTATTATTATCCTCATACTTAAACAGTCCTATTTAACTAACAATAGCCTATAAATCAGTAAAATTTATAGACTATTTATAATTTGTATTAGCTTAGATAATTCAGTGTATTTTTGGCATTCTATTGGTAATATAATAAATCTAAGTTCTATTCCATATTACGTTACGGAGTCTATAACATAATTAACTTTAATTAATCATATAATTGCATTAACACACGTGTTATAAGCGTAGACTGAAGTGTGATAATAACAATAATTATCTCAATTGATTATAATGACTCGTCCTTATAGTTAAATAGTCGGTATCAAGAATTATCGTTACAATTCTAACTAGTTCGAGTTTTAACTGATTTAACTTTTCCTCGTTCCTAGTTTTACCCAATGCATTCCTGCTATTATAAGTAATATCTGTCATTAAACAATTCTGTATTATTATTCATTGGACTATTATACCATTTCACCCTTGATTATTTTAATAATTTTGATAATTCCCCCAAATAATGTAATTAAAAGAATAATGGGTATAATAATAGAATATATCAAAACAACAAATACTATTGCCGAAAAACCCCAATTAATTGCATGTGTAATTACTAAAATTAGTTGTTGTAAAGAATCAAAAATTTTCTCGAAACTTGTAATATCAAAACTATAATGCACAAAAAAATCAAAGAATAACAACATAAGGAATCTAAATATAATTACTATTATAGTTACAAAAGTTAAGTTAACCATCAATTGTAAAACCTTACTTGATAAATGATTATTATTTTTTATGAATTTGAGAGATGAAAATTTATTTTGAACAATCTCAGAGTATCCTTCAATTAAAATTGTTAGCAGCATTAATAGTATAAATAATCTAATCAATGTATTTCGTACATCCCTATAATAGATGATATGCTTAACTGGAATATTCGATGATAGTAAGTTTTCTTTTAATTCTAAGTAGTTAATTCGCTCCAATTCTATATTGGCTAATGATATTATAATTCTTTGCTTGGTTTGTAATTTATCTATTTGATGCTCTGGTATTACATCATTCAATATATAAATATTCTTACTGCTATTTATAATGCTTTTAACATCGTATTTCCCACAAATTGTATCTACTTGCATATTAATAGGATCATAGTTCATATCAGATAATATTTTTTTTCCTATGTATGCCTCATTCACCTTTAAAGAAAGTTCTTTATCGCTTGTAACATTATTCAATAATTGGTTCAGATTTCCACTTATCAAGTGAGTTGTATCATCTTTTCTTTTTATAACAGTCTCAATACTATAATTCAAGATTTTATTTTTCTCTAATTCATTTATAACTCTATTATGATCTACTGACTCATACAATAAAACTTCAGCAGAATCTATATTAAATAAAATGTGAACTATTGCTATTCCAATAAGTAAAATTAAACCATAAATAATTATAAGTAATCTGATTCTTTTCATTTTTTCTTTACTTTCATATTTGAGTAATAGACCCGATCTGGATAATCTATTATATTGAGTTTACTATTTTCAACGATATCATTCCTTGATAATGGTAAAATTGAAACATAATCATCACCTATTGCAATAATGTTACACCTAATTGGCTTTACAACATAATATTCTCTGAGAATTCCATTACTATTCTCTAATGAATAGATATAACAATCGTTGCCAGTCTTCAACCCACCAATTGATGCTATAGATGTCTTGCTGACAACAATTGACGATAACACATCAAAATATGATTCAAACTTCAACATTTCATTTCTTGAAATCTCAACATCCTTGTCTTTAAGTTCAATCTCTAAGATGTAATAATCCTCGAATTGTTTAACAGATAATACATCTACTTCATAACTTATTTCATCTATCATTAAACGATTGTCACGATAATCAAAATTTATCGTTCTATTAAATTTATCCTCAATTATAACCTCAATATGACCATCATCAAGATAAGCATATTTCAATAATAATTCATTCTCATCAATATTATTCTTTTTTGATACATAATCAATAAATATTGGTTGATTACTTAAAAATTGACCCGTACTGTTTGTCGTAAGTTGTATATCTTTTGATTTTGTTATGGCTTTATCTTCTATAAGACTTACCATATAATCAATTTCTGTAATCTGATATAAACAATCACTCATCTCAATTTTTATTCCATCTTGCAAATTTTGAATAGTCCATTTGTTTTGTCTATACGTTTCTTTATTTGCAAGAAATTCTTCTGTTGTAATTAAATTGTTATCATGCAACAATTTAGTTCTTTCAAAGCTCTCCATGAGACTCTTCATATTTTCGTTATTATGATCACCTTTTTTTTCTAATGTATTCAATTCCATTTCTAAGATGTTTTTCTGATGTAAATATGTGTCAATTTCCTTATTTAGAGTTTCCATATAATCTTTCTGTCCAATATTATAGCCATCTTCATCAAACTCAAATAGTACAACATCAGTTTCAACATATTGGCCTTCACTAATATAAATCTTATCCAGATTTAATGCTCTAGGTGCATAGATTTCATAAAAATTACTTAGAACAATCTGACCATTTCCCTCAATGACTTCAGTTATTTCAGCATTATACCTAACTCTATCAATTGATACTTGAGGTATTATTGAATTTTGCATACTTAATAGTAAGAAAGCAACAATTAACATTGTTGATAAAGTAAAAATTATTATATTACTTAGTCTGAGCATAATCTTTTTCAAGTTTTAACTCCTCCTTATATTTATTTATTAGCACTTTTAAAGTCAACTTTATAAATAACAATATTGGTAGTAAAAAGAAAACTACACATGCAAAAATATATGATTTATTGCTATAGTTAATTGAATTCAAATATAAAGATACCGGCATATTACTTGCAGAATTCAAGAATATCAGGCCTTGTTCAATCATATTCCAGTACTCCAAAAACAACAACAAACTCAATACTAAGATAGCATACATAGAATTTGGCAATATAATCTTTAGAATTATATCAAAGTTACTTGCTCCATCTATTTTTGCATTATCAAAATACTCTTCAGGAAACGAACTAAAATATTGCTTCAATATAAAAACACTAATTGTCGAGAAAATTCCTGGTAATATTATTGACCATTGAGTATCAAATAATATTACTGGAAAAATATTTTCTATTTGATTGTATAATAATGTTGTAGGAATTAGCATAACCTGTAAAGGTAATATCATTAAATAAACATAAACAAAAAACATGATTCGTGAAAATAAGCTCTTACTTCTTGCATAGTAGTAGCTTATTAAAATGGATATAACTAATTGACCAATAACTATTAGCATTGTTATAAGAAAGGATTTGAAATAGAGATAAAAAAATTCTAAATTTTCCTTAAATAGCAAATAATACTGATTATATGATAGTGTTTGACGTTGAAGATCAATAATCGAAAGCAAAAAAATTGATATTAATGGTAACAAAAAAATTATTGAGATTACAATAGCTAATATATTTTCAATTATTCTACGTCTCATAATTAAATACCTTCATTTCGTTTAGAATATTTCTCATAGCTAAATATAAGTAGCAAACACATAACTATAAATATCATGAATATATTTGCTGCTGTCATAAGATAATCTATTTTCAATTCTTTTAAATTATTATGAAGAGAATTCTGTATCATATATACAGATATATCAGGAAATTCTCCCCACAATGAATAAGAGTATCTAAATACTCTTACGGCATTATACAACGTGAATACCAATGATAACACAGTAGTTTTATGTGTTGTTGGAACAATTACGGAAAAAAATATTCTAGCTTCGCTAGCTCCATCTAATGCTGCTGCTTCCTCAATAGACCTCTCTCTCCTCAATAAAGAAACATAATAAAATAAGAAAACATATCCTATTGTACTCCAAATAAAAATAAACATTAAATATATGTCTTGATTTACAAACTCATAAAAAATACTTGAGTACAGGAACTTGAAAAAAATTCCTATTACTAGAGAGGGTAAAAAAATAGGAGTAATAATCGCTATTCCAACAATACGCTTATGCTTCATTTCACTTACTAAATACGCTATGATAAAACCCAAAACTACTGTTATCGGTATTGTGATTAGAATAAATATCACTGTATTCTTAATAGCAACTAGAATACTAAAAGAACCTAAGATTCTAATATATTTTTGTGGATCTGTAATTACATTATTTATGTGTTTAAATTCAGCATATAACAATGGTAACAACATTAGTATAGATACACCAACCAAACTTAGAATCGACAACTTCCATACATTTTCTTTCATTACATATCACTTTCTAAGTAATATAATTGATAATCTGATAACAGTTTATCAGTTGAAGACTCAATATATTGAAGATCATATCCTTTTTCCAATGTCGTAGATAATATCTCGTAAACTCCAAACAAGAAAAATTCTCTATTATTTTTTTCTAGTAATTTTGGGATTCCTGTATTTCTCATATAATAAAATTCTTCTTCTAATACTGCATCCACTTTATTAGAATTTCTTATATTCGTCTTATCGTTAATACTAAAATCCTCACTTATATTTAATTCTTCCAGCACAGATTTATTGTGATTAATTGGTAAGTTTCCATTTCGATAATCCTTACCTCCACATAATTTCAATTGAATCTCTGCAGATAATAAGTAATCTGCCAAGCCAATTATACCTTCATTATAATTCCTAGGAATAAAAAAGCATAACATACCATATCGATTTCTCATATATAATATATCCTCGTCCATAAACAAAGATAACTCTTTTTCCAAATCAAGATTCGAAAGGTTTTCAAATGTATTATCAACTTTCCTAATTAATACTTCTTTTTCAATAGTTTTGTCATAAATAAAAAACTTATTATTCACAATTTTCGGATCATAGAACGTCTCAACATCTTCAATAATCATTGAGACCGCTTCACTTAGTTCATTTGTAATGCTATTATCTTCAGCTTTTAGATATATATCATTTTGGGTTAAATAATAATCTATTAATTGCGTCATCTCAAAATAATTCAACTCAAATTCTGCGCCTTTTTCTTTCATAATTTGTTTTAATTGGTACCATTCATAGGCTGATTTAATAGTCGTTTTTTCAATTTCATAAGATTCAAAAATAGTATTATTTATAAGCATTAATGGCGGTTCATAAGATATAGGAATTGCATATGAGTTTAGCACTTCAGGTACTAAATCATCCGAAGTTGATAAAACTTCATAATTAGTAGCTTTTCCATCAATGTTCATCAATCCCGAAATCGTATCCAAAATCATATCTACTTCGCCTGTCTCTAAGGCAATATTTCTTTTTAAGACATAATCATCATATGAAAGAGTTTCTGGAGTATATACTACAAAATCAACATTTAAACTATGTTTTTGACTATAATTTTCTATAGCATTTACTACAACTTCATTGTAAAAATCGTATGTCCCATCTTGTGCATGTTCATATGACCATATTCTTAAATCATATTCTCGATTTACTTGATTATCAGAACAGGAAATCAGAATCACACATTGCAATAAAAATAGAACTAATATAAGAAATTTCTTGCTTGACATAATACCTCCAAAAACATTCAATTAGTATGAGCTAATTCTTCATAACCCATTAATTCAAAACTTAAACTTCAACAATACAAAATAATGTAAAATTAACTCTAATTAACATTTCTATATTTCATTGTATCATAAATTGATTAAAATAAAATATATAGATATAGATATATCTATATATTTATATATCTATTATCAACATATTACTCTACAATATCCCTTTGACTAAATCCTTACTTAATTTTACTGCCTTCTAGATCATATTCACTATTTAAATCTTACCACCATCGTGCTACATCACCACAATTGTCTTGACAACTATTTGAACAGGCATATCCACATGAACGCTCACAAGTTCCAGTACAATTTGAATGACATGATGGGCAAACTGGCGGCAAACTATAACCACTTACATCATTCTTTTTCGATTCGTTAAATTTTATTCCTAAAAAGTTCATAAAGCCTCCTTATTGTAATATGTTGACAAATTGACATTTAATTGATTTTGCTATATATCTCTAAATCGATTATATCTACACTTAAGTTATTACGATCATATTCTTCAAGTTGATATTTAGAAATAATATCTACCCACCAACTATTCATTTTCAATAGAACAGTTTCTTTTTCAGACTTTAGCTTTTCCAGTAGACTTTCATCTTTAACAATTTCCATATCTTTAAAATGAGATTCATATAGCTCATCAATAGAATTCATGTGCTCAATATAATTTAATAATTCATTACCTTCAGAAACAATAATTTTAGTTAATAGAATCATAAAACTCTCCTGTCTTTAACATATCCTTAAGTTTGCTAGAAAACTCAAATTCCAGCTTACTTACTTGACATAACATATTTGAAGGATCACTTTTATTATTATCAATATTTTTGCATGTGTATGAGCATTTCTTACAATGGATAACATCACAATTATCACAACTTTCATTAATATTCTTTCCATTCAGACTATCAAAAATTTCATTCAATTGTTTGAAATTTCCTAGCCTATTTGAATCATCATGAACATATCCAGGACACAAATATACATCTCCATTTTGTGTTATTGTTAAATGTTCAGATCCACTTTTACATGAATAATCAACACTTGTATTCCAACTATCAGTAAGAATATTTACCTCAAAATTGTTTGAATCATCATACACTTCAAATATATATCTACTTAATTCTTCTAAACCCTTACGGTAATTCATTAAATCTAAATTATCCCAAAGAATCACATCTAGAAGATTAATGTTTATTCTTTCAACATGTCCATTTGATAAAACAGATTCGCACATATTCCTCAAATCTAGCAAATCACTTTTTTGAATATTTATGATTATATTAGAATTTGAAATATTCTTCTTGTCAATTATATTTAAACTATCAATATTATCGCCTACATTTTTTGAAGTAATAGTTAATCTATCAGATAACCGATTTGGTGGTTCTCCGATATTTATTATATCAAATGAATTTAAATCGCAATAATCTACAATATCTGAGTACATATTATTGCTAATTTTATTAGAATTGTAGCCTTTCCATGAGAAGTTACAATGTGGTGATTGTTCAGAATCATTTATTAACAAAACTTTTTTATTCAGGTGCAAGTCTTTTCTCGGGTTACTAACACCTTTTTGCGACTCTAATTTTTTCCAAAAATATTTGATTACTTTAACATTTGCCTTATACATCTCACAATGATATTTTGTTCTATTGAATAATGTATCTCCATTACAGTCATCATAATTAAAACCACTACAATAAGGACATCCTTCACCAACTTCACACTCATTACACTCAGTATCTGAAACATTTATTTTATTAAGTTTAGAAAAGGGTTTCAACAAATCATAATCTATTCCACTATCCAAATCACCAATTGAATAACCTGAAGCATTTTCTAAAGTAAAGTCCAAATATCTTATACATGTAAACAGTTTTCCTTCAGTATCTACTGTAACCATTTGACCAGCACCACAGAAATTGTTATTCAGTTCTTCTTTCGTAGACTTGTATCCAGTGTGCGGATCAAAGAATCTAACATTATAATCCTCCCACATATTGTTTTCAATTATATAATCAGCTAATTGAATTAACTGTTCTTCAAATATCTCGACATCTCCTTCTTCCCACACGTCTTCAAAAACAATATTCGCAGCTATATTTTTTATCCCAATATTCCAAAGAGAAATAATGCTATCCTTTAAATGAATCAAATCATCATGTGCAAATGTAGCTTTTGTAGGTGAATCTGGAAACTGTTCTTGCCATAAAGGTATAGCTTTTAATACATCATCATATGACCCACTACCATCAAGTTTAACTCTTTGTGTATCATGTTTAATCTTATTACCATCTACACTTATACCTATTGATAAATGTTTTTTATTTTTAGTTATAAACTCCTGAACTCTTTTACTTGTATAATTCATGCCATTTGTTGAAAAAGAAAATCTATAACTTTTAAACCATTTATGATTCTTTCTAAACTGTTGGATTTTTATATAATCACAAATCTTATCAATCAAATCAATTTCTAAAAAAGGTTCGCCTCCAATAAAATCCCATACTACACTTTCTTCTGGAAATTCATCAACTCTATCAATAAAAAAGTCCACTGCCTTTTTAGCAGTATTAAAGTCCATTGTTTTCCTGGAGTTTTTGTGTAACATATAACAATATTTACAGGCTAAATTACAATCTTCTGTTACACAAAATGTAATATTTTTGATAGCTTTTCCTCTTCCTATCCACATTTGTGATTTGTTTTCCATTCTATTCTTTTTTTTCATAATACCTCCCCCTTTAATTTACTCATCTCTCTCGCAATAAATCCTGTAATGGCCCCAGTCGCATAACTATTACTTGAACACAAGGACTCAAGTTCGACTTTATCACTATTAAACGATACTGGTACTCCTGAAGCCATCATACTATTCAACGATTTCTTCTTAGAGTTTTTTCGATGTATAGTCTTTACACCAATGACACTAGATAAATTTGCTGGTAAAGTGAATTCACCTATATTCGATTCAGAAGCAACAACTATTACATTACTTTTTTTTGCCTTCTTTAATAAAAAATATAACTTGATAAAATATTTCTTGTTAACTGTTCCTAGACTTAAATTTATAATATCGGGTTTTAAAAATATTGCATCCTTTAACGCTCTAACCATCATATCACCATTTGATTTCAATTTATTATCTAGAATATTGAAATCAATAATTTCAATATTCGTACATTCACTTAATATTATGTTTGTAACAATTGTTCCATGTAAATGTTCAATTTTATTATTCGTTATCCAAACCATCTCCCCATTACTTTTCTGTAAGTACTTCCTTGAATGTACTATTGAGACATCCGAATTTAGGTATCTTTCATCAATGCCGCTATCAATTAATACTATTTTAATAATCCTTATACCTCCATTACATTTTAAATAAGCTTTTATACTCTTCATTCTGAATTAGTAAGTCAGAATGACTTCCGACTGCTTTAACATCCCCAGATGATAGAAATACTATATGATCTAAGAACTTCAACACTTCCTGATTATGTGAAATAAATATGAGAATTTTATCAGCAAATCTAGGAATAATATCAAACATTATTTCATGTAATGATTTTGTGTCAATATTACTTGTTGCCTCATCCAAAATAATTATATTTGACTCTTTTACCAAACTTCTTGCCAAAGCAATTTTTTTCCGTTGGCCTTTAGAAAGAGAATTTCCATTATTAAAAATGATAGTATTGTACCCATCCTCTAGTTCACATATGTCTTCGTGTATTTTTACCAATTTACAAATTTCGACTATCTTATCAAGAGTTATTTCATTATTGAATAAACCGATATTTTCTTTAATACTCAAATTAAATAGAAAAGGATCCTGCGATACAACTGAAACCATATCATAGAATGACTTTTCCTCAATACTTAACACATCTACACCGTTAACATATATTTTGCCTAAGTAGTCTGAATATAACCCTATTAAGCTATTAATCAGAGTACTCTTACCACAACCATTCATTCCAACAATTCCGACATTACTTGTATCTGAAATTACTAGATTAAACTCATCTAATATACTATTACTATTATATTTAAATGATATATTCCTAAACTCAATATCTCCTTTTGTACACCCGTTGTTAAGTCTTACAACATTGTTCAAATTAGTGAGCTCTTTTACTCTATTTACTGAATTAGATATTCTTTGAAAGTTAACATAATTTTGCAATAATATTTTGAACGAATAGTAGAACTGTCTCGTATACATTGTAAATGCAATATAATGCTCTATTTTAAGTTGATTCTTAAAAACCATTATTCCACCAATTATCATAACTAATATGTCAATTATAAAATTTAAAAAATCTACTATAGTGATGATATTTATTCTAAAAATACTATTCTTAACTTTTAAATCATAAAACTTTATAACTTCCTCACTATAACGATTTGAAAATATATTAACAATTCCGAGTATTTTTACTTCGCTAATAGAGTTGATTAATTGTTGAACAAAAGTAACATAATTATCACTTTGATTTTTATAAGAACAATCGATTGCCTTATATTTTTTATTTAGAAACTCTGTCATAACAGTAATAATTACTGACCCAATAAAAATTATTAATGTTAAGCTCATACTTAAAGATGCAATGATGATTAAAAGAACAAGAATCTTAGCAGTAATTATCACAGAAGAAACAAGTATGGCAATAAATCCAGAAATACTTTGATCGATATCCGATTCAATTCGGTTTAATAATTCTCCAGGTACATACTCAGAAATCTTTTTATAATCAGCCTCATATATTTTTTTGTACAGTACACGCTTAGCATTAACTATAATTCCTGATTCTACTTTTTGAGTTATTATAAATTCAATTAAACTTATTAATTTTGTTAACAAGAATATTACTGAAACACATACAATCAGAGAATAATAAAGCTTTTTATTTCCTTCAAACAATTGTGCAATAACCTTTCCCCATAGAAGTGGTTGTATTACGTTTAAAATCATTCCTATTGCAGCAATTAGTATAATTACAATAATATATTTAGATTTATGATTAATATAATTCATTAGCCATCGAATTACATCGTTTTTTTTCATCCCTCTTAGCATCTCTATCCAACCTTAAATATTATTCCGCTGTCAGATTATTATGAATATACTGACATTTTATTTTCCGAA
The DNA here is from genome assembly GCA_016342415.1 of Clostridiales bacterium. Lineage (GTDB taxonomy): Bacteria > Bacillota > Clostridia > Peptostreptococcales > Acidaminobacteraceae > JABXKX01. Next base: position 13,653 of record JAEIOD010000053.1, read on the forward strand.
ACGTTTAATCTGACTGATTTATGTTTCAGCCACTGATACTGTTAAGTTTTAAGTTATAGTTTTGAACTCTAGTAATTGATCTAACCCATGGAATATCTTGGTCAGCTCCAAATGATATTTGTGTCATCAATAGCAATAAAATTACTATTGAAATTATAATTTTTTTTTTCCTCATCAGTTCATTCCCTCCCTACATATATGGTAATATAAGTTATATAAGTATAAAACCAACATCGATATGGGGTCGGTTTTATTCTGTTTAAACAATAGAGATATGGGGTATTTATGTTTAAGGGTTTTAATAAAATCAGCTATGGAAGTTACTTAAAGAGAGTTCGCCTTTCTAAGGGACTAACACAATTACAAGTACAAACAAAAATTGGTATTACTACCGAAACGCTGAGACGATTAGAAAATGGCAAATCGTTACCTACATTTAGGACATTAGAAGATTTATCAGTAGTCTATTCAATAGACTTATTAAAAGCATTCATGAGCTATAGGGACTCAAATGTATTTTATGAGTTCTACAGCTACTTAGATGGCATTTTAATCGAGTACAAATTAGACAAATTAAAACATCTGAGAATTCAGTTTTCAGAATATGTTGAGAATAATGATACTGAGATGTTTAGCAAAGATGAAACACTCCAATTTGAATATTTATTGAAAGGTTTAGACTATAGATACTCAGATAACATTGATCTCGAGAAATCTACAAGATGTTTATTAGACGCTATTGAAATTGGTAATTCTAAGATAAATATAAATTCTCTTGATAGATTTACAAATCATTACTTCTCATATATTGAAGTAAGGTGTCTATACGTGATTGCAATTAATTACGGAGAAGAAAATAATAATGTATTAAGTAATAAAATATTATTATACTTACTAGACTATTGTTTTAAAATTGATAATAATTTGCGAATGTCAATGAAAAAGTTTACCACGCGATATCGAATTTGTTTACCACTTGTGATACTGAATTTGTTTACCACTTGTGATACTGAATTCGTTTACCATTTTGCTAAAAACGATACTGAATTCGTTTACCACTGACTATATAAAATTAGGGAAAAGTCATATTTGAGATTTCCCTAATGTATTGCTAAAAGTCTAATTCTTCTGGAGAATCATAAGATGGATATTCAATCTTATGATATTTTAGAACGGACTGAAGAAGTTCTGTATAAGCACTTAATCGACCGTGTTCATCCTTCATAATAGAATAGTCATAACGGAGTTTATCAAAGCAATCTTCTAGAGTATACTCTTCTGATGGCTTACACATGGTCATTCACCTCCTTCAACAAAGGATCTGAATGTTCACTTCGGAATGATGTACCATTCATATTTAAAACATGCGATCTAAAGGTCAGCCTATCAATTAATGCTGCTACCATTGTTTCATTTTCAAAGAGATCAGTCCAATCTGAGAACTTTAGATTTGTGGAAATAATAACACTTCTTTTCTCGGCTCTATCAGCTATGACTTTGAACAATAGTTCAGACTGATGACGATTAAAAGTGATATACGAAGCTTCATCAATGATTAGTAAATCAACTTTTGCAAGTTGTTTTTCAAGCTTTATTAGTCTTTTATACTCTGTAGCTTCTATTAGTTCATTTGACAGATTTGCAGCAGTATAAAACTTTACGTTGAATCCTTGCATGCAGGCTTTTATACCAAGGGCGATTGAACAATGAGTTTTGCCTCTACCGGTGTTTCCAATCATTACTATGTTTTGCCCTTTATTTATAAAATCGCAACTTGCTAACTCATGAAAGGTTGCTTCAGAGACGTGCTCATAACGCTCTAGGTTCATTTCGTCATAAGTCTTATGATAAGGGAAGTTAGCAGCCTTTAAACGACGTTTTTGTCTGTTTTCAGTCCTAGCTTCACTTTCATTTTTTAAGAGGTCGATTAAGAACTGATCATAGCTTTTATCATTATCTAGCTGTCGAATAACATCCTGATATCTATTTAGTGTAGGCATTTTAAGTCGTTTGGCATAAAATGCGATTGTTTCTTTATTTAAATTTAATTGATCCATTATTGCACC
>JAEIOD010000054.1 GCA_016342415.1 Clostridiales bacterium
CCTCACTATTCATATCTGAGATGATTATATCAAGTTATGTTTTAAGTAAATATGTGTGCTGGAATTGGCGCTTACGTATATTCATATGAAACTGATTCGCCAGTCTTCAATTTTTCTTTAACTAAAATACCGTTATTAAACTCAGCATAAACTTGTTGATCTTTTGTTAATTCATGATGACCTGTTGTTGAATTGTATTTAAGTTCATCAAACTGATAATTCTCACCAACCGCGTTATATTCTCCATTTTCTTTGACAAATAATTGATTCATTCCAGTATTTGTTTCGATTGTAGCAAAATCGTCGTTTAATTCTGATAACGACTTAGATGCAGAATGTTTCCACCCCAAACCTACACTTGAATCATCTAGTAATATTGAGTTATATGAAATATCAAAACTAATATCCAGAGCGCCAGCAACAGATAAAAGCGATTTACTCTGTTCATATGCACCAAAACCTATCGCATTCGCTTGTTCTACAGAAACATTCTTAACATAACCTGCAGCACCAAGTCCTGTCATATCTTGTGGTATCTTAAAGAAGAATGAGATCTTCGATGCATAACTAGAACTTGTTTCAAATACACCATCAGTAACAGGAAGATACATTGAACTTGTTTCTCCTGTTATATATATTTCATCTCTATCATCAATATAGATATCTTTACTCACATCTTTGTAGTGACCACCAATGAATGTGGAATAATTGACATCACTTAGATCTGAGTTTAACTTAACTATATAACCTTCCGAACTCTGATAAAGGCTGTCATATGCATTCGGAGTCAATGTAAAATTACTTGAATTGGTTTGACCAACTACAATGACTTCTCCTGACTTTGTTATTTCAATGTCTTTTCCTGAGTCACTTCCTGTACCACCTAAATATGTTGATCCCTTTAAAGTCGTTAAAAACCTATTGAACTTTAATACAAAGGCATCATTTCCACCACCATTGATTTGCTGATATGATGAAGCATCCGTACCAACATCATTACCACCACTACCAACAACGTAGATATTTCCATAATAATCTTCTGCTACACTACCAACATAGTCTAGAGCTGAAGTACCATAGAATGTTGATGCTTTTAAAGTCGTTAAATCATTTGAAACAATAGATACAAATCCATCATATGATCCACTTGACGTTGGTGAGTAAGCATCTACAGTTGTTGGAAAACCATTATTATAAGTACTACCCGTTATAACAATATCATCATTTTTTGATACGAACATTGAGCTGAATACTTCTGCACTTGATCCTCCAAGTAAAGTTGAGGTTTTCAATGTTGATAAATTCTCATTGAATCTCATAATATATACATCAGTTTGTGTTGAAGCCAATGCTTCACCATAAACACCTGAAGTGGTTTCTACAGAATTGGATGGACCACTCCCTGTATAAACAGCTGTTCCAGCAACAACAACATCACCATCAGATTCAATAGCTAAAGAACCGGCATCTCTTGATCCATCTATAATAGTTGCATTCATTAAATTTTGTAAGTCCGATGACATTTCAAATACAACACCTGATTGACCTGTAATTGAATTATCATAATAATTCCCCTCAATTGGGAAATCCGTTGTATCAGAATATCCTGAAACATATACACGATTGGAATCAGTAACCACAATACTCTGTCCATACTCTTTTCCAGTACCATAGCCACCAATAAAAGTAGAAGCTAACAAAGTTGTAAATCCAGGATCAAGTTTTGATACAAACATATCATAAGTACCGTTCTTACTCTCATCATATGCATCTAAAGTAGTTGGAAAGGTGGCAGAGTAAGCACTTCCTGTCAAGTAAATATTACCATTGATATCAGTAGTAACATCTTCAACATATGTATATGTCTTACCTTGTCCAAAATAAGAACAAATATATGCAGGATCAATAATAAGATCAATATCTTTATTATAATCACCAACAACAAAACCATATACATTATTCTCAACAGTATAGTCAACTTCAACTTCGACAATGTTACCATCAATTATTTGATATGCAAATGGAGCCGATAATCTAGTAATACCACCGTCAGTATTAAAGACTAATTCATTTTCGTTATTTATAGATAATTCATTGACACCATCGACCTGTATTTTAATTTCATCTACAACTCCGGATGGTTGTACTGTGAATACTTTTTCAATTGTTTGCTCATTAACATTTAAGTCCAACAAAATATTCTTATAGATTTCACCATAAGACAATGTTTTATAACCATTTATATTTTTCGCATGGTCCTTTTTATTATTACCAATAATATAATTGTATTTCGTCTGAGTTACTTTTTCAGGTTTAATACTAATATTATTTGGACTAATAAAAGTCTCTCTAAAAGCCCACAACTTCGGTCCGTCTTCTTCTTCATATTTTGAAGTGTCAAAATCTAAAGGAAGAACAGATGTCATAGTACCATCTTTTTCATAGAAATATGTACCACTTGAAGTATTAACATAATAATCAACAGATTTATCATGTTGTGTCTTGTTCTGCAAAAACACAACATCATTCATCGCAGAAATATCCATGTTTTCCGATACTTCTGAAGATGAATTTACAGTACTCTTTGTCTCTCCAATATATGTAATCTCTCCAAAACTGAAACTACTGCTACTGATCATTATAGTTATAATCAGTAAAATGCTTAAATACCTCTTTAAATGTCTCATCATAATACCCCTTTATCCAATTTAGTTACACCAATTGTAAGAGTATATTATTAGTACGAATAAGCTAGTTCAATATACTCAGTATTCTTATTTCACCTCCTAAAAAAAACCTACGCAAATATGCATAGGAATTCTACATTAGTTGCGGCTTGGCAGTCATAGTTAACACCTTAGACCCATAGCTTTGCGTCCTCAAATTACTTTAAGTTTGCCGAATTATTAAATTATATGAGAATTATCCATCTCATGTTGTATTAAATACTACTCCCAACAATCACCTAATTCTACAAAAATAATGAAAAAGTGCCTTTAGTCCTAATACTAAAGGACAAAGGTCCTAAGAATTAACTACAAATGTATTTTCTAATAGCACAAACACAAACCTTAACTATTTCAGCTTCACCCCCTTTCACTAAAAAAACGAGAAAAATTAGTTTTACTAGGGGGCTGCGGGAATACTAAAATGGTCAAAAACTTAAAAAATACCCCCTACCCTAAATAATTGGGGCAGAGGGTACTTTTTTTAGTTTGATCTATATTTATGGTCAACCTTGTTATGACATGCTTTACAGAGGCTAATACAGTTGTCAGCCTTTAATGATAAGGAAGGGTCATCTTTTATCTCGATGATATGATGTACAATCTCTGCAGAGGTAATATGGCTCTCCTTCAAACACTCCTGACACAAGTAGTTATCTCTAATCAAGACATGTTGTCTTAACTTCCTCCAAGCTGATGAGTGATAGAAATTAACCGATGTTTTGTCTCGTACTTGAGTATCATACTTCCTATTATGTTCTGCCTTTTCAGCCTTTCTAATTGGTGCACATGATGGACATCTTTTTTCTTTCATATTGATCAGATTATCGCATCCTTTACCAGGACAAATCTTCTTCGGCATACAGTCTCCTTATCGTATTTTCAGTGAAATTCTTCCATTTATTTCTAATTAACTTTGTTAATATTTTGTCAGTCTCTTGAATGTGTTAATATCAGCACCTTTCATGAGTTTTTACCTATTCAAAAATTATGCTTTTTTTAGCCTTTTTTCCATGATATGTTAGTGAAACAAGATTTTCAGATTCCACGAAATATGCACACTAAATCGCCAACTTTGGGCATTTTTACTCATTTGAGTTGGTTATATCGCTACATTGTATAATACTCATATTTTCAACTTCCTACTATATAATGTCTGAGAAACAAAACTATCAATTAGTTGTGACCTTATTGTAACCAACTTAAATTTCATCAAAAAACTAAAAAAATAGCCTAAAATGATAAGTCATTTACCGCTACATCTTTTGATCTCTGGACTAATCCTATATATCTTTTTGTAATCTCAATATCACTATGCGAGAGTAATTCTTTTACCAATACAATATCTTTTGTCTTCTGGTATAGATGATAACCAAATGTCTTTCTCATACTATGAGTACCGATGTTATCAATACCTAAAGCATCAGCTGCATCACTTAATATATTATACGCTTGGTTATTACTGATTGGTCGATTGTCTCCTTCTCTTGATTTAAGGATGTATTCATAATCACTTCTATTTTTTAGATATTCATCTAAGGCAGACTTAAGGTTATCATTAACCGATATTCTCATTTTCTTGTCTGTTTTCTGAGATATGATTTCAAGGTGTGATTTTCCTTTAAGATCTCTTACTCTTAGCTTTCTAATATCACTAATTCTTAATCCGGTATAAATACCAATGAGAAACATCACATGATTTCTGTCTGATCTTATCTGAAGATAATTTGATATGTCTCGGACCACTTCAATATCTGTAATCGGCTGTACTATATTCATCGGGCATACTCCTTTGCTATCAATATACTAAGATGGTACCAGAATGTTTTTCTTAATGACTGACACCCTAAATCTTCAAGCCCAAATCTAGCTTCAATGTCTTTCATCATTTTATAAACTGTATTTCTATGAAGTGGTCTATCAGAACTACTTATCGAATGAAATAAATATCCATTCTCTTCGAGGCTTCTACAGTACTTTCTAATGGTATCTTTTGTACTATCAGGAATGATCACTTCTCTTTTACTCAGTTGGATGAAGTCTTTACCTTTAACATCATTTACTTTAAGTTCAAGTAAATCATTGATGTTAAGATCTGTATGAATTCCTAGATAGAAGATCATATAATCTCTTCTACTTTTGCTCATAAGATACTCTTTAATCGTTTTAATAACCTCTACATCTTTAATCGCTACTACTGCTTTCATCTACTACTCCTTTCAATCCAATATACTTTAATGTGTCATAGTTTTTACTATGGCCATAAATCTGTTTTAATATATCCATGTTCCTGTTTCTTAAATAAAAAAAATACCCAAAGGATTTCCTTAAGGTATCTGCGCCAAGTTCATCAATGCCAAACATGCCAGAAACTTCAGCCATAATCTCTACAGCTCTTTTTCTGCCTAACTTCTGATTGAAGCCATCATTTGACTGAAAAACAAACTCGTTTTTCTGTTTATCTTTACAATATTCTTTTATATCTTGAATCACTTCTTTTCTCATCTTGATATTAATTCCTGATACATTCATACTTTTCTTATTTCTTACATCAGAAACTTTTAAACATAAGACATCATCCAACTTCATCCCCACTTCAAAACTCATTGAGAATAACAAGTAATCCCTGGTATTGGTTTTCTTCAAATAATCCAAAATATCAACGATTTTTCCGATATATTCAATAGGCAATATAAATATCCTCCATATGGTAATATATAGTCTTTCCATATTGCAATATTAACACACTCAAAAAGATATAAACGGAAATAAAAAGGAAATCTATTAATAGTATTCAAACTAATAGATTTCAATTTGTAAGGATGATACTTTGTACTGATACTAAAGTTGTTACAATAATCAATGGTTTGATATAATGCAACTATTGAAAAAGAGTTATTAATGGTAAATATAAAATATGTTGATGCAGTTAAACCAAAAGCGTTTGTTGGTGGACCTTTACGCTCGATGGTGTTATGCGCTTTTTAAATTCTATTGAGATTATGTAAATATTAACTCGATTTCTTACTGTTTTCGGATTAATAAATTGCTGTGTTCAATCTTACCGCAAAAGCTAGGTAGAAATTTATTAATAAGAGATTCAATTATAATTTTACTTGCAGGACTTGCATTCGGTCCAATTAAAATTTCCATATCAGAGAATACAGCATCATCAAAAATCATATCAATATATTCTACATTTGATTTTTTTAACCCATTATACAGGGACTCAATCGAATTTTGTTTATCAAATATACCATCCCCATCACTTAATGTAGCAAGTAAAACAAATCGTGTTTCATTTTGAAAATTCCAACATTTCTTTTTGATACCAGCTAATTTAGTATATTCAATACTATTTAATTCTTCATTTTCCAAATTTATCAGTTTAATTAACTTGTGTTGTTCATAATCATCATATTTAACTTTCACTTTAAAATTGTCAGTAAAGCAATAAAGACTGTTGTTTGTGATATTTATTATTTTTCTCGTTTTTATAACACTCTTTCCATTTGTAACATACTTATATAATGGCTTAATTAAATCTCTATTTATCCCAATCCTAATTCCAGACATATTATCAGAATACATCTTCCAAAGCGGTATACTTTCGTGGTTATCTTCACTCCAGCAACTTACGAACAAATAATTTCTTGCGTTTTTAACATCATTGTGACTACCATCTAGCATATCATCTACATTCTTTAAGGAATTAAATCTTATTGTTTTATTCTGTAAAATTAATGCTAGTACACCAACTGTCGTATAATGATAGATTATATTATTCACTTTTCACCTCTTTCATATATTATCATTCATTAAAATTCTCATAGTAACCACATATTTGAATTTGAATTGCGTATAAGACCGGGCGTCTTAAGCGCCTGCCGTTAATATGAATTGAAGTGAAGCGCCATTTCACATTAACAATAGTGTTCATGAACCTTTTTACTATAACCTTCATTAACACCAGCATATTTGTATTATTCGCAAACTTGATTAACTAGTCACTTTCCATTATATTCCCAATTACATCCAAATACAATTGTGAACCCAACATAAAACAGGGGTCCAACAAGAAGATCTTTTCTTATTGGACCTAGAGAACTTTAAATGAAAAATCTATCCCATATTTATAGATTTGATTTTAAAACTACTGTTCATAATTTTAAAATTAATGGGCGCTCTCCCCTACAAATCAGAATTTCCACTTATCCCTGAAAACTACTATTCATTAATATCTTTAGTTAGAATGTTTATCAAAACGGAAACGGTAACAAAATATTTTTTCTAACTGGAAAAGTTTCGGGGTCACCCTACCCGCAGACATAAAAAATCGCCCAAAAGAACCTACTTTTTTCTGAGCGAATCATTTTATTTATTCAAATAGAGATCAAAATAGATTTTTATTTCTTAATTACATTTCAATCATATTCCAGTTAACTTTATTTTTGATTTATGTTCAAGACACATATTATATAAGAAATTAGATATTCTTCATTATCGTTATCATTGTTTGAATCTCAGTTAAAATATTTTCTTTTGACTTAACTATACAAGTTTTTGCATCAACTACTTCAATGGTTTCCACATCAAGAATTTCTACATTCATATCACCAGATTGCCATAATATTATTCTTCCAAGATATTTTTGATTCATTGCATCAAACCTTATACTGCTATTTTTACAATTACTGGAGGATTTATTAATGTTATCAAATACTATATCATCTTTGATCTCTGAGAAAAATTCATCAACTAACATATTTTCGAGTATTTTTATCATTTTTCACATCCTTTTTTCATTAACTTATCAAGATTATTATTATGTCGTGTGATTCTTCTTTAGAAACAAAATGAAACTCATAAACCAACTGGACTTGACAGTTCAAGGAATGATATTGAAGTGATTTAGTGAGATTCAACCAAATTATGTCTTAGGATTACAGGTATTTTTTGTACATTTCTTTTCCAAAATATCCTGCAGCAAATGCACTCAACATAGATTCTGTATAGTCTCCTCCTTTTGAATATGATATGTTCAGGATTTCCTCTGATATTTCCTTTATGAAATTCTTAAGCACTTGTAAGTCAAGAGTTTCTATCTCATTCAAAACAATTGAACTGCAACGTACTTTATCACTTTCTTTTACAAACATCATAATCATCCTTTCTATTTTGATAACCACTTTAACCATATACTTCCGGTGTGCCACGAGTAACATTCCAGTTAAAATTACCCGTCCTCTTAGGTAGAAAACTGTAGTTAGAAAATGAAGTGACAACATGTTTTGTTACCACTCCATTTATACTCAAAGCAACTCCTACAAAGTTAATTGGTCAATAAAATACTTTTTGAGACCTTCCCAAACTTCTTCTGTAGCAAAATACAATTGATTCGCAGAAAAAATATTGCCATCACTAGTTCGAAACTTCACCTGCCATTTCAGATACCCTTGTTTAATATCATTATCTTCAAACCCATCAATGAAGAAAACTCTTTCACCAACTTTAAATTCTCGTGCCTCATCCCAACTAAAGTCTTCACCATATTTACAGCAAACGAATGAACTCAAAATAATAATGGGAGTGTTTTCTAACGATTCAGCAATTACACTCATAGTACCTCCTAAAAATTATCCTCTCCACGATTATTTCTCCTGGATTATTACTCTCTGGATTTACATTTGTATGTGTTTTGTTCTTATGTTGAGCATCCCAATGCATATTACCAACTTTTATTGAACCTTTGTCTTAAACCCATTTATTTGTGGTTTATAAGGAACGGGGATGAAATTCATCCCTGTTAAATTAGTTATAATGATTCTCTCTTTTCAGAACATAACTTTACGAACTTCTTATTCAAATCATATACTTCAGATATATGCCAATCAAAATCCACTAGAAAACTATGTATCTTGATGAGTTTATCTATTGTTGCATCCCTCTCCAGACATTCAGCGCATTCAATATCATTGATGACTTCATTGAATTTTTCCATCCTCTTTACTAAATCATCAAGGTTTTCATTTTGCTCGCTGATATCTTCTGCAAAATTCTCTAACTCAGGATTTTCTTTTAGTAGAATATCGTAATATCTAATAATACATTGCAGTTGTTCTGTAATCTTTATTTTAATCACCACCCAATAACTTTACATCCTTCAGCTAATACCATAGCTGTTTTATCAACATCTAATGTTTCATCCAAATTAAAACCTTATCTACATCTCCTACTTTATTAATAACTTCAAAGCGGTCTTTATGAAGTGCATCTAGATATAATCCAAAACCTTTGTTAAGGTCCTCACCTGTTTTAGTAGTTACTTTGTAAATAGATTTTTACCAACTACAGATAGTTTATTCTGTAAAGGGATTCATCATATTCTAACCTCAAACAATTGTAATAATACTCCTCCATCAGATCATATATTTCAAGGTCATCTTTTTCCCAACTAATGTTACTTAACGGTACATTCTGTTACATTTATATTTTCATCTTTCTTCTTATAATGTCTTGTATTTCAAACTATTAATGTAACGTTATCTTAAAACGTAACATTTTTATTTAGAAATCTTACTATTGCCGCTGAGCGTTACAATAACATCGATAAAGTCAGAAATCCTATAACTAATGTAATGAGTGACTAGGCTAGTGAGACGAGATTGTCCATAATAGTAAAAACATGTTCCCGTCGTAGTACGATGAGTACTAAAGACTATAACAAACTTTTTCTTTCAACACGTTTGTGAACCTTGCTCAGATATACGTTATATGAAGTAGGATCTTATCTTAGTTCTTATTATCAAATTTCACCCATCATTATTTTCTCATTAATTTGTTTACCTACACCATCTAATCCTGGAAACAGATTCCCAGCATTAATATCCATTTTATTAAGTTCTATCATAAACTTCTTTTTTAAATTCTTATTAATGATTATTTTACTAAATAGACTATGCCCTTTACCATTATTTACATTTTTATATACTATTTCATCAATAAGTACATCATGGTCTATAAGTAATTCTGTACTCAGTGTAAATTCAGATTTTTGAGCAATCATTCTGTCAGTTGGATGTGGATCTGTTATTGTAAGAACACATTCATAATAATCTTTACCCTTAATGGATTTTTCTATTTGTTCATAGCATCTTTTATTTTCATAATTTTTTTCTTCATTTGCTCTCAGTGATTGAATCCATAATAAATGTGCTGCATCAAATATGTACACTGCAGCGTCTTCTTCAAAACTTTCAGATACAGCAAAATAACATGCTATATACGGAGAAGCGGTCCAATCGAGAAGCCTTGTTGGAGCACCATAATGCTGCATCAATTCCCACCACGACAATAAATCTCTATTCTCTATACGCTTTCTTAGTGACTTTAAATGCTTTTTCGAACAAACCTTAAATGTCTCTGCTAATTTCCTTTCAAATTCTAATGCATCCTTTTGATTATTAATTCCCATTTCGATTAATTTTCTCTGTAGTGAATTTTGAATTTTCCATGATGAATTTGATTGTCCTCTAAAGGCATAAGGATTCAATCCTTCTTTAGCACTGTGTTTTTCTGCTATTTCTACAAACTCTGACCAACTATTAATATACTTAATGCTATTTATCATTTTTCTTCCCTTCACATTACTATAATTAAATAAAGTAAACTTTTATGGTACTATTTCATATAACGGAAGCGCATCTGAGACACCATTGAACTTACAACTGGCTCTCAGAGTCGTGAATTTCGAACACCTAACGAGTTAGTGGAACGAGTGTGTCCATAAGTATAAAACTTTTTTGATGCCCTAGTACTCTTTATGTACTAGGAGTTAAATTAAATTTATACTTTCACTTTATCTGCGGACCTCTGATCAGATGTAGTCTTCGGCGAAGTATTATACGAGAACTAAATACTATTAATTATCTTTCTTATCTCTTCGATATTATCTTCATTACTAATAATATTATATTCCTTTATAAAATCATTTGTCCTTTTTGATGATTCTCCTAAAAATTCAGTTACTAAGCTAATTTTGGATTTGTTTTTCTCTATTAATTTTGCTCTGAAAGAATTTCTTAACGTTGTCGGAGAAACCTTCCTTCCAATTATTTCTTTTGTTAACTTATCTATATATGTATTAAAAGTTGAATCAGCAGAGTTACTATATCCCAATAATGATTCATGCAACTTTGGTTGATTTTTTTCAATATAATCTTCCAGCAATTTAATAATACGTTTTGACATCACTTTTTCTATAAGTTGTTTTGATGCTTCTTTATGCGTATATACAATCTCAAATTCAAAATCGATATTTGATCTTTTAAGTAATAAAATTTCTCCCCTACTAAATCCTTGATGCATTATCAAAGCTAAAATTAATCTTGATTTGACGTCATTTTTACCATCATCAATATAGCTATATAGCTTTTCTCTATCCTCACGAGGTATTATTTTATCAACTACAACTTCATGATTATTCAAATAATTTTCTACAGATAACTTCATAAATACATCATGTGTCAATTCTTTTTCATACAAGTATTTAAAGAAATTATTTAACACTCTATAGCGCAATTTAATTGTTGCATTGCTTTTGGTTTTGCGTAAATCCTTGAAATATATATCGATATCATAATCTGTAATCTGTCTAATTTTTTTATCTTTATTTTCATTCTTTGAAAGATAGTCATTCACAAATCCTTCCAACGCCAAACCGTAAGCTCTTTTAATACTTTCACCAGGTTTACTTGTGTGAATTTTAAACTCATCTAGTCGTTTCAATAGTTCTTCTTTGTATGTATACATTCCAAACCTCCTCAAAATTAGTATAATATTTTACCTAACGGAAGCGCATCTGTTACGCCTTCGAACTTACAACCGCTGGTCATGTCCAATTCAATTGGACTAATGCAGTGATGATTTAGTTAGTGAGATGGTGTGTCCATGATTGTTGAAATCAAGTTAATGAGCTTGCGCTTTAACTTTATTCTACCATCAAATAGCTGTGGACCTCTGTGAAGATATAGTGTTATATGAAGTCAAATAGTATCATATATCGATTGTTACTTTCAATATTTTTTTGTAAAATCGGTCGGCAAAATCAGCTTCCCATCCATCATTCTTTAAAGTATCAACTGAAATATTATTCTTACATCTGTATATTAACAACATGTAAATCATGAATGCATAATCTATCTCCCACTTACTATATAATACAATATTCTTAAAAAAGTCATTCGCCCACAATTTGGAGTCTTCTAGAAATGTATTTAACTCCTTGATGGTTTTAATTGATGCAGCGTTACAATACTTAATAATCTTATCGTGATATGTTTTATCTAAATTTCTTATTTCAAACTTATTATTAGTTGCAATGTCTGCAATCTCATTTAATACCTGAGCAGATTCAATATAATTAATTAGTGTAAGTAAGTTAATCTCCTCTGTATTATGGAACTCATCATCTCCTGATTTAACAGTTTTGCTATTTGCCTTAAGCTCATCATTCTTATCTATAATTGCCATATACTCTTCGTCAGCCAATTCAATTAAGCTAGCAAGTCTGAAGAGTTTTCTCTTGAGTTCTCTAGGTACTTCATAGTCTTTTTTATATTCTGTTTTATGTGATAAAACTGCCCACGAATGTTGTAACACTGTTCTTACTTGTAGTTCGAAATGCATATCGGAGTAATTACACCATTCTGTTAAAGCAAGTCTTTTCCCATTTAACTTGCAAATGTAGTGATCAGACAAATATCCAAATTCACTTTCTTTATATGCATCTTTTTTCTTCATTGAGTTATCTAAATCTATAATAAACTCATCACTGATTAGTTTTTCAATCTTACTTAAATCCTTTTGATAAAATAGAATAACTCTAATTCCAATGATATCTAACATTTCTTTTTCTGGATCCTTATATTTTTTTCTGTCCAATTTTTCTTTTATACTCTTAATATCTTTTGTTCGACTTTCAACAACTAAATAATCAATATTTTGACTGCTCAATAGTTCTTGAAGAAGTGCATGAATCTTGTTTGTGAAGTATTTGCACTTATCAACATTTATCTGATATTTATCTGTAACATTAATAATATTAGTGTCCATTCTTCCTCCTAGCGATATTATGTTATTTACACTATTTGAATTTCAGTTCAACTAGTATATTAGCGAACTTTATTTACAACATTCTCTATTTCCATATTATCACAAAAGGAAAATTTCACCAATACCATCAATTCTGCATTTTGAGAGATTCTAAACATAAACTTATATTTTCACTCTTAAATTAACATCACTATTTCCCTGTAAGATATATCCAAATTCGAGGTTATGTTTTTTGATGAAAATCTAACAAACTGGGTATTCTGTTAGATTTTTATTTTCATCTTTCTTCTTATAATGTTTTGAATTTCGTCCAATAAATCTAACATCGTCTGTTTTTGTTAGATTTCTATTTCTATGAATCTTAATTGCCGTTCAAAAAAGCCCATGACAGTTTTATTGTCATAGGCTCATATTTATATTGCTATCTTCTCTAAAGCTTCATCACCATAAAATATTACTGCTAACTTACATATTCCATCGATTAGTTTACGGTTACAGCTTCTTTCTGAATATAGTGTTTTATCTTCTACTTCAAACCATGATAGCCCTTCCTGGTATCTATACTTAATAATTTCAGCTTCAATGGCTGGAAGAGAATTGATGGCTGCATCTAATCGATCTAACTTTGCTTTAGCAATAACAATTTCTTTTTCAATCTCCATCTTATCTTCTATGTTTCTAAGAGCTGTGTTTTCTGTCATTTTATTTATGTAGCTGGTCCTGATGCCATCACCAGAATAATCCACACCTCTCATACCATCGTCTAGATTCACTTCTTTTAGTCGACTTTCTAGATCATTAATGTGTGCTGGTAAAAGATTATAGCATTTCAGCGTTAATGTGATGGCCTCTTTGTATTTCTTCTTTATTTTCATGAGTCCCCTTTATTATTCATATTATTGTTTGATATCGTCTTATATATGGTTATTTCTCTCATATTGCTTCTGTAAGCTCTTTTTATATCTTTCTCAACCAAACGTATGTTTGAATCGTGTTTTTTAATCTAGTCTATCAACTGGCTTTTTTAGAGGGCGAACGCTCTACAGCTTTATCACCGTAGAATAAATAAGCTAAATTCTCTATTCCGAAATTCTGATGATACCTGCCACATCTTTCTGTTATATACAGTTCAATGGATATCTTGGTCCAGTTAAACTTCTTGATGAATTTCATATGAAGAATCTTTGATTGCATTGGCTCCAATTGATCAATGGCATCACCTATCACTCTGATCTTCTCATCACACTTAAGAATCTCTATCTGAAGCTCTCTTTCTCTATCGATATTAGAAAGAGCAGTATTTTCAGTCATCTTGTTGATGTTGCTGGTCTGTACTCTTGTTTGTTCATAACTGATACCAAAGATACCAGAATTGATTTTGATTTCTTTTAACTCATCTTGGAGTGCTTTTTTATGAGCGAGTAACATCGGATAAGCTTTTAAAGTACATTTCATTGCATCACTGTATTCTTTTTTAATCTTCATAAACATCTCCAATCATTTCTTCTATCTGTCTTAATCCTGCGTCTGCTATTCGGTTGCAACTTCTTATACAGTAACCAACTTCATATCCAACATCTTCCCAACTCATCGATTTTAAATATCTCATATCAATGACCTTATTCGTCATAGGATCTAACTTGTCAAAGGCTGATTCAAAGATATTGATGATCTCATCACACTTTTTTATATCTGTCTTGATACCATCTATACTTTTCATATTCATCAAAGCATTTTTTTTACTCGGTAACACATGCTCATCTTTAACTTCATGATATGAATTACCATACTTCTTCTGATGATCTTCTACTTCTTTCAGTCGATTATCCAATAGTAACTTTCTTGATCTGGTCATCGGTAATCTTTTCAACTTGTTTTCAATCTCTTGGTATTCTATTCTTTTCGCCATATAATCCCCCTATAAAAATAGAGCTTCAGAAAAATAATATCTTTCTGAAGCTCTAGGCTCTCTATCTATGTAATTTTTTGAAACTCTCCACACCTGCATTTAATCACTATTTCACCTGCATTTATATCTGCAAGTCTTCTATTGCAACTCTCACATCTTATGATGTCATCCGGTCTTAATTCTTCTAATGTTGCTAAGATATCAGTGACCGAACATCCTGAATCTATTAGGTCTTTAATTACTTTCTTCATTTGCCCCCTAAATTATCTATTATCTTACTTCTCCAGTCGTCCCATGAAATCTAGATTGATACTCTCATGAGTCTGACTCAGCAGATCATATAAGACATCAATTAGCTCTTCCCCATCAGCTGAAGGTGCTTCACAGTCAATGTCATGAAATAGCTGTATATACCAGCCCTTTTCAGTTTTCTCATAGTGCCAGAAACTGAAGTTAATAAAATCAGTGACCAGCTGCATCATTCTGATGGCATTGAGTTTTTTAATTAGTTCATATTGAAAGTGGTTTGTTTTAATGAGTGGCTTTCTATCTTTTCGCCATGATTCCAGGTCCGATTTAATCACTTCAAAGTCTTTCATCAGATAATCTGCCGGCACATTGGCATCGATTATAAATAGAACATGATCTGATAACTTTAAGACATTAAATTGATCCAGTGTGATATACTGTTTTTTCATCATAACCTCACTTCTCAATGATGTTTCTAACATTTTTTATGATGTAGTCTATGGTACCATCACCATTCTTTTTCATATTGATTCTCTGAGAATCCTTGAACAGATCAT
>JAEIOD010000017.1 GCA_016342415.1 Clostridiales bacterium
TTCACTTCCTCTTCTGAAAAGCTATGAGTATAAGATGGTTCATACTCTAGTTTCATAAGACCATAACATCTCTGCTCATCAGCTATGAACTTAACAAACAGCAGATCACCATCAGCGGCTTCAATGTTCGATGACACTTCCTCATAAGCTCTGGCCATATCAAAGCTTATTTCCTTGAATTTCTTTTGATCCTGTAAAAGTTCTTGTATGTAAACCTTTAGCGAACTGTTATTGTTAAAGACCGCTTTATATGTATCTTTAGAATTCAGTGATTTGATAATGTGTTTTCTGATAAAGGTTTCTACCACTTCATTGATGCTCAGTGGTTTAACTTTTGCAAGTGTTGTATCCAGTACATCAAGGATGACCTCCTCGATTAATATATCTTTTACATATCTCATTTAGACCTCCAATTATTTCACTTCTAGTTTTAACATCAACGAGTCTTCTGTTACCATACACTCACTGATATTCAGTTTATCTCCTGTCATTTCTAGATGAGCCTCTAAAGCAACTTCTACAAACTCCTTTTCATCCAATTCGGTTTTTAAGCCGACTGCCAAACTCATATCGTTGCTCCAAAGTACTTTATTAGTTAAAATCATCATCACCTCATTTAAGATTGCTTGAATAATCACTCTTGACCTTACTTACAGATTCTTCTTTCTTTCTAGAATCTTTGAATGCATATCTGCTATAATCATGCCTGTTTTGGTTAACTCAGTATCATCTTGAATTAACTTGTTTCGGTTCATAATCAACAATTGTTTCCTTGAGACCAATAGTAGATTGTCTATATCCAAATTGCTTTTGTCTTTATCACCAAAGATAATCACATGATCCTTGGGAAGAGGTCCGTTATATTTTTCCCAAATGATGATATGTTTACCTTTCCAATTCTTTTGTTTCATACCATCAGCTACTTTTACATCCACATAACCATAAGTATTTATTCTTTCAGTGCCTATCGGTAGCCAATTTCCCGGTTTAAGACCTTTCTTGAACTCGGTTTCTTTGGACCGTCTTTCACCTCTTTTGATAGGAGCTGTAGGTTTATGACCTTTTTCAAATCTGCCATCCAAACCACTGGATATCTTATTGTTTTTATAAAATGCATCCAGCTGCTTCTTCTGATAACTTTTATTGAACTTCTCATTCAACAACTGAGTCATCTCCTTAGGTCCAACACCTTTATGATTCAGATTTATATAATCCCTGACCTCTTTAGGATATAGCTTGGTGCCTTGTCCTTTTGGAAAACCTTTGATGGTACCACTTTTAAGATTGTTATTATTCTTATATGACTTCATCTTTGATTCAGTGAAATCCAATCCATATTTATCATTGACCAGTTTGACCAGGTCTTTTGTCGTATTTCCACTCACATGGTCTTTGATGAACTCTTTTACTTCCAGGGGATATCTTTTCATGTTACCCCTCTAACATCTTTGGAAGTCTAAGATTAGCATCATAAGCACCATCGGTTATCCTTTTGGCTTGAAGGACCAAGGATCCATTTTCTATGATTTTTGATGCTACCATTGTCACTGATTTTGCTCTTTCAATTTCTTCTTTAAGATCATCGCTTTTCAATTCCTCATCACTCAACCTTTCAAGTTGAGCAAACAAATGATTGTTTAAATCACCTAATGTATTTTGCATTTCTATCTCCTCTCATAGATCTGTTATATGTTTCCCTAGCTCGTTTTTCTATCATTTCATCACTGACACTCATGCCGTCATGCATCAAAACATCTTCATACTTCACACCAAGTATTTTTTTATAAAGCCCATCTTTCAACTCTTCTAAAGTTGGACTGTAATTCTTCTTGATGATGTAGACTGCTAAATAATCGTCACCTAACTTTCGATTACTGTAATCTGTCGCATAGTCTATTATCTTATATCTGTTTGAAGTCACATACTTGTTGTAATACATCACTTTCAGCAAGTCCTCTTTTTTGATATTGGTCATAAATCGATAACCTTGCATGACTGCAAAAGGTCCAATCATGTCATAGTTTGATAAGAGTTTCTGACTCTTGTTTTTTACTTTCTGATACAATCCTTTTCTCATAAATCCCCCAGATCATGTTGCTTGATATTACTCAAATCTAATCCTAATGGCTTCTAGCGCAATCTTCATATTTCTTTCATCCAGATATACAAATGAATCATATACGGTCGCTTTGCATCGGTTGTTGTATAGATTAAATCCTAATTTTATTAGTGCCCTGGTACCAGATGTCAGTTTGGATTTTTTCAAGCAGTTAGGTTTTATAGCATGTTCCTTGAAATCATATATCTCATCCACCATGTCATACAACGACTGGTTCATGGCCAATATGTAAAACAAGGCTTTTCTTTCAATATCACTTTCTTGCATCTGATCTCTTGTAATTAATTCGTTATATTTATCGCTCATCATTTACCTCCTAAAATGGGATGTCATCATCAATAGCCTGAAATCCACTATAGTCTTGTTGATAACTTGGTTGGTTCTGTTGGTGGTTATTATTTTGTTGATAACCCTGTGATTTTTGTTGATTATTCTGATATTGCGAACTATTCTGTGATTGCTGACTCTTATTATTTGTATTCGTTGCCCACTCTAAAAACTCAATCCTACTTGCTACAATCTCGATGTTATAATGTTTTACACCATTCTTATCTTCATAGTTGTTGTTTCTCATGTTGCCATTCACTGCAACCAATCGACCTTTCACAAGATATTGAGCCGCACTTTCAGCAGGTTTACCCCATACAACGATGTTGAAAAAGTCTGCATCCGGTTGACCTTCTTTTTTGAATTGTCTTGCTACTGCTATGGAAAACCTAGTCACTGGTGTGCCACTGCCAGGTATGTATCTGAGTTCTGGATCTCTTGTTAATCGTCCTATTAATACTACTTGATTCATTCGTCCTCACTTTCTAATTTACAAACCTTCTTAATCCTTCTATGTTTAAATCTCTTTCAAATTTTAAATGTGTTATGACTACCACACCGGATTTATCCCTGATGTATAATGTCTTAAAATCATAGACTGTATGAGTCACTCGACATCTTCCAGATTGATCAATTACTTTAATCAAAAGCTTCTCATATGAATCAGTAATCTTAATATCTACATGTTCAAAGTCCACATAGTGACCAGCGTTAATTTCTCTATAAGTGACGTTTTTATACTCATAAGTCTCATAAGCATATAAAACATCCTCATTCATAAAATTCAAATGCTCAAAGATAATATTCATATATGTACCTTCCTAGAAAAATATATTTTTACATTTTATGTAATTTGTTTTATACTGTAATGGGCATGTAAAACTTCAATATTTTAACTTCAACCTAAGCAAATGATAAAGAGAACATGCCTACTGACTGCCTAGCAGTCTTTTATTGTTTTTTGGATAATGATAGCTCTTGAAGTATCAGGAATCCGTTTAATATAACCTTTCCTCTCGAGTCTAACTAAATGCCCCGATACTGTAGAAGTCGAACTTAATCCAACTTCACTTGCAATCTCTCTAATCGATGGCGGAAATCCCTTTTGCCTTATGTTCAGTTCTATAAACTCTAAAATGGTTTTCTGTTTTACTGATAATCCCTTCATCCTTAACCTCCACAGTTTTCACATGGCGATTCTGACAACTTAATCACACCACAATCACATTCAACTATAATTTTTTCGATGGATCCCTTTTCCTCTTCACTTAGAGAAATGTAATCAACGCCATAATAAGATAGTGTCGATAATACAATTTCTTCAAATCCTTCGATGAAACAAACTGTATTATTCAGATTCTCTAAAACTTCTCGGTAGTTCTCTATATCAAATTTTTCACTCATTGTACTCTCCTTGTAGTGATACTTTTCAAATCTCTCAATCTCAAGTTTTCTAAAGAGTCTAAATCTAACCATTGGTAGATGCATCATTTTTCGTTTGTTGTTTAACATCTCATAGATGGGTTCATCCGTCATCCATATGGCTGAGATCATATTGTCTATACGTCTTTTATATCTGTTTTTATTTTTCATAAGCCCCCTAGATGTTGAACTTCATTTGATTGTCACCTTCAAACTCCAGTTGTTTGATTCTTAATTCGCAGTCTTTGATATAAGCTTGCGCTTTTAAAACCATATCCTCTTTAGACTGTTTTTTCTCTTTCAAAAGATAAATGCTATGACAGTTTTCAAGTTCTTTAATCATAATGACCTCTTCTCATAGACTGGTGTATAAATCACAAAGCCATCATCGAATCCAGAAGCTTTAACTTTTATAATCACGTCTTGATCTGCATAGAATCCTAAAAGCTCATTGATTGTATTCTCAACTCTGTTGACCATACCTAAATCATCAATGGTGAAATACTGCCCTTTTCCCTTTTCGACATCTACGCCAGTCATGCTAGCAACAAAACATATTCTGAATACTTGTCCATGGAACAATAGACTGTCACCCACTTCAAAGTGTTGTAATTCAACTGGATTTTTATAATCCCATCTTTCTTGATCTGATATATTTTTATAATTCATAACTTACTCCTACAATACGAATTTCAGCTGAACATGCGATACCTTCTCATCAATAAGATCAATGTATTCAGGATTCAACTCAATTCCAATATATTCTCTTCTAAGTTCTATGGCTTTTTTAGCAACGGTACCAGAACCCATAAATGGATCCAGAACCACACCCCCTTCTCTACAGCCTGCCAAGATGCAAGGCTCAATGAGCTTTTCAGGAAAAGTTGCAAAGTGTGCAGCCTTTTCATGTGATGTCGCTAAGTGCCATACTGTTCGTTTATTTCTCTTGTTGTCTTGTGAGGATTCATTGCCAGTACTGTCACTCATCATTTCCTCATGGTTATGTAGATGATTATTGACATAAGTGCCACCTCTAAAGGTCTTTCGATTACCTTTATTCTGATTACCTAGAACACCCACGCTACCTCGTGGACTTGATACATCACTTGTAAGTGCTTCTTCTCGTATGCTCTCATGATCGTAATAGTAATATCTCGATTTGCTGAACAAGAAGATATACTCATGTGATTTGGTGGGTCTGTCTTTTACAGCTTCAGGCATGCAATTTGATTTGGACCATATGATATCACTTCTTAGATACCAACCATCATCTTGTAAAGCAAAGGCGATTCGCCATGGCATTCCCATAAGATCTTTTGGTTTTAGATTCAAGTCATTTTCACCACCTGGTCGGAGCATATGGTTCTTACTCTTTCCGGAGTTTTTATCCCACTCATAACCGTTTCTATTTTTATTGGACCAGTAGGAATCACCAATGTTTAACCATAAGGTCCCATCATCTTTCAGAACTCTTCTGCATTCTCTGAAGACTTCTACAATCACCTGTATATGCTCTTTTGGTGACAGTTCAAGTCCAATCTGACCATTAACACCATAATCTCTAAGTCCGTAATAGGGTGGTGATGTGACTATGCAGTCCACCGACTGATCGGGTAATTCCTTTAATTTTGTTCTACAGTCACCCTGTAGTATGATATTTGTTTTGATATCATCACCTCTTATCGAATGTACGTTCTTTACCAGTTAAAAAATTAAATACGACTCAGTCGTTTAGTGATGTCTGAACAAGTATTTGGCTCTTACAACTTGTTTGATCTTGATGAAGTTTGGCAGCTCAATAAGCCGATTATAAAACTCTCCCTCTTGTGTCAGATAACCCAGAGCATGGCTTTTAACAATCCGATTCACATCTTCAACTTTATCAAGATGATCTATAAGCTCAGTCACCAATATCCATTCTTCATTTTCCGTTAACCATCTATGTACATTTTTATTCATAATCTACCTCAACTTTTTATACCAAGTTTTCTCTCTAACTCATCGTTAGAATATTTCTCTCTTTGGTCGAAGTTATGAAATTTATTTTGTGTCGTTTGACCTTTTGCTGGTGGAATTCTTTTTACTGAAAAGTTTCTTTGATGAGTTTCTATGGCTTCAACAGTTTTCAAATCATTCTTAAGCCAATTCTTTAAAACTCCTTCAAAATATTGTATGGATCTCTTACCAGCTTCAACAGAAACCACCAATGCTTTTAAAACCACTTCTTCTGTAAATTCATCCAACCACGATTTTATAAGTTCAGTTTCATGTGGTGTGATTGTATGAAAATTCTGATTGAAAAATTCTACTACTTTCTTAAAAGTTATATTATCTTTAGTAGTAGTAGTATTTATATAACTACTACTACTACGTTTAGTTATGTTCGGAGTTATTCCGTTACAGAATTTCTCTAACGGAATATTTCCGTTGATTTCTCCGTTACAGGCACTCTCTAACGGAATATTTCCGTTGATTTCTCCGTTACAGGTTTTCTCTAACGGAATATTTCCGTTGATTCCTCCGTTACAGGTTTTCTCTAACGGAATATTTCCGTTGATTCCTCCGTTACAGGCATTCTCTAACGGAATATTTCCGTTGATTTCTCCGTTACAGGCATTCTCTAACGGAATATTTCCGTTGATTTCTCCGTTACAGGCATTCTCTAACGGAATATTTCCGTTGATTTCTCCGTTACAGGTACTCTCTAACGGAATAACTCCGTTAATTTTTGTATCATTTTGACTGTGATATGGAGCTAATAACTTATCAATTTCCATGAGTTTGTACCGTCCAGACTTCTTTTTATTCTTCTGTGATTCATAAAGAATTAATCCGTTTTCACATAAAATTTCACGATGTCTGGCTAGTGTTTTATCACTCACAATAAGTTCATCCATTAACCTTTTATTTGAAGCACTAAACCATTCAATCCAACCACAGGTATTATTGATATGCATTAAGAAATACCATAATGCTTGTGTCGTGGCTTGAAGTGGATTATCTCTTGTATATAGCCTAAAATTATTTATTTCTCTTATGTAGTTCATCTGCACCCCATTAAAGTGGCAGGAGCAAAACTCCCACCTATATGAAAGGACTGACTAATAAAAAGACCGTACCAATGATACATATGCTGATAATGATCTTTACTGTATAGCACCTTTGTCTCCTTTGGATATATTGAATCTTAATTCTATTAGGATTCTCCATATGACCTCCTTGATATCATGTATATTCTTTGATATAATGACTTTAGTAATTGACCTATGTGCCTGCAAGCGAGGGTCTTTTTACTTTTTTGATATATCGGCTGAAAACGACAGGATCTCATATGCCTGGTCAATTTCTTTTAAAGTTAACTTGGCATCTTCAATTGAATCCTTGTTATCTTCGATATCTTCTTTTAAGAGTCTTACCTGCAGATGATCCTCACATTCTTTTACGATTTCACTCTTGATACCATTCTCTACTGTCAAACTTACTATTAATGCTTTTGTATCTGCTTCTACTAATCCAAGTTGTTCAATTATTCTTTGCATATGGCCCCCTTACGAATAAATATCTTCTAACGACTCACCAGTCTCTTCTAAAAAATGCATGAATCTATCGACTTCCTTTTTCCTAACTTTTGTACTTCCTAACTTAATACCTTTTAGATGTCCTCTTTTGATTAATCTCCCAACAGTCACCTGATTGATACCTAATATCTTTGCGACTTCACTTTGCTTAAGTAGATAGTCATCTACCGGTACAACGTTTGTAACTTTTGAAGATAGATCATTAATTGTTTTCATCTTATCGATAATTTCATCTAAGTTACTCACATCAATGTTGAGTCCTATTGGTGGTAAACTAATCGCATGTTCTATTCCTTGTTTATTTTTCATATCTCACCTCAATTCAATAAGTTTAATCTCTTTAGTTTCATGATCATTCTTTGTTCAACGCGCGATATATCCAAATCGAACACTTCTGCCATTCGAACAAAGTGAAGTCTTATACATGGAATCAAATCAGCAATTTGCTCTTCATACATAAAGACCTTTTCCATTTCCTGGTCCGTAAAGTCCTCCTTGCACTTCTTATTTCTAATAAGTTTTTTGAGCATCTTTCCTGCTTCTAAGACCTCTTCAGCTTCCTCCATAACAACATCAAGAACATTTACAACATCTTCATTTGCATTCACTAAAGTTGGAATATTAATCACATCTACTCTTTTATCAGCAGCGTAAGCTATTGATAATCTCGGGGAGTTTAAAACTCTTGCTAGATTTGAAACTATATCTCCTGGTACTTCTTCACCAGCTTCATAAGCAGATATTCTACTTTGATCTACTCCAACACATCTTGCCAAAGCAAGCTGAGTCATATTCTGCTCTTTTCTTACTTTTTTTAATTCATGTCCAAAACTCATAAATTTCTCCATTTCATTTCCACTATTCCGTAAACGTGTCCTTTTTTATTGAAAGATATACGTTAAACTTAATTTATCCCCGAATACGGAACTTCATTTATAAAAAAAAGTTTATCTATTGATGTATCAAATATGTCAGAAATCTTTTTTGCTTCACTTAAAGTAAATTCAGATACACCTTGTTCTTTACGATTATATGTAGCTTCGTGAATTCCAAGAAGTTCAGCTATTTTTTCTTGAGTTAACTCTTTACCAACTCTTAATGCTTTTAAACGTAAGTTAATAATCTTATTCAATTTTCTCACTCCCTTCTGATTTAATATCAGTATAGTACGCATATACGGAACTGTCAAGCGAATAGAATTAAAAAGTTATAATCAAAGTGAACTTAGTTAACATTTATGCGAACTTACTATATAATATTAACAGAAAGTATACATAAGGAGGAACCATGCCAAGTTTTGGAGAACGATTCAAGCAACTTAGAAAAGAATTAGATATAACTCAAATGGAACTAGCAATAGTAATGAACAATAAATATGGTTACTCTTTTGGTAAATCCTCAATTTCGAGCTATGAAAATGACAAGAGAACACCAGAATTAGGCGCTTTAAAAAACTTTGCTGAATACTTTAATGTTTCATTAGATTACCTATTGGGTGTATCTAATATCAAAAACCCAGAAGTTGAGATATACGCTCAAGCGTTTCACAGTATCTCTACAGAAGAGTTAACTCAAGAAGAAGTTGATCTTCTTGAAAATATGATTGAACAATTTAAAAAAAATCGTGGTATAAGAAAATAAATTAATCAAACCGAAAAGTAAGCTTGCTAAGCTTGCTTTTTTATTAGTTTTTGGAAAGTTAATGTTCCCCCTTGGAATTAATTTCAAATTATGATAACATAACTTTAAACAAACGTACGTTCGGGTTTTGGAGGTGTAATGAGAACAACTACAGAAATATATCAACTTATCTATGAAGAAAGCATTATTGTTAGCGAACTGTTATTACCAAAAGGGAAATTAGGATTATATAGAAAAGATAGTGATGGTGATTTTATTTTTTTTCACCCTGCTCTACATGAGAACAAACCATATTTAAGGTGTATTCTTGCTGAGGAGTTAGGTCACTATTTTACATTGTTAGGGAATTATAAGTATTCAGGTAAAGTTAGTTATCAGACTTTTATAAACATAAGTAAAGAGGAAAATAAGGCATTGAGATGGGCTACAGATTATCTTATTGAAACTGAAGAACTTTTAGAATTTTTTTATGATGATAATTTATCAGTGTATAGTTTGGCAGGTGCTTTTGAAGTGACACCAGAGTTTATGTTGCAAAAGCTATATTATATGTCTTATGACATGCTTCAATGGTATGTAGCTAAAAATAAACTCCTCTGTCTTTCTTGTTTACCCAATTTTTTTGTATCTCAAATACTTGATGATAAGAAGGTGCAGAAAACAAAACTACAGACATATAGGAGGTTGTCATGCAAATCAATATCTCGGAAAAGGCAAAAGAATACCGTGTAGATCGGGGATTTACTCAAATTGAAGTCGCTAAGGCTATTGGACTTTACCTAAATGAATATATAGGATTAGAAGATGGATCTTTCAATCCAAATTATAATACAGTTTTAGATATAGCAAAATATTATGATGTTCCTGTTAGTTATATCTATGATAGAAGTAGAATAATTGTTGAGAATATAATTGAAAGATTCATCAACAAGACATCTCAGAGAGTAGAAACCGATGATTATATTGAATACAAATATAAAGAGTTCATTGAAGAAGATTATACATAAACTTAGCTGATTTTATGTACCATGTCCATGTGATAATTATGATGGAGGTGATCTTATGCAAGGTCATGTAAGACAAAGAAAAAGTAAGAAGTGGTCATATGTCTTTGATTTAGGATATATTGAAGGTAAAAGAAAGCAAAAAGAAGTTGGTGGTTTTGATTCAAAAAAAGAAGCACAAACAGCGATGCGAATCGCCATAACCGAATATGAAAAAGGTATTATTCAGAGTAATAAGGATCTAACCTATGCTGAGTATTTACAATATTGGTTAACTAATTATGTTCACATAAATCTTAAGTATCTGACTATCGTAAAATATGAAGCAGAAATAAAAAATCATATTATTCCTGGGCTTGGTGCATATAAAATAAATAAACTGAATCACCTTATTCTACAACGTTTCTTCACGAATAAAATCAATGCAAAATACTCTCGGCATTATGTCAATTCAATATATAGCATTATTAACGGCTCACTTAATCAAGCACTTAAATGGGGATTTGTGAACAGCAATCCAATGAAGTTAGTTACTTTACCAAAGAACAACAAAAATAATGATGTCGTAGTATTAACAGATAAGGAAATTAAGATTATCTATAACCGATTTAAAGATACTAGACATAGGATTCCTTTTCTTATAGCCCTCAATACTGGCATGAGAGTAAGTGAAGTTTGTGGTCTAACTTGGGAGAATGTCAATTTTGATAAGAAACTGATATATATAACACAGACATTACAATATCAAAATAAGGAGTGGGTTCTTTCTACAACAAAAACTAAATCGAGTAAAAGATCTGTTATGATGTCAACTTATTTATATGAAACATTAAAAGATTACAGAAATCTTCAGAACAAAAATAGAACTCATTATGGAACCTATTATCGTGAAAATGATTTTGTATGTACCGGCGATAATGGGAAACCAGTTAATTGTAATACTTTAAAATATCTCAGCAAAATAGTTAACCATGAATTGGGTATCAGTTTTAAATTTCATTTTTTAAGGCATACTTTTGCAAGTAATATGCTTCAGTTAGGTATCCACCCCAAAATAGTTCAAGAAATATTAGGACACTCTAATATTACTACAACTCTAGATACCTATTCACATATTAGTTCTAACATGCAAGAAGATGCAATGAGCGTGTTTTCTGAACATATTTCAAACGTTGTGCCAACGAAAAAGTAATTATCGTTGGCATTTCGTTGGCCATACTTATCATTTACCCCTCTTAACACTTGTAAATTCAGGAATTCCAATACTTCTATAAAAAAATATCAAGGTTAATTATACCTTGATATATCTAATATGCGTACGTCGAATGTTTTTAAAATCATAAAGACCATAAGGGTTACCATAACCAGCGATGTATATTGAATGAAATCACTTTCAAGCGCTAAACCGTAACTATCAAACTGAGTTAAAAGTAACGCGACTATATTAAAATTAGTTGCTATGCCATTAATGGCTAAATTCACTATCATAAATAACGTCGTTGAGACAATTGGCAATTTAAGAAAAACAATAAATCCAAAAGTAAAACCAACAAATAAGCTTAAGTATTTAAACTCCAATGGTAAATGAGCCTGTATAAAAAAATCATTGAAGATAAACACAGCCTGCATCCATAAAACGTAGGAGATTGTTTGTATCTTATTACGCTTTATGTAAAACAACTGCCTTAATATACCTAAAGTCAAATAAGTAATGATTAAGTTATGTATGGTATAAATCCAACTAACTGCTAACATAAATACTCCTAATTGTACTTTTGTATATCCAAAATTCTTATATTCAAAGCCTTGGTCATTAAAGACAAAATAATGATACTTACAATATAACAGGTGTACTGAACATGTTGCGCTTCTAAAGCAACACCATAGTTCGGAAACAATGTTCTTAACATGAAAAATAGATTAATATTTGTAAAAACACCATTTAAGGCTGATGTGGTCATAATAACAATCAGAGATCCCACGAGTTTCAATCTGATTATAAACACAAAACCTAAAATCAGTCCGATATACAAGGTTATATATTTGAATTCCCTAGGAAGTAAAGGGATTACTATATAAAAGTTAATTTGGTACCAAGTCATCATCCATAAAACAAATGCAACAATTTGCTTCTTTGATAAAACTAGGTTATAAAGCTGTTTTGCTAAAACAAGTAGCATACAAACCGCTAGAAAATCATATAAATAATGTGATGGATAATTGTATATCATAACCGCCCTATTCTAATTCAAAGAGAATTTCAAAATAAGTTTCAATATCATCAGAGTGAACCGATAATGTTGCACCTAGTTTTTCTACCAATTTATAAATAATAAACAAACCCGCTCCACGGCCGTCTGACTTCGTGGAAAATCCATAATTGAATAGTTTTTCCTTTATATTGTCTGGAATTTTTGATCCATTGTTTTTTACTCTTACAATCACTTGATACCCATTACCAACAATTGTTAAATGAATACCTTTATCTTTTTCATTATCTTTCAATACATCAATTGAATTATCAAACAGATTGCCTAGAATTGTGCACAATTGTTCACCACTCAATTGAACGGTTTCCAATAAAGCTTTTACATTTTCTTGAATTTCATATGTAAATTCAATATTTAAAGTGGAACATATATGTAAATATCTTTGTAAGATGATATTTAAAATCTCCAAATCATAATGCAGAAACTCTTCATCATAGTACTCTTTTTGAGTTTTATTGATATAATGGAGTAACATTTCTCTTGAATCATTTTTGTAAATACGTTTTATGTTCTTAATATGATCTAGGGATTTATTCTTCTCTTCATCTAATAAGACAACTTTATTGCTGTTGCTTTCACTATTTGAAATGGTAAAATGGACTTTTTCAAGTTCATATAAAATGTAAATTAAATTTATCGCAGTCAATACAAATCCGACCATGATGACTTTCTCACCAAGAAATCCACCAAACAGGAAGAGATACATCATTATTAAGATTTGAAATATTATCATATCGAAACGCAAAAGCGTTAAGCCTTTTTTCATATTCTACCTACATTTCATCATTAAGTTCTTCTGTTAAATACACTTCCAACTCATCGTACTTTTTCATCTTGGCATAAGACTGAATAATCTGTAGTTTCCTTGTAATCTCATGTTTCTCTATTGAAATATCTCGATAGTCATCCATCACTTCTTTTTGTGAACGCATCAAGTTCAACTCCAATATGCGATCTACAAAAATCTTATCGATTTTCCGGATCAAACGAATACCAAAAATGAAAATAAACATCATCAAAGACGCTCTAATAAAAAAGTCAAGATTCAAAATAATATCATATCGAAACATAGTGATATAAAATAAATCTATCAGTGCAATAATAACGATAGCTATTCCAATAAAAAGATATACTTTCTTAAGTCGTTGCATAAAGCCTCCTCAAACATGATGATTCACTCTCATTATATACCAATTGTCCTCTAAATATCAAATTCAAAATAATAGACCTCTCAAAAGAGAGGTCTATTACAATACTTCTTATTCGCCTTGAGGTTTTAAGAAGGTTTGAGAAGCAGCTATGATCACCAAAGTGTTTAAAAGTTGGTAAGATATCTGTAAACTTACTTGTAGTGGCATTCAATCAATCTACTGATCATAGTAAGGATTTGTTCTCTCAATGTTGGATAATGGTCTAAACATACCATCATCCAACAATTTAACAATACCTATGTCACCACCATCAGTATCAGGTGCTTGATTTTCTATGACTTCCAAACTAACTTTAGTAAAAATGCGTATTTTTTTTGACAAAAAACACCACTTAAGGTGTATATTTGGATGCTGCATATATCTGTAAATAATTATCATTTTTCATTGTGACATCTAGGAAATTCTGTTGAGATATCGACTCGATTTTTCGACAGGTGATCTCATTGATCATCCTAATCACATCTTCCCTTTTTATAAATGCTTCTGGCAAAAACTTTGATCCTTCCAAAGTCATAAGATGCACATTAATCATCTTATGTACGTCTAAATAAAAAACATCATCAACATTTATATCACTTATTTCAGTTTTTATATCACCACTTAATTCCAAGGATTTCATATAAGCGAACTTACAAATTATTGTAGCCATCTCTGCTCTGGTGATATAAGCATCTGGAAAGAACTCATCTTTGCTACGGGGTAACATCACTTCTTGTTCTATGACACTCTGTATAGACTCATATCCCCAATGCGATTCATTCAAATCCATAAAAGATACTGTATCATGATGTTCCAATTGCAACAGTTCTGCAAATACGGTCGCAACTTCTGCACGTGTCATAAAATTCTTGGGCCTGAATGTTTTATCTGGATAACCAGAAATATAAGGTCTGTTGATTGTCGCTGCACTCCAAGGCGTTAATTCATCACCTACAAAATAGACAACCACTTCAATTTCTTTTATGATTTCATCATTTTGTTTAACGATGAGTTTGGTATCTCCAAACCGGTTGGCGATCAATAGATTCTCTTTTATGGTAACAATCTTTTCATCTAAGCTTTCATATACATAACCTTCTTCTAATGGATAAGTCTTATACTCATCCAAGGCTTCATTTCCGAATTCCAGTTCTATGAGTTCATCTGCATAAACAAATGACGACATAAAAATTAAAGATGCTAGAAACAGCATCTGAAAGAATCCCATCTGAAATTGTTGCCTTTTGATTTTCATTAGACTCTATACCCTTCAAACAGTTCAAAAAACTCTTTATACTTGTAACGACTAAGAAGTGCCTTACCCTCAACCGCATCGAACTTTATTTCCCAGGATCTATTTTCCAATACTTCTAAAGATGTAATCTTATTCATGTTCACTACAAAGGATTGATAAGTCTGGAAAAAACGATCATCCAAACGTTCCAAAATATCTCTAAGAGACTCAGTACATTGATAATCTTGAGATTCCGTTATGACTTTTATAAACCTTCTATGTTTTTCAAAGTAAATAATTTCCTCAAAAGGTACTATCACCAGTCCTTTTTTTGTCGTGAAACTAACTGATTTGGGTTCTTGTATATCATGGTCATCATACTCAATCAAGACCCATTCTTGAAGAATTCTAATCAATTCAAGTTCGTCAATCGGTTTAACAAGATAAGCAAAAGGATGAATCTCAAAAGATCTTACTGCATATTTATCATGCGCAGAAATAACGATAAAACTAACCGATTTAGAAACTCTAGAAATCAGTTTTGCAAAATCAAGACCCAACACTTCTTTGGCATCATCCAGTTCAACATCCAAAAGCATCAAATCAATTTCTTCATTTTCTATTACATCCAGTGCAGCGAGTCCATTATCTACTACGAAAAGCTCAGCTTCTACTAAAGTTCGACCAACTACTGATGCAATATATTCTCTTGTGGCTAAATCATCATCTAATATAAGTACTTTCATAAAGTCCTCCACACTTTTATTCTACATTAGTTTTTAAAAAAATAAAAGGTATTACTCCTGTAACACCTTTTCAAAGAAATAAATTTCTTTCATCATCTCTTTTGTTTTTTCTACATCCTGATAGAAATACCGATTGTCCGCTTCACCAGGTAAGCTGAATTTTCTGATGTTGTTAAAATCAAATCCAATCAACTCAGAACCGTAGTATATTAAATCCTCTTTGGTTAAATCTGTTTTGACATAATCGTAACAGATACCAATAACTTTGGTAATGTTCAAGCCAAATGATTTTTTCACTATCTTGACAATAAAATCCTGTTGTCTCTGCGTTCTGGCAATATCACTATCACCTTTACCATCATTGTTTTTACGCCATCTGATATAGCCCATCGCTTGAGTACCTGTTAATGTTTGTTCACCCGCATTTAAATGAATATGAAGTTCTGGTTTAGCATATGAATCGTCATAATTCATATCAAACGGTACATTAACTTTGATACCACCAAGTGTGTCCACAATTGCAATTAACCCATAATAATTCACTTTGACATAATAGTGAATCGGTACACCCACTAACTCTTCAATGGCTTTTCTTTGATTGTCAGCTCCACCCATTTCACCAGGGAAACAAAATACAGCATTGATCTTGTCTTGTCCTTGGTAGATCATACCTTCTACTTCGTGTTTTGTATCACGAGGTACAGTCATCATAACCAAATCTCTTTCAGACTTTGAATAGCTGACCAAAATCAAAGTATCCGCTCTATATCCGTCAGTACCAAATAGTAAGACATTTACTCGATCCGAGTCCTCTATGCATTCTTGCCATAATTCTTCTTCAGTTTTTACAGGTTCTACTACAACTACATCGTCTTCTGGTAATTCTACTACAACATCTTCAATAATATCATCTGCGCGTCTCGCATGAGACGGAGTATATGTTGCCTTAAAAACAGCAAACGCCCCTATCGATAACAGTAGCATAACTACTAATATCAAACCAAGGACTTTAAGAAATTTCTTCATCTATTGTCCTTTACTGTAGATTTCGATTAACAGTTTTTCTATTTCCGAAGGATCACCAATAAAGTAACTCGACTTTGGTGGTGCTTCTCCTGGTAAGTCATGCATCTCAATATTACCTATAGAAATACCAATTGCATCATCGGCATATGAAACCGCTAAATTAGCAGCAATATCTGTTTGAACATATTTGATACCTGTGTTTACAACATTCGGTAATTTTAAACTGATTGATTTTCTAAGCGCTTCTTTTATAAACGCTTGCATTCTATCAATTCTTGGTAAATCTCCAGCGGATGAAATGTCATCATTGTTTTGACGCCATCTTAAATAATCCACAGCATTCTTACCATCCAGAATTTGTTTGCCTTCTTTTATATCAATGTGAAGTTCTGGTTCAGCATAAATGTCATCATATTTCATATCAAATGGTACATTGATTTCTATACCACCCAATGCATCTACAACTGCAGCAGCACCATTGTAATCAAACTTAACATAATAGTGTACTGGTACTTTAAACATATTGGCAATTTCTTGCTTTAAACCTTTTGAACCACCTTTTTCACCACCATGACCATAAACGGCATTGATTTTCTTGTGATCCGCTCTTTCGGTATAACCATCAACCAACCAATAAGTGTCTCTTGGAATACTGACGACATCCAATAATTGATCCGTCGGATCAAAACTGGCAAACATAATGGTATCCGCTCTAGATCCATCGTGTGCAAAGACAACAAAGTTGACTCTATCGCTTGAATCAACTAATATTTCAAGTGCTGATCTAACGACTTCCTCTGATTCGGTTTGATCTTCCAAATCTACGACTTCTTCATTGCTAACTTCTTCTCCCGGTAATGTATATGACGGTTCTGTATCTGGCATTGCCATAAGAGTCTCATCAATATCTGCACTCTTTATAAAGAAGTTCCATACGCCTGCAAATAACAGCGCAAAGCTTACTAAAGAAATAACAAACAATTTTATATAAAATTTCATAATACACCTAATAACCTTTCTCCGACTGACGTCTTTACTATAATACCATAAAATCTAAGCTAAGGCAGTTACATTTCTATTACATTTCATAACATTTTAATAACTTGATAATTACAAATACTTTGATATACTACAGAAGAACTACTATAGAAAGCGAGAGATTATGAAAAACAAATACAAAGGTATTACCCTTATCATTTTAGCCGCACTTTTTTTCTCCCTTATGGCTACGACGGTAAAATCAGTCAATGAGTTCCCTTTAATACAAAAAGTTTTTTTTAGAAATTTCATTGGTGTCATTATTTTATCCTTCTATGTCGTCAAAGATAAAAGCATTTTAAAGGTCAACAATAAAGTTTTAATGTTCGGTCGATGTGCATTTGGACTGACTGGTGTCTTCCTATATTATAAGTCATTGGGACTTCTTAATTTATCCGAAGCAGTTGTTATCAACAAACTATCACCCTTCTTTGTGATTGTACTAGGCGGTCTTGTTTTAAAAGAAAAAATTAGGCCGGGTCAATTCATTGCTGTGTTTATAGCACTTGGTGGAATAGTCGTTTTACTTAGACCACAAATGTCCATTGATATTATGCCTGCAATCATCGGTATCTCAGGTGCACTGGCTGCAGCTGGCGCTTACACCATTATTCGAGAACTAAGGCACAGTGACAAACCGACGACCATCGTATTTTACTTCTGTTTAAGTTCCACACTGGTAACACTGCCATTTTTATTGAGTAATTTTATGATGCCAACATGGATACAGCTCTTCCAATTGTGTATGATTGGAATCTTTGCACTGATTGCTCAGCTTCTGATGACGAATGCTTATAGATACGCACCGGCATCGCAGTTGTCGATCTATACCTATATGAACATTATCTTTTCATCTCTTTGGGGTGTACTGTTTTGGAGCGAATCACTCAGTTCGACGTTTTTAACAGGAGCAGGTCTCATAATAGTGGCTGGATTTATTAACTTTTATACTGCCAACAAAAAAACAGCTTAGTCAACTAAGCTGTAATCATTTCTACTATGAGTAATAAAATGGAACCTGAAATAACAAAGAAATCTGCTATATTAAAGTATGGCAGTTTTTTTATTTCAAAGGTATAAAAATCAACGACATACCCTCTTGTAAACCGATCCATCACATTGCCTGTACCACCACCAATAATAAAAGACAATGACAACAACAATGCCATACTGGCACCTGTTTTATAAGACATGTATCCGAAGACCAGTAGAGCAATGACTAAAAACAAAGAAAATCCTTTTAAAAACGTTGGGTATTTTTTTAAAAAACCCATCGCAGCACCACGATTTTCAACATATCTTAGTCTTATAACACCAAACTTTTTCGATCCCTTATTTTTCAAATATTTCACAGCAAGATATTTGAAATATTGATCCAACAGAATTACCGATAAAATAATAATAATATACATAATTTACTGAAGCGGTGATACCAATCTACCAAATGCTTCTAAAACCTTTCTATACAGTTTTCGTTTCTTAAACTCATCCAAATGAATTTCTTCAGATCGTCTTAAGTCCTCGTAAAAGTCGTTTTTAAGTTCTCTTACAACCGATTTGTCATAAATAAATGCATTGACCTCAAAATTAAGTTCCATGCTTCGAATATCAAGATTGGCTGTTCCAACCGAAGCACAGGACTCATCTACTAAAAGTGACTTTGAATGAATAAAGCCTCCTTTATATGCAAAGATTCTTACATTTGATTCTAGAAGATCTTGAATATAAGATTGATTGGCCCAATAGACCATGAAGTGATCTGCAATATCAGGAATAATAATCCTGACTTCCACACCACTGAGAGCAGCCGTTTTCATTGCAACCAACAAACTGTCTTCTGGTACCAAATAAGGTGAAGTAATACATATGCTTCTCTTAGCCAAAGCAATCATTTTAAAATAGCCTTGCATAATAATGTGTTTGTCTGAGTCTGGACCGCAGCTGACAATTTGCATCAAAACTTTATCCACAATCTTATGTTTTGGATAGTGACTCTTTAGGTCGTTGATTATACCACCAGAGAATGTCCAGTCATCCAAAAAAATATTGTTAAGAGCATAAACGGATTCACCTTTCAGCATCAGATGTGTATCTCTCCAATAACCAAAATATTCTTTCTTACCAACATACTCATCACCAATATTCAAACCACCAACAAAACCGACCACACCATCTATTGTCACAATTTTTCTGTGGTTTCTGTAATTAAAGTTTCTTGATAAAAACGGTGTTAGTACCGGTAAAAAAGCTTTCACATGAACACCAGCATCTCTGAGTTCATCTAAGTAAGCACTCGATAATTTCCAGCTCCCAACTGCATCATATAAAAAATTGACTTCTATACCCTGTTTGGCTTTTGAGATTAAAACATTTTTGAATCGAGCCCCCAAGTCATCTTCCTTAACGATAAAAAACTGAAAGTTTATCACTGTTGTTGCTCGTTTCAGTTCTTCTAACATAACTGCAAAAGTAATAGCACCATCTGCCATGACCTTTACTTTGTTATTTAATAGAACTTTTGAATCACTGTTGTTTTGAAGCAATTTAATCAAACTTCTCGAGATGTCATCTACTTCATATTCCAAAGTGTTTAACCACTTTTCATCTCTTCTTTTTCTATCTTCAAGCCACTTTGGGTACACTTCCATTTTTTTGTTTTTTACACGATATTTTTTTCTAAAAGACCTACCAAACATCAGATAGGCAATCAAACCAAAACCAGGAAATAAAACCAGAATAAGAAGCCATGAAATCATTCTTTGTGGATTTCTCTTTTCAATCAGTACAACCAAAACTGCAATCACCACATAAATATTAAATAGGATTGTAAACAACAGTTTCATTTGTTTAAAAACCTTAGCATTAAATACATCAATGAAAAAAAGCACCAACACAGCAATCGCTATAACGACTATTGGTGCCAATATTAAAACAATTCCCGGTTTCCTCTTTTTTGGCATATTTTACTCCCAGCAGTAAGCAACTCCAATAGCACCTGGTCCAACATGCGTTCCAATAACAGGACCAATAGCTGTGATCTCAAAAGATTCCCCTAATTGATCACTAAATGATTTAGCATCTTCCAAACAGTGAATATGATGAACATAACCACCAGTAATCCTATTGTCTTTCTGATCTTCTCTAAGTATATCAATCATTGATTGTAATGCTTTTTTTCTTGTTCTTACTTTACCCAAAACCGATGTCTTCCCATCAGCTACTGTTAAAATAGGTTTAATTTGCAACACACTGCTTAACAAAGCCTTTGCAGATCCAATACGTCCACCTCTTTTAAGATATTCCATCGTATCAGGTATAAAAACAAAACGGCTATGTTGTATCACATGGTTTATTTTATCCATTACCGTTTCAAAAGAAGAATCCAGTAATTCTGCACCTTTTAAAACAGCTAAACCCAATTGCATACAATTGGATCTTGAATCGACCATTTCAATCTTACGGTTGGGATATTTTTCTTTGAGCTCATTGGCAACCATACATGCCGATTGATAAGTGCCACTCATTTCTGATGAAATAAATACTCCAATCAAATCATGTCCCGCTTTTAATATGTTTTCAAAAGTTTCTTCTACTTCCGATAAAATCGGTTGAGATGATTTAGGGAAAAATTCCGATTGATCTAGTTTTTCAAAATAAAATTCATTGCTGATTTCAGTTTCCTTATAGATTTCATCTCCAAAAGAAACGCTTAAGGACAACACACTTATATCTAGTTTTTTTAATAAAGCTACTGGTATATAAGCTGTACTGTCAGTTACAATTTTTATACTCATACTTTACTCCTGTGTAAACCATTTTTCATTATAGTTATTTCCTGAATTCCAGAAAATATAATCCTCTATACCAAGATCTTTACAAGCTTGAATTTGCGCTTGAATCTCAGCTGTACCATAAGGGATATAGCCTTTTACCCACTTGGCAGTAAAAGCTTGTAACCAAGGTCTTAAATCAGCTGGTGTTTCAACATTTGAATTTCTCTCCATAGAATCTGACATTGATTCATAAATTGTTTTGTAAGGGGCAGCATCAGGAACTGGTAAACCAAAGATATTTGGACCATAGTGAGATGGATAAACCATCGGACACATATAATCTGATACATTTGTCATACCTTCCCAGTGTTGACCAATACCTGAATCGTTAATTGTTGTTGCAGTCCATCCAAACACATCAAGTGCAACATATGCTTCCATCGGATTGATTTCTGAATAAGCATATTTTACAAAGTTTTGAATGGCATATGTTTTAGAATGATTATCAGGATTTCTGAAATCTAAATTCTTGTCTAAGCTTGAACCGGTTGCAGGGAAACGTACATAATCAAACTGAATTTCGTTAAATCCATATTCAATCGCCTCTTTTGCCACTTCAACATTGTATTTCCATAATTCTTCATCAAACGGAGATGCCCAGTATGCTTTGTCGGCGTAATAAACATTACCTGAACTCTT
Organism: Clostridiales bacterium; assembly: GCA_016342415.1. Lineage (GTDB taxonomy): Bacteria > Bacillota > Clostridia > Peptostreptococcales > Acidaminobacteraceae > JABXKX01. The sequence goes on from JAEIOD010000017.1 coordinate 22,068, forward strand.
GTAAGAAATTGCTCTTTCCGGGTACAATTGAGCATATTGAGGTGATTTAAACGTTACAATTCTAGCAATCGTATAAATATCATTTTCTTTCATCTTAGCCATGAAAGCTTCCATGTCTTTGATCAAAACATACTTATTTGCATTGGGTACATATTTCTCAGCAGCTTCAGAATGGAAGGTGATATAACCTGCATCATTTTTGACATCGATAACAACCGCATTCAGTTCTGTTTTATTGATCAGTTCAATAATATCATCCATTCTTTCAGAAGCTGCAGTATTTGCAGTCACATAAACACCTTTAACATTGATCTTTGGATTATTAGGAAAATCAGTAATCTTTTCAAATGGTGTATAATCAACATCATCATATGGCTTAGAAATTTTTGCCGTATAATCAACTGGTTCTGTTACTTCTTCTGTACCTTCTGTTTCTGTACCTTCAGTTTCAGTACCTTCGGTTTCAGTACCTTCGGTTTCCGTACCTTCAGTTTCAGTACCTTCAGTTTCAGTACCTTCAGTTTCCGTACCTTCAGTTTCAGTACCTTCTGTTTCAGTACCTTCTGTTTCAGTATCTTCAGTTTCTGTTACTTCTGTTTCTGTATCAGTGCTTTCGGCGTTGGTGCTTTCGGCGCCTGTACCCTCAGTGTTGTTAATCGCTATATTATTGTCTGTATTTAGATCTACAGACACTTCATTTACTTCATCGATATTATTACCACATGCTACCAACATACTCAGAAGCATTGTTATTATTAGACCTATTGCTGTTTTTTTCATAAAATCTCTCTTTCTACTTTATAATGTTTTTTAGTTCACCGATGGATTCGATGATACAAGTTATGATATCTTCTGATTTCAAATACTTAGGCGGTTTAAATCCCATGCCAACACCAGAAGGGGTACCTGTTAATATAATATCTCCTGGTAACAAGGTCATGCCTCTTGATAAGTCAGATACAATTGTTTCTATATCAAAAATCAAATCCGAGGTTCTTCCCTCTTGTCGAAGTTCATCATTGATATAACACTCAATCTTTAAATCCGGTGGAAAATTCACTACCGATTTATGTATAATTACTGGGCCAAGTGGACAGAAACCATCCAAGCTTTTGCCTCTATGCCACTGAATATGTTCTACCTGCAAATCTCTTGCTGAAACATCATTGCAAATGGTATAACCAAAGATATGATCATAAACGTCTTCCTTTTTAATATGACTGCCTTCTTTTCCTATGATAACCGCCAATTCTACTTCGTAATCCACTTGTTCACTCACACCAACATGACCTGTGATCACATCACCCTGTCCTATGGCTTTATGACATGCTTTAGAAAAATAAATCGGTTTATCCGGTATCACCACTTGATCTGTGGTTTTGCCTTTCATTTCCAAAGCATGTGCTTTATAATTTTTCCCCAGACAAAACAGATTTCTTCTTGGAAATTCAATCGGTGCTAATATTTTGACATCCTCCAAGTTTATACCTTGAACCTCTTTATTTAAATTTGATTCAATCAGTTCTATGGAAATCTCGTCAATGACTGTCATCATTGATTCTACTGGTCTATTTAGAATATGTTCTAGTGGTATTATCTTGTTATTTTTTATAATCCCAATTGATTGTTTCATATTGTATATGTAATTAACAAATCTCACTTCCAACCTCTTTTCTAACACTTTCATTATACTTTAAATCGATTTTAAAAGGTACCTTTCATTCTTTAATAAATAATAATTTAATGAGTTTTTTGTAGTAAATAATGGTATACATTCAATATGAACTCTTTCATCAGAACTTCAAACCCATTGGGTTCTAAAAATAGACTGGAGGTTTATATGAGAATACAATTTTTAGGCGCACAAGAAGGTGTTACAGGCAGTTGTTATTATATACAAACAGAAAATCAATCTTTCTTAGTGGATTGTGGTCAATTTCAGGGCAATCCAAAGGAACAAAAAAAAAATGAAGAGCCTTTTCCGTTTGATCCAAAAGAACTTGATTTTGTTGTTCTCACCCATGCCCACATTGATCATACCGGCAGGTTGCCTAAACTTGTTAAAGAGGGATTTTCCGGTCGCGTTTTTATGACCAGAGGGACTGCTTCTCTCAGCGACATTTTGCTCAGGGACAGCGCTAAGATACATGAGATTGATGCCGAGAATGAAAACGAAAAACGTGAAAAAGCCGGATTGGATCCCATTGAACCGTTTTATACGATAAGCGATGCTATCGATACCTTGCAATACTTTAATCCACTGCCATATGATTTAGAATACAATATTTCCAGTCATGTAATGGTTAGATTTATTAACGCAGGACATTTATTAGGCTCAGCCCATGTGTATTTGACAATCGATGGTGAAACCTTGTTGTTCTCAGGTGATGTGGGTTCGGATTATTCTCAGATACTCGAAGCACCTAAGCCAGCACCAAATGCAGACTATGTCTTTATCGAAACCACTTATGGCAATAGAAATCATAAAGATATGGAAACGCGTTTCGAAAAGTTATATGACATCATCAAAGAAACTACTGATCAAAAGGGTACTGTTATCATTCCTGCCTTTTCAGTCGGAAGAACTCAGGATATCATCTACGGTCTCAAACAACTGGAAACCTCTGCATCCTTTAAGAAAATACCATTTTACGTAGACAGTCCCATGGCAATAAATGCAACAAAAGTATTTCAAAAAGATACTGAAGGCATGAAAAAAGAATTGGTGGCCAAATTGGAGTCCAAACAACATCCGTTTGAGATGCCAAATCTACAATTTATCGATGATGCGACTGTATCCTATCAATTAGACTATTCAAAAGAAGCAAAAGTTTTAATTTCGGCCAGTGGTATGTGTGACGCAGGTAGAATACTGCACCATCTTAAAACTTATTTGGAAAAGCAAAAAACAACTGTGATCTTTGTAGGTTATCAAAGTGAAGAGAGTTTAGGAAGAAAAATTCAATCCGGTGCAAAAACCGTGACCATTTACGATACTGAAGTAATGAACAATGCTCAAGTTTTTTCACTTCATGGCTTTTCAGGTCATGCCGACCAAAGCGAACTCCTCAAATGGCTAAGTCATGTCAAAGAACCCAAGAAAGTATTTTTGGTTCACGGTGAAAAAGACTCTTTAGAGACCTTTGATGCAAAAATAAAAGAGATATATGGCTTTAACACCTATATCCCTAAATTATATGAATCGATTGAATTGTAAAGATGCTTAGGCATCTTTTCTTTTTATGCTAAAATACCTTCTCTTTCAAGTCTTGGAATAATGCTAAACAACATCGTCACAACAATTGCTGCTTTTACCAAATCCAAGATAATGAATGGCCAGAAACCATAAGCTAATGCTACTGAAGGTGTCATTGCTTCACCCATAGTTGCTTTTAAAACAACAAATAAGTAAGGTACACCGATGATATAATCCAATATCAATCCTACGAATGGTGCTATGACAAGACCTGCATTGAAACCTTTTTCTCTAGATTTTTCAACAATTAATCCAACAACATACGCACAAACAATAAATCCTAATATATAACCGAAGGTCGGTTTAAAGATCATCCCAAATCCACCAGTTCCATTAGAAAATACCGGCAATCCCACTAGACCCATCAATGTGTAAACCGTCATTGAAATCGCCCCTCTTTTTGAACCCAAGATGGCACCTGCCAACATGGCAAAAAATGGTTGCAGTGAGAATGGTACGCCACCAGGAAGTGGTATCGATACAAAGGCACCGATTGAGATAAGTGCTGCAAATACTGCACATAAAACCATATCTTTGATACTTAATTTCATAATCATAACCCCTTTTCTTCTAGACTTAATGTTATCATACAGGGTTAAAATAAAATTGTCAACCTATATTTTATATAAGTTGACAATGTATAATTGATTAATATTTAACTTTATATAGATACAAGCCTCTTGCCGGTGCCATAGTACCTGTACTTGCTCTATCTTTACTACTGATAATACCTGGTACTTCAGTTGCTTTCATATTACCCAAACCAACTTCTAATAAAGTGCCAACCATTTTTCTAGCCATATTGTGTAAGAAACCATTACCTACAATTGAAATATCAATCTCATGACCAGCTTTTAAGATTTCAATACTTTCAATTTTTCTAACATTAGATTTCTTTTTTGACTTAGCACTTGTATAAGCAGAAAAATCATATTCTCCTATAAAGTATTGAGCCGCTTTTTTCATAGCCTCTATATCCAAGTTTTCCTGAACATGTAATACTTGTTTTCTTAAAAATGGATTGTGATAGAAATCATTGTATACTTTATAGACATATGTTTTCTCAACTGCACTTAATCTAGCATGAAAACGCTCATCTACTTTTTTGACACTTGTTACCACTATATCATCTGGCAAGTATCTGTATAAGTATTCTTTTATCTCTTTTGGCGCTACATCCTTATCCACTGAGAAGTTTGCCACTTGTCCAATTGAATGTACACCAGCATCCGTTCTTCCTGATCCATGAACCTCTACTGGCTCCATGAACATTTCAAACAGGACATTCTCAATTTTTTGTTGGATGGTCATATCAGTATCACCCAATCGTTGCCATCCTTTGTATCTACTACCATCGTAACTAATTGTTAATTTATAATTCATTTTTTTCCCTTTCTAGAAGCCGCCTCTTAAAATAGAAAGCATTAAATCTCTATCTTCAATAATCCAATCATCATTAAAATGTTGTCTTAATAAATTTAATTTCTCATTCCAAAAGTTCTCCATTACACTTTGCTCCTGATCAGGTACATTTCTATGAATTAAATGTATTTCTGTACAATATTCAGTCTTACTTGTACAGGGCATGAAATTAACTTCTACAGGTCCTGATATTTGAGCTTCAGGTGTTATCATATCAAATTTTAACAGTCTTTCAAAGCCTTTTTCCAATATTGTTGTATGACTTGACCATTTATTATCATTGTATGTACATTCTATGTTATAAAATCCACCAATTTTGTTATCTATTTGTGCATTACCCAGCCATTTGGCAACTTCTTTCTCAATAAGAAAGAAGCGCATCGCTTGAGTAATCGATGCGTTTAATCTTACTTTTTTATGAATAAAATTCATTACTTGGCAACTGGCTCTACAAATTTTCTAACAGCCAGCTCTTTATCTAACATCAATAAGCCATAACCATTGTCACCAATTAACTGTAACTGCTTAAGAATATTTGCTGCATTTTCTTCTTCTTCGATTTGTTCGTCAATAAACCATTGTAAGAAGTTCATTGTTGCAAAATCTTCTTCTTTAACGGATAGACTCTGAATATTGTTAATTGAAGCAGTGATAGACTTTTCATGCTCTAATACATCATCAAATACCGAAACCATAGATGTCCACTCAATTGTTGGTCTTTCAATTGCTTGCAACTCAACTTTCACACCACGTGAATTAAGGTATTTCACCATCTTCATCGCATGGAACTGTTCTTCCAAAAATTGTTGATACATCCAATTAGCCATACCAGCCATTGTTTCATCTTCGAAGTATTGGTTCATTGCTAAATATAAATATGCAGAATAAAATTCTTTATTCACTTGATTTACTAATGCTTCAGATACTTTCTTATTCATTTATTCTTCCTCCTCAAATAAAAATTTCGGTTGTCCACAAGTAGGGCATTTCCAATCTTCAGGTAAATCTTCAAAAGCTGTACCTTTTTCAATGTCATGTATCCAATCGCCTCGTTCAGGTTTGTATACATAACTACACTTTGTACATCTCCAATTTTTCATAATTTCTCCTCATCTCGGTTGTCCACTACATTAATACATACCCACTATATAAGTCTTAAACTGATTTCATTATAATTTAACCTGACATTTTTTTCAACGAACTGGGTTGTTTTTATATATATTTAAGTTTACTATAACTTTAAAGGAGGATTCTTTATGAAAATAGTCATTCCAGGGGTTTCAACTCTTACTCTCAAACATGTTTTTATCGATTACAATGGCACCATTGCCAACTCGGGCAAATTAATATCGGGAGTCATGGATCAACTGATTGATTTATCTAAAATTTATAAAGTATATATCTTAACAGGTGATACCTATGGTACTGTCAGAGAACTGTTAAAACCTTATCCAGTAGAAGTCATCTTGGCACATACTGCAAAAGACAAACACCTTGTTATTAAGGAGTACACGCCAAATACATGTATCGCTATAGGTAATGGTTCAATAGATTATAAAATGTTGAAGGAAGCTGCTTTAGGACTTGCCGTCATTGGAAAAGAGGGCTGTAGTTCAAAGGCTATCTTAAATGCAGATATCATTGTGAACCACATAGAAGATGCACTGAATATCATAAAACATCCCAACCATATCATCGCAACACTTAAGGAGTAACCATGCTAATACTAATAATAGGACTTATTGCAGCTTGTGTCGTTTTAGACATTTCATTATTTTGGGGATTTTTGGCCTCAATTGTAGTCATGACACTTACCATCAAAGATAAAAAAACAGCCTTTAGAAATACACTAGAAGGTGTTAGACAGTGTAAATCATTATACCTCATCATCTTGCTTTTAGGTGCCAACATCTCTATATGGATGTCTTCCGGTATCATACCAACAACTATTTACTATGGTTTTGATAAAGTGTCAACGGTTAACTTTATATGTTTCGCTTTTTTAGTGACCACCTTATTATCAACTGTAATGGGCACCGGCTTAGGTACTCTAAGTACCGTTGGTCTTGCCTTATTCGGTATCGGAAAAGGTTTTGGTATTCCAGAGGATATGTTACTTGGAGCTATTGTATCAGGGGCATTTGTCTCAGATAAAATATCTCCTGTATCAGCACTTACAAATTTGACGATTGAAGTTGTTGATATTGATTATATAACGTATTTCAAACATGCGATTAAACCTTTACTCATTACCATTTCCCTTTGTACCGTGGTTTATTATATGATTGGTGAATCGATGCAAACAACAATCGACACTCAACTGCTCATGCAGTATCAAGAAACACTTTTATCAAACTATCAGATATCACCATTTCTTTTATTAATACCCGTCGCAATTATAATTATGGCCATTACAGGTGTTAGAGTCCTTAGAAATATGATTTCTGTATTTGTCGCTGGTTCTCTTTTAACTGTCTTTTATCAAAACATCTCTGTAATTTCTTGGTTAGAATCAGTTATATTTGGATATAAAGCTAATACAGGGCAAATGTTTATTGATAGTATTCTAAAAGCAGGTGGCATTGTTCCAATGATTGAAGTCTTATCCATTGTAACTGCTGCGATTATACTCAACAGTCTTTTAAATCATCAGAAAACACTTGATCCCATATTTAACAAAATACTTCATAAAACCACAACTCCAACATCGTTGGTTCTGAAAACTGGTATTATTAGTACTTTTTTAACTTCAATAACATGTGATCAAACCATTGGTATTGTTGTACCTGCTGGTATGTTACAAGAGAGATATAAAGAGTTGGATATGAACAATGCCATACTTGCAAGAACCATTTCAGATACGGGTACAATTATTGCACCACTAGAATTTTGGAATGTAAATAGTTTGATTATTGTTGGTATTACAGGGGTTTCAACTTTCAGTTATGCACCTTTTGCATTTTTATGTTTGCTCTCACCGATTGTTACTATTTTATATACATATTTTACTCAAAAAAATAAATGAGTAAGAAAGGAGTTTCTATGACTAACATAAAAGGGATAAAAGAAACCATTTTAACAGCTAGAAAAGAAAAAGGTTACACTCAAAAGGACATGGCTGAAAAACTGAGTATTTCTCAACCTGCTTACTCATACTATGAAAAAGGTGATAAGCCCCTTCCTGTCAATCAGTTAAAGAAAGTCCTTGAAATATTAGAATTGGAAATCGATCAACTCCAAACTCAAGTAAATGATCCACTTGAAATCATTAATCAGACGCTCGTACGTATTGCAGATACTTTGGAAAAAATTGCAGACAAATTATAAAACAAACCCAGTTCCTTGTGAACTGGGTTATTATTTTACACCATATTCAATACCATACCTGTAGCAAATGGAATCAACCAAATCATCCAGATCATCAAACTGTATTTATGAAATCCAGTCTTTTGTTTCTCTGATCCGGCAATATAAACATAAATTGCTAAAACAACGTGTAACATCATCAAAAGTAGTGCTGCCATTCCTGTTATACCATGAATATCAAACTTGAATGACTCACTAATCAAACTCATACTGGTTGTCCCTAGCGTATCAAAGAATAGACCTATTCCAAAAATATATAAGTGATTCTTTTTTATGATGCCTACCTTTCGTTCTGTAAATACAGCAACTGTATAAGCAGTTACAGCAGCTATCATTGAAAATACTGCAATACCTAATAACATATTATTCTCCTTGTAATAGTCTAGCCAGTTTATCGTCACCTGCATGTTTACATGCATTACCAGCCATTTTTGTAAGTAATGAGATACTCATCTTCTTTTCCGATTCAGTCATATCCTCTGTTATAATGTTTGTCCACTCATAGACAGTCTCCATAATATCTTCATATAGAAGTACCCCAATCTCTGTTAAGATCAACAGATTTGCTCTTTTGTTGTCTTTATCTATTGTTTTATCCACGTATCCAAATGAAACCAGTTGATCAATGCCTCTTGTGACAGTTGACCTGTTCATTTTAAACATCTCTGCTAAACGTTCTTGATGAATCATCGGTCTATGCCTTAAATGGATGATGAATAGTAATTGTGTTTTACTCAACTTAGGAGATTTAAATTTGTTTTCCATATACACACTTGAATATTTATTGAGAAGTGATAAACTCCATTCCATTTTAAAGTGATTCATAAAGTCCTCCTAAGTCAGTATATATTACAATTGTTGCGCACGCAACATTTATTTGTATATTACTATAACATAAAAGACACCTACCGAAGTAGGTGTCCCTATAATTAAGTTAGAATATATTATTCTTCCCCGTATTTCATTTCAGCCATTCTTACATATGACTCATAACGTTCTTTAGCATCTTGCTCAGCTTTAGCGAATAATCTTACGCCTTCTTCTGGGAATTGATTCATAAGAACTGTATATCTAGCTTCGCCTTTGATAAACTCTTCGTAGCTAGCAGTTGGCGCTTTAGAATCTAAGATGAATGGATTCTTTCCTTGATCTTTAAGTCTAGGATCAAATCTCCATAAATGCCAGTAACCAGCATCAACAGCTTCTTTGATTCTTAATTGAGCTGAGCTCATACCAGCTTTAAGACCATGAGCAATACATGGAGAGTAACAGATGATTAAAGATGGTCCATCATATGACTCAGCTTCAACTAAAGCTTTCATGAATTGGTTTTGGTTAGCGCCCATACCTACTTGAGCAACGTAAACGTAACCATAAGTAGTAGCGATCATTCCAAGGTCTTTCTTCTTAACTTTCATACCTGAAGCAGCAAATTTAGCAACAGCAGCAGTTGGTGTAGACTTAGAAGCCTGTCCACCTGTGTTTGAGTAAACTTCTGTATCAAATACTAATACGTTAACATTTTCGCCTGAAGCAAGAACGTGGTCAAGTCCACCGTAACCGATGTCATAAGCCCATCCGTCACCACCAACGATCCATACAGATTTCTTAACTAAGTATTCGTCGTTAGCTTTAACAAAATCTAAAGCAGCTTGTACGTCTGCATTAGCAGATTTAGTATCAACAACTTTTCTGATCTCTTCAGTAGCAGCTTTTGAAGCATCTGCATCATTGATTCCGTCTAACCAAGCTTGGAAAGCAGGAGCTAATGCAGGATCGTTTGCAACGATTACTTCTGCTTGAGTAGCTAATTGTTTTCTTACAGTCTTAACACCAAGTGCCATACCGTAACCATATTCAGCATTATCTTCAAATAAAGAGTTTGCCCAAGCTGGTCCTTGACCTTTAGCATTTGTTGTAAATGGTGTAGCAGGAGCAGATCCACCCCAGATTGAAGAACAACCTGTTGCATTCGCTTGAATCATTCTGTCTCCGTATAATTGAGTTACAGCTTTCATGTAAGCAGTCTCTCCACAACCAGCACAAGCTCCAGAGAACTCGAATAATGGTTGAGCAAACTGAGAACCTTTAACAGTGTTCTTAGTCATTCTATCGTCTTTTATAGTTAAAGTCATTGCATATTCCCAATTGGCAACTTCTTGCGCTTGAGTAGCAAACGGCTTCATAATTAATGATTTTTGTTTAGATGGACAAACTTGAGCACATACACCACAACCAGTACAGTCATGAGTTGATACTTGGATCTTGTACTCTAATCCTTCTAAACCTTTACCAATAGCTTTCTTAGTTGCAAATGTAGCAGGCTTGTTAGCTACTTCATTTTCATCTAATAAGAATGGTCTGATAACAGCATGTGGACAAACAAGTGCACATTGGTTACATTGGATACAGTTATCAATTTGCCACTCTGGAGTAACAACAGCGATAGCTCTCTTCTCGAATGCAGTAGAACCATTCTCGAAAGTACCGTCTTCAACACCTACAAATGTAGATACAGGTAAGTCATTACCCTTTTGAGCTGAAACTGGTCTTAAGATATCAGTGATAAACTTAGTGTCCGTAGCTTTACCGTCAGCAACCATACCAGGACCTTCAGTTGTTGTAGCCCAATCTGCAGGAACTACCAATGCTTCAAGTGCGTTAACACCAGCATCGATTGCAGCATTGTTCATATCAACAATTTTTTGACCTTTTTTACCATAAGCAGTAACAACAGCTTCTTTCAAGTAAGTCATAGCTTGATCTACATCAATAACTTCAGCTAACTTAAAGAATGCAGATTGCATTACCATGTTGATTCTGTTTCCTAAACCGATTTCATCAGCAATCTTAACAGCATCAATTGTATAAACTTTAATATCATTCTTAGCAATATAGTTCTTCATTGCAGATGGTAAGTTCTCGTTTAACTCTTCTTTTGACCAAGAAGTGTTAAGTACGAAAGTACCGCCTTTTTTAAGACCTTTCATCATGTCGTATTGAACAACATAAGATTGGTTATGACATGCAACATAATCAGACTCAGTGATTAAGTAAGTAGATCTGATCTTCTCTTTACCGAATCTTAAGTGAGATACAGTAATACCATAAGACTTCTTAGAGTCATATGAGAAGTATCCTTGAGCATATAAGTCAGTCTTGTCACCGATAATCTTGATAGCAGATTTGTTAGCTCCAACAGTACCGTCTGAACCAAGACCCCAGAACATACATCTTGTAGTGCCTTCAGTTTCAGTAACGATTTCTTCTTTGATTTCTAATGATAAGTTAGTAACATCATCATTGATACCAATTGTGAAGTTGTTCTTAGGCTCAGTTGTAAGCATGTCGAATACCGCTTTGATTTGAGAAGGGTTAGTTTCGTTAGAACCTAATCCGTATCTACCACCAACAATAACTGGTCTTTCAGCAACTTCGTAGAACATAGATCTGATGTCCATGTATAATGGTTCACCAATAGATCCTGGCTCTTTTGTTCTATCTAATACAGCAATTTTCTTAACTGTCTTTGGTAATACCTTTAATAAGTACTCAGGAGCAAATGGTCTGTATAATCTAACTTTGATCATACCAACTTTTTCGCCAGCAGCCACTAAGTAATCAATTGTTTCTTCGATTGTTTCAGTAACAGAACCCATTGCGATGATAATTCTATCAGCGTCATCAGCTCCGTAGTAATCGAATAAACCATAATTTCTACCAGTAACCTTTGAAATTTCATTCATGTAGTTTTCAACTACAGCAGGCACATTATTGTAGAAAGGATTTGAAGCTTCTTTAGCTTGCATGAAGATATCCGGGTTTTGAGCAGTACCTCTAGTTACAGGACGCTCTGGGTTTAATGATTTGTTTCTGAAAGCTTGAACAGCATCCATATCAACTAATCTTGCAAACTCAGAGTAATCAATTAACTCAACTTTAGAAATTTCATGTGATGTTCTGAATCCGTCAAAGAAGTGACAGAAAGGAACTCTAGTTTTGATTGTAGCCAAGTGAGCAACACCCGCTAAATCCATAACTTCTTGAACTGAACCTGAAGCTAAGAATGCAAAACCAGTTTGTCTTGCTGACATAACGTCTGAATGATCACCAAAAATTGATAATGCATGTGTTGCAAGAGCTCTTGCTGATACGTGGAATACACATGGTAACAACTCACCAGCAATTTTGTACATGTTTGGAATCATCAATAACAAACCTTGTGATGCAGTGTAAGTAGTTGTTAATGCTCCACCTTGTAAAGAACCGTGAACAGCTCCTGATGCTCCACCCTCTGATTGTAATTCAGAAACTAAAACTTCTTGACCGAAAATGTTCTTTTTTCCGTAAGCAGCCATCTCGTCAACATGTTGAGCCATGTCAGAAGATGGTGTGATTGGATAGATTGCAGCTACATCTGTGAACGCATAAGATACGTAAGCAGCAGCAGAGTTACCATCCATAGTCTTGAAAACTTTACCCATTAGACTATACCTCCTGTAAGTTGTTTTAGAGCATTTTTGCTCTAATTAGTATAAGATTTTTTTGCCTGGTTTGTATCATACATAAGAGTCAACTCTTATGTGAAATAAGTCATAAAAAAAAGTACTTTTTCAGACTTATTATATTGTACTTCTACAGTGTAACCTCAGTATAGTATACAATATACACGTATGTCAATATAATCTTAAACATAAGTAGTTTAAATTGTTTCAGGCTTTTAAATTGTTTTTTTGTTGTTTTTTTGAAACATAAAATGGCAACAAAAAAACAAAGTAACCCACCTTATATTTAGCCACTTTGTTCAAATTTAAACATATTTCTATTAATAATAAAATCCTACTAATTTCATCGGATTTCTTTTACGAATAATTATACCAGCCATTCGTTATTATTTCATTTCAGGAACACCCCAGAATTTAGGATCTAAGTGCGAGTACTCCTCAACAGGAATTTCATCTTGATGCACTAAGTTTTTTAATCCGTAAAAAGATGCATGGTCAAGATATCGATTGGTAAAATCTACCGTTCTAGTTTTTGCAGCAATAAAACAGACGCATAATACCATTGATAAAACAGCAATATATAATAATATTTTTTTCATGATGCCCTCCTTTAAAATCCGTTGTCAGTATACGCCCTTAAAACATCTTGGTCAATACCAATATCAGAAATGCATAAATTGATTTCAATTATGCCATTGCAAGAAAATTCAGGAAACGGTGATCGTATTCCAAAGTCCATAATCACTGCTTTTTATCATTTTTTTCTATGACCAAACAAAAAATAGTGCATAGTGATCGGTGTCATTATGCACTATTTCATATTTAATTGTATCTCTAAATATCCAAATACAGACTTTTAATAAATAAAGTCTATCTTTCCATCTCAATAATGAGTATATGACTCTTGCCGATGGCCTTAAACTTTAACTTACTTTCATGTACTTCTAGCGCATCTCTTTCTTTTAAAAAGGTCTCATTTACATAGGATGCGTTTTCAACTTGTATTATATAAGCTTGCCTGCCTTTTCTTATATCAAAAGTAAGCATTTCATTATCTTCCAATAATGTCACGTAAATATTGGCGTTTTGGTGAATTTTGACTGGTGCATCTGTACCGACAAGATGTAACCACTTATTTATCCTATCATCCCAGTTGAATCTAAAGTCACCATATGATGGTTTGTAATTCTTTTGGTCTGGACGAATCCATATTTGAAGAAGCCTTACATCGTCATCACCATGATTGTATTCACTATGATAGACGCCAGTACCAGCAGACATATATTGAACCTCACCTCTATGAACGGTTTCTTCATGCCCCATCGAGTCCCCATGCGTCAAACCACCTTTAATAACATAACTGATAATCTCCATATCATTATGTGGGTGTTTTGGAAATCCTTGATGCCCGTTAATAATATCATCATTGACTACTCTAAGCGGTCCCAAGTGCATTCTTTCTTCATTATAGTACTCTCCAAATGAAAAATGGTGATAGGTGTCTAACCACCCATGGTTAAAGTGACCCATTTCCTGATGTTTGAAATATTTCATTACATCACTTCCTTCACCGAATTATGAATCCAATTGTCTAAAGTAATCTGGAATGTTTCTCTCTCAAACTGACCTAGGTTTGTGCCTTCTATTAATAACGATAACTTTTCTTCCAATCCTAAGAATCTGAACACCTGAGAAATATAACGATTTCCAAATTCCATTTCCGGCATTTCTGAATAAACACCGCCAGATGCTTGAATATGAACAAATGTGCCTTTTAATAGACCAACAGGTCCTTTTTCTGTATATTTAAATGTTTTATTTGCAATTGCTACAGCATCAATAAGTGATTTAAGCTGAGGTGGTACGCCAAAATTCCATAATGGTGATACAATCACATAATGATCAAAACTGATAAACTTCTCTAAAATCATATTTCTAAGTTCCATTTTTTCAAGTTCTTCATTACTAAGCTCCATACCTGCCATAGATTTTCCAAAAGCACTCATGACATCTTCATCAATCATCGGTATGTTCATTTGGTAGATTGGCCATACTTCAACATAATGACCCTGTCCTTTTAATGCTGCTACGTAATGGTCTGCAGCCCATTTTGAGTGTGAATGTTCTGCTGTTTTTGGATTTGCATCGATTAATAATACTTTCATTAGTACATCCTTTCTTAACCTCAAACCTCTTGAGTTCAAGATATCCATGTAAGAGACTAACCCTTACCTACCTTTTTCATCAATTCAATCAACTGTAACATTTCCTCTTCTGTCATATGTGAAAATGAGTCATCCATTTGTTTCATATGTTTGACAATAATTTCATTCCAGAACTCTTTACCTATATCAGTTAACTCAATGTATATTCTTCTTCTGTCTTCTTCACATCTTACTCTTTTGATATACTCTTTTTTCTCAAGTTTGTCTATCACATAAGTCATTGTGCCTGAAGTCATATTGATTTTAGCACCAATGTCTTGAATCGTCATCGGACCATTCGAATCCAGTGCAAACAATACAAAAAACTCCGTCTCATGAATTTCAAGCGCTTTAAAATGCGGATTCAACTTATGTTGAAGGCTAGCTATCATTTTATTCATAACAATCATAAATTTTATTGATGTATCTTCACGGTAATTCATAAAAAATCCTTTCTCTTGAATTCAAGATAATTATACTAAAGATATTATACTTTGTCAAATAAAAAGAATCCCTAAGGATCCTAATCAATAATTTTTTCCATATGAAGCATTTTTGATTCATACCCTAACTTTTCATTCAAGGCAATCATCTTTTTGTTTTTACTATGAACCGTTGTCTTGATCTTATCGACACCTTCAGCTTTACACCAAACTTCTAAACCTTCTTTTAAAGATGTCCCCACATTTTGTTGTCTAACCGATTCATCTACAAATAGAGATAAAATCATCACACTATTATCTTGTTTTTCCGCCCAAATGAAACCTTTTATAGAGCCTTCAGTCGCTATGCCGATATAACACTCATTCTCTTTCATACGAGTTATGGTTTCTTTGATTTCATTTTCAGTAGGTACATAATCTGGAATCCAAAGTCTTGGTGTTTCATTATGCCATCTTGAAATGCTGTAAAGTACATCTTCTGAAATGTCATCCAATTTAATTTGAGTATAATCCATTTAATCCTCTATTCTACTTCTAAAAGGTTCTCCTAAGGCTTGTTCTATATATGGCTTAACATGCCAGAAACTCGTAAATTCTTTGTACTCTTTTAAAGCACATGCATTCATCTCTCCTGTTTTGTAAGCTCTGATTAAAATATTTTTTGCTGTATGTTCCATATCGATAAATTCCAGCATCTGAGTATTGTAACCCATTATTTCCAATGCGTTGGCCCTGATACTATCTGTAATAAGTGATGACAATCTTTCTTTTATCAGACCATGCTTTTCCATGGTTTTCATCACTGGATTGTGTATTTTCTTAAAGAGTTCATGCTGGCAACACGGTACAGCCAGTATCACATCAGCATCCCAGCTCACCGCTTTAGCAAGCGACTCGTCTGTAGCTGTATCACAAGCATGTAAGGAAACCACCATATCCACTTGCTCCAGTCCTGTAAAATTCTTAATATCCCCTTGTACAAAATGAAGATTTTTATAGTTTAGAGATTTTGCCAAATGACTACACGTTTCTATCACATCTGTTTTTAAATCCAATCCTATGATATCAACATTTAATTTTTTTAATTCTACAAAATAGTAGTACATCGCAAAGGTTAAATAGGCTTTTCCACACCCAAAATCAACAACTTGAATCTTTCTGTCGCTCTTTAAATGAGGCACACAGTCTGCAATCATTTCTAAATATCTGTTGATTTGTCTAAACTTATCATACTTTTTCTGAAACACTTTTCCATGTTCATCCATCACTCCAAGAGCATGTAAAAAGTTGCATGGTTTGTTTTCTTCAATTATATAGTTCTTTTTCCTATTATGAGATAAATCAAATGTATTTCTAGAAGGTGCCTTTTCCAAAATTTTTGGGACTCCTTTTTTACTTACCAATACTTGATAATCTGCATCAATTGTATAAATCATTGCTTGTTTAAAGTAAGTTTTGATCAAACCAAATGCAATATCAATGGCTTCTATATTGCTCAAATTCTCATGATAAACCTTCTGATCATACTCATATTCAAACTGCAACACACGCTCGTTCTTAACAAGAACAGGCTTTACATTCAATTTAACGAACTCTTTTTCTACGCCTTTTCTAACATTACTAAAAACAGCATAAATCAATTTTTCATTTTCTATGACATTTTCTAATACCTTAAATACTTTATCCATAACTTCCCCTTTAGTTTATCATATCTCTAAATCGTCTTATCTTCTATATAGTTAATGAAATGTTTATAGAATCCTTTTGTTTCTCGAGTCACGAACTTATCCGTTACAGGACTCCGAATAATTTCTTCAATATTATATCCATTAGATAAAATGGCAAAATTCATACCAATTGAATGAATGGCTTGAACTGGACATTTATAAATGCATCTCATACACATCATACAATGGCTTTTAAATCTAATTTTATCTCGTTCTAAAACAATGTTATTACGAGGACATAGTTTAACACATATCATACATTTTGTACACGTATCTTTTGTTCTTAGAGACAAACCAAAAGATTTTGCTCCCCACCTGCTCTCGCAGTAATAAAGTATTCGACTCAAACTTATAGGATATGAGCTTACATAACGTCTGATGACCTGATGATTCAAATCATTTACGATATCGTCTACTTTATCTTTAGCCACTTCATAGAGCTGTTTATTAAACGAGTCCGGATACCCAAAAGCAAAGTTTGAAGCCATCACAACAATCCGGTCATAACATACATCATACCCTTTATCAGATAGTATCTTAATTGCTGATCGAGTAGCATTTTTATTGATATTAATATAATCTGCTCCAGTTGTAATGATAGCCACTTTAGAAGACGCACCTGGCAATAATTCCAACCAAGAGAGCACAATTTGAGGTGTGCCAAATCCATGTATCGGAAACATCAATACCATATCCTTTACAACTGTAGATGTTTCTTCTATAGAATACATCTGACAATTCAACCTGTTTTTTAATAACGCAGCAACTGCTTTTGTATTACCTGTACCTGAAAAATAATAAATATCATACATACCATCACCTCTATATTATTCTTACACCGATTTATATTATAGTAAACCTCTTACTCAATTTTGCCTTATAAAAGTAAAATATAAAGTAAAACTAAATTTACTGGTATTTCATTTCGAGTCACGGTACAATTGATGTAAATAATAAGGGGGAATATAATTATGAAATTTAATAATGCGATTGCTGATATGCAAAATGACATGGTAACATCAATGCAAGATATTTTGAAATTTCCATCTGTTGAAGGAAAAAAAGACGGAGATATGCCTTTTGGTAAAGCCGTTCACGATTGTTTGATTTATACCTTAAACTTAGCTGATAAGCTTGGATTTAGAACAAAAAATGTAGACAACTATGCTGGGTATGCTGAAATAGGCGAAGGCGATGAAATGGTTGGTATCTTGGTACATTTAGATGTTGTACCTGAAGGAGACGGATGGGACTTCGATCCATACGGTGGTATTGTTGATGATGGCAAAATCTATGGTAGAGGTACTTTAGATGATAAAGGTCCTGCCATTGCAACACTTTATGCAATGAAAGCTTTATTGGATTCAGGCGAAAAGCTCAATAAACGCATTAGAATTATCTTTGGCTTAAACGAGGAAACCGGATGGGCTGGTATCAATTATTATCTTGAACATGAAGAAACACCTACTATGGCATTCACACCGGATTCAAACTTCCCGGCATGTCATGGTGAAAAAGGTATCATGATCTTTGATGTAAAAAAAGAATTTAAAGAATTGATAGAAGACGGTGGCGTTGATGTCATTTCTATCAAAGGTGGTAATGCACCTAATATGGTACCCGATTGGGCTGAGGCGCAAATTATTGAAACCTATCCAATTGATTCAATGCTAAAAGCTTATATGGCTGATTTTGGCGGTGACCTTAGATTGGAAAAACGTGATGGCATCACTACCGTTTATTCTAAAGGGATTTCAGCACATGGTTCTACACCTGAAAAGGGTGTTAATGCCATTTCACATTTATTGAACTTCATCAACGTTTTGGATTTAAAATTAGGTGATTTATCTGGTTTTATCCGTTTCTTTGAAAGAACTATCGGACTTGATTACAATGGTCAACGTGCAGGTTGTGGTTTTGAGGATGAGGATTCAGGGAAATTATCATATAACGTTGGAAAAATCGACTTAAATAAAGATGGCGTTGAACTGGTTATCAACGCAAGATATCCAATCACAACACCTTATAAAAATGTAGAAAAGGGTATCAAAAACTCATTTAAAGAAATTGGCATGAGTTATACTTTACATGATCATATGAAACCAATCTACTTCCCGAAAGATCATGAATTAATTGTGAAGTTAATGAAAGTTTATCAAGATCATACTGGTGATATGAGCGAACCATCTACTACTGGTGGTGGTACTTATGCAAGAGCTATGGATAACGCAGTTGCATTTGGTGGCGTCTTCCCAGGTGATCCGGAACTTGCTCATCAAAAAAACGAATTCATTTCAATTGAAAACTTGGTAAAAACATCTCAAATATACGCATCAGCAATATTCGAATTGGCTAAATAAACACTAAAGGACAGATCAAATGATCTGTCCTATTTTTATTCATTATAATGAGACTACTTTGCCAGACAACAACTGTTTGATTTAAGCACTGAATGTCATTTAATTATGTTAATCAAGTCTTTAATGATAGTTTTTTGATTGTTCTTTAACATCACTATTGCAGGTCTCGTTTCTAAAGCACTTGCGTTTATAACTGAGTAATTTAGATTGGAGCTTTTTATAAAAGACTTCCCGCTATATGGCAAAATCGCTACGCCAAGTCCCGCTTCAGTCCATGCGAGAAGGGATCTTGAATCCTCACCATTACAGATTATCTTAGGTTCAATGCCTGAATTATGAGCAGTTGTAACAATTAAATCAAGAAATCTTCTATCGAGTACCAGTGGCAACTCTTTTAGAGATTTCATCTCTACTTCATCTTCTAATGAATAAACACTTGGATCATAAACTGCTATCATCGGTTCTAAATCCAAATACTCAATGTAGTACTTTTCACCATTAAAAGGCGTTCTGACCAAACCGACATCAATTAGACCATGATTTAAAAGGTCTAAAATTTTATGAGTATTGCCTTCTTTCATTGTAAACGAAATATTACCATGAAGTTTATGAAAATCGATCAGTTTTTCCGGTGATAAAAGTGCCGCCGAAGACGCTACAAATCCAATTCTGATATCGGTTAATTGTCCCTCTTTAATAGAAGATACTTCATCTTTTGTAGTCTCCATCAATTCCAGTATTTGAGTGGCTCTTGCTTTTAATTTTTCTCCAGCTTCTGTTATTTCCATATGCCGAGTAGATCTTATAAACAACTTCGTATTGAGTTCCTCTTCCAAAAGTTTCAATTGATAAGTAAGCGGCGGTTGAGACATATGAAGGTTTTCAGCTGCTTTTGTAATGTTCATAGTTTCAGCTATTTCCAAAAAATATCTTAATTTTTTTATATCCATTTTCATATCCTTTTTATATTAATAGAGCACATTATATGTATTTATCATATTAATAATATCATAGTACAATGGATTAGTCAGGAGGTTTTATGAAAACAGTTGGTATTCTAGGCGGCATGGGATCCATGGCTACCGTCGATTTATTCTCTAAAATAATCAAACATACACAAGTCACTTGTGATCAAGATCATCTACACATCATCATAGATAATTATGCTGAAATCCCAGATCGTACACATTATATTTTACATAAAGAACATAATCCTTTGTACAAAATGATTGAAGCTGCCAAAAGATTGGAATCTGCAGGAGCCGATATACTTTTAATGCCTTGCAATACAGCTCATTTTTTTTACGAGGACCTAGAAAAGGAAATCGGTATTCCAATAATCCATATGATGAGGGAAACTAAAAAGGCAGTCGAAGGAAGCCTCATGCTGTTTGCTACTGAAGGGACTTATGCTGCAGATTTATACAAAGGAGTACTTTATCCAGACAAAGAGATTCAAACAAAGATAACTGAACTGATTTACGACTACAAACAACATGGTAAAATCAATGACAAGACAAAAGCTTCTATCCTTAAACAAATCACTCATGTTGACGGTATTATATTGGGGTGTACAGAATTGCCTCTTATCTTCAATCAAGAAGATACGTGTATTCCACTGATTGATCCAACAGAAATATTAGCAAGGAAAGCAGTCAAATCAGCAGGTGCCAAGTTAAAAGAAGCGACTTAATCCGCCGCTTCTTCATATACCGTATATGATAATTGATTCATAATACTCCATTTTCTTTTCCTCGGATACCGCATCATCAACGAGTGCCCTACTATTAGCTTGAACAATAGTTGCTCGTGTTCTGAAATCATGTGAGATCTTCATCAGCAAACTTTAGTGAACATGTTTCAAACATTTAGATTACATTAATATTGAAGCCTTATCTGAAATAAAAAAGCAACCTAAGATCAATTGATCCTAAGCTGCTATTACATTTGTTTAGAATGTATCTGATAATTCTTTTATATAATCTTTAAATGATTGATTGAGTTCGTTATGTCTTAAAGCATATTCACACGTTGCTTTTAAGTATCCTAATTTATCACCTGTATCGTATCTGATACCTTCAAAATCATAAGCAAACATCTCTTCTTTGTGTGCCAATTCAATCAAACCATCTGTTAATTGTATTTCTCCACCTTTACCAGGTTCTGTTGTTTCCAAAATTTCAAATATGGCTGGTGTTAATATATATCTTCCAAGAGCAGCAATTGTTGTCGGTGCTTCTTCAATACTTGGCTTTTCAATCATACCGTTAACCGTGTATAATCTGTCGGTTAATTTTAAACCATCTACAATACCATATTTAGAAACATCTTCTTTTTTTACAGATTGCACACCAAGAACGGATCCTTGTTTCTCGTTAAAGACATCTATCAATTGTTTCAGACATGGTTTTTCATGATAAACAATATCATCACCTAAAAGTACTGCAAAAGGTTCATCACCTATAAAAGCTTTTGCCTGAAGAACAGCATGGCCAAGTCCCTTCATTTCTTTTTGCCTTTTAAAATAAATATCTGCAATGTCTGTAACGCCTTTTGAAATGGCTAGAAGTTCATCTTTACCTTTTATCTCCAGCATATGATCAAGTTCAGGTGTAGCATCAAAATGATTTTCTATCGATGATTTATTTCTTGTTGTAATTATCAGTATTTCTTCTATACCCGATGCTACAGCTTCTTCTACGATATACTGAATCGCAGGTTTATCCACTATATTAAGCATTTCTTTTGGAAGTGCTTTTGTCACTGGTAAAAATCTCGTACCATAACCAGCAGCAGGTATGATTGCTTTACGTACTCTCATTTTCCCCCCTAGCTCATGTCTATAAGACTCTCATCTTGCATCATCTTTTCTCTATATAAGAGATTGGTCTTATTGAGCTTATAATACAATCTTTCCAAAATAATGTAAAGCATTTTGACACCAAGTTTACTGTCAGTTTCTATTAGTTTCTCTAAATCTCCTTTTTTCATCACAAGCATTTCAGTAAACTCGTCTGCAATACCCACCACGTTATATTTTTCTTTTATAAGAGACGTTTCACCAATTACACCATTGCTACAGATACTCGCTAAAGTTATTTCCTCATTAGAATCATTGTATTTAGAGATCCTAACACAACCTTTTATGATCATCATAAATTCTAAATTGGTATCACCGATTTGGAAAACAAACTCATCTTTTTTATACCCTCTTACTGTGGTGATATGAGATAACAATTCAATTTCCTGATCCGTTAAATCATTGAAATCAGAGAACTTTTTCATTCTCTCAATAATTTCTGATTTGGATAAAGATGAAATTTCAATATCTTCAATTGCTCTAAGTGAGTGAGATAAATTATTGGTTTCCATCTCACGTCTGATAATCGTTCTTTGTTGACTGGTTAACTCTATGATTTTAACCCAGACCTTTTGAACTCTTCTATAAGCTGTAAATGGATCATCTTTTGGAATTGCTTCATATTTGCTTAAATATATATTTTTAATAGATTCTTTACAACCAGCAACATCACCATCAGATAAATAATCCAGTGCTAATAAAATGTTGGTTTTAAAAATTTTATCTTCCAAATCATCGGTTAAAAAATCTCCAGGGTATGGTTCAAAGTTCTGTGCTTTTACCATAGTCATATTGTTCACTTCGTATTGCGACTTAATTTTTGCCTGTTCATACAAAAATCTATAAATATCTTCTCTGAACCTCTTCCAAATCGGATGGTTTTTCTTAGGCGGTAAATGTTTAATATTCAGTTTATTGTCTAAGAAAAAATCAAAGCCATACATTTTCGAGTTGATTAGAAAATCAATATCCTCACCACGTGTCACATCGGGGTCAAACGGTACAGTCTTAAATAAATTCTTATGGATAACCATCAAACCTCCAAAGGCAAATGGAGTCATTTTGATTCTAGGATCACAACTGATGATCTTATCAAACGCTTTGGTTTTAGAACCAAAGCGATCCCAGTAGGTCATCCAAGGTACCATGTCAACATCATCATAGAATTCATCATATTTGTTCAAATAATACCCTGCCACACCATAAACATTTTTACCATAAATTCTTTTACCAATATACTCTTTGGACATATCGATAAAGTCAGGATTTTCAAATATCTCATCATCATCAATCAATACTGTCACTTCAGATGAAAGAATATGAGAAACAAACAAACAAATATTTCTAACATTTGAATAACCATGTATATCAAGAATATCCACATCTTTTCTAGAAAGACCTTGATCGACTAAAATATCTTGGATTGTTCTTAGATTTTGAGCAGTAAAGATGTATGTTTCCACATTCAATTCCGCCTTCTCTACAATCTCTCTAACACGTTTTTCTGATTCTTCTTCAATTTCCTTACAGGTTGGACAAATAGGTATAACCAGCTTAAATTTTTTATTCTTAAGTATTTTCATACTTTCTAGTGTTCTACCAAGTGTATCATTACCATTTAGAGCTGTCGGATGATCATATACAGCATCTCCGGTTTCCCAAACATTATCGTTACGGCTCCAATAGGTTGGTATTACAACGGTTGTTCTCATAGAATCCCCCCTTCTATATTAACGCTTCGTACATTGCTTCAACAACTCCTATTGAGCGTTTCCACGAAAAATTCTTAAGCGCATAGTCTGCTGCTGCTAATGCCCGTTTAGTTTTATTTTTATTTTGAATCTCCCAAGCAATGGCATCTGCCAGTGCGAGATCATCTTCTACAGGTACAAGTGTACCTACTTCTTTAATTAAAAAGTCTGGTAGTCCACCTTGGTTTGTACCGACTACAGGTGTTCCACATGCTAAGGCTTCTATTGCAACCAAGCCGAACGGTTCAGTTCTTGATGGAACAGTACTTACATCTGCAATATTATACAAATCAACCAATTGACCTTGATTCACATGACCTAAAAACTTGACATTATCCAGTTTCAGTTCCATCTTCATTTTATTGAGATCCTCATAAAGTTCACCATTACCAGCAATTAAAGTCAATACATTACCGTCTATGGTCTCATTGTATATTTTTGCCGCTTTTAAAAGGACATCCACTCCTTTGAAATGAGTCAACTTACCTGCAAACGAAACCACAAAATCCGGTCTTTCAGACAAATTGAAATCGCTTAAGATATCTTCTCTTTTTAGATTTCTGACTTTAAATAGATTCTCATCATAACCATTCATAACCAACTGTTTTTTTTCTTCAGGCACACCATATAATTCCGAAACCTCAGCATCGACCTGCTCAGATATTGTAATTATTTTACTGGCTTTTTTAGCGCCTTCCAAAGCATATTTATGGTAACGATCATCGATAACAAATCCTTTTAAGTCGGTTCCATGAGCCGTTACAATATAAGGAATACCTGTCAATGAAGCTGCATAAGGTGTTACCCAAAGATGCTGAGCATGTATCACATCAGGTTTGAATAGTTCAACTTCCTCTTTGGTCACATCAACAAATTTTTGCACATAACCTTCTAGCTCTTCATCCGTTAATTCGTAATAAGTATGATTACTTCTTGGATGTGATGTAAAACAAGGGAAATTATAATTCATCTCAGGATTTTGGGTCTTGGGACCTTTAAATAAAATTACTCTTGTTTCAAATGCATCAAACGAAACTGGTTCAATTTCAGGAAATACCACCTTAACAGTATGGCCCATTTCACTCAATTCTCTTGCCAGGTTTTTGGTATAAATACCACTTCCAGATCCCTCTAGAGGGAAATGGTTCAAAATCAAAATTCTCATTTTATCCTCCTTATAAATTCAAACCAGCTTCTTTTAAAACATTCAAACTCCGCTCTCATAGTACTGAGATTTTCATAAGCAATTTGATGTGCTTTTGGTAATACTAAAAATCTATCATCTTGCAAATAGTCGCTTATTTTTTGAGCACTCCTGACGAGGTATTGATGTTCTAATTCATATATCCTCTCAATATTCACACCTCGCAAATCATTTAAAAACGGATTTCTGCCAATCCAACCCATACACGCATAAAAAAAGCGATCTTTTATCTTGGGATCATTTACAATATCGGGTATTGTAGGAAAATGACTATAAGTATTATGAAAAATTTTCATATCTATATCATAAAAAACATAATCATGTTGTTCTTTTAGTTGAATAGCTAAAATTGTATCCTCACCACGGGTTAAATACTTATTGCCGTCAACAGAGTAGGTCGTTGAAAAAAAAGGCACCATGGTTTTGAAAAGTTTAAGTTTAATCGCAACATTGCCTCCAAGAACTTTATTGGTCTTAAAACCACTGCGTCTGATACCGTGATCCGTTTCCAAACACTGGTGATGTATACTGTCAGTGATATAATTATAAGCCTTTTCCTTTTTAAGCCCATAAAACAAGTCTTGCATACCGTCAAATTTCATAGGTGGTATGATATAGTATCCAGTATAATCACTTGTGGTCACTGTGATATCGTCT
Source organism: Clostridiales bacterium (assembly GCA_016342415.1). GTDB lineage: Bacteria > Bacillota > Clostridia > Peptostreptococcales > Acidaminobacteraceae > JABXKX01. The sequence continues at coordinate 47,823 of JAEIOD010000017.1, forward strand.
CGTTCCAAATGTTTTAGATGTTCTCCAATAAAATCAATTTCTTGAATATAGACATCTTTTATCGTCGTTTTTCTAGCCTTATACTTTTTTTGGTCCAACATGTCTTGTTTTTTAATAATGACTTCGGGATATACATCTGTATCGATAAATACCAAAACTTCCAATTTTTGAAGCATCGCTTCAATAATAACATGATTTCTGCTTTGTCCATAAGCAGCCCTACCATCAAAATCCTCTGTCACTTTACCTATCAAACATTCAATTTCCTGTTCATTCATTCCCATACTCATTAACCTATTATGTAATGATAGCGATTTTTTGATTTGTACCAAATGAACTGTAACCATTTTTTTGAGTTTTTCTACAACTGTTTCATCGATTTGATCAGCATAAGCTATCACAACGCTATCAATGGGATGTCCAAATTTTTTAGCGTTATTTAGAAACTGATCAAGTGGTTCAACTGTTAATAAATCCTTTGTTATCATGCCTAGTGCTATCTTCAAAATCATCACCTTTCTTTCTATCAAGGAGTTTATACCCAACTAAATATATAATTAACAGTAAATGCCTTTATACATACTTAATGTGTTCAATCGATTAAAAGATGATAAAATGGGTATATATATATAGATTGTGAGGTGATGCCCTTTGAAGATACAAGCATATGACGCGTATTCTCAAATTGCCAGCGGTAATCGCATTAATTCTGCATCAAAAGATCCAGCAGGACTTGCGATTTCCGAAAAACTGAATAGCCAAATAAAGGGTGATCAAAAAGGCATACAAAACATTGAATCTAGTCAAGACTTGTTGAATGTAGCAGATGGTTCATTGAATTCCATTCTAGATGACTTAGGACGGATAAGAGAACTTGCTGTTCAAGCAGGTAATGGTATGTATTCTGCAGATGACAAATCGATCATTCAAAATGAGATCAACAGTCTATTCAAAAACATTCAAGACAACGTACAAAATACAGAATTTAACACTAAAAAATTGATTGACGGTTCCTTTACTGAGCAACAACTTGGTGTGGGTGCAAATGGTCAAGGAACACAAATGACATTACAAGACTCTAGTTTAGAAGCTCTTGGGTTAGATGGATTTTCCGTTAAAGAAAATTTTGACATCAGTGACATTGACAAAGCCATATCAAAAGTAACAGAATCATTATCCGAAATTGGTGCTAAAACCAATGGACTCGAATCTAATTTAAATACTACTCGAGTTAGTGAAATCAATCAAACCGCTGCAAAGTCCAGTATTGCTGATTTAGATATTGCAAAAGCAATAACGAATCTTAACAAGCAAAATGTATTAGACCAATACAAAATGTCTATGCAAAAACAACAGGCTGAACAGCAACAACAACAGTTAGGTTTACTCATTTAATTATTTGGTTGCAACCAAAAAAGTCGAAGGTTTCCCTTCGACTTTTTACCGTTTTTGTATGTATTTATAAATCTGATCCGCTACTTCATCAGCTTTTAAGCTTGTATTATTAATCCTTAAGTAAGAGGAATAGGTTATTTCTCCTGGATTTGAATTCAATCTGTATTTTTCCATTGATTGAACCAGATCCTTATCCGACCATTCAATATTTCTCTTTGTCTTTTTTTCTTTTAATCTGAGTTCCGACTTATTTCGTTCCAGTCTTGTATCAACGTCTGCTTCTAATTCAACAATCGTTACGGCCCAACCTTTTGATTCAAAACGTTCAATTAAATCATTGATATAGATATGTTCCGATTCCAGATTGAAACCCCACATATAGGTGTATACAAAACCCTCTAAGTCTTTTCCAACAACGTCCTCAAAAACATCCTCACGCAGCTTATTCACAAGAGATCTATATTCTCTTTTAAGAGAGCCATACAAATCATGAACCAACTCAATCGTCATATGATTATGAAATAACCTATAGTTGTATTTTTCTCTAAGCGACATACCAACAGCCATTTTTCCAACGGCTTGCGGTCCTGTAATTATTATAAAAGGTTTCATTCTATTTGCTCCCAACTGTATTTTATATCGTGTTTAAAATTACGTCTACTGGTAATCATCGGTTGCCAATCATAAGGTATGACTTGTCTGTAAGAATTATAGGTATACCTTTCATCCAAAAGCATAATAATGCCTTTATCCTCTTCTGTTCGAATCACTCTTCCAGCTGCCTGCATCACTTTATTCAGACCTGGATACACATAAGCATAATTAAAAGCGTCCTCATTATGTTCCTGATGGTAAGCTTTTATAATTTCTCTTTCCAGACAAACCATAGGAAGTCCCACACCTACAACAGCCGTACCAATCAACTTGTCACCTCTCAGATCAACACCTTCTGAAAACGAACCGCCGAGGACACAAAAGGCAATCATCGATTTTTTTACACCTTCTTTAAAATGATTCAGAAACTCTTCTTTTTCTTCTTCTGTCAGTTCTCTTTTTTGATCAACGATGTCCACATCAACTTCTAACATCTCAAAAGCTTCCAAGACTTCTTTTTTGTAAGCATAAGATGAGAAGAAAACGATATAATTGCCTGTTTTACTGAGTACAAAATCTCTAATATAAAGTGCGATATCTTCATAACTGAACGCCCTCATTTTATAGGTTGTTTTGATATCGGATCCTATCATATATCGTCGATTTTCATCCGGAAATGGTGATGACAACATCAAAGTGTAATCTCTCTCTTCAAAAGAGTACAATCTATGAAAATATTTTATCGGAGACAGCGTGGCTGAAAAGAAAATTGACCCCGAACCGAAACTAAGTGTTTGATTCAAAAGAAATGATGGATCGACACAAAACAAGTGAACCACAACATCGTTATTCTTAAGTTCCACATAAGTTTTAAATCGATCGTCATAAAGTTCAGAAATATTGATGAAGTTTAATACCTCAAAATAATATTCTAATATCAAATCATAAACATCCAAATCTTTCCTATCATTTAGAATAAAGTCTGCTTGCTGTGCAAAACTTCTCATAACTTGATACAGTTGTTGAGGTCCCTCGTCAAAGACATATTCATCTTTTTCGATACAGTTGTTTTTATATTCCAACAATGCTTTGTTGAGTTTGTTGACTACCTTTAAAAAGGAGTCCACTTTATCCTCTTTGGCATGTTTTTTCAAACCTCGTTTGATTTCCAAAAGCGACTTTTTATGGATTACTGCAGAGTACATACCACGCGCTCTATCAACCAAATTATGAGCCTCATCTACCAAAAATGCATAGTCTTTTTGAACATCCTGAAAAAAACGCTTTAAATTCACCCTAGGATCAAAAACATAGTTGTAGTCACATATTACACAGTCAGCCATTAAAGCGACGTCTAGGGAGAATTCAAAGGGACACACATGGTGTTTCATCGCATAAGTCTCAATCACACATCTCGTAAACGCATCTTCATTTGCCATAATATCACTCATCGCTTCATTTATTCTGTTGTAATGACCCTTTGCAAAGGAACATTCTTCAGGAATACAAGCTGCATCTTTTTCAAAGCAAATCTTATCTTTTGCAGTAATCGTCAAATTTTTCATTGATAATCCTTTGGCTCTCATAATCTCAAAAGCTTCTTCTGCAACAGAACGTGTTATGGTTTTTGCTGTTAAATAAAAAATCTTGGAAGCATGACCTTCTCCAATGGCTTTGATTGTTGGAAACAATGTGGAAATGGTTTTTCCAATCCCCGTCGGCGCTTGAATAAATGCCTTCTTCTTTTCCTTTATCGTTTTGTACACACAAATCGCCATTTCTCTTTGACCTTTCCGATAACCATCAAAAGGAAAGTCCAGTTCCGAAATGCTCTTATCTCTTTTCACTTGCCAATCGTCTATTTGATGAGCAAATTCTAAGTATTTATCTACTACTCGATTGAATATTTGAGTCAATGCCTCAAATGAGTAATCTCTTACAAATCGTCTTGTCTCATAATCTTCTATTGAAACATAGGTCAGTTGCACTTGCATCACTGTCTTATCATGTTGCAAGGCATAAATGTATGCATAAATCTCCCCTTGCAACCAATGTAGTGGATAGTCGTCCTCCTCTAAACTTTCAAGAGTTCGGAGGGTACTTTTGATTTCATCAATCATCATGGTCTCTTGATGGATCACACCATCCACTCGACCTTTTATTCTAATAGATATATTGTCTTTAATGACTTCATGTTTCAGCGTCACTTCAGATACGTACTCATCACCCATTTTCTTTTGGATGACTTGATGAGCTTTTGTACCTTCAAGTGCACGGGCTTTACCTACAAACCTTGCATCTAAATCACCACCTCGATAAACAAAGTGAATGATGTCTCTAACGGAAATATCTATTATTGTCTTTTTTTCAATTTTAGTTTTATCTGTCATGTTTTTTTCTGTCATCATATGGTCTCCTAAGAACGTGAGTTCGCAATTCCATTATAACCAAAAAACAAAAAATAAAAAAGAGCCGAAGCTCTTTTTAACTATTTTACGGTTAAGTATTTCTTTTCACGTTTTAAAATAACTCTTGAATAAGCAGTTTCATAAGTTCCATTTGCATCAAACCACTTTTTCAGACCAGCGTTACCTCTATTGTAAGCCGTTAAGATTTTTGTATCACTATCACCAAACTCTTGTCTCAAAATAGCAAAGTATTTTACTGCTAAAGGAATATTGTAATCCGCGTCAAAGATACGGTCAGGATTATATGTTAAACCCAACTCTTCTCCATAAGCAGTTGCTAACCATTTCTCAGTACCAGGGATTATTTGCATATACCCTCTGTCTTGAGACGTACCTACCAAATACTGGCTAAAGCTACTCTCTAAATCCATAACACCTAGAATAAACGATGGGCGTATATCATACGCATCACATGCCTCTAAAACAATTCTAGCTGTTTCTTCATCAAGTGGTGTTAATCGAAGTATCTCATCAACTCTTGAATCCATAGTTGATTCAAATTCAACAGCCTTCGCTTCAAAGTAACGATCTAGCTTTTCTGCTTCATTAAATTTTAATGCCTCTATCTTTTGATTCAGTAATACTTGTTCATGTCGTCTAGTGGCTTCTTTGTCAGCCTCTTTGATTTTAGTTTCCAATCTAATTTTATTAACTTCAATATCAAGGGAACCTGTTTCGATTTCGTTGACCAAAATCACTTCTTCACCTTGAGATACAAAAGTCAATACACTTAGCATCAACATGAAAATTACGAGCATTACTACTCTGTATTTTTTCATTTTCATCTCTCCTACTCTATTTTTTCATCTGTTAGATGTGTTCTTGCTTAAAAAAAAATGTGTTAAAATTATTAACACGATTGCTATTATAGCATAGTAAGAAACGAATGCAACCCTTTTTCGCAAAAAGAAATATTTGCAATTTTGTATAGTTTTCTGACAATTAAGCAAAAAAAGAAGCGTATTTTACGCTTCTTCCATGTCGACTGAGAAGAAAAATCTCACACCTTTTTCTGTGTTTTTCACACCAAAATCCGTCTGATGTAATTCGATTATATTCCTTACGATTGCTAGTCCTAAGCCGGTTCCACCATCTACTTTATTACGAGAGGCTTCAACTCTATAAAAACGGTTCCAAACTTTTTCAATTTTCTCTTCTGGAATTGGGTCACCAATGTTTTCAATATGACAAATTAATTTGTTGTCATTTTCGGTGACATCTAATTTTATTATTTCATTTCGCTTAGAGTGTCGAATCGCGTTGCTCATATAATTAACCAATACTTGCTCTATTCTAAACTCATCTGCAAAACAAATTGTTTTATGAGTATGTCTTTTTAAAGTCACTTCTAAATTCTTTTCTTTTAGACTGTATTCAAACTTATTAATCACAAATTCTATCAACCGTATCAGGTCAAATTCTTTTTTTGTGATCTTAAAATTTGTTGATTCCAACTTAGACAACTCCAACATATCAACAACCAAAGCATCCATTTTTTCAGTTTCTTCAATAATGACATCTAAATAATAAGTTGAATCTTCAAAAACCTCATCTCGAACACCTTCGGCAAACCCACGAATAATACCCAGGGGCGTTTTCAACTCATGAGAAACACCACTTACAAATTCTTTTCTTAAGTTCTCCAATTTTCTTTCTTTTTCAATATCCTTTTTTAATTGAATATTGGCGTCTTGAAGTTTTTCCATACTCGTTGATAAATTGGTTGAAAGTGTGTTGAGCGACTCTGATAAACTGCCTAGTTCATCTTTTCTCTTAACTTCTATTTCTTCCGTAAAATCAAGTTTTGCCATTTTTTGAGCTGCATTGTTAATCCTTAATATCGGCTTCATTAAAGTCATAGAGTAAAAATAAGATAAAAAGACAATCAACACAAATGATAAAATCAAAATATAGACATGATAATCTGATAAAATATCTTTTGCTTCTATGATATGTCTCTGAGATCCTATTGCAAAAACAACTTCTCGATCACTTGATGTGCCTAATGGATGGAAAAATATCAATCGATTTAAAAGTGCATTTGGATAGGTTTCTTCATAAACACCTGATTCATTCAACCAAGGATAATTTTCACCATGTTTGATAACAAAATCCAAAACGACTTCACGGATAGGTTGTTTATAAAACGCACTATTAATTTCAGTGTAACTAGGAATTGTCAGACCAATAATTGTTCCTTCAACGTAATCCAGTCCTGAAATATCATCCACAACACTAATGATGTCTGTGGCATCTTCAGTAATTCTTAGGGGCTTGAATATCATCTGACTCGAAGGCCAATGTATCCCATCTGCTCTTATATAATCACCTAGATGTAAACTAATGATACGTTCACTATTTTCATTAAGTGCATGATTTAACTGTAATCTGTAGATAACTTTATCTGTTGTCTCAATAACAATTTCATAAATAGTTTCATTCTTTATATTGGCATTTTCATCTAACACTGTCACTTCAATGCCATTAACCGTATTAAACAGATTCATGTTATCTTTAAGTTCTTGATTTTCCCAATTGGAATTCTTGTATGTAGATCCAAACTCTCCAACTTGCTTGCTGATGCTATTTATCTTTTCCTGCAAATAAAAACTTTCAAAAAATGTACCTTCAAAGAAAAATGCGATCACCAAGAATAACATGAAAAATGTAAACGTCATGATGGTCATTCGACCAACAAGTCCTGTTTTTCTCATTATTTCACCTCGAACATATAACCCACACGGATAATCGTTTTAATGAGATTGGCATGTTCTCCAAGTTTAGACCGTAATTTTTTAATGTGAGTATCCACCACTCTATAGTCACCCATATAATCATATCCCCAAACTCTATCCAAAATCTTTTCTCTCGTACAGACTCTATTTTTATTTTCTATTAAATAGAACAATAATTCATATTCCTTCGGTGATGTGCTAATGACTCTGTTATCTACTTTGACTTCATAAGACAAGGTGTTAATGGAAATCCCCGAAATATTAATCACACCTTCTCCACTAGAAACATCACCTTGTGCTCTTTTAAGGAGATTTCTGGTCCTAGCGACCAATACTTTTGGAGAAAATGGTTTGGTGACATATTCATCAGCACCCAGTTCAAATCCCAATAGTTTATCTTCCTCTTCCGACTTTGCCGTTAACATAATAATAGGAACATCCGAAATATTTCTGATGTATTTGCAAACTTCCCATCCATACATACCAGGAATCATTATATCCAAGATAATAACATCTACTTTTTCGCGCTCGAATATGTCAATGGCATCGCTGCCATCACCTGTTTCAAGAACTTCATAGCCTTCTTTTTTAAAATAGGCAACTATCAATTCTCTCATTCTATATTCATCTTCTACAACCAGTACTGTCTTAGCCATGATTCCCTCCTATTCTACTTGTTTCTTCAAAAATATTGTTTCATATGACAACATTAACTGAAAGGCATCTTTGATGGAAGTTCTGGAAATCAACGTTTCAAAATCGTCTTCATTTAAGATGACTTGCTCTTGATCCAAAATGTCCTCGACAATATCTCTACGCCATTTTATCAATTCCTCATATACAATGTCTTCTATTAAATCACTCTGTGCATCTATCTCAATAGATAAGTCGATTTCTCTTAACAAAACACCTGATAACATCGTATGCAAAACATCCAAATCGATTATTTTTGTTTCACCATTTGTTTTAATCATCAAAGCCTTGAGTTGATCTTTATTAACATACTCAACATATTCTATTTCTTCAACTACTTCAGGTTCCTTTTCAATTTTCTTAACTGTTTTTTGAGGTGGTGTCTTTTGACAACCCACCAATAAGATAATACATAATATAATAACAATTTTTTTCATAATAAGTCCTCTCAAATATTATTGTACACTAAATTGGCAAAGCAAGAAACGTCTCTCTAGGACTTTCTATTGCATAAACGATGTCATGAAGCTATTTAAGTCAATTCATAGACTTATTTAAAAAGAATTCAAAAAAAAATGAGTTGATTATTCAACTCATCCTCTACGTCTTCTTTTTCGTTGTTCTTCAAATATATAAGCTACAATCATCCGCTCTTGGTCAAGGGCCAAATCATCAAATTGAAATCTTGTATCAAATCTTAAACTCTCAGTTGAAAGAGATATACTGTCAATAACACTTGAACGCAAGTTTAACTCATCTCCGTTTAAATCAACTTTTAATTTAACATGTTCTTTCTTGAACAATCTCTCTGGTGTTACCATACGCATACCACCAGCACTTAAATCTCGTGTAACTGCATGGATTAGATGCATTTCCGGTCTTTCATTAGCAATAACCTCAGCATCTAACAACGTCGGTAGCCTATAATGTTTTCTTCTTTGAGTTCTTCTGATATCAGAAATACGCTCTAAAAGCAATAAAACAACATCACCGTTTTTCAAACGGCGTTCTACTATAACATCACAGCTGATAACACCAGCCCCTTCAACAATTGAAAATAATTCTGCATGTTCTCTCTTTAAAAAAGGATATAATTGGCCTTTATAAAATGGAGCTGCAACAATAAATTCTCCTGCATCCGTGACATGTTCAACGTGAGTAGATAGATTTAATATCCCTCTATCGGTATCAATATGAAGCTCTACTCTCTGTTTTGGTTTAAAAAATTTACTTTTCATCACACACACCTTCTCTTACACTATAATTATAACCTTTTTCGTAAAGTTTTAAAAGAAAATGATGCATTTAGGCAGAATAACACTCTATTTAGTACAGTTTTTAGCCTAGTTAACCTCGCGTTCAAATATATAAAATCCGGATCCTTCATCTTTTACCCAAGGTTTTAAAACTAAATACTCCCTCTCATCGATTGTTTGTATTTCATATTTATAAATTTCCCGGTTCGGATTGTATGAATTGAAGATCTCTCCTTTGGTCCATACCAAAGAACTGTTTTTTATCGAACCGTTTCTTAAAATATGCAAATCAATAAATTGTACCGGCGATCGTTTCTTACCATACTCAAAATGATCCATGTCCACTACAAAATCTAAAAAGGTCCACTTCCCTTTTAAATTGTAGTCCGTTTCATAAGGTCTTGTATTGCCATTATATGAACCATAACTTGACGTTCCAAATCCTTCACCGATAACTTTTTCCTCATGATCATAAATCGTTTCAAATTGGCTGATATAATAAATGCCAGTCAGTTTATCGTCATGTGTCCAGATTCTAATGTTCTTTTTCGTATCATGATAGTAGCCTGAATCACCGTCACCTCTATCGGTTATGTTTTTATAAAGCACATCTTTCATCCCGTACAGATGGATGTCAGAAACTATTTCTGCAGGCTCAGATAAAAACGTCAAAGCTTCATCGAGATCTTGTCCCACATAAAGATCCTCACCGTAAATCACTTTTTCAGATTCCACACTCATCTCTAGGATTTGATTGTTTCGAATTGTGAAACTCATACCATTGCCATACGTCATGTAAAATAGATTGGGTAACTCGTTTGGATCAAATATTCTATCGTTGTAATGATACTTGTCGGCAAGGCCATACATCTCTACCAAGTCATTATAAGTGGTCTCATTTACATCCACTTCTGAGAAATCCATATTCTCATTGGAATCAAAGGTCTTCACCCCACCATCAAACTCATCTTTAACTGAACATCCCATTAAAAGTAACATCATTAAAAGTATCATTAATCTCTTCATTGTATTCCCTCCTTTGTTTCATTATAAGAAGTCAATACATCTGAGTTTTCTTCAAGTTGTAAGGAAGTTGTATAAGATAGCGTGACGGTTGTACCATTTTTATTGGACTTTATAAAAACGTCGTCGCCATGAAGGTCCATGATGTCTTTTACAAGTGTGAGTCCTAATCCTAAATGTTTCGAATCATCGCTGCCTTTATAAAACGGATCAAACAATACCTGCAATTTTTCTTTAGAAATACCAACACCAGTATCTTTAATAATAAGTTGATTTTTTTTCATCAGACAAGTGATTTGACCTTTATTATTAATCGAATGTACTGCATTGTTAATCAGGTTTACAATCACTGCTAACATTAAGTTCTGGTCAATTGAAACATCAAAGTCACCCCCTGATATTTCAAAGGTAATGTCTTTTCTAATGTTACTCTGACAGGTCTTTATACTCTTCTCTAAAAGCTCTTTAATAGAAGAAAGTTTTCTACTCAGCTTTTCATTACTTAAAGCCAATAGATTTTCTGATAAAACACTCAATCGTTTACCTTCCTGAAAAATGTGTGTTAACGATCTGTTATATAAATTTTCTTCATAAGGTTGATTCAATAAAAGCTCAGAATAGCCTATGATTGATGTGAGTGGTGTATTTATTTCATGTGTCAGAGCGCCATATAATTGTTTGTTTTTTTGTGCTGTTTGGTTGAGCCTTTCTATTAAATCATTAGTCGTTTTAGACATTTGATTAAAGGAGTCACCCAAAGCTTTTATTTCGTCATTTGAGTTGATCTTTACTTGTTGATTGTACTCTCCTCTTGTCATTGCTGAAGTGGCTTCTTCTAATTTTTTAATATTTTTTGTCATATTAGAGGCAAATATAGTACTTAAAATAATGACCAATACCATCATAATACCACTAGAAATAAAAATAAATTGTTGACTGTAATCACTTTCTTCTATTAAAGACGTTATATTATGCTTACCTCTCAAGACATAGGCTTTACCCAAAATGTTCAATGGGATATAAGCTTCTATATAATAGTAATCATTACGTGTCTCCAATTTATAAACCGAGTCGGTTCTATAATGATTAAGTATTTCTTTACTCACTTCATTTTCCATTTGCAATTCATAAAATACATCGGTTTTATTGTTTCTATAAATTAAATTCTTTGCTTGCTCTAAACTAAGAGATTCATCAATATAGATCACAGATTCCACCATCATTTTCACTTGATTGGTTTCACCAATTGTATTTGAGATAGCTACTTCTAATCTGCTTTGAATTAAATGATTGGAAATGATATATATAGAAATCGTTGTGAGTAGGATAATAAAAGTGGATGTGAATAAAATCAGTTTTGTTCTAAATTTCATCATTTCTCCAATCTGTAACCATATTTATAGACCGTCTCAATAGGAATATCTAACTTCTGTCTTAATTTCTGGATATGAATATCAACCGTTCTGGTATGACCGGCATAAGCATAATCCCATACTTCTTCTAACAACTTATCTCTTGATAGTGCGATGCCTTCATGTTTAACAAAATAACATAACAAATCATATTCTTTAAGTGTTAAATCTATTTCATCATTTGAAAGCAATACTTTTCGATTTGTGAAGTTTATTTTCAAATTGTTTTTTTGATATGTTTCAATATTTGAATCACATCTTTTTAACAGTGCTTTAACCCTCATCATTAGCTCAATGGCTTCAAATGGCTTGGTTAAGTAATCATCCGCCCCTAAATGAAATCCCTTTATTTTATCTTCCAACTGATCTTTTGCAGATAAAATAATCACTGGTAATTGTTTATTTGTAATCTCAGGTAAGAGTTCATAACCATTTACTATAGGCATCATCAAGTCCAAAATAACCAAATCATAGTCGTTCTCATTAAGTGAAGTTTGTCCTTCTAAACCGTTATAGGCATAATCCACTTCAAAATTATTTAAAGTTAAGTGGATGCCAATTAATTCTGATATGCTTTTATCATCTTCTACAACTAGTATTTTTTTCATAAGTACCCCCACTTACAGTTTAAACCAAAAATCCAACAAAAGTTGTAAATTAGTTGCAAAAAAAATGATGGTTTCCCATCATTTAAATAATTCTTGTGCAACTGTAACCGAAGCCTTTGCATCTTTACAATAAAAATCTGCCTGTATTGTTCTGGCATAGTCTGCAGTGAGTACCGCCCCCCCAACAAAGACTTTTGTCTCAGGAGACTTTTCATTCAGTTGTTTGATGGTTTCTTCCATGCTTCTAACTGTTGTTGTCATCAAGGCACTTAATCCAACCAATTTAATATCTTCTTTAATAACGGTTTCCACTATCAATTCTGGAGAGACATCTTTACCTAAATCAATCACATCATAACCATAGTTTTCCAAAAGAATCTTAACCAGATTCTTACCAATATCATGAACATCACCTAAAACGGTTGCCATAACAATTCTACCTTTTGTAATTGTTTTATCACCTGATTCCAAAGAAGATTTGATAACATCAAATGCAACACCGATGGTTTCTGCCGCTCTTATGAGTTGAGGTAAAAAAATCTCCTTCTTATCAAATAATAGTCCGACTTGATCTAAAGTTGGCACCAATTGGTTGTTAACAACTTCTAATGGTTTATTCTCTAATAGTTGTTCCTTTGTATACTCTAAAACCTCTTCTTTATACCCTTTAAGTATCATTTCAAGTAAATATGATTTTTCAGTTTTATCTTTATTAACCCTCTGACTTTTAGTATCTTTAACATCTAGTAAATTTTCTATATACTCTTCGCCACCCTCATCATGATTTAGAAGAACATTCATCGATAAGATCGTATTCTGTAAATGATGATCCAGTGGATCCATAATCGCTGAGTTTAATCCAGCTTCCATTGCAAGAGATAAGAAAGTTCTTGTTAACAGCGGTCTATTCGGCATGCCATAAGATACATTGCTGATCCCCAATGTGAACTGAACATTGTATTTACTCTTTATCAATTTAATCGCTTTAATGGTTTCCATTACTTGAGCCTGTTGCGCTGAAACGGTTAATACCAGACAATCGATAATCAGACGTTCTTCTGCAATACCATATTTTTTAGCTTCATTTATCATTTTTTCAGCAATTAAAACACGAGCTTCAGCTGTTTCAGGAATGCCTTCTTCGTCTAAGGTCAGACAAACCATCATTGCACCGTATTTTTTTGCGATTGGAAACAATCTGTCCATCGATTTCTGTTTGCCGTTAATCGAGTTGATTATACCTACTCCCTTTAAACGTCTTAAACCCGCTTCAATCACTTTAGATTTAGACGAATCTATCTGAAGCGGTAATGGTGTAATAGTTGACAATTCATCTACCACACGTTTCATGATATCGAGTTCATCAATATCAGGTAAACCAACATTTATATCTAGTACTTCAGCACCTGCATCTGCTTGAGACAAACCTTCTCGTATTGCTAAATTGATGTTATTGTTTCTAAGCGTCTCTTTAAGTTTCTTATGTCCTGTAGGATTGATCCGTTCACCAATTCTGGTAAATCCACTAAACTCAACAACTTTAGAAGAAGAGCAGATCACATGTTTTTTCGGTTTGTTTGTGATTTCTTTTTTTCTGATATATTGTTTTAACTCTTTTATATGATCAGGACTGGTGCCACAACATCCACCAATCATACGTACACCCAGTTCCAAATACTCTTTTCCGAAAACTTCGTATTCCTGAGGCTCTACATTAAAATAAGTAATACCATCACGAACTTCCGGCAACCCGGCATTCGCCTGTACGATAACCGGTACAGTCGCTGTATCCAAAATCCTCTTTACGATTGACGTTAACTGACCAGGTCCCAACGAACAGTTTACACCTAATCCGTCTACTCCTAGGGCTTCCATCGAATAAACAAAACATTCTGGTGTCAATCCCGTTAAGGTTCTCCCATCTTCTTGGAAGGTCATTGAAACAACTACCGGTAATTCCGTATTTTCCTTAACCGCTAAAACTGCAGCTCTTGCCTCATTTAAATCAGACATCGTTTCTATTAGAACAAGATCTGCTCCTTTACTGAATTCAAGTTGTTCCTTAAATGCTTCATAAGCCTCATCAAAGGTTAAATCCCCAATAGGTTTCATCATTCTACCTATTGGACCAATGTCTAGTGCTACATAATCTGGATTGGCTTGTTTTGCTAGTTTTAGAGCAGAAGTCACTACCTCTTCTACGGAATATGGTGTCTCTTTAAGTTTATATCCACTGGCACCAAAGGTGTTGGTTGAAATGACTTGAGAACCTGCGTTTACATAGGCTTTGTGAATGTTAAGCAGGTCTTCTGGTCTTTCTATGTTAATCGTTTCCGGGATGGTGCCTAAAGGTAAACCTAACTTTTGAATTTGTGTGCCAAGAGCACCATCAAATAATACTTCATTTTTATTTAAAAATTCTTTAAAATTCATTGTCCCTCTCTTTTACATCGTTTAAAATCGCATGATGTTCTAAGTAAGCAATCATCACAAAATCTATAAGTCACCGTCATTTTATTATTTGAAATGCCAATGACACCCGTCACTGACTTTTTTGGTAATAACATGGACGAATCCGTTACATGGATACCAATTTTTTTTGCACCAACAACCTCTATTAAATCCCTTTGTATATCAAGTGGTAAATCACCATAACCAGGGCTAAAACGCGGCGTTAAATATCCAGGATGAGTTCTTTTGATTTCATCTTCCATTTGATCTAAGATATCTTCAATCCTAACACTGGCACAGGCATCCAAAATCATCATGCTTAAAGATGAGTCATAAGAGCTTTTTAATATTTTTTGATCCATTTCATGACCGAGTGTGCCTGCAAATAAAATCAGTTGATTGGCCTGACTTAACATATGTTTTATCGAATCTCCTTTTAACTTGAGTATTGTATCCAAAACATTTATATCATCGCCATGTTCAAAGTCAAATATTCGATAGACATACTTACCATTTAAACGATCTACACTCTTCATCGATTTATCAATCATTTCATCTAAATCTTGATCTATTTTTTGATTGTCATATCCCAAATGTCTGAGTACATCATTTTTATTCATCAACACTTACCAGTTCAATATCACCCCAAGCACCCAACTCATCATCAATTATGATCACAATACCTAAGATGCCTAAGATGCTTTTTCCAAATTCCAATCCTTCACGAATATCCTCTGTTGTTTTAACAATATTGCCGATGGCTGTTGCTGTTGCATCAGCAAGTAGTGTATCTTCAGAAATAACAACCACCGCATCTGCATTGCCATAACTGAGTGAGTGACCCACTTTTCCAGCAGAAGTGCAAATGCCAATCGGAGTGTCTTCCGATTTGATTTTAATACCCACTTGATTTGAAAATGGTGACTCCCCTGCATAAATGGAAATCACTTTATCTTTTTCTGATTTCAGATAAATATCACCACCGTTTTCTATCATAATCTCTGAAGAGGTTAAGTACTCCCCAACATAATGAGAGATGGCGCCTGCTACTGTCGCCATAGGACCAACGCCTGCAGACCTCGAGGCTTCAATCATATGTTTTATTATTTCAGGTGCAAATTCATCATTTGAAATTGGCACCAATCCCAAAAACTCGGGTCTTCTTTTTATGTATGATTCTATGACGTGTCGATAGCCATGTACCATTTGATCATCGTCAAATGGTTTTGAAGAGACAATCAATAAATCCGTTTCTTTTTCTACGAGTACTTTTCTATATAAATTTTCACTTTTAATCTGTTCTCTATAAACTCTTTCCTGATACATTTCATCACCATGCTGTGTTTTGAATGGATCTCGTTGGACAGGCATCCACACATCGATTACACCCTACACATCTTTCTTCTATATAATTTAACGTCCAATTCTCTCTGTCCATATTTAGAGCTCTCACCGTACATGATCCTGTACATATACCACAGTTGACACATGTTTTTTGATCAATTGTAATGGTATTGGTAATCAAGTCTGCATGCACGCCTTCATCTTCTAAATAAGACAAAGCCTCAGCGATTTTTTTCGAATTGCCGTCAATGTCAAAAACCAGATAGCCTTCTAGTTTATAGTTGATATCCGCTTTTAAGATGTTAATTCTTAAATCGTACTTCTTAATCAAATCATAAGTAATCGGTGTATTGGTTATAGCCTTTGGAAATTTCAAAATCATCTTTATTCTCATCTTACTTTCCTCCCATTGGCTTTGTAGTACTTTTTGTATTAAAGAGTTCTACTGGTTTTGATAAATAAAATTCACCTTTTTCAATCTGTTCTTTTAAGAGTTCTGCTATTTGTCTTGCTTTATATAGACTCGCTAGTGGCGCGGTTTTCACTTCCTTACCGTCAATCTCAATTTTCCCTGATTGTAATGCTTCGTAAGTGACTCTTTTTAAAATTGGCTTTGCCTTATCAGAAACTGAATAATCTAAAACATTCGTTTCTAACTTGTCATTGCCAATTGATACTTGTTTCATCATCTCCTCGTCTAAAATAGGAATAGGAATACCAACACCTACAAATAATGATGTCCCATATTTTTCATAAACAGCAGGTGCTATAAATTCTTTACTCATCTCTTTCATATCACCTACTAAAGCGAGCGTTCCACCAGTACCTTTTGGAATACCATTTTCATCTCTTTCTGCTGCTGAATTGAACTGAGTGCCTCGCCAAGCCACATACCCTTGAGCACCTGCGATAAATATTCTTGTTCCGATACCAATGGTTCTATAATATGGATCATTTAAAAGCGGACTGAGAGTTCCTGCTGTAGAATAGGTTACCACACTGACATTTGGTAGTAAGGTACCCATATAAGTATACAGCGGTCTATTGGATGTATTGGCTGCCGCCGCGTAATTTTGATAACAATTTCTAGGATTGTAGATATACGCTTCATTAAGATCTTCAAGAGTAATCGATCTTTTGACTGATTTTCTTGGATAACAGTCGGTGCCTTTACCAGTCGCTTTCAGTTCCACAGGCTTGCCAGCTATTAAATCACAAATTACATGTGCCCCACCATACTCATAACCTTTTTCATTGGATTCTTCTGTTGCACCAATATATGTATCTACTGCAGCAAGTCCCCCCGATGCTGGTACATCATTTAAAGTCACTTTTTCCATTCTAATTGCTGGACTGGTATGTCCAAAGTTTAAAAATGCTCCAGACGAACACATCGGTCCAAAGGTTGCGGTTGTCACAACATCTATTTTCTTGGTCGCATTTGTAATGCCTATTTCCTTTACAATATCTACAACTTCTTCAGCAGTAACAACAACTGCAGTCCCTGCTTTGATCTTCTCATTAATCTCTTCATAACTTCTCATAGTTTCCCCCTATATAAAAATAAAAAAATACTCTCCGGAAAGGAGAGTATAAATATGCTATCTTTTCTCACTCATCTTCCGGTTTACACCGCTGGATTTAGCACCATGCATTTCTGCGGTTGCCGGATATCGTAGGGCCAGTCCCTCCATCACTCTTGATAAGTCTATGTAATTGTTGAATTAATTATAGGGTGATTTTTACCCTGTGTCAATAAGCATTTTTTATTTTTTTGCATATTTCTTCATTAAATTGATTTTATATGTATTGATCTGAGTATTTTGAACTTCTTCCTCAAATACAAATTCATTAATGGATTTTTCTTTTTCTGCTATTTCTTCTTTTTTTATAATACGACCATGCTCTTTTTTCTGAAGTTCGTGAATTAAAACTTCAATTTTATCCTGGAATTGAGACGCTTTTGCCACTTTGTATTTATCCCGGATTTTATCAAGATCATTACCAGCAAAACTTAAGATAATCTTTGCTTCTCTGTCATTTATTTTTTCATCAATGATCTCAAAGACTTTTAAAACTTTTTGGTCATTAGTCAAAATGATTTCATTTTCAGGAGCTTCCGGTACCGCTTGAACTTCTTCAGCTTTTATAATTGTACCGGGTTTGACATCAGTCTCTAAAGATTCTAAAATGCCTTTAGATCTAAGTGAATAAAATGCACCTTTTGCAACAATTTCTTCCACGCCCATATGTTTTGATAGTTGTTCCATCGTAATATCTTCAAGTGTTTCATCCTGAAAAAATCTCGCTAAAACAACACAACACATTTTTTCATATATGGTTAAGTCCTCTCTATCAACAACCAGGGCTGATATACTGAAAAAATTCATTTTGCCTCCATTTATGCGTTAAACATTACTTTCTCACTGTTAAACAATACTTTAATGGCATAGATCAAAATGCCTGCCAGCACTATTGATGAGCCACATGTTAATAATACCATGTTTGTTGTCAGTTCAAAAGCAAACAATTTCTTAAGTGCGATGATTGATCCATAAACCGGAATACCAAATTTCCACATTGCCATCTCACCTGTTGTATACATCGTGGAGAATCCTGAAATCATAACCACCATATAGATTGGAGCCATGTATGTATTGGCTTCTTTAATGGTTTTAGAAATAATGGATACCATACAAATCACTGCAACATAAACACTCACCAAAGTAATCATGATTGCAAATAACGACAGATAATCCGATAATACAAATTGAAGTGAAGCCATATCAATACCATCACTGGCAAACATCTCACCAGCACTTGGCATGGAAGCAATAATTCCAATGAAGGATGATGCCGAAGTTACAATTGCCACAATACCGAGTGCAATTACTTTTCCCATTGCAAGCGTTTCACGTTTCACTGGTGTTACCAGAAGTGTGGCCATAGTGCCTCTTTCTTTTTCACCAGCAATCATATCTGGACCAACACTCATAGCACCACTGAATAAGAATATTGCTATTAGCATTGGAAATAATACTGCCAACCCTTTCCCGGTAGCTTTTTTGTCGTCTTGTATTTTATCGTCTGTCACACCTCTGTTTAAATCAAATACTTCCACATGTTCTGGATTGCCAATTCTTTGACCTAATAGTAACGTCTCAAAATCGGTTAGTGTTCTATCGATATTATAACGCGCTTCTTGTGAGTAATCCTCAACGCCGTTATAATATCTCTTCACATTCGGCTTTTCAAAATCCATTGCTTTTGCATCAAACTGATCATCAAAAATCATATATATTTCAATTTCAGCTTCCAATATTTGATTTTTATAAATATCAGATGCCTGATCAACATAAGTAAATTCATATCTCGCATCTGTTGATACAAACTCCTTAAAGCTTTCAGGTGCATTGGCCGCAACAATAGACGGTACATTAAGCTCCACATCATCTATCATTGTTGTCATGACATTGCCCATTAAACTGTACATGATAAAAATACTTAATGCAGGCAAAATAATCACTGTAAAAATTAATCTTCTATCGGTGAAAATCCTTTTAAGTTCTTTTTTTACAACTGTTAATAATCTCTTATCCATCTTTATACTCCTTTCACTTCAGAGTAATGTTTAAAGAAAGCATCCTCTAAATCAGTTGTATTGGATTCTTTTAAAATAGTCTTTAAATCACCATTTGCAACTAATTTACCCTCTATAATAATACCAATCTGATCACATAATTTTTCTGCAACTGTCATGATATGCGTAGATACAATAACAACTTTACCTTCGTCTCTTAATTTAATCAGATAATCCGTCACTGCTCTAGCTGTAATGATATCCAAACCATTTGTAGGTTCATCAAATATGATGACATCTGGATTATGAATCAAACTAACCGCTATAGATAATTTCTGTTTCATACCCGTCGAAAACTCTGAAATCTTTCTAGTTGCAAACTCACTGATACCAAAGTAATCAAATAATTCATCTCGTCTCGATTCTATTTCCTTTAATGGCATACTATGAAGTTCACCAAAATACTTAATGGTATCACTGGCTGTAAAGTGAGTATCCAACTTCAGTTCATTTGTTAAAAATGCAATTTTGCTTCTAACATCGGTCGATTTTTTCTGATTCTCCAATCCCAATACATAAATTGCACCTTCAGTCGGTTTAATCAATGTTGATATACATCTAAGAGTTGTTGTTTTACCAGCCCCATTAGGACCTAACAGCCCAAATATTTCACCTGGCTTTGCTGTAAATGAAATATCATCAACTGCAATTTTGATAGATGATGTGGATTGATCTTTTTTCATTTGTTTCTTATTCAATTTAAATATTTTCTTTAAATTCTTTACTTCAACCATAATGCCTCCTTTAGCTTCATATAAACTTTATTTCAATTCTCGTAGTGTTTTATTCAATAACCAATCGAGTAGACTAACATAAGTTGTGTTATTTCTTTCTCAGTTTTCTATATACTTTCACAACTGCAAAAGACAGTATATATGTATACAACATGATCGTACCACCTATAGAGAACTCGAATTCATAGAACACCGATATTGTCACCATGATGGCCAGTTCAGCTATCAGGATATGAAGCAAAATTGCCTTTGTTTCTAATTTATCCTTGATGACTCTTTCATCAGAAACTGACGCATCCAAATCATCTGCAAAATCCTTATCCTTTCGTTTGATTAAATATATTACCGATAAACCAATTGCCACAATAAGCAAACCCGTTCCAAAACCACTGAAAAAGTCATTTCCAAGTACATCAGGAACGAGTTTATTCATAATGATTAGCGTCAAACCTATGACGTATAACAAAGCACCTACGACTTTATAGTAATTGAGCATTTTGAACTTTTTATTCTTCATGAACGTCCTCCCAAAATAGTTGATCTAATGTTTGATGCAGTGTTTTACAGATACTGATACATAAACCAAGTGTTGGATTGTATTTACCTGATTCAATCAGTCCAATAGTTTGTCTTGTTACACCAACAGCTTTGGCTAATTCACCTTGAGTCATCTCTAACTCCATCCGTTTTAATTTGATTTTATTAATTGGCATAAACGCCTCCCTTGCAACTTTTATATTGCAAGTGTAATATATACATTGCGCAGTGTCAACTATATATTGCATATATTTTATTTTTTGAACGATTTACATCAGAACAATTTGAATCGTCATATTTTTAATTTCAAAATTAATATTTGAAAGCATTTTTTTAAAAAGATATTGACTTTTTTTTAAAAATGGTGTATATATAAATTAAGAATTAGCACTCGACTTTCGAGACTGCTAACAAGTCTTTTGATAATAACTAGAAGGAGTGATGAACATGGCAGGACTAATTCCGTTCAACAGGAAGCACAACGATTTATTGAATGTTGGGTTTAATGATTTTTCTAGCATGCTTGATGACTTTTTTACAGGCAATTGGCCAGTACGAAGAAATTTAGCTGGTGATACCTTTAAAATTGATATTCAAGATTCTGAAAAAACTTACATCGTTGAAGCTGAACTACCTGGTGTGAAAAAAGAAGATATCAATATCACACTTAATGAAGGAAAATTGAACTTATCTGTTAAAAAAGAAGAATTTTCAGAAAACAAAGCTAAAAATTATATTCACAGAGAAAGAATGTATGCACAAATGGCACGTACCATTTTTCTCGCTGATGCTGATGATAAGAGCATTAAAGCCAAACTAGAAGAAGGCGTATTAACCATTACTGTACCTAAGAAAGAAAAAACAGATCAGTCTAAACACATTCAAATTGAATAGTCATTAAGAACAGCGCTTCTAGACGAGGCGCTTTCATTTTGAGTCTAAAAATGTATACAAAACCTTTGACTCTCATCATAGATCTTGTTATAAACGCTTTCCATTTCCATCAGCTCTCAATAAATGAGTTAGTTATTATACTCAAATTAAAGATATCTCCAATCGTCAGTTGTTTCAATACATACTTTCTTTTTTTATTTTTCACTTAAGGCTTTTAATATATTATTAATATGAAAAAACTCTTTGACATAGTTTCACTCAATACGATTAAAGATATTTAAGTGATTTTACCATATACTTTAAAAGTCCAAAAAAAAGAGATCTAAAAAGATCTCTTGATTTCACCTGATTTTACTACCTTGCCAAATAATGGCTCTGACACCAAAGGACAGGATATTTTATTTTGAACAAAAGTACATTCAGGAAAACACCGTTTCCCTTTCTTTGTAATTTTTATCTCAGCATCACCTATTAATAAATGATCCCCAACTGATATCTCTGCCGGGCTTAAATCAATTAAAAGTGTTTCTACAAACCTTTTAACACATAGACCGTCTTGATAATCTGCCAGTTTCTTTTTAGTTTCTATAGACATCAAACACACTTCTCTGTCACCGGGTTTTGAATAGGCATCCCCTTCCAAACCGAGGTTTGAAATCAACCGACCTTCATCAACTTCAATTCTACTTTTGCCCTTTTCCATAGATTTCTTGATACTGATAATGTTCACTCCATGAATCACTTTAAAATGATCTTATGGTAAACTTTTTTACCTTTTTTTATCATAGCAGTTCCATCTTCAAAATCAGCCATTGTCAACTTGTAGAACGGTTCTGCAACTTTCTCATCATTTAAAGAAACGCCGTTTTGCTGAATCAATCTCTTGCCTTCGCCTTTTGATTTTAAAAGACCCAGCTCAACCATAACTTCCAACAGTTCTTTACCTTCTTCGAAATCAGATTTATCTAACTCCGTTGATGGCACGTTATCACTTACACCACCACCCGCAAACAATGCTTTCGTCGCTTCCAACGCTTTGTTGGCTTCTTCTTCACCGTGTACCAGTTTTGTAAATTCAAAGGCCAATATTTCTTTAGCTTTGTTAATCTCAGCACCTTCTAGAGCGCCTAAACGTCTGACTTCATCCATAGGTAAGAATGTAAGAAGCGATAAACAATTCTCGACATCTGCATCATCAACATTTCTGAAGTATTGGAACATCTCGTATGGTGATGTCTTTTCAGGATCAATCCATACAGCACCTTTTTCTGTCTTACCCATCTTAATACCAGCAGAAGTCGTCAACAGTTTAAAGGTTAAGCCGTATACTTCTTTCTGATCTGATTTTCTAACCAAGTTAACACCAGCAATGATATTAGACCATTGATCGTTACCACCCAATTGCATTTTACAGTCATATCTTCTATTCAGTTCCAGGAAGTCATATCCCTGCATAATCATGTAGTTAAACTCCAGGAACGATAAACCCGTTTCCATTCTTTGTTTAAAACATTCGGCTTGAAGCATTTTATTAACATTGAACTTACTGCCCACTTCTCTTAAGAATTGAACATAGTTCAGATGATCCAACCAATCTGCATTATTTGCAGGAATCCCTTTTTCACCATCTAAAGTGATGTATTTTCTCATTTGGTTTAACATTTTAGTACCATTTTCTTCAATGGTTTCATTTGTTAACATTTTTCTCATATCAGTTTTACCAGATGGATCACCAACTTTTGCTGTACCACCACCGATAAGCGCAATAGGAACATGACCGGCACGTTGCATGTGCATCATGACAATCACTTGAATAAAGTGACCAACATGAAGTGAATCTGCTGTCGGGTCAAAACCAATATAGAACTTAACACTTTCCTTTTCCAATAAAGCCTTTACTTCTTCTTCATGAGTAATTTGCTCGATAAAGCCTCTTTCTTTTAAAATCTCAAAAACATTCATTTGATCACTCCTTAAATATCATATAATTTCAGACGTATGTCTTCCATTTACCTTCCTAAAATATACAAAAAAAGAGTCTGTCGTCAAAAGGACGAAAGACTCGTGGTACCACCTTAGTTTAAAATACAAATGTATTTCCTCTAAATACTTAACGCGTACAAAACGTAATAGTTTCCTATTATTACTCCAAACCCGTAATTTCATAAGATAACCTGTGAGCTTTTCAACAACCAGCTCCTCTCTGAATCCGTTATTATCTTAATACTTCTGTTCTTCAACGTAAATATTTTTAATTAATACCCATCTTAAAATATTTTTTTGCTTCTGTCAAGTCAACTGTATAATTCTACGATGCGAATTTCTTTTTCTTTGACCAAATCGATAAATTTCCCACCCACTTGAATCACAGGTCGTGTAGGGAAGTTCACATCTACATAGATGATTCTACCACGTTCATTGGTACTGAGTAAAACCTCTTTTCCAGTATAAAATACTGACAAGTTCTTCAAAAATATATAAACTATTTTACTATCTAACGTTTTACCTGCATTCCAATGTAGATACTCTGCTGCATCAAATGGAGACGATTTATCTTTATAAGGCCTTTCATTGGTCATGGCATCAAAAATATCACAAACCATAATAATCTTTGCAAATTCATGTATCTGTCCAGATCTCAATCTTAAAGGATAACCTGAACCATCCATTCTTTCATGATGCTGCAAAGCACTGTATTTAATGTTATTGGTAACGCCTTTTGTCTTTAATAATATTGAATAACCAAATTGTGCATGTTTTTTTACAATATCAAATTCTTCTTCTTTTGTTTTATTGGGTTTGTTTAGAATAAAATCAGGAATTTTCAGTTTCCCAATATCGAATAACAAAGAAGCTTGTGCTAAATCACTTAATTGTTCTTCATTATAACCCAACCATTTTCCAATCATGGTTGCAAGTATTGAAACTCTTAAAGAATGATCAAAAGTATAATTGTCACTTTCTTTTAATTGAGACAATCTCATCAAAACATCATCATTTCTAATCATATCCGGTAATGCTCTGTGCACATCTTTTCTAATAGAATCCAAATCTAAATCATTGCTGGTCTTCAATTGATTAAATGCCTTTTGAGTGTGTTCTACCAAATCTTTATGTTTTTCATCAATGGGTACATTACCTTCACCCGTTAAAACGTGAATAACCATGTTTGCATTGGCTACATTTGTCAGTACCGGTTCTATATCATCATCTTTTAATTCAATCTGATTCAATTCATTTAAGAACGATTCTGCATCAAAATCTTCTCCTAAATGATCGGCTTCACTTTGAGCCGCTTTTACTTGATCAACATTTGATGTCTCTACATCCTCAATCTTCTCTGGTCCGTTTGCAATTGTGATTTCATCAATTCCCAAACGATTCATCAATTGAATATGGCGTTCAGTTATTTCTACACCTTTACTGAGAAGTTCTACATCACTACTTCCCAAGAAAATTGGTGAAGCTAATATCATTCCAACTTCAATCTCACTGACCTTTATAACTTTCAAAAGACACCTCCAACTATTATATACTATCTTCATTATACAATATATCAAGTCAATTGATATGAAGATTCCCTTAATTTTTTCCAATTACATGATTTCACTTTAATGTGATAAATATACCCCATTCATTTTCATCATAACCAAAATGAAAGGAAGATTAGAAACATTAGAGAAAGATTAGAATTTCATCTAATTATACAAAAGTGTTGACAACGTTAGATGAAAGTCGTATGATGTTAGTATAAAGAAGGTTAGATGGAATTCGAACACATAAAATTTCACTTAGAAAACCACGGAATTCGCTGATATCAGACGTTTTCAAGGTTTCTACTTAGATATCAAGTCAAATGCTATATTTTTTTAGACAAGTAGTTAGACGGTTTTCTAATATAAGGAGAGGTTAGATGAAGCTCATATGCAACTGTCGTCAGAAGACAGAACACAAATTGAATTCAAGTACAATCATCTTCTATAAAGGAAAAGATATCAATAATGTAGAGAATAATTAAAATCGTAAACACTCTAACAAACAATAATGAAAAACTATATGATATTATCCGAGGAAGATTGAGACCCGCTCAATAAAGATAAGGAGGTATAACATGAAACTTAAGAAAATCAGAAAAACTAGATCCGCACAACTAGGTGCAGTAGATTACTATTTGGCTACAACAATTTAGGAGGTAGATCATGAAAAGCAAAAAAGTGAAAAAAACTAGAAAAGCACATATCGAAGAATTGGATTATTACTTGGCATCAAAATAATAGGAGGTATCTTATGAAACGTAAAAAAGTGAAAAAAGCTAGAATCGCTCATATAGACGCTATTGATTATTACTTACAATTAGACAACTGGAGGTAACTTATGAAATTCAAAAAAGTGAAAAAAGTTAGAAATGCCCATATAGAAGCCGTAGATTATTACTTTCTACTAAACAACTGGAGGTAACTTATGAAACATAAAAAAGTAAAAAAAACTAAAAGCGCTCATACAGACGCTATAGATTATTACTTTCAACTCAATAACTGGAGGTAACTTATGAAACGTAAAAAAATAAAAAGAGCCAGAATTGCTCACATAGATGCAGTAGATTACTATTTAGCACTAAAATTTTAGTTAATAGGATAAAAGAACTTAAACATATCGCTTTTATAATGGAGGAAGTATGAAAAAAGTTAAAGAAGTTACTAAAAAAGAACCCTTAAAGATTAATATGGATAAACTGACTATCTACGTATCGCTATAGGAGGCAATATGGTTGAGAAACTTGCACCTATACCAAATCCTAAATTAGAAAAAACCATTCAAAAGAACTTAATATTATTCTTCACTGGATCGTTGGTTTCTAATTTAGGTACTTTTATGTATAACTTTGCCATAGGTTTATATGTTCTAACTTTAACAGGTTCCGGTAAAAGTTTTGCAATTTCAATATTATTTGGAATTGTTCCAAGAATCATATTATCACCTTTTGCAGGTGCTTTAGCAGATAAAATCAATCGAAAAACCATGACAGTCTGTATGGATATTGCCAGTGGTATATTGCTACTTTGTATATATTTCATCACTCAGTTAACAGAACTGTCTCTTATGCTGGTTTACATATCATCTGCAACTCTTACTGTCTTCAATACTTTTTTTGGTATTTCAATCAATGCGAGCATTCCAAATCTAGTAGATGACAAAAGATTGGTGACGATCAACTCCTTGAGAGCCATGGTGGATTCTGGCGCCTCGATTGCAGGCCCTATGTTAGGTGGTCTTGTTTACAGTTTTATAGGTATTGAATATTTCTTATTACTGAACGGGATATCATTTATCTGTTCCGGTATATCGGAACTATTTATCGACTTCAACATTTTCAACCGCCAAATCAGCGAAAAAACGAAAGCCCAAAGTCTTGGCGATACTTTAAGAGAAGGATTTAAGTACTTAAAACAGCATGAACTTATTCTCGGTATCTTAAAGTACGCCTTGTTTTTAAATTTTATTGTGACCAGTGTCAATATCAGCCTGCCTTATACCTCTGTTCAGGTATTAGGAGCCAGTTCTTCTCAATACGGATTTATCCAAATGGGATTTCCTGCGGGTATTTTGATCATGTCAATTATTTATACTATTGTTTCCAAGGATAATAAAAAAATCTTTAAAAAGACCACAAAAGGAATGTTTCGATTGGGTATTGTATTTATTTTCCTAGGTTTACCATCCAATCCTTTGCTCAGTTTTTTGCCCAATAGCATTCATATGGTGATTACATTTATAGTATCAGCACTGCTTGGTATGATTATTATTTCCATCAATATTCCAATTCAAGTCATGATGCAAACCACTATAGATGACGCTTACAGAGGGCGTGTAAGCGGTGTTATTTCAATGATGAGTCAAGCCATCACACCACTTGGTATCATTCTGTTCGGATTCTTAGTAGACCAGATCAGTAGCTATCTTCTACCTATTATAAGTGGTATACTAATACTAGCAATTGGTATATTAATGATGAAAGATAATAAAATGTTACAACTGTAAGGATGGTGTTATATATGAATACAATTAAGTATATTCCGGAAATCGATTTTATTCACTTCTGTGATGCAGCAGCCAATATTGAAGAGATGAAGAGTAAAATGGAACGCGAACTTAAAACCAAAACTCATATAGTCAATAAAGAACTAATTAAAAAAAATGAGGAATATTTTAAAGAAGCCTCAGAGTATATGGAACAATTAAGTTTTATACAAAAAAACACTTTCAATTTGTTCTTCCACAGAACCAGTGTTCTAAGTGATTTTTTAATATATTTAACATATGGCGATTGTGGATTTGAAAAAATTACAATCGACAGCTTCAAAGATTTTATCACTAAAATGACAGAAACTGAAATAGACGAATTACCTTCTACTTTTAACGAAGTCTATTCCATTGTAAAAGATCATTACGATTCACCTGATAACTTTGAAGATTTCAATAAGACTTCTAGTCTTATTATGGATATCATAAAAGAACCAAAGATATTGGAAGAGTCTTTTAAAAGTGCTGTACTAAACTTATATCAGGATTTTATTGAAAAGAAGGTTATTCCAAAGAAAGATGAAATTGACAACATCTTAAAAAGACATCAAGCACTCATGGATAAAGACCCTAAACAGTTTATCCCAAATTTAACCAAAGGTAAACTCAATCCAAATGAAGTCAACACAGAAGAAATGCAAGGTGTTTTATCTGTCTATTCACCTTTTGCTCTTTATATATCCATAACGCATAAAAAGTTTATATACGGTCTTAGTTTAGAAGAGTTAAGAGCTGAAGAAAACGAAACCGAATTTTTCTTAGCCTTATTGAAATTTTTATCTGATCCAAAGAGATATCAAATGATTCAAATGTTGTCTAAGAAAAAATGGTATTCCAACGAACTTGCTAAAAAGTTCAACATTACACCTGCTACCATGAGTTATCATGTGAACAAATTATATGCTTTGGGTTTGATTCACTTTGAACAAGGCGAACAAAACAAGTTGTATATTGAGTTGGATAATGACAGACTCGCCTATTTAATGAAAAAAATGCAGAACGATTTATTAAAATAACTTCTTTTTGAAGTTTTTTTTCTTTTTTTGAAACTTTTCTTATTTAGATGTGTATTAATAAGTATAGGACCTATGAAAGGAGTTTGTATGATTTTTAAACGTAAAGAAAAAAAAGTACCTTTAAAAACATCAAAAGCCGTTATGACAACTCCAATCCATATAGATGATAAAATTGTGATTCCTATACATTACATAAATGTCGAAGTATTCGATCTGAAGTTTCCAAATCTATTTGGCTCGATTCAATCAAAAGGCGTTGTTGTTATAGACAATCACGAAAGCACATTTTTATCACTTGATGATACATTGGAATTAAATGATTTGGTTAATACAATACCTGAGTTGGAAAAAGCACTGACTCAAAACTAATAAGGAGGCACACATGAACATTCAAGAAAATGTAAACGTATTATTTGAGAGATTTGAACAATTTATTAAGTCACAAACAATTGTAGGGCAAGAAATTAAAATTGGTAATGTCACAATCATCCCACTTGCAAACATTTCATTTGGCATTGGTGCTGGTGGCGGTACTGGAAAAGACACTGAGGGTTCTGGTGGTGGATCAGGGATTTGTGCTAAAGCTACACCAACAGCTTTACTCGTTGTTAATGGTGATGATGTAAACCTTGTACCGATTAGAAAAGGCAGTAGTTTCGAATCACTTATTGAAAGCGTTCCCGCACTAATTGATAAACTAAAGACGATAAAAGATGATGAAACTAAAAAAGAAGAAGAAGCATAAATAAATCACTTAACGGCAGAACTGCCGTTAAGTCTCTTTAAGGTGGTGAAGGCGTGGAGTCATCTGAGATTAAACTAATCAGACAATGTAAAAAGCAAAATAAAGAAGCTTTGAATGCTATATATATCAAATATGAAAAGTATATCTATAGTATCTGCTACAACTATACACATTCTAAAGAAGATGCTTTAGATCTGCTTCATGATGTCTTTATTAAAATGCTCAAGAACATTCAAACTTTTGATGAAAAAAGACCTTTGCTCCCTTGGATAAAACGTATCACAATTAACACCTGTATCAACTTCAAAAGAAAACGAAAAGCAACGATTTCACTTGATCAGGTGATGACAGATGATGGTCAAACACTCAAGGAAGCAATTGCATCACAGTTCAATCTAGAAAACTATATTCTCTTTCAGGATTCTTCAAATATCATTAAAGAAGAGATTGCTAAAATTGAGGACAAGTACCGATTGCCACTCATCCTTAGGCATCAGCATGAAATGAGTTATGATGAAATTTCAACATATCTGGATTTACCGCTAGGAACCGTTAAGACCAACATTTTTAGAGGGCGAAAACAATTAAAAGAACAACTGACATTAAAAGGATTATGGGGGTGATGAAATGAGTTGCAACTTTGATGACATGTTATTATATGAATACATTGATAAAACATTAGATGCTGATGAAAAACTGCTTGTGGATCGTCACTTAAGCGCTTGTCCTTCTTGTCGGAAAAAAATAAGCGAAATCAAACTCCTCTATTATGAACTGGATAATTTAGAGGATATCAGTGTACCTGAAGAAGTAGATGCCATTAGAAATAATATCGTAGCCTCTGCTTTTGAAGATCAAAAAATCTCAACAACCGAAAAACTAAAGCAAACTAAGAAGAAGCTAGAAGAAACACCGATTGTAGGCGCTTTTATACCAACTAAAGAAAAGATGTCCTCAGCAGCTAAGGGACTTTACAAAGGATCCAAAAAAGTTTATCAATCCATTCCTAAGAAAGAAAAAGAACCTAAGAAGCGCATCAGAAAGAATTTTGGTGGTTTATTATGATTATTCTAAAAGTCGTTCTTCTTATTATTTTATATCTATTTCTGTTTCTACTAGGTTTACTACTCATTCTTTTGATTTCACCACTTAAGGGTTATGTCAGATTTGATATTCATTCACTTTATCTTAAAGTCAGTTATCTTTTCGGTATAATCAAAGTATCCTACAACAAGGGCTTAACCATAAGACTTTTGGGTTTTAGAATAAAAAATACAGAATCCGTTAAAGAGGATATAAAAGATAAAGACAAGTCCGAAGAAAAGACTTCAAAAGATTCTAAAAAGAAAACTAAGGAAAAGACCAAAAAGAAAAGAAGTTTTAGAAAGCCCAGTCGAGAAGTTATCGTATTAACATTGGAACTCTTAAAAAAGCTAATCAAAAAAATTGCACCCAACCGGGCAAAGTGTCACTTAACATTAGGTTTGGATGATCCTTATATAACTGAAATGATGCACATTATCAGCATTGTTTTTTTAACACCGCTCAATAACATCGAGGATTATGATTTTGCTTTCATACCCATAAACGATGACATTGCTATCGATTACGAAGGTGAAGCTCAAATAAAATTTTCTATCATATCGTTGATTTTGCCATGTTTAAGATATGTTCTCAGAAAACCAATCAGGCAATACTTTAACATCACATTAAAAAGACGACCTAGAAATAACTAGATCGTCTCTTTTTATAACAAATTATTTAATGCATCAATTAAATACTGCACTTCCTCAAAAGTATTGAAGCAAGAAAAACTCACTCTTACCGTGCCATTTGGAAATGTGTTCAGTGTCTTATGTGCTGATGGAGCACAGTGCATTCCTACACGTGTTGCAATATGGTATTTTCTTTCTAAATCAAATGCAATTAGTGCATTATCTTTGGTTAAAAAGTCTAAAGAGATTACCGCAGTTCTATTTTCCAAACCTTTATGTCCGACAATCCTTACATCCTTACGATCAAAATGGTCAAAGAAATACTCTACTAATGCCATTTCCTTCTCATGAATGGTTTTTATACCTTCATCCATAATATACTTTAAACTCGTATTTAGACCATAAATACCAACAACATTTGGTGTGCCTGACTCATATTTGTCAGGCATGTGTTCAGGTTGTGTCTCTTGCTCAGAAGCACTACCTGTCCCCCCTTCAATCAGTGGTTTCATTTCTTTAACAAGTGAAGGATTTACAAGAAATCCTCCGATGCCATTTGGTCCTAGAAGGCTCTTATGTCCCGTAAAACACAAGGCATCGATATGATGTTTCTTCATATCAAGTTCAATAACACCTGCAGTTTGTGCTGCGTCTAAAACAAATAACAACTGATGGTCACGAGCAATTTTACCAATGGATTCAATATCATTGATACTGCCACAAACGTTCGATCCGTGAATCAACACAATTGCCTTTGTTTGGTCGGTTATTGCTTCTTCAATTTTTTCAGGTTTAACAAATCCGGCTTTATCTGCTTGTACTCGTGTCAATCTGCAACCAATACTATGAAGAGGTCTCATGACTGCATTATGTTCCATAGAAGAGATGATAACATGATCATTTTCAGTCAATAAACCTTTTAAAATCTGATTCAAACTCTCCGTAATATTTTTTGTAAACACAACATGATCGGGATGATCAAAATTGAACAGTTCACACAGAAGCTCTCTTGTTTCATAAACCACACGACTGGCATCCATTGAGTCTTTGTATGCGCCTCTAGAAACATTACTACCGTTATTTAAAATATATGAAGCCATGGTTTCGGCTACATTGGGTGCTTTGGGAAATGATGTTGCACCATTATCCATATATACTCTATCAAATATTTTCATATTGCCACCTTCCACCTATAATGTATCATATGGACAATAAAAATCAATTATTTTAACTATAGAATTTCTAAATGATTAAAGCCCAGAAAACCGGGCTTATTTTATAGCAGTTATATCATTGTTGTGCTCTACATTTTTTTCAATCTTTTTAAATGCTGTAGAAAGCATTAACTTAATCCTGTTGATCTGATTGACTTCTGATGCACCTGGATCATAATCAATCGGTACGATATTGGATTTTGGATAAGAGGTACGAAGTTCTTTAATCATACCTTTTCCAGTAATATGGTTTGGTAAACAACCAAAGGGTTGTAAACAGAGTAC
Organism: Clostridiales bacterium; assembly: GCA_016342415.1. Lineage (GTDB taxonomy): Bacteria > Bacillota > Clostridia > Peptostreptococcales > Acidaminobacteraceae > JABXKX01. The sequence goes on from JAEIOD010000017.1 coordinate 80,663, forward strand.
ATTATCAACACCCGAATCAATAAGTTCAACCATTTCAGCTGTTAAGAACCAGCCTTCTCCCGTTTGATTACCAATCGATAAATGAGGTCTTGCCTTATCCGCTAGCTGATCAATTGGTAGCGGTGGATGGAATCGTTTACTGTTTTCAAGTTCCCTTCTCATAACATTTCGAAGGTTCTCTAATACTTTTATAGCAGTCTTACTCACTGCCATGCTTTTATATGACCCTGAAAGTTCTTCATACTTATAAATATTGTTATATTGAGTATACAATAAGAAGTCATATAAATCTGGCATAACCGCTTCTGCACCTTCTGCTTCCAAGAACTCAACAATCTGATTGTTTGCCGTCGGATGGAATTTAACAAGGATTTCACCAACTATTCCTACTTTTGGTTTAACCAATGTTTCATCTAATTCAAATGTATCAAATTCATGAACTATCTCAGGTATATAAGCATTAAATTTCTTCCCCTTACCTCTGATACACTCTTTGAATATCGAAACCCACTTGTCGTAGAGCTTGTTAGCAGACCCCGGTACTTTTTCATAGGGTCTTATTCTGAATAACATACGCATCAACAAGTCACCCATTAAGACACCATCTCCCAAACGTTTGAGCACTTTAGGTGTCAGTTTAAAACCAGGGTTTTTCTCTAATCCAGCAACATTAAATGAAACAACTGGAATATGATCCATATCTAGATCTTTTAAAGCTTTTCTGATAAAGGCAATATAGTTGGTCGCCCTACAACCGCCACCGGTTTGAGACATCATAACTGAAACATTGTTCAGATCGTACTTGCCTGATTTTAAAGCTTCAATAACCTGACCTACTGTCATAATAGATGGATAACAAGCATCGTTATGAACCACTTTCAAACCTTCATCTATGGCATTTACATCTACCGAAGGTAACAACTCCACATTGTATCCTGCTTCATCTAAAGCAACTTCCAAGAATTGAAAATGAATCGGCGCCATCTGTGGAATTAAAATGGTGTGTTTTGATTTCATTTCTTTTGTAAATTCAGGTCTTGGTTTATTATCATATAATTTTTTAGGTACAATGTCATTTCTGTCTCTTTCGTGAATTGCGGCGATTAAAGAACGCACGCGAATTCTGGCAGCTCCCAAGTTATTAATTTCATCAATTTTGATGGTGGTGTACAGTTTATTATTTTGATGTAAAATATCCTGTACCTGGTCGGTTGTAACCGCATCCAAACCACAACCAAACGAATTCAGTTGTATCAGTTCCAGATCTTTATCTCTTGCGACATAATCTGCCGCTTTATAGAGTCTGGTATGATATACCCATTGATCGACTGCTCTTATAGGTCTTTCAATTTTTAAATCCCTAAAACCGTCTTCACATAAGATTGCAAAACCATAACTATGAATCAGTTCATCAATACCATGATGTATTTCCTTGTCTAAATGATAAGGACGTCCTGCTAAAACAATTCCTTTTATGTTATTTTCTTTTACGTATTTTAAAGTTTTTTCCGTTTCGATTTTAATATCATCTTTAAACTGTTCCAGTTCCAAATATGCTTTATCCAAAGCCTTCTTCAAATCATTACTTGGGATATTCTCATCCACTAACTCTTCTACCAAACGTTTGAACATTCTTTTAGGATGATCGATTGGTAAAAACGGATGATAGAATGTCACTGAATCATCTTTCAATCGATCTAAGTTCGCCCAAATCGTTTCTGGATAAGAAATAACGACAGGACAGTTGTAATGATTATTTGCTTCAGGATCTTCTTTAATGTTATAGGGAATGGAAGGATAGAATATCTTCTTGATACCTTTATCCAATAAATCTTCTAAATGACCATGTACCAATTTTCCTGGATAACATACCGATTCTGATGGTATGGATTCCAATCCCTTTTCAAATATTGCTTTTGATGAATTGGCTGATAATTGTACTCTATAACCCAATTCATTAAAGAATGTAAACCAGAACGGATAATCCTCATACATATTTAAAACTCTAGGTAAACCAATCACACCTCTTGGTGCTTCTTTTAGTGGAAGTGATTTGTACGCAAATAGTCTTTTGTATTTAAAATCAAACATATTTGGCGCTTTGTTCTTTTTCTTTTCTTGACCTGCACCTCTTTCACATCTGTTACCAGAATAGAACTTCTTTCCATTTGAGAAGGTCGAAATGGTCATCAAACAATTATTACCACAAAGTTCACAACGTTTTAGAGAGTTTTCTACAGTAAAACCTTTCAACTCTTCAAAATCAATCATATTTGTTTGACCAGTTTCATCTCTATCTTTTGCTAGTATTGCAGCACCAAAAGCACCCATAACACCAGCAATATCAGGTCGGATAACCTCTCTACCTAAAGTTAATTCAATACCTCTAAGTACGGCTTCATTGTAGAATGTGCCTCCTTGAACAACAATTTTTTCTCCAAGGTCCTCTGGTTTTTTCATTCGAATAACTTTATAAAGTGCATTTTTAATGACAGATAACGAAATACCTGCAGAAATATCTGCTACGCTAGCGCCCTCTTTTTGTGCCTGTTTTACTTTTGAATTCATAAAGACAGTACATCTTGTTCCTAAGTCGACAGGATGTTCTGCTTGAACACCAAGTTTTGCAAATTCTTTTACTTCGATTTGTAAAGATTGTGCAAAAGTTTCTATAAACGAACCACAGCCCGAAGAACATGCTTCATTTAACATAATGGATTCGATAACACCATTATGAATCTTTAAACTCTTCATATCCTGACCACCGATGTCCAGAACAAAATCTACTCCACTCAGAAAATGATCCGCAGCGGTATAATGCGCTACTGTTTCAATTTCTCCGTAGTCGATATGAAGTGCTTCTTTTATAAGATGTTCACCATAACCCGTTACTGTTGAACCCGCAATTACAATCTCGTCATTCAATAACTCTTTTAGATTGCTTAACGCCTCAATAGTCGAAATTAAAGGTTTTCCTTGATTGCTGCCATAATGAGAAAACAGAAGTCTTTTTTCATCATCAATTAAAACAACTTTTGTGGTTGTTGATCCTGCATCAATACCTAAATAAGCTTTACCTTTATAAGTCTCTAAATCGTTTCTACCAACTTTACTACTTTCATGTCTTTTTTTAAACGCATTGTATTCAGTTTCATTTTTAAACAGTGGCGGTAAAGTCACTTGTTTATGATCATCTATTAAATATATCTTATTTATGTTTTTATATAATTTATCAAATCCAACTGCTGTACCTTTTCTTGAAATTAACGCAGAGCCCATGGCAACAAAGTATTGAGAATCCGCCGGGAATATCACTTGATCTTCTGTTAGTTTTAGCGTTTCTATGAATCTCTTTCTCAGTTCTGACATAAAGAACAGAGGGCCACCTAAAAATGCCACCTTGCCTTTAATAGGACGACCTTGAGCAAGACCACCAATCGTTTGATTAACAACAGCTTGTAACACCGAAACTGCTACATCTTCTTTTGATGCTCCTTCATTTAAGAGTGGTTGGATATCGGTTTTAGCAAATACACCACAGCGTGATGCAATTGGATAAATTGTTTTATAGTCTTTTGCCAGTTCATTTAATCCTGACGCGTCGGTTTGAAGCAGTGATGCCATCTGATCGATAAATGCGCCAGTGCCTCCTGCACAAGTACCGTTCATTCGCTGTTCAACTACATCACCAAAATAAGTAATTTTAGCATCCTCTCCACCAAGTTCAATGGCAACGTCTACTTCTGGTACAATCTCTTCGATTGTAGAAGTACATGCAACTACCTCTTGAATAAAAGGCGCATCTAATTTCTTTGAAATATTAATACCTGCTGATCCCGTAATGTGAATGGTACCAACTTTTTGGACTAATATTTCTTTTGCATTTTCAAACATACCAAAAACAGTATTTTTAATATCTGAAAAATGACGATTGTATTCTTTATGAATAATTTTCTTATCATCATCAAGTACAACAAATTTAACCGTTGTTGAACCGACGTCTATGCCTATACTATACGGTTTATTCATAGTGCCTCCATTTTACCTTAATCAACCCATATGCTAATACTATAACATTTTAAGACAAATGTTAATTAAAATCACATTAATAATTTATAAAGCGTTCTTTTAAAAAAACTCAAAAAGACTATCAAAAACTTAAAAATCGTGTAAAATTAGACTCGTAGGAGGTATACAATGTTTAAAAAAATAAAAAACAGCAACACGTCTCAGCCTGATCCCATTCTAAAAGAATCGTATTCTACGGCCATTATCGATTATTTAAATAATGATTTCACTGGTACTGTAACAGGTGTGAAATCAGTCATTCTATCAATATTCGAACAAAACTATTTAACCATCGCTGAAAAGCATGTTAATCTTGGTACCCCATGGGCCCCTGAAGAAGCCGATATTATACAACTTGCTTTAAACAATTCATTTGATCCGGATAACTTAACCATAATGGAAGATCATATGATTAAATGGCTTATTTTCACATTTGGTGATGGTGTCTATACTAATCTTACCCAAGTTTTGCAAGATGTAAATAAAAAAGATTTTATTCAAGCAAATCAGGATATGTTTAGAGGATACAACAACAAACTAAAATCCGTTGCAAAACAGCTCAATTTAATCACTGATAAACCAACACCATATGGTTTAAAACAACAGGAATTTTATCAAACTCATGGACAATCTTCAGAGAACAGCTTGAAGTTAGTTTATGGTGAGCCCATTGAAGTCAACGAACTACTTCAAACCCTTTTAAATCTATTTGATCAAACTCTATAAATTCAACATCCCATAAGTACTTTTTTAAAGAGATTGTATCATCATTGATAAATTCAATCCCTTCATCTTCTAAAAGCATTTTCTGTTCATAAGATGAAACCGGATCACGAAGAGATATTTTGCCCTGTGCATTTATAATTCGGTGCCATGGCAGTTTATACTTCTCTGACATGGAGTTTAATAACCAGCCTACTTGTCTAGCAGCCCCAGGGCTCCCGGCAAGTAGAGCGACTCTACCATATGTCAGTACCGTACCGGCAGGTACACTTACTATCACTTTTATTGCTTGTTCTGTAAAAGTATTCATATATCCCTTTCTATGGAGGTGTCATGTTCACACAATATTTACAGTCCGATTGGGCTGAGCTTCTAAAATACGAGTTCCAGAAAGAGTATTTCTTAAAACTCTCTGAGTTCTTAGAAGATGCCTACAAAAATAATATCATTTATCCGGATAAAAGTCATATCTTTAATGCATTTAATCTAACACCTTTTAATAAGGTTAAAGTGGTCATTATCGGACAAGATCCTTATCATGGTGACAATCAAGCACACGGACTGAGCTTTTCCGTGCCAATCGGAGAAAAGCTACCACCATCTCTTAAAAACATCTATAAAGAACTTTATGACGATCTAAAGATTACACGCCTGCATGGCAATCTGGAAGATTGGGCCAAACAAGGTGTTTTGATGATTAATGATGTCTTAACTGTTGAGAAAGGCAAAGCACGTTCACATAAAAATAAAGGGTGGGAGATCTTTACCAAACATGTTATAGAACTGTTAAATACCACGGACCATCCAATCATTTATGTGCTTTGGGGCAATGATGCTATAAAAAAAGAGACCCTCATAGATGACAAACATATCATCATTAAAGGGCCTCATCCAAGTCCATTATCGTCTTATCGTGGTTTCTTTGGAAGCAAACCCTTTTCAAAGATAAATAATATACTGATAGAAAACGGTTTATTACCAATTGAGTGGTAGCACTAATTTTTTAGTGCTAATTTTTTTTGAACCATCTCGCTATTTTCACTCATTAACACCTCTGAAACAAACGCATCATCTTTTTCTAAAGTTGCAATCAGTTGTCTGTTTTCCAGTATAAGAGAGGGACTCATACTGAGTTCATCCAGACCCATAGCAAATAAGAGAGGGATCAACTCTTTGTTACCTGCAACTTCACCACACATACCAACCCATATATTCTCTTTATGACCATTATCAATTATCATTTTTATAAGTCTTAACAATGCCGGATGATAAGGTGAATACAAATCGGATATTTGTTCATTCATCCTGTCAACTGCAGTTGTATACTGAATCAGATCATTGGTACCAATACTGAAGAAATCAACTTCTTTTGCAAGGTAGTCTGATATCAATGCCGCTGCAGGGATTTCTATCATAATACCAATTTGAAAATCATTAAAGGCAATATCTTCTTCTAATAAGTCTGCTTTAATTTCTTCAATTAGCTTTTTAGCTTTTCTCACTTCATCTATATTGGAAATCATCGGGAACATGATATGAAGATTCCCATGTACACTTGCTCTTATTAACGCTCTTAACTGTACATCAAAAACTTCCTTATTATCCAGACAGTATCTTATTGCACGATATCCTAAAAAAGGATTTTCTTCATGAGGAAATTCTAAATAACTCAGTTTTTTATCACCGCCTACATCAAGCGTTCTTATCACAACAGGCTTATCATCCATTGCCTCTAAAACCGTTTTATAGGCTTGGTACTGTTCTTCTTCTGTTGGCATACTGTCTCTGTTCATATACAAGAATTCAGAACGGAACAAACCAATACCTTCACCATCATTTTCTATCACATATTTTAAGTCATCAGGATGACCAATATTACAACCTAAAGAGACTTCAAAACCATCTTTTGAAATTGTCTTTTTTCCAATCATGGATTTAAGCATTTCTTTTTTTGCTTTTGCCTTATCTTTTAAGACCATAAACGATTGAATGACCTCTTCAGAAGGTTCTAATACAATCTCGCCACTTTTGCCATCAAACGCAATTAAATCACCTTGATTGACTGCTGACATCATACCACTTGCACCCACTACAGCTGGAATTTCCAGTGTTCTGGACATAATTGCTGTATGAGAAGTTTCTCCACCAATCTCAGTAATGAAACCAGATACTTTATCAAGTGGTATCTGAGCCGTTTCTGAAGGTGTTAGATCGTTGGCTATAATAATGACATTATCATCCAAAGTATCATAATCAATTGATTCAAGATTCATTAAAACCTTCATCAAACTGTTACACACATCTTTTATGTCCGCCGCACGTTCTTTCATATAAGCATTGTCCATGGCCTCAAACAAACTCACCATTTGATTTCTAACACATAAAACTGCATATTCACTGATGTAGCTTTCGCTTTCGATCAATTTTTTTATCTGCCCTTGAAGTTCAGGATCTTGCAACATCATTTGATGGGCTTTAAATATTTGTCCTTCAGCGTCGCCAATCTTTTCTGTTGTCACTTTTTCCAGCTTTTCAAGTTTAGCAAGAACCGTAACATTGGCATCGTTTAATCTCTTAAGTTCCTCATCTTTATCTTTTGTATAAGAAAGCTCGGGGTCCCTGAAAACCTTCTTAATAAAAACACGCCCAATTGCATAACCAGGCGATGCTCCAATTCCTTTCATATGACCTCACTTCAATTTAAAAGCAAACTTTTGCCAAGGTAAAATAGTATCTAAGAGATACAATTCGTCTTCTACAACTCTACCCACAACACTTGTTTTGCCTGTGTTTTTCATGTCTTTTAAAGCAATCTGAAGTTCTCCAGCATATCTTTTATAAAGAGATGAATCAATTAATATATCACCTTTTTTAATATCTCGAGTATGAACCGGTTTAAAGTACTCATTTTTGTATTTCACTCTAGATTGAGTTGAACGAATCATATACTCACTGACGTCACCTCTATTAAAATGAAACTCATCCAGTACAATTGTCTTTTCAATGTCTCCAAGATTTTCTGTTAAAGTCACATCAAAGGTAAGCACTTCTTTATTTATGTCACTTAAAGCCTTTAATTCTTCTTCACTCGCAAAACAATTGGCTATGATGACATCATCGATTAACCCTGTATTAAAGAGTTCTTTTGCTTGTGTTACCATATCCATATCTCTGTGGTGTTCTAATGTACACAAACCATCCGTTACTTGCCACGGACCATAAGTTGCATTTTTTGATGAAACAAAAGCAGCTGTTTTAATGCCAAATTCCTTAAACTGTTCTGAACAGCTTAAAAAATGTTTATATGACAATCCCGTATATCTATGAGGATAGAAATTATGACATCCGTATAAATTTTCTTTAATCGGCTGATAACTGAGAATTGTCTCTAGATATCTAGTACCGTTGGACATATTAATTTCTATCTTAAGTCCATACGGATTACAGGTCATGATACTTTCTTCATTACCGGAAAAACCCAAGTCCAACCGGATACCGGAAAGACCCAGTTCATAGAAGAACTTAAGATCTGTTATTTCAACACCCAACATGTTAAAAACATCAGGACTCACATCTGCTATAACTTCGATATTGTAACTGTTTGCTACATCGATTATTTTTTTGAAATCACCGAGTACTTCTTTGCTTTCAATCGAGATCAAACAGGTAAATATTCTTTTGTAACCATATTTACCTGCTAAATCCACATAACTTATAATTTCTTCAAGCGGACTATGTCCTGGATAGATCGAAATACCTAATCTTCTCATGACTGACCAACTCTTTCATATAAATCAATAAATTCTTTAGCCAAATCTTTCATCATTATCGCGTTCATTAAATGATCTTGCGCATGTACGAGTAATATTGAAATTTCAATCTTCTCACCTTTTGCTTCGCTCTGAATTAAAGATGTTTGGCTTCTGTGAGCTTCCTTTAAATTATCTTCTGCCTCTTTTATAGCTTCTCTTGCATTTACCATATCACCAGTTTTAGCAAATTGAATGGCTTCCATAGAATGACTTTTAGCACTCCCGCTTGCCGTAATTAAACCAAATATAATCATCTCGTCCATTGTAATCTCCTTATTCAGTCAATGCTATAGCTGCATCTAATACGGCATCGCCGTTCATAGTACCGTAATGTATACTATTAATAACTTCAACTGGCACTCCTTTTGACTCCAATTCTGCACTCAGTTTCTTTTTAAGGTATCTAACTTGTGGTCCTAATAGCAATACACTGATGTTATCGAAATGATTGCTAGCTTCAATTTCAGAAACTGCAAATATTTTTACATCCAATCCACGCTTTTCTGCTGCTTTTTCCATTTTTACTACAAGTAAACTTGTTGACATTCCTGCACAACATACCAACATGATATCTTTCATTACAACCTCCTATTGATGTTTCAGCACTTCCTCAATTAATGTTTTCATGGCTTCTATTGCTATATCTTCATCATCGCCTGTACATGTAACTGTGATTTCATCCAAGTATGAAACCCCTAATCCAAGGATACCAATAATGCTTTTGGCATTGATTTCCGCACCGGCTTTTTCTATAAATATCTCTGATTCGAATTGTTGTGCTTTTGCAACCAATGTACTTGCAGGTCTAGCATGTAATCCAGATTGGCTTTCTATTGTTACTGTAACTTTTTTCATTGTACTTCCTCCTCACAGTATTATAAAGCATAAAACATGCCAACTTTAAAACCCTCTATAACACTGCATTTAACTCTATTCTGTACCCTATCAAAACACTGTGCTATCAGTTACACACTAACATCCTATTACACACTATTTTTATTTTCTATGAACATTTTACATAAGTATGCAACTTCATCATCAATGATTTGTAGTTGATAATAATCTTCTATGCTATTCAGACAACTTTTCAGTTGAATGAATTCTCTACTGTATTTACTCATGAACTCATCCAAATCTGGAAAATTGGTCTCTGCCTGTTCTTTGATTAATTTCTCTATTAAAAATGACATATGAAGAATAATTCCTGTTTTAACTTCAAGTGCTACTTTTATTTGTAATTCTATTTCAACTTCGTTAATAAAATTCCTTAAGTTACCCATAAGTTGTTCAACATTTGTCACTGTAATATGTTCTTTCAAAGATTTGATAATCTTATAGTAACCATCTTCTTCAGATATTATATTTTCAAGCATCGGTATCCCTTTACCACTAAATACGTCTACAGCTGATATAAAAGGTATACCACTAATATCAATATCTATAGTCCCAACTAAAGCCAGTAATCTATACTCTTTTCTAAAGTCATCTATCTTTTTCAAATATTCCTTCCGATTAAGAATATTTATAGATTCTATCCTGACATGTTCCAAATGATCAACTCGGTCAACTATAATCTGTTTTAATTTTTCCGAAGCACCTTCACCAGTAAAACAAGCGGTTAAAATAAGGCTTTCCTTGTCATGTTTTCTTTTCCGTTTCGATCTTCTATTTCTTCTTTGCATTTCACGACACGAGTTGTATATTTCATTGATATCTCTTCCGAGTTCCGCTTTTCTACAAGCCTCTAAAACGATTGGAGTGCTGACCATATCCACCGTCTTGATCACTAAACCCGTTTCCTCATAGATCATTTCTCCAAAATTGCACAAAGAACCCATGTCAACAAGCATTAAAATACCGTCATAACGTTTTAGCTTCAACACTTCTAGTTTAACAATTTCATACATCGCTTCAGCCTTCATACTCAATGACATATCAAGTCCAATAACATGTTCAGCATCTACAAGCGATTTTGCAACCTGTACCATACTTGTGGCCGTAGAATTTCCATGCGCTATGACCATAACATAAACACCATTCTCATCTAAATGATCCAATTGAATGCCATCTGATGCAAGAAACATAGTTAAATAACCAATTTCATCTAACGGTACTTGAATATCAAAATCACGATCAATTAGTTTGGCAACTTCCATCGCAACCATAAATTCCGCTTCATATTGCACACGTATGAAATTCAGTTTTGGATGGTAGATACGTTTTCCATCACGTATCCGTTCAATGCTTGAATGTAAATGCAGTGACAAACCAAAGAAAATTTTATCGTCATAAACACGACTTAACTTCTCAGATGCATACTCCATTATCTTTGCAACTGTATCTATAACTGCTTCATCAACAATCCCAATCAATTCTTCTCTTTTGAATTTTGTTGGTAAATTGCCAATATATTTTTTAAAATAACTATCAATATCAATATTCAGTAATTGATTAATTTCACCATCATCCATACCGGTCGCTTTTAAAGACTCTACTTTATCTTCTATCATTTTATAGAAGTAAGTACCTTCTTCTTTTAACATATTATCGTCTACATATACTGTTTTATCTTCATTAAAGTAGAATCTAAGAATATCACCTTTGTGTTTCAGAAGCTGATCAATTTCATCTCTATTTTCTTTAATCTTCATCATGCCTCTTTTAACATGATGCGGTAAGTCCATCTGAGTGATTAAAATATAACTTTCTTCCTGAGATTTATAATTCAAGAATGCTTTGGCACAGGCCAATTGAATATCACTCTTAAGTTGACCAATATTATTCATACATTCATACAATAAGAAGGAAATCAATGAATTCTTATTGATATAAATACTTTTGTTGATACGTTTTGATTCTTCGTTTATAAATACTTGAACCAACTGAAACCGTTCTTCAATTAACCGTTCAGATAATGACGGTAATAAAATGGTCATTGGTATACGTCGAGTAAATGTTTTAAGCAAATAAGAGCTTGGATCTTCTGTCGTTGCTGCAATAATCTGTACATCTGCAGACAACACTTTATCTGTCTCTCCAAGCGGCCTGAATGAGCCTTTGTCAATAAACGTAAATAACATTTCCTGACCTTCTGGAGACAATCTATGAACCTCATCCAAAAATAAAATACCTTGATCTGCCTTTAATAACAAACCATCTTTATCTTTATCCGCTCCAGTAAACGCACCTTTTTTTACACCAAATATCTGTGCAACCAACAGTTGTGGATTGGATGCATAATCTGCACAGTTAAAATGTATAAAGGGTGCTGACTCTTCCAACATTTTTACTTCTATAGCAAACTGAAACATATGTTCAGCAAACATCGATTTACCAACACCCGTTTCTCCCAATAACAATGTATGAAGACCTCTTGGCGGATAAAAAATTGCTGCTTTTGCTTGTTGTATTGGTATTTGTAATGACAAACTTGATCCAATCATTCGATCAAAACTGTTGGCGAAGGTTACATCTACACCTCTTACATCAATTTGACGATCCGATTTTGTTTTAAATCTAACCGGTCTGCCTTCAAACTTCTCTACACGGTTTTCATCACATAAAGTATTGAGGTATCGACTAACATTTGAACGATCAGTATCTATCATCTCACTTATTTCTTGCGCAGATACACCATACTCTGAAGTTTTCTCCAATTTTTCAAGAACCTCGTAAATTTGTTCAACTCGTTTCATCTATACCTCCAATTTAAAAATAAAATGCCTATAACCATTATAACATTACTACTTCTAAAAAGTGGTTAAGGATGCAACGAATTGCATCCCAACCAAACTTATAATATTTTAATGTGAATTACTGTACATTATCAATTTTCTCAGCAATAAATACAAATGGTAAATAGATTACAAATGCAATTGCCAAGTTAACTATAGATAACAAACCACCCATAATTGAACCACCTGTTGCCAAGTATCCACCTAATACTGGTGGTGTTGTCCAAGGCACCATAACCGTTGTTAACGGTACTATTCCAATAGCGGTCGTCACATATGCAACAATCGTTAAAATGACTGGTGTGATAATGAATGGAATAAAGAATACTGGACTTAATACGATTGGTAAACCAAAGATTACCGGCTCGTTAATATTGAATAATCCTGGTGCAAGACCTAATTTTGCAATATCTCTTAAATCTTTTCTTCTCTTAGAAGCTACAAATATCGCGCCTAATAATGCAATTGTCGTACCTGATCCTCCCATGTATACAAAAGCATCAAAGAAAGGCTTTGTAACAATAAACGCGCCTGTACCAGCAGCATTTGCTTCTAATGCTGGCAGGTATAATGATTGCATCAGTGGCTCTAATATATTTGAACCATGCAATCCAAAGAACCATAAGAAATGGTTAAAGAACGCAACTGCAATAGCAGCAGGCAAGGTGTTTGCCATACCGATTAATGGTCTTTGAATAGTATTCATTACAAATTCCATAATATTTGGTGTGTTGAATGCCTCAACCCAAATTAATTTAATTACAGAAACTGCAACAACCGTGATTAAAGAGGGTAACAGTGCAGCAAATGATCTAGCGACAGCCGGTGGAACACCTTCGGGTAACTTGATGATTAACTTGTCATTACCAAATAATCTTGTGAATAATTCAGCTACGAATAAACCATTAAATATTGCTACAAATAACGAACTTGTTCCTGCCCATGCATTTGGAAGACCCCATCCAAGACCCTCACCCATACCAGGCATCAAAATAATAAATGTTGCAAAACCCAATATACCAGTTGCCAATTCATTAGCGCCTTTGTTTTTGGCAAATGCATAAGGAATTGTGAATGCAATTAGGTATGACATAATCATAAATGATCCTGTCCAAATATTACCGTTGGTTGATCTAATATAACCACCAACAGTTGTGTCTAGAAACTTAGTCCACGCTTCAATCGGAAATACGTTGATTAATACTGCAAATGATCCTGCGATGATTAATGGCATAATAGCTATAAATCCATCTCTGATTGCTACCAAGTGTTTTTGTGAACCTACTTTAGCAGCAAATGGTACGAAATATTCTTCAAACCATCTTAATAAACCTTTCATGTAAACCTCCCTAAAAAACTATAATTGCACTTTCGTACATTACAGAACTAAATATTCTGTCATTCTTAATAAGAGCAAGAGCCGTGCCAACTATAGCTTCTTCGAAAATTCGTTGTCTTTTATTTCGTAAGCATTGATATATCAAGGTTTTACCCTGAGTTAAACAGTAGTAAACACTTTTACATTCTGTATTATAGTGTGTAATTACATCCAAGCATAGTGTGTAATCATTACACAGAAAAGAGATTGCCTAAGCAATCTCTTATACATTTTCAATTATAAAGTAATTATCCCACCAGATTTCAATCGCTTCTTCCAACTCATCTCCTGAATACAAACGGTCTTTACCTTTAGGCGACCCATCAGAATAAGTTTCTCCCCAACAATTTGAGTCGTACACTTCAAAGAACAATCTGCCTTTTATATAAGTATACCCTTTAACGATTAAAAAGTGACCCCCGTCATAGTCATAAAACTTTCCGAAATACGAGTTTTTCTCATCTTTTTCTTCAATGTATGATGTATCAATACATAACAAGATGATATGACCTGCATTCAACGTATCCACAAGTTCAAAAGTACCATCGTATTCATCTACTGAAAATGAGATTTTATGTTTTTTAAAAAAGTCCTTGATATCATCTGTATACCACCACCCGCCAGAAGAACGAAATTCACCTCTTGCTTCCTGTGGTGTGAGTTCAAAATCTTTATCTTGCCACAATGCAGCCATAACAGAAGCTGATGGACCGCAATTATTACCACCATGAGTGCCTGTATCACCTTGATCAATATACCAATTATAAGGTCTTTCATTACTTACATTCAACAGTGTCTCTGCTTCTGATAAGTAAATATTGTTTTTCTCTAAATCCCTTAAAATATCTATATTTAACGCTTCCAATGAATCAATAGGTATATAAATCGATTGACCTTGAGTGATTGTGGATACTGCCTTTAAATTTATAAAAACGGTACTGTCTCTACTCGAGGTACTGTCAGTTGAGCATCCTACCAGTAAAATTATTATCAATAGAATATATTTCTTCATAAGTATCACTCCTCTTTTTACATATATACCATCTTAATTCAAATTTTATGCAAAAAAAAACCCTGATAGACAGGGTTTAGTAATTCTTATTAGTACATTTCGTTCATATCTAAAATTTCAGATGGATCTACTTCTGGTAATACGATTTCTTCAACACCACCGATATTGAAGTAATCCATAAATCCAGTTAATTTCATTGAAAACTCTTGACCAAGATCAGGATCTGCAAATGATATGTCAGCCACAAACTCAGTTTTGATTGTTTGATAGTCTGCATTAGCATACATTACAATTGAAAACTCATTGATTGTAATAGATTCTAAAGCTTTCTTTAACTCAGCTCTAGACTCTTCATTTGCCATTTCTTCTTGCATAAGAGCTATATCTTCTTCAGTCATAGTACCTAAGAATAATTCTTTTGCTTCTTCATCATTGATGATAAAATCAACAAATGCAAAGATAACGTCATCAGCATCTGTTAAATCAACATTCATAGTTAATTTAGTTGCATCATGAGTTTCTTCGTTTACAACTACTTCTACAGTTTCCTTTGTATCATCTAATTTCACGATATCGTAAATTGAATACTCAGTTGACTCTTCAAATCTCTCTAAAATAGCTTTCACTTTTTCAGGATCTGGTTGAGAAATTGGTGTACCTGCTTGTTCAGCTAAAGTTTCTAAATCAGCTTTCAAGTAAGCATAACCCATAAACTGTTGTAATAGTGGTGCATGAATTAGGATTGTGTTACCTGTAAGGTAAATATCTCCATTGATTGCCATACCCATACCAGTATCAATATCCATAGTCATTTTCATGTTTTCAGCATCTTTGATATCCCCAGTCATTGTAAGACCCATAGGACCCGCTAAACCCATTTCTTCCAAGCCAGTCATTTCTAAATCGAAATCTGCTAAGAATGAAGTGTTTGTCATTTCTTGACTAACTTCTTGTACTTTCTCAAATACTTCTTGAGTTGTCATTTCCTTGGCAGCTTCAACACCATCTTTGTCTTTGCCACATCCTACGAAAATACCAACAGCTAATGTTAATATTAATAGTAATGATAATAATTTTTTCATAATTTTTCTCCTTATCTTCTATTGCTCTTTTATGCTTCATTAGTATACTATACTAGGTTTTCAAAGTATATAATGAAACTATTAAATATTTATGAACTTATTTACACATATATTCTATCACAATTCTAGAAGAAATCATCATTTCTGCACCAAAACGAAAAAAAGTGACACTAAATGTCACTTTAATTATCAATTAATTACTTCATCTAAAGCTTTAAGGAGAACCTCCGTTTGTTCAATGGTACCACTTGAAATTCTAATCCAATTTTCAAAGCCCCATAAGAAACCCGGTCTAATAATCACACCACGTTTTTGCAGTTCCACATAAGCTTCTTTTGAAGATGTGTTGATGTTTGCAAATATAAAGTTTGTATGCGACTCAACATATGTCATATTATGAGCATTGAAATAATCTCTCATCAGATCCAAAGACTTCTTATTTAATGCAACAGTATTCTTAATGTGCTCTTCGTCATCTAGTGATGCTAAAGCAGCAGCTTGACCAATTCTATTTGCATTGAAAACGCCTTTGATTTTACTCATTTCTTTAATGATTGCCACACTTGAGAAACAGTATCCGATTCTCAACCCTGCCAAACCGGCAACTTTAGAGAAGGTTCTTAGAATTATAGTATTGGGTCTGTTCTTTAAAACCTCTAATCCATCCAAGTATTCAGGATCATGAATTGCATATTCGAAGTATGCTTCATCTAACATCAATACTACCGATTCTGGTAATTTTCCAATAAACTCAAGTAACTCTGGTTTCGGCATGATATTACCTGTAGGATTGTTTGGATTACAAATATAAACAATTTTAGTCTTTTCATTAATATGTTCTTCAAATGCTTTTAGATCATGTTTAAAATCATCTGTTAATGGTAATGAAATACACTTAGCACCAATGTGACTCGACATAATATCATAAAGTGCAAACGATGGTGCACCAAAGATAACTTCATCACCTTCATTTATAAGTGTATGAGCTATCAATTTTAAAATTTGCTCTCCACCAGAACCAATAAGAACTTGATCTAATTCAAGATCATGATTATCAGCTAACTTTTGTCTTAACTCCAAAGCAGCTCCATCTGGATAGAGATGAATATTCTCAGCTTCTCTTTTGATTGCTTCGATTGCTTTCTTTGATGGTCCTAATGGATTTTCATTAGATGCCAATTTTACAATTGATGTCAATCCATATTCTTTCATAACATCTTCAATCGGCTTACCTGGTACATATTCTTTTAAACTTGCTAGTTCTTTTCTAAAAATACTCATTAAATTCCCTCCCAATTAGATATTATCTCCATTTTATATAAAGAATCATAATTATTGAACCTCTCATGATTAAAATCACAAGATTCCTAGGTAGAAAAGCCTAACGGCTTTTAATGGACTAGGCTATCCCGGTGGTTCCCACCGTTTTTCTTTCCTTACGCAAGTTGCTTTAAGCCTTCTTTTAATATGTTTTTACTCGCATTGTGATCTCGATTATGTTTAATCCCACATTTCGGACATACCCAAGTTCTTACGCTTAGGTCTTTCACTTGTTTATTTTGTACGTCACAATTACTACAGATCTGACTACTTGGATAATATTGGTCAACAATTATTAATTGCTTCTTTGACGATGACATTTTATACGTTAATAGCAGTTTAAATGTATTGTAACTTGCATCACTTATACTCATCGCAAGTCTATTAGCTTTTAACATCTCTTTTGCTTTTAAGTCTTCTATACAAATAACATCATTCTGACGACTTAATTTGGTCGTCAATTCATGCAAAAAATTATTTCTAGAATTTTGGATTTTCTTGTGATGTTTACTCAGTTTGATACGACTCTTTTCTCGATTTTTGCTTCCTTTTTCACGACGACTCATTTCACTTTGAAGTTTTTTTAGTTTTTTTATATTTTTAGAATAATGCTTTGGATTTGCAACCGTTTGACCATCGCTTATGGTAGCAAACACCGTTATGCCAAGATCGATTCCAATAGCTTTATCGGTTGATTTCACATGCTTCTCTAAAATATCTGTACAACATAAAGAAACATAATATTTACCATCAGCTTCTTTTGAAAGAGTCGCATTTAATATACGACCTTCGTAACGTCTTGAATAGGCAATCTTAATACCTTTTACTTTTGGTAATTTAATTCTACAGTTTTGTTTTTTGAATTGACCTTTAGAGGTGTATTCAGCTTTTTTTTCAATCACTTCAATATTATTATTGGTTAAATTCATGACCATAGATTGATGAGGATTTTTATATGATTTAAACTTCGGATGGTTTTGTAAGTGATAAAAAGTAAGTTCCAGCCCCTTATTCTTTGCATGTTTGATAGTCTTTACGGAATAAGTCATTGGACCATTAAAAAAAGTTGTATAAGCTTTGGAGAGGTCTTTTAAAACATTTTGGAGGACTGATTTTTCACATTGATACAACCAACTATGCTCTTGCTTTAATTGCGTTAACAGCTTTGACATCTCAGTATAGGTTAAGATACCAAATTTCTTTTCAAATCGTTTCATATTCAGTTCCAGAAAATAATTCCATACATAACGTTTTGCACAAAACATTTCCTCAAGTTTAAGAATCTGATTTTCTTTTGGATAGATTCTATATTTAAAACCTCTCACCTTCTAAGCTCCTCACTCTTTCGATTTTTGTTTTTTAATATATGTTTTAATTTGCGATTTGGAATGTTCACTTACAGTTGCTACAAAATAAGAGGGATTCCATAAATGACCACCCCACAGTTCATTTCTCAACTCAGGCATCTCCAAAAATAAAAATCTAGCACTGGTTCCTTTAAATGCTTTAATTATATTAGGAAGATAATGTTGGGGTTTACACTCAATGAGCATATGGACATGATCAGAGTCAGTCTCCATTTCTAAAATATCGATGCCATGATCATCAGCAATCTTTCTAAGTAAGGATTTCACTTTAACTTCAACAGAATTCCTAAGTATTGGTTTTCTATACTTAGTACACCAAACCAAATGATATTTAAGAGAATATACGTATCCTCTTCCATAGTTTAAATTACTCATATATACCTCCTAATTAATACTAACATACGATATACGAAAAAGCAACAATAACACGTACATTCGTTCGCGTTTCCGTTGCTTTCAGACTTCCTCTTTTTTTGAGTTCGTATAACATACATTATTGAAGGTATATAATGTGCACGCTTGTCAAGACACGAAATTCAGATTCTTAGTTATGAACTCCTTTCTTGATTTTAGGCTGCTTGT
>JAEIOD010000018.1 GCA_016342415.1 Clostridiales bacterium
TGATTTTTTTAAATACATAATATCTCCAATTCGTATAATATATAACTATTATAACATAAAATAACACAAAAGAACACGATAACGCGAAAGAAAAACAAAATAAAAAAAGCCTGTACTAACTCAATCTAGGTTAGTTCAGACTTAACTACGTATTGACTTACTGCAAAACTCGGGACTTGGTATGTATTCAAACTGAAAACTATGGTGGTGGTTCCATATTCTTTGATGATGTATTAATCAGAAAAGATGGTTTGTTTGTTTTAGATGAATTGAAATGTTTGAATCCGGATCAATTGATTTCAAATGGCTAACAAAGTATTAAATATTGATGATATAATTGTAAATATAACATAATATTCTATATAATGAAGTCAAACACACATGTGTTTGGCTTTTTAGTGAGGTGAAATAATGGAAGATAAAAATTTGGATATATTACTTAAGAAACGAACGGAAGAAATTAAGAAAAGTAGAGAAGAATCAGATCAAAAAGATGATATAGAAACGCAGGACGTTTTAGAAGATACGAAGGATCAGAAGGTTTGTGTTGAAGAGGAAACTGTAACACAAACAATTAAAAGTATCAATAAAGTACAAAGAAAGAGTGTGTTTTGGAAGCTGTTAGCACTTGTTTTGATTATTGGAATTAATGTGATGTGGATGATGAATATCAATTTAAAATCAGCCATAAAGGATTTGGAGTTGGAAGTTTTATCTCTTCTTGATGGTGGTAAATCATTTACATACCTAAATCAAGAAATTCCAGCGGAAAATTTGATTCATATTGACAATAGAATTCTAGTTGATGTGGATTTTGTCATTGAATACATAGATAACAATATTCATTATTCAAACAGTGGTACTAGAGTTTACATTCCACTAGAGTCTATAGAATACACTTTAGAAACAAAAGAAGTAACCGATTATGTTAAAGCTAATATTGTTGATATCAATATTCCGATACTCGTTAAGAATGATCGTAATTATATAGATTTTGAAGTTTTCAAGAAGTTATACAATTTAGAAGTCATCACTGCAACAGATGGTAGTTTTGCCATTTACAATCAAACATACAGTCAGTTAAGATCTGTTTCAAGTGATATAGAATTTGTAAAAACAAGTCACGGATTGACAGTTGTTAGTGATGAAATCAGTGAAATAATTACAGCTATAGTTTTAGACACTCATGAGGATATGAGTAAGATTATAACTGAAAACGGTCGTATAGGATATGTTAATACAGATAATTTGGAACCGTATAATTTAGAAATGATGCAAAATCAGTTGAACACTGTGAGACCGGAACATGACTATGGTGACAACATCAATATGACTTGGAGCCAAATTAGTGCATATAAAAATAATCCTGATTTATCACTAGATCAAACAATTCCAGGCTTAGATGCAATATCACCAACATGGTTCAGATTAAATATCAATGGCATTATGCTTAATGAAGCAGATTTTAGATATGTAAAATCTGCTGGAGATAAAGGTTATGAAGTTTGGGGTCTTTTCAGTAATGACTTCAAACCATCTTGGACGTCTGAAATGTTAAATGATCCTGTTTATAGGAAAAAGACCATCGCACAGATAGCATTCTTTGCATCATTGTATGATTTAGATGGTGTTAACATCGATTTTGAAAATATGTATTTAACGGACAAAGATATTTTCACTCAATTTATGGCTGAACTATCTCCAATACTGGAAGCACAGAATGTGACTTTATCCATAGCGGTGACAATTCCTGGTGGGTCTGATCAATGGTCTAAAGTGTACGATAGAGAGAACATTGCAAAACATGTCGATTATATGATGTTAATGGCGTATGACGAATTTTGGGGCAGTAGTCCTACGAGTGGTCCGGTGGCTTCTATTCCGTGGGTAGAAAAAAGTTTAAAAGAAACTTTGGAGATGGTACCCAGCGAAAAATTGATTCTAGGTATTCCGCTTTATATGAGAATATGGAAAGAAACTGGTGGATCGGTCAGTTCAAAAGCGATAGGCATTAAACATTTAGAAGAAGTCTTATCGGATAAAGATTATGAGTTATCATATGATGAGGATAATTTCTTGAATTATATTTCTTATAGAGAAGATGGTAATCTTCATAGAATATGGGTTGAAGATGAGAGTTCTTTAGAAAAGAGAATGGCATTAAAAAACAAATACAATTTACAAGGTATAGGAACTTGGTCAAAAGAATTTGTCGAGTTTGAAACTTGGGAATTCCTTGATGAGTTATTGGATTAAAAATGACGCTGTGGTTGCAGCGTTTTTTTCTTTGCAAGATTTGTTGAATTGTTAAAAAATCGCTTGAATAAATACCTGTATTATTGTATACTATCTTTAAGGAAGAATAATTGTATACAATAATACGAGGAGGCGAGTATATGAAAAATTTAATTGAAAATATGTATGTGAAGGTTGATGTTTGTAAACGATGCGAGGATGAAAAAAAGGTTAATAAGTTTGGATTATGTGAGTCTTGTGAGTCTGAAGTCGATTATGAGTATGCAGTACTTTATAGAACGAAAGAAATGGAATATTAAGCTAGTTTACTAGCTTTTTTTATTTTTTGAAAGATTACAATCATCTTACACATCCATAGAATGGATGTTTTATTTTTTTATATGGTATAATTAAATAAAAAATAGGAGGCCATATGTATAAAATTAGAGGACACTCTTAAAATGTTCGTCCCCCACCATAATTATTAGTCGGAAGGTTTTTAATTATAGAGGAGGAAAAAATGACAAGAGAATTAAAATTAAAAAGAAATATGTTGTATGTGCAATTGTACTACTTCTTTAGAAGTTTCATCTTTGCTTATGTCATAGAAAGATTATTCTGGAGAAGTAGAGGTATCAGTATAGCTGAAACGGTTTATATTGAGATTATCTACGCTGTGGTTGTTTTTTCAATGGAAATACCAACAGGTGTATTAGCTGACCGGTATTCTAGAAAATACATCATTGTATCAGGTTCGTTGCTAACATTGATTGGTGCTATCGGTATGTTGTATGCACATGGATTTATTGCTTTTGCTTGTATTATAGCATTATCTGGTGTTTCAGGTGCCCTTACCAGTGGTAGTGTAAGTGCATTGATTTACGATAGTTTAAAAGAAGTAGGAGAAACTCTCTCATTTGAAAGATATTTAGCTAGAATAAAGGCTATCCGTTATGGTTCTGGATTAATAGCAGCATTAATCGGTTCCTTTGTCGCAAGTCGGTACAATTTGTTAATGCCGTATCAAATGTCCGTCATCAGTTGTGTGATGATGGTGATTTTCAACCTGTTATTAACTGAACCTAGTAAAGGTAAAGTTGAGAAACATATGAATGCTAAGGAAATTATCAACATCACACGTACAGTTATAATGAATCAGACATTCTTAAAATATGTAATTGTCTCAGGAGCGGTTATAGGTGCTTCAATTATATATATAGAGGAATTCTGGCAAAATTACTGTGATGGTATCCATATCAATATTGTTTTTTTTGGTGTCATCAGTGGTTTAATGTCATTTGTAGTACTGATATCAAGTAAACGAACAACTATTTACGTACAGTATTTGAGAGATAATATTAAAAGAAAAAAAAGGTTTTATCATATATTGACTCTATTGACCGGCATATCATTTATAAGTCTGTTCATTATAAGACATCCTGTTGGGATTGTGATGATGTTAATTGCGGTTTACATTGAAGCGTTGTTTGATACTTTGATCCTAGGTGATATTCATCATTCTGTAGGCTCTGAATATAGAGCAACAGCAGAGTCGGTTTATTCCATGCTTGGTTCGTCAATGTCAGTTGTGTTTGGCTTAATATTCGCCTTTGGATCTGAAAAGATGGGTGTGTATGGTGGATTTCTATTGATTGGTGTGGTTGTGGTGACTTCTACAATTGTTAAAGGTATATATTTTAAAAGAAAAGAGTTGATTTCGTGATGAAATCAACTCTTTATATTATTTCTTATTAAAATATGCATTGGCTTCGTCCATCAGCTCTTGCATCAACTCTTTAACTGTAGTCATTTTATTGACTCTGTAACCATTGCTTCCGATGAAGACCAATCCGTTATCCACATCACCTTTTACAGACGCGACTAATGCATCGGTAATACAATAAGGTGCAACAGCCGGATTACATCCTTTTAGACACCTATAACAAGATTTAATCTTTAAGTTTGCTTTTTCTAATGATTTGACAAAATCATTTCTAAGTGCTCTACCAGGCAAACCAACAGGACTAACAATTATAGAAATATCTTCTTCTTTGGCATCGATATATGCTTGTTTGAAGTTTTCATGAGCGTCACATTCTTCAGTTGCAACAAATCTGGTTCCCATTTGTACACCAGCTGCACCTTGTTCAAGACATTCAGCCATATCCTGTCCAGTAAATATACCACCAGCAGCAATAACAGGAATTTTTTTACCGTATTTTTCTTCAAAATCTTTTACTGCCGTTATGACTTCTTTTACAATGTCTTTGATATTAGGCAGATTGCCTTTTAAATCTTCTATTGAGAAGCCTAAATGACCACCCGCTTTAGGTCCTTCAACGATAATTGCATCCGGTAAATAATCATATTTTCTTACCCAAAGTTTTGTGATTGTCGCTGCTGCTTTTCCAGAAGATACAATTGGAGCTATTTTTGTATCAGTTCCTTGTACAAATGATGGTAAATTCTTTGGCAATCCAGCGCCTGATATGATAAGATCCACTTTTTCTTTAACAGCAAGTTTTACCATATCTGTATAATTTGTAACAGATGCAAGGAAATTAACGCCAATAATGCCTTCTGGGCTAAGTGATCTTGCTTGCTTTATTTCTTTTTCCAATCCTCTTAAATTTGCCGATTCATTGTCTGTTCTAAAATCTGGTTCTTTGTATCCAGGTTGTGCACCAGAAATAACTCCAATACCACCTGCATTAGCAACTGCAGACGCTAGACGTGATAATGAAACACCAATACCCATACCACCTTGTATGATTGGCAATTTAGCTATTTTATTACCTATTTTCAATTCAGATATATTCATACATGACTCCTTCTTTAGTTTACCTTGAGTATATAGAAGTTAGGAGTAAAAGTCAACAACAGGTGTTAGTACTTGGTGCTAACATACGGCAATTTTTTTTCGGTGCTTTATTTACTGTAAATCCATTTCTATTGATTTTAGTAATTAGCTATGTTACACTTCAAGTGGAAGGTATCTTTTGAGCCTTACCCTTATTAAAAAACTTAAATCATACTGCTTTGAGCCGAAAGGACGGGGACAGTTCATACAAAACCAGTTAAGTCTACAGGTGTAGTCTTAGCTTCAATGTGTTTTTTGACTGTTATACGTGCTTAGGCATGTTTTTTTTAGTTGTAGAAATAATTTTACCGCTTTGAATAATAGGCAGTGTTTTATCAAAAGTTATGAATTAGAAAGTATCTTTGATACATTTCTTGTTTGGAGGAACTTATGAAAATTTCATTTGTTGGTGCAGGAAAAGTTGGAACGGCTATTGGTAAGTATATAAGTCGCTATTATGATGTGACGAGTTACTATAGTAAAACCGATCAATCAGCTCAAGAAGCTGCAGCTTATGTAGGTTGTATGTGGTCATCTGATCTGAAACAGATTATAGAGTTGGCTGATGTTGTATTTATTACAACTGGAGATAATGTGATTAAAGAAGTGGCGGATGCCATTTCACTGATAGACGTCTCACTCAATTCTAAGTTGTTTATTCATATGAGTGGTGCACTAACGTCAGATGAATTGATTTCATTAAAAGACAAAGGTGCGAAGATAAGTTCTTTACATCCACTTCAAACGTTTTCATCTATTGATAAAGCAGTAGAAGATTTAAATGATGCATATTTTTCAGTTGAGGGTGATGAATCAGTTATTTCTTTGGTAGAAACATTAGGGAATTCCTATTTTGTTTTATCAAAAGATCAAAAAACGAAGTATCATTTATCAGCGTGTATCTTTTCCAATTATCTAGTGACCTTGATGAATTTTGGCACTAAGATATTAAATGATATTGGTATTGAAAGTGATGATGGCATGAAAGCCATGAAACCACTTATTGATGCAACTCTTTCTAATATATACATGAAAGGGACAGAAAAATCATTAACAGGACCTATAAAACGGGGAGATACGACAACACTTAATAAACATATGTCTGAACTAGAAGGGTTAGATTTGGAAGTATATCAACTACTAGGTAAAATGACAACTGAAAGGTTGATCATGGATGATAATAAAAAAAGCATGTTAGATGCGTTATGGAGAAGGCTATGAATAAAAAATTTACAGTAAAATCTTTTCAAAATGCTAAAAATAAAGGTGACAAAATATCAATGTTAACAGCATATGATTATACAACAGCACAGCTCTTAGATACTGCCGGTGTTAATTCAATTCTTGTTGGTGATTCGCTTGGGATGACCATGTTAGGATATGAAACTACTTTAGAAGTGACAATGGATGACATGATTCATCACACCAAAGCTGTTTCAAGAGGTGTTGAAAATGCTTTGATTATTGGTGATATGCCATTCCTTTCATATCATATAAGTATAGAAGATACAATCAGAAATGCCGGTAGATTCATTAAGGAAGCAGGAGCTCATGCCGTTAAGTTAGAAGGCGGTTTTGAAATGGTTGATAAGATTAAAGCTTTAGTTGCAGCTAAAATTCCTGTTGTAGGGCATTTGGGTTTAACCCCACAATCAGTTAATATGTTAGGTGGTTTTAAGGTTCAGGGTAAAAGCGAAGCACAAGCACAACATATAATAGATGAAGCTAGAGCTTTGGAAGAAGCTGGTGTGTTTGCGATTGTACTGGAATGTGTACCGAGTGCACTTGCCAAGATCATTACTGAAAAAATAGGTGTACCAACCATCGGAATTGGTGCTGGTAAAGACTGTGATGGACAAGTGCTTGTTATTCAAGATGTCCTTGGTATGTATCAAGGTTTACAACCTAAATTTGTAAAACGATATAAGGAAACAGGTCAAGATATTATAGAAGCTACCAAAGCTTATATAAATGAGATAAATGAAGGATCATTCCCCGCTGAGGAGCATACCTTTGGTATTAAGGATGAAATTTTAGAAAAATTATATTAGGAGTTTGTGATGAAGATTATACATTCGGTAGAAGCGTTGCGACAGGCTGTAAAAACAGAAAAAAAAGTGGGTAAATCGGTTGGATTTGTACCAACGATGGGTTTTTTACATGAGGGTCATATGTCTCTTGTAAAAGCAGCTAAAAAGGACAACGATTTTGTTGTGGCGAGTATCTTTGTTAATCCAACACAATTTGGAGAAAATGAAGATTTAGATGCTTATCCTAAAGATTTAGAAGGTGACCAAAACAAATTAGAACAAGAAGGTGTAGATATCTTATTCTATCCAACTGTTGAAGAAATGTATCCAAAGGGATATTCTACTTATGTTTCCGTAGAAGGTGACATGACTGGTGTTTTATGTGGATCATCAAGACCGGGACATTTTAGGGGTGTTGCTACGATTGTAACGAAACTTTTTAATATGGTAGCGCCAGATCGAGCGTATTTTGGTCAGAAGGATGCTCAACAGGTTTCTGTAATAGAAAGAATGGTAAAAGACTTAAATATGGATCTAGAGATTATTCCGTGCCCTATTCATAGGGAAGCAGATGGCTTGGCTATGAGTTCAAGAAACACTTATTTAAATGAAAAAGAAAGAAAAGATGCCTTAGTATTATCTCAATCTTTATTTGAAGCCAAAGAGACAATTTTAAGTGGTGAACGAAGAGCGAATAAAATAATTGAAGGAATCATTGACAAAATAAGCACAGTAGACTATGCTATTATCGATTATGTAGAAATCGTAGATGCATTAACACTTCATAAAATAGATGAAATAAAAGGTGATATCTTAATTGCGATTGCAGTTAAGGTCGGCAAACCAAGATTGATAGACAACTTAAGGTTGGAGGTATAATATGTTACTCAATATGTTTAAAGGGAAAATTCATAGAGCCATTGTAACGGAAGCTAATCTAAACTATGTAGGCAGTGTTACGATTGACTCAAAATTATTAGAAGCTTCTGGTATTTTACCAGGGGAAAGAGTTCAAATTGTTAACAACAACAACGGTGCAAGATTAGAAACTTATACAATTGAAGGCGCACCTGATTCAGGTGTGATTTGTTTAAACGGAGCAGCAGCTAGATTGGTTCAGCCAGGTGACAGTGTAATCATCATTGCATACGCTTGGTTAGATCAAGAAGAAGCAAAAACATTTGAACCCAAAGTTGTGTTTGTAGATGAGAACAATAAAATAGTAGAAACAGCCAACAAAGAAACTCATGGTGATATTAAATAGAAGGAAACTTCTATTTTTTTTGTAATCATTTATTGTTTAACCGGGCTTTTCTACGGATTTGTAACCCTTAAACTTAGAGGTGCATATGAAGCTTCAATAAAAAAAATCGCCTAAAAATCAGACGCGGCTCAAAAGAGCGCTTAAAATACCTACTTAAATTACAACATATATAGAGAAATAAAGCTAAGTCCTCGGACTTAGCTTTTTATATAATCCAGTATAGACTGCAATTTTTCACCACTCTTTTTCAGGAGCATTAACTCTGAATCAGAAAGCTTTAATTCTACAATCTTATGAATGCCATCTGATGAAACGATTGTTGGTACACTCATGGCAATACCATTAATGCCATATGCACCAGTCTGCATGCTAGACACAGTTAAAATTGAATGTTCATTTCTAAGGATAGCTTCACTGATACGTTTAATCGCCATGGAAACACCATAGTAAGTTGCAACTTTTCTATCGATGATATGATACCCTGCATCCCTTACATCATGAAGTAACTTTTCTTTATCAAGACCTGTACAAATCTTGCTATTACAAGAGGAACAGTACTCATCTAAAGGTGCACCTGCTATATGGGTTAAACTCCATGCAGCCACTTCACTATCTCCGTGTTCACCTATTATATAACCATGAACATTTCTGGCATCTACTTTACAATGTTGACTGAGCATATATCTGAATCTGGCACTATCGAGTACCGTTCCTGATCCAATGACTTTCTTTGGATTGTAATCTACAGACTCTACTGCGACTTGAGTAAGAATATCAACTGGATTTGTTGCGACTAAAATAAGCGCTTCTCTTGTATACTTAACAATTTCCTTCATAATCGAAGTCATGATTTGACTGTTTTGCTTGGCTAAATCTAAACGTGTTCCACCGGGTTGGATAGAAGGTCCTGCAGTCATGATGATCAAATCTGCATCTGTACAATCTGCATAAGTGCCCACTTTGATGGTAATCGGTTTTGTAAACGAAAGACAATGGTTTAGGTCCATAACTTCACCTTCAGCTTTTTTAAGATCAATATCAATAAGGGCGATTTCTGAAACCAATCCAGATTGCATCAATGTATAAGCTGTTGTAGAACCAACATAGCCTGCGCCAATGATAACAATTTTATTGCTTGTTTTACTTTTCATATGATTACCTCCTTTTCACTAACATCATACATCATTGATAATATTTAAACAATACGAAAATGGTATTGTATGAAAATAAATAAAAATCCCATAAGGGATTTTACTTGGAGTTGCCACATTCACCTGTAGATCCGATCATGATTTCTATACCATGTTTTAGAGCTGGCAAAATATATTCGAGATTTTCTTTAACCGCTTTTGGACTGCCAGGTAAGTTAATGATAAGTGTTTGTTTTCTTATCCCTGCAGCTGAACGAGAGAGCATTGCTTTTTTAGTAATGGTGAGACTGTGAGCCCTCATTGCCTCAGGTATTCCTGGCACGTCACGATCAATCACTGCTTTAGTCGCTTCAGGCGTAAAATCTCTTGGAGAAAATCCTGTTCCACCTGTTGTTAATATTAAGTGATACTTATTTTCATCAGACCAAGTAATCATTTGTTTTTTCAACTGATCAACTTCATCAGGTAAAATAATTTTCTCTTTTACATCATATCCAGCATCGATCATCATATCTCTAATGACTTCACCACTTAAGTCAACTCGTTCGCCAACTGAACCTTTGTCACTCACTGTAATTATTCCTACTGTTATCATAAATACCTCCACCTATAGCTTATAGGATAGAGTCGGATATTTCAAACATAACTGTATGACTATAATCGATTTGTTTCATTTGAAAGAAGAGGTTACATAATCTGTTGAAGGCTTAAAAAAACTTACTTGTGTATAATTATTCATTGTGTTATCATTGCAAAATATAATAAAAGGAGGCTATTATGAGTTTTAATTATGTACAACCCATACCACATGCAGATGAAATAAAATCTGAAATACCGATGAGTGAATCATTGAGAAAAATAAAAATTCAAAGAGATGCAGAAATCAAAAAAGTATTTGAGGGGAGTTGTGATAAATTTATCTTAATTGTAGGTCCTTGTTCTGCGCATAATGAAGATGCTGTATTAGAATATGTAAGTCATTTAGGTAAGTTGCAAGAAGAAGTAAAAGACAAGATTATTATGATTCCTAGAGTTTATACCAATAAACCAAGAACAACTGGTGAAGGTTATAAAGGCATGTTACATCAACCGGTTCCAAATGAGAGACCAAACATGTTACATGGTATCAAAATGATTAGAAAACTACAGATGAATGTCATTAACGAATCGGGTTTGTCTGCAGCAGATGAAATGCTTTATCCAACAAATTATCCTTACGTGGAAGATTTGCTAAGTTATATAGCAGTAGGTGCAAGATCCGTTGAGAATCAAAAACACCGTTTAACAGTAAGTGGTGTGGATTTGCCAGTCGGTATGAAGAATCCAACCAGTGGTGATATGAAAGTCATGTTAAATTCTGTTAAAGCGGGCCAGTTAAGACATAATTTTATATATAATGGTTATGAGGTGGAAACCTCAGGTAATCCTCTGACACACGGTATTTTAAGAGGTGCTGTAAACCAACATGGTAGAAATATTCCCAATTATCATTATGAGGATTTGGTTTTTCTAGCTGAAGAATATGAAAAGAGACAACTTCTAAATCAGGCTTTGATTGTTGATGCCAATCATGCGAATTCGATGAAAAAATACGAAGAGCAACCTAGAATTGCTATGGAAGTTGTAAGAAGTAGACAATACAATACTTCAATAAAAAAATTGGTTAAAGGTTTGATGATTGAAAGTTATTTGGTTGAAGGTAAACAAAGTGAAGCAGGTCTTGTAAAAGGACAGTCTATTACAGATGCCTGTTTGGGATGGAAGCAGACAAAAAAATTGGTTTATGAAATTGCAGAAAATGTATAAATATTTAAGTAAGTCCAGTTTGGGCTTACTTTTTTGATTGAATAGTTATGAAATGGCAATATAGTAAATGAGGTGATAGCATGAAAAAATACGTTAAAGAACAGGATCATTATGTAAAGAAAAAAATAAGAAGCCAAAAAATTGATAAGGAGCTCCTTGAATATCATCTAAGACAGATTGAGTGGTTGCAACATGAACGATTGATTCATCTAATCGTACTATGTTTAACGACAATAATATTTTTAGGTATTGTGGTTTTAATCTTATTCTATGAGAGTGTTCTGCTTATGATACTGTCATTGATACTGGGTATATTGGAGTTATTTTATTTGTTTCACTATTTCTTATTGGAAAATACCGTGCAAAAATGGTATGACATCTCTAACACAATAAATAATGAGTTGACTGGTATTGGTATCGAGAAAGAACTATAAGTTATTTTTGCCACCTTTTAAAATATCGGCTATTTTATAACATCTACGAAGTTTTGTTTCTTCTTTTTTAGCGCTTAAAATATAGTGGAGATACATTTTCTGAGCAGATTTGGAAGAGTCATACAATAAATCTAGTGCGTGCTCATTTAAGAGAAACTCTGCAATAAAATCGGGGACCTTAAGAGGTTGAGTTTTGAATGCAATTTCATCGGCAATCATATCGTCTAGTTGGTCGATTAACTCCATATCGAAGTACTCAAGGCCGTATTTTGTCATAAGATCTTCTTCTAGGAGATCTTTCATACGTTTTATATTGCTAATAGACCAATTGCTGTTTATTTTCCTTTTGGCAAAATACTGTTTAAACTTGGTTTCATCATAACTATGGGTCACCGCATCAATCCATCCATAACAGAGAGCGGTTCTTACTGCCTCTTCGTAAGTAATGCCTAATGATTCATAACCCTTTTTATATAAAAACAGAGTCACTCCGTGACCACAATTATGGTTTGATTCTAACCATTTCCTAAATGCTTCCTTTGTTTTGAAATCCAATATATCTGTCATAAGAGCCTCCTAGTATATTGTATCATAAGTTTACTGTAGACAGTATTTATAAGATAAGTGATATAGTCTTCTCAAAATCGGTCAATAGGTGTATTATTGTATTAACCGATTCGGTCAACGAGGTGGAAAATGAATGATAAATTTTTAAAGTTACCTTATGAGAAACAACAGAGAATTCTGAATGCTGGTTATAAAATTTTTTCAGTTTACAGTTACAAAAAAGCATCTACAAATCATATTGCAGATGAAGCAGGCATATCTAAGTCCTTATTATTTCATTATTTTAGAAATAAACAGACTTATTATGATTATTTGTTTCAGTCAGCTATTCAATTGATTCAGGAACAAAAAAAATCTAAGATAGCAAATGGTGCTGATTTTTTTGAACTGATAGAAAAAGAAATACATGAACGGTTACAGTTAATGAAAACGTCAGGATTACAATACCGGTTCATTCTGAAAGCATATGAAGAGAATCATAGACTTAATAATAATGAGATGAGTCAATATATAGAAAATGCCTCAAGACTTAAAAGAAGAGAAATACTTGAAAATATCGACAGATCTTTATTCCGAGATGAAGAGGACATTCCAGTTCTATATGATATGATTATCGATTTATCAAATGGCTTTTACTTTAGGGTTTATGAACAAGGCGAATTAAAGGATCCAAACGGTATTGAAGCATATCTATTATTTTTGAATAATCTTAAAAAGAATTATTATAAGGGGGAGCAAAATGGTTAAAAAACATGTTGTATCATCGAGGGGAACGGTTTATTATTGGACAAATGAAATAAATAATTCGACAGATACAGCGATTGTTTTCTGCCATGGTTTAACAGCGGACCATACATTATTTGACCTGCAAGTGAAAGAGTTAGAAAATAAGTATAAAATAATAACTTGGGATTATGCTTTACATGGAGATTCCAAACCCTATCAAGATGCGTCTTTCGCTAATATAAATAAGGACTTGCATGCAATATTATCACAAGAACTGATAAAAAAGATTGTATTAGTAGGTCAGTCTGCAGGGGGATATATTGCACAGTCATTTACAAAGACATATAAAGAGCTTGTAATAGGTTTTATTGGTATTGGGACAACACCTCTTGATGAAAGTTATTATAAAAAATCAGAACTGTTTTGGATTAAGCATTTTACTTCAATCGTAAAATTATATCCATATAACTATTATTGTAAATTGTGTGTAAAAAGTGTTGCGATGACTGATGCGGCAAGAACAAGTATGTATAATACCTTGGTAAAATTAGGTAAGCAAGGCATGTTAGATGCTGCTGGTGTTATTTATGGTCAGTTTTTAAAAGCAAAAGATGGTGTAGAGTTTTGCTGCCCGGTCTTAATTACTTATGGTGAATATGATAAAACTGGTTATGTAAAAAGATATTGCAATGATTGGACTCGTAGGACGGGATATCCTTTGAAAGTTATTAAAAACGCTTCTCATAATGCTAATTATGATAACCATTTGGAATTCAATCAATTGCTGATTTCTTTTGTTGAAGCACTTGATTGAGATAGGGGGGAGTTTCTTTAGAAAGGCTTTGGTTTAGTCAGGTCTATTTTTGGTATATTATATCAATAGAGTCATATCTTTTGTTTTAATGTTTAAACAAGTTTATGATATTATCACTAAGAATAGGAAGGAAGTATTTATGAAGTATAGAACAATGCCAGGATCGGATGAAGAATTATCAATACTTGGATATGGGTGTATGAGATTACCAACAAAAGTAGGTGGATCCGCATCCCGTTTAATCGATAAAGATAAAGCATTGAAACAAATACGTGGTGCAATCGATAGAGGTGTTAACTATATTGATACAGCATATCCCTATCATCTAGGCGCTTCAGAAACATTCTTAGGTGAATATGTCTTAAAAGATGGTTATAGAGATAAAGTGAAGTTGGCAACCAAGTTGCCATGTATTTCAATTCGTAAAAAAGAATCTATTAGAGAAACTTTCACAAAGCAACTCAAAAAATTACAAACGGACTATTTCGATTATTATTTATTACATTCTCTTGATGGACAAACATGGGACCGAATGCTTGATTTAGGTATTATTCAATTTATGAATGAAATCAAAGCTTCGGGACAGGTCAAAAAAATGGGTTTTTCTTTTCATGGAAAAAAAGAAGATTTTATGAGAATCTGTGATGGTTATGACTTTGACTTTGCTCAAGTTCAATTTAATATATTGGATGAAAGTTTTCAAGCTGGCATAGAAGGCATTGAATATGCTCACCAAAAGGGGATGGGCATCATAGCGATGGAACCTCTAAGAGGTGGTTCGTTGGTTGGTAAAATACCTCTTGAGGTACAGAAAGTCTATGATGAATCACCGATTAAAAGAAGTCCTGCTGAGTGGGCACTTAGATGGGTATGGAATCATCCCGCAGTTACAGTTGTCTTATCCGGCATGAACGTTGATGAACATATTGATGAGAATATAAAAATTGCATCAGATGCATTGCCTGGTGGCTTATCAGATGAAGATTTGTCAGTCATAAGTGATGTACGTGATGCTTATAACAAGTTGCTTCAAGTAGGCTGTACAGGTTGTGCTTATTGTATGCCGTGTCCAGCAGGTATAGATATTCCAGCTGCTTTTAAAAATTTAAATAATTACTATATGTTTTCGAAAACCAGAGCAAAAATATTTCATGCCGTATATCTAGGCGTTCAAACGGAAGATGGGAAAGCTCATTTTACGGATGTTTGCATAGATTGTGGTCAGTGTGAAGACAAGTGTCCTCAACATATTGAAGTTAGACAAGTTTTTAAACAGGTACAAACTGATTTGGAAGGCCCATTGATTAAAGGAATTGCAACACTCGGTCGTGTTGTATTAAATAGAAATCAAACCATCAGAAAATAATTAATGAACAATCATCTTCTTAGGGATGATTGTTTTTTATTTCAGTTGGTTTGGAATATATTAAATTTAAGGTATAATAATCTAAAGTCATACTCTAGGAGGATTTCGTGGATACAAACTTACATCAACTCAGTTATATACTTAATTTGGAAAAATTTCAGAAAATACAAGATGATATTGCAAAGGCGACTGATATGGCGATTATTGCAATTGATTATAAAGGTAATCCGATTACACAACACAGCAGGTGCAGTGAATTTTGTGAAGAGGTGAGAAAAGACAAAGGTTTGAGTCGCTTTTGTGAAAAGTGTGATTCAAGAGGTGGCCTAGAAGCTGCTAGAAATCAAGAGGCATATATTTATGTATGCCATATAGGTGTGGTTGACTTTGCTATCCCAATTATTGTGGATGGTCAATATCTCGGCGCATTAATGGCAGGACAAGTCAGACTTGAAGACGAACAAAATCAGAATAAATTGGAAAGAATTGTGAGTAAAAAGTATCAGATAGATTTAGAAGAATATCCTGATTTAAAAGCATTACATAATAAGCTTCATATTATGTCATTGGATAAAATAGAATCAGTCGCACAAATGATGTACCATATCATCAACTACATTGTAGAAGAGGCGGTACTTAAAACAAAGTTGAATGAAACCAATCAAAAGCTGACCAGTTTAAATGAGATGTCGACTAAGACAATCGAAAAACTTCAAGATCCCATAGAAAAATTAAATCAGGCTATCGATCAATCAAGTGCTAAAAGTATTTTATTAAAACCTGCACTTGACTATATAGATGAACATTTCCATGAAAAAATATATTTAGATGATATGGCTTACAGATGTAATATCAGCCCAAGTTATTTCAGTCGAATATTTAAAAGAGAATTAGGCCTTACTTATTCATCTTATATCAATAAAATGAAGGTGAGTAAGGCAAAAGAGTTGTTAGAAGAAACTAATTTACCTATCATCAATATTTCTTTGGATTTAGGATATGATGATTGTGGTTATTTTATCAAAATATTTAAAAAAAATTATGGTATCACACCAGCCAATTATAGAAAAACATTTAATAATGAAAGAGTGTGATCTGAAATAGGACTATTATGAACAACAAGAAACTTAATAGATAAATATGGAATCGTAATATTATGTACATAAAATACATGATAGTACGATTTTTTCGTTATTGTCAGAATATTACGACGGTAAGTTTCTAGAAGTCGATAACTTATTCCAATGGCAGAAAACGTTTTCCAATCTATAATTTGTATATAAGGTAACGTTTAAAGAGACGTCAAAATACGATTAAGGAGAAGTAAAATGAAAAAAATTCTAATTTCACCATCAAAGTACGTTCAAGACAATGGTGCATTAAAAGACTTGGGGAAATATGTTCTTGAATTTGGCCAGAAAGCTTTATTAGTTGCATCTGTAGATGATTCAAATAGAGTAAAAGAGGTTTTGGAAGCAACAATAAAAGAATATAATATAGAGTTGGTCTCTGGAATATTTGGAGAAGAGTGTACTTTTGATGAAGTTGAAAAATTAGTTAAAGTATGTATAGACAATGAATGTGACGTGGTTATTGGTTTAGGTGGTGGTAAAGCACTCGATACAGCTAAAGCGGTCGCGAATGAAAAGTTGTTACCTGTGATAACAGTGCCAACGATTGCTTCTACAGATGCACCATGTAGTTCATTATCAGTAGTTTATAATGAAAAGGGCGAGTTCCAAGAGTATAAGTTCTACAGATCAAATCCGAATGTAGTATTGGTAGATACGGAAGTGATTGCAAAAGCGCCAACACGTTTTTTAAGAGCTGGTATGGGAGATGCGTTATCAACATACTTTGAAGCAAGAGCATGTAAAAAATCATTTGCTGAAAATATTCCAGGTGGTAAAAGTACAAAACTAGCTGTCGCTGCAGCTAAATTATGTTACGAAACACTTTTAGAAGATTCTGTAAAAGCAATTGCAGCTTCTGATAAAAATGTTGTGACACCAGCTTTGGAAAATATAATTGAAGCCAATACATTGTTAAGCGGTATGGGTTTTGAGTCATCTGGACTGGCAGCTGCCCATGCGATTCACAACGGTTTAACAGCTTTAGATGAAACTCATAGTTATTACCATGGTGAGAAAGTTTCATTTGGTACCCTTGTACAATTGGTGCTTGAAAACGCAGATCAAAGGGAAATTGATGAAGTCATCAACTATTGCAAATCGGTTGGTTTACCAACATCACTTGGAGATCTAGGTGTTAAGGATGTCACAGATGAAAAAGTTAGAGCAGTTGCAGAGTTATCATGTGCAGAGAATGAAACCATTCATAATATGCCGTTTAAAGTTACTGCTGCTGATGTATTTTCTGCCATATATGTTGCAGATCAATTAGGACAATAGGAGAGATGATGAAAAAAATTATAAATGCACCAGAAACATTGGTTATGGAAATGTGTGAAGGTATGGTTTTGGCACATCCAAATGAATTGGTTTTTAAAAAAAGACATAAATTGTTAATGAGAAAAAAATTAAATAAAAACAAAGTAACTTTAATCAGTGGTGGTGGTTCAGGTCATGAACCTGCTCATGCGGGTTATGTTGGTGAAGGTATGCTTGATGTAGCAGTTTGTGGAGATGTATTTGCATCACCGTCTACAATTCAAGTGTACAATGGAATATTGGAGTCGGAATCAGATAAAGGGACCTTATTGATTATCAAGAATTATTCTGGTGATATTATGAATTTTGAAGCAGCTGCTGAAATGGCTGAAGACGATGATATTGAAGTAGAAAAAGTTTATGTTAATGATGATATTGCTGTAAAAGATAGTTTGTATACGGTTGGTAGAAGAGGTGTTGCAGGTACAGCTTATGTGCATAAAATTGCAGGGGCAGCAGCAGAAAAAGGATTGTCATTATTAGAGGTAAAAGATGTTGCAAATAAAGTTATTGCCAATGTAAGGTCTATAGGATTTGCTTTAACATCATGTACAGTACCAGCAAAAGGAACACCAACATTTAAGCTTGGTGAATCGGAAATAGAATTTGGAGTTGGTATTCATGGTGAGCCAGGAACTGAAAGAAGAGAAATGAAATCAGCAGAAGCTTTGGCAAAAGACTGTATAGATATGTTGATGGCGGAAAACCTTTATGGCGAGGGTGATGAAGTGGCTTTAATGATCAACGGATTTGGTAACTCGCCACTTCAAGAACTATATGTTCTCAATAATTCAGTGGCAAAACTATTGGTTGAACATGGTATCAAAGTATACGATACGATGGTTGGAAACTTTATGACAGCGATAGATATGGCAGGAGCCTCTGTAACGATGTTAAAATTGGATGATGAATTGAAATCGTATTTTGATGCACCGGTGAACACTATCGCATATAAAAAAGGGGTTTAAGATGAATAAACTAACTACAAATCATGTCATGGCTATCGTAAGAGATATGGCTGATGTGATTATTTCAAATGAGGTTTACTTTTGTGAACTGGATTCAGTAGCAGGTGATGGTGATTTTGGCATGTCGGTTGCAAAAGGATTCAAAATACTCTTAAATGAATGGGATGACTTATCTACAGACTCTATAGGAGATTTCTTAAAAGATTCAGGGATGTTGATTACAGAATACTGTGGCGGTGCGTCAGGTCCAATCTGGGGTTCAGCATTTAGAGCAGCAGGTAAAAATGCCAAAGGCAAAGAAGAGGTGTCACTATCTGAATTTGCGGATTTAATGGAAGCTGCAGTTGCTGGTATCCAAAAAAGAGGAAAAGCTGAACTTGGTGATAAAACACTTTTGGATGCATTAATTCCGACGACTGTTGCTCTTAGAGAGGCAGCCGTGAGTAATCTAGACTTTATATCTGCTTTCGATTTAGGAGCAAAAGCTGCTAGAGAGGGTGCTGAAAGTACAAAAACGATGGTTGCTAAAAAAGGTCGTGCGAGTTATGTGGGTGAGAGAAGTCTGCAACACCCGGATGCTGGAGCTATGGCGTTAGGTATTATTTTTACTGAAGTCTCAAAGGCATTAAAAGAAAAGTAGAAATGATAAACTGGTTATGAGATAATAGTTGTATAGCAAACTTTTCGTAACGGTTACTATGAAACCTTTGTAGAAATACAAAGGTTTCATTTGACATAACTGAAAAACGTTATCGAGTCGTATGATTCTTGGGGGGGCATATGAAAAAAATATTAAAAATAGTAGGTATTATTATTGCTGTGTTAGTGGTATTAACAGGCATTTGCTTGTTGACTTTAACATTAACGGATTATAATCCTGAAGCGATTATTGATTTAGAGGTAAACTCTAATACAAAAGAAATTTTAGATTCAAAAGATACTTTTACTATTCATACTTGGAACATAGGATATGGTGGACTGGGTGTTACAGAAGATTTCTTTTTAGACGGTGGTTCTAAAATTAGAGCAGATGAAAAATCAGTGGTAGAATCATTTTTAGATAATATTATAGAGACACTTATTGAATTTGATACTGATTTTGCGATGATTCAAGAAATAGATGTAAAGTCACAAAGAGCGTATCATATCAATGAATTAGATTTGATATCAGATGTATTTGATACATATGATTACAGTTTTGCAAAAAATTATGATGTACTCTTTGTACCGATTCCATTCCCTCCAGTAGGTGATGTAGAAGCGGGTTTGGCAACTTTTAGCCAATACAATATCAGTGATGCCAAACGATATAGTTTTGATAGTAATTATAATTGGCCACTTAATACCATTATGTTGGATCGGTGTTTTGTAGTCTCTGAAATAGAGATACCAGAGCAAGAGGGGAATTTGCTTCTTATTAATGCACATTTCTCAGCTTATGATGATGGTACACTTAGAGAAGAACAGTTAAAGGTTATCAAAGATTATATTATTGGAATGTATGATAAAGGATATTATGTGGTACTCGGTGGCGATTGGAATCAAACTTTTGAAAGTGTTGATAAACAATATCCACTTTATAAAAATGGTGAGTTGTTTTTACCCTCTGTTATCCCAAACGATTGGGTAGAAGAAGGATGGACACTTGGAATCAGTGACAATGCTCCCACCTATAGACTTTTAAATGCACCTTATGTTGAAGGTGAGACACAAGTAGGAGTCATTGATGGCTTTCTAGTTTCTCCAAATATTATTGTTGAGATGGTAGAAGTGATAGATTTGGGATTTGAAAACTCAGATCATAATCCCGTAAAGATGATATTCAGGTTTAAGTAAAACAAGAAGAATTTCTTCTTGTTTTTTTAGTGTCAGAATTTTTGTCCAAGTACATGCTGAAAACTTTGATATAACTATATTATAGAAGTTTGAATGTTAGAATGTCTATGATATATTATCTTGTTTGACAATAAAATTTCGTTGGAATATAGTTAGTATATTGATAGTTCTATATGATATAGACTTATTGTATTGGGTAATAAGTAATAAGAATAATGCATATATTTATAAGGAGGACCATAAATGAATATGATTGAAACAAATAAACTCACTAAATATTATGGTAAAGCAAGAGGTATAATAGATGTAAGTCTTGATGTGAAAGAAGGCGAAATATTTGGTTTTATCGGTCCAAACGGGGCAGGGAAATCGACAACTATTAGAACCTTGATGGGCCTTATTTTTGCTACTTCTGGCGAAGCTAAAATGTTTGGAAAAGACGTTAGAACTGCTGGTCCTGAAATCAGAAGTGACATAGGTTATCTGCCTTCTGAAGTTTTTTATTATGACAAGATGAAAGTAAAGGATCTACTAAACTATACAGCAGGATTCTACAAGAAGGATTGCACGAAAAGAATGAACGATTTAGCAGAGATTATGGAACTCGATATGTCTCGTCGTATAGAGGATTTATCATATGGAAACAAGAAGAAAGTTGGTATTGTACAAGGATTATTGCATTCTCCTAAACTAATCATTTTAGATGAACCTACCAGTGGCTTGGATCCTCTAATGCAACAAAAATTCTTTGATATCATTCAAGAGGAAAATAAAAAAGGTGCTACTGTATTTTTCTCGTCTCATATCTTAGCAGAAGTGCAAGAAATGTGTAATAGAGTGGCTATTATCAAAGAAGGTTCAATTATTAAAATGGAAGATATAAAAACACTGAGAAAAGATAATTATAAAAAAATCACAATAAGAGGAACAGAAGTTGATTCAAGCAAATACATAATGGAAGGTGTGACAGAAGTGATTGATGGGAAAGAGGAGTTAAAGTTTTTCTATAAGGGAGACATCAATAAAATGACACATGTAATTGGTTCAGATATACTTAAAGATGTATTAATTGAAGAACCAACACTCGAAGAAATCTTCATGCACTATTATAAGTAGGTGATTATATGATGAATATATTTAGATATGAATTTAGAATGTACAGGAAATCGATTTTGATCTGGTCATTATCGATGGCAGCAATACTCATTGTGTTTATGGCATTATATCCTACATTTGCAAGAGATACTAAGTTTGTAGAACAAATGTTAGAAAATTATCCTGAAGAAATGTTAAAGGCATTTGGTATGAATGGTACCTTACCATTATCTACAATATTGGGTTTTCTAGCATTCTTATTTGTTTTTATACAACTCTGTTTGGCTATTCAAGCTGCCAATTACGGATTTTCGATTTTATCAGTAGAGGAGCGTGAATTCACAGCAGATTATTTAATCTCTAAACCAGTCTCTAGAACGCATATATTAAATGCTAAATTTGGAGCCGCTTTCTTAGCACTGATCATAACAGATGTTTTTCTTACTTTGTCAACTTTTGGCGCTATAGAATTGTATCGAGACGGTGCGATATACGAAGTAAAATATGTAGTAATTTTATTGAGTTCGGTTATTTTCTTCCAACTATTTTTCTTATCAATTGGAATGGCCGTTTCGGTATTGACAAAAAAAATCAGAAATGTTTTGACTTTTTCATTGGGAATATCATTCGGGACGTATATTTTAAATGCAGTTGGCGCCATTATTGGAGGTAATACACTCAAGTATTTATCACCATTTGCACATTTTGAGCCAGGTTATATATTGGAATTATCCAAGTATGATATGAAGATGGCTATGATTAGTATTGTTCTGACTATTGTTTTTTTGATTATTACCTACATTTTATATCCTAGACGGGATATTCAATCTTTATAAGGAGGATTTATGCATATTATTAAAAGAGAATTAAGAGCCAATGCAAAATCACTTCTTATTTGGAGTGTTGTTATGATAATATTTGTCTTTTTAATGGTCTCGGAGTTTTCAGCATATTATAACAATCCAGAGATGGGTGCAATATTGGATTCTATGCCAGAGCAAATGATGAAAGCATTTTCAATGGAAAGTGCTAATCTTACTACAACTACTGGATTTGTCAGCATTGCATCAGTGTACTTCTATTTGGTGTTAGGGGTCTTTGCGGTCCTACTCGGTAGTAACATTATTTCTAAAGAAGAACGAGATAAAACAGCGGAATTCTTTTTAACGTTACCAATATCAAGAGAAAAGATTATTTTGTCAAAATGGATATCGGCTATAATCAGTTGTCTGGCATTAAATGTTATTACAGGTGCAAGTTTAATTATAAGCATGTTGAATTATGACCTTGATAGTGAGTATTATAAATTTGTTAGTTTATTAATGATTTCAATTTTTTTGATTCAAATGATATTTTTGAGTATTGGCATGTTGTTGGCAAGTGTTTTGAAACGGTATAAAACATCAGGGAAAATATCAGCAGCAATTATTATGGTGTTGTATATGATTAGTGTTATTTCAAGCATGAATAGCAAACTTGAGAATTTTAAGTATATAACACCTTTTAAATACTTTGAATCAGCTAAGTTGCTTGCAAATGGTAAATTTGAACTCAAATATATATTGCTTACATTAGGTATTACAGCAGTTTCCATGATAGGAACATTTGTTATATATCCAAAGAGAGATCTTCATTTATAAGTTTCAATAAGGAATGGTTTTATCCATTCTTTTCTTTTTTTTGATATACTGTCACATTTCTTGATTTTAATTGTTATATATGTGACATTAAAAAAGGAGGTTATTATGGATGAGATAATATTAAAGGTTTTAAAAGGTGAAGTGGACCTTTACGAAACCATTGTTAACCAGTATCAGCTGCAACTCTATAAATATATAAAGTATTTGATTAACAGTTCAGACGATGTAGAAGATATTTTACAAGAAGTTTTTATAAGGGGCTATAAGAACTTATCAAGATATAAAATTGGAACATCATTCAATGCATGGTTGTATCGACTGACTTACAATCATACTATGAATTACATGAAAAAGAGAAATCGCTCTAAGGTTGTTTATTTAGAGACGCTTCCTGAAATAATTGCAATCGAAGTGCCTGACAACCAGATGAGTGAGACCACACGCGCTGCGCTTGGTCAACTCTCGATTGAAGAACGGAATCTCCTTTTTCTTAGAATATATGAAGAGTTGTCTTATAAAGAGATTGCTCAACTGTTACATAAAAGGGATAGCAGTTTAAGAAAACAATATGAACGTGCGAGAAAAAAATTCAAAGCAAACTATGTAAAGGAGATGATGGCTTATGAAAGACAAACAAATGAATGTATTAATTAGAAATTACATTAATGAAAATAATCATGTAGACATAAGTCAAAATGTTATGGATTCTGTAAAACAATCTCCAATTACCAAAGTGAAAAAAACGAATATTTTACTTGTCGCTGTTTTGTCGTTGGCAGTCTTCTTATTGGCTTGTTCAGCAATAGAGGTGATAAAGTTGTTTGACCATGGTGAAAAAAGTTTAGTGGTCCATTTAAAGCCGGGCAATAATGATTTATTAACAGCATTGGATCAAGAAGTGTTAAAACCGGATAATGATTTAGAGTTAATGAACAAAACGAAGATAACTGTTGATACAAAAGATGTTTCTAATTATCAAATATTAGGTGGGGAAAGAATAGATGGAGACTATGAGCATTATAGAAGTTTATCTGATGATCTCTTACCAGACTCACTTGGAGATTTTATATTTCATAGAGTTGAACTCAGTGAAGTCCCTATAATACCAACGGTAGAGGAGTTGGCTGAAATTGCTAACTCTCATCAGGAGGAAGCTTATTATACATTTGCTT
Source organism: Clostridiales bacterium (assembly GCA_016342415.1). Classification (GTDB taxonomy): domain Bacteria; phylum Bacillota; class Clostridia; order Peptostreptococcales; family Acidaminobacteraceae; genus JABXKX01. Next base: position 24,415 of record JAEIOD010000018.1, read on the forward strand.
TAGCCATAGAATCCTTGGCTATCGAAGTTGTAGAATACAAGCTTGATAATGATCATATTTATACCATTGATATCGTTGATAATGATAATGATGAAATAACTTTATTAAAATCGTCAACAGTTGATTATGAAGTGATCACCTTAAATGAAAAGGATGCTTTTATCTATATTAGGTATCAATTGTCCGCTTCAAAATTGCCTGATGAGTCAGCAAAGTACAATGAAATTGAAAATGATTATGAGCTGTTTTGGAAAAGTGATAATCAGTTGATTAGAATCAGACCAGCTAGAAAAACAAGAGTTTTTATCGGAGAGAATCAATTTAAGTATCCTATGGAAACAAAAGAAAATATAATTCAATTGGCTCGATTAATTGATCAGTTTAAGTAAAAAATAAAGCGTGCATAGCACGCTTTTATTAACGATAATTTTCATTTAAGAAGACTTCAAAATCTTCATATAAAGCATCATATGTTTCATAACCAGTATATTCTAGTTTAAAAGTTTTATCTTTTGCCCAATCAATGACTGTTTGTTCATCATATTTATGAACAAAGAAATCTGCAAAGGCATAAGCATACTCGCGACCGTATGAATCAGAATAAACATCCGTTCTAATAGAATATAACTTGGTTCTTAATAAATCCATATTCATAATGTTAGAGGCTGGTGTTTCAGTGGTTCTAATGGTTTCCTTAATAAGAGATATATCAGCTTCATCGGCAACTAGATAATATGGTAATCCTTCAGTTAACCACATTGGTAACCTCTTAAATGAATAGTTGTAATCATTTAAATAGTCTTGTGCTAAACTCACTTTTGCATTTTTTAGTATATAGTCGACTGTGTAGAATGACATATTTTCCATATCCTTAGCGACTGGTGAAATCAGTTGAATGTTTCCTGGCTCAGAAGTAACGAGTACAGAATATGACTGTGGCCATCTAGGTGATAGATTGTACACATTGTGACCATAGATTTTTAAACTTCTGTTAACGGTTAATTCAACTTTGCTTTTGTAAGATATATCAAGTATGGATTTTAAATCAATTGCAATCGGATCTAAATATTCTACAATATCTTCTGCTAAGGCGGCATCACGTCTAATTGAATATATTTTTAGATTATCGGTTTCAGCTCTAGGCTCAGTTTTTACTCCGACATGGTACACGCTAAATCCAATAATTGATAGAATAAGCGGATAAAGAATGAGCGCAGGCAAGTAAACCCATAGACCACCCTTTTCTGCAAAATTAAATTTTTTTGCTATGTTTCTTTTGAATTTCTTCCAAGGCGTCATCTTGAATTTATCAAAATCAATTTCTTTTCTTCTTGGTTGTAAATTACTACTCATATTTTCTCCCCCACATTATACGCTAACAACTCATTATACAATATTCAAATATTCTGACAAATAAAAACCTTTAAATATGAATAATATGTAAGAATCTTAGTCTATTTGTATATATTGTGTTAAAAACTTTCTTGAAAGTGATGCTTTATTTACAAACAGTATATCAACATTGAACTATAATTATACCTATTACACCTTAGAATGTCAAAAACTTGCATTAAAGTGCTTCGAATGGAATTACAAATATAATATGTTAAAAAGATATAAATTTGATTTGTTTAGTGTGTCGAATTAGTTTTTGTGATAAAATTTCATTATACAAGGGGGAATTGAGATGAATAGACAATTGAAGTTTATAGAAGATTTATCTAATGCCAGTGGAGCACCAGGCTTTGAGGATGATGTTGTAAAGGTTATTAGAGAGTACATAGGAGATGAGTTTGATCTTAAAGAGGATAAAATGAGAAATCTCTGTATTTATCCGAAAACATATGATGAATCATTACCAACGATGATGCTTGATGGGCATTCGGATGAGGTTGCATTTATGGTTCAATCCATACAACAAAATGGATTGATTAGATTTATAGCTTTAGGTGGGTGGTTCTCACAAAATGTAGGTGCTCATAAAGTAAGAATTAGAAATACCGATGGTGACTATATCACAGGTATTGTGGCTTCCAAGCCACCGCATTTTATGACCCAGGCAGAACGATCAAAGATTTTTGAGTTAAGTGATATGGTTATTGATGTTGGTGCCAACTCGTACGAGGAAGTTGTTGACTTGTTTAAGATTGAACCAGGTGCACCAATTGTACCACATGCTATATTTGAGTATAAAAAAACCAATGATACTATGATTGGAAAAGCCTTTGACAATCGTTTGGGTTGTGCTTTGGTTGTAGAGACGTTAAAGGCAATTAAAGAGTGTGATTTGAAGATAAATGTAGTTGGTGCGATTTCAAGTCAAGAAGAAGTAGGTACTAGAGGATCACAATTAACTTCTAAATATATTCAACCGGATGTTGCTATTGTTTTTGAAGGAACACCTGCAGATGACTCACATAGGGGACCTTATGAAAGACAGGGTGCATTAAAGAGCGGGACTCAGATAAGGCATAGAGATGCTTCTATGGTAGGCAATCCACATATCATTTCATATGCACGAAAGATTGCTAAAAATAAAGAAATCACCTTCCAAGATGCCATTCGTCAAGGTGGGGGTACTGATGCTGGAAAAATTCATTTGGCTGATAAAGCGGTACCGACTTTGGTGTTTGGTGTTCCTGTTCGATATGCCCATACTCATTTTGGCATTTCTAGTTATGAAGACTTTAAGACGACAATTGAATGGGCTGTAGAGATAATTAAAGATTTAGATATAAACAAAATTGAATCATTCTAGTAGTTATATAATAAGAGAGTACGGTTATAATATTACTTTAATTAATTACAGGGATATGATATACTATTCCTGTAATTAATTACAAATTTCCGAGTTGATTTCTCTAAGGGTTACTATGAGATTTTAACCTATGGGTATCGTTAGAAATGTCGATGCCTCCCGTGTTTGGAAAGGAAAAAGGTTAATAAGCCTTTTGGGCTATTTTTTTTTGGAAATTTGTTAGACAACAGGAGGGGTTTTATGAAAAAATTATTAACAGTTGCTTTAATTGTCTGTCTGGCACTCACTACTTTTGCAGGATGCAAAAAAGAAGAGTCTACATTGATTTTAGCAACTACAACAAGTACGGAAAATAGTGGTCTGTTAGCAGCTATTTTACCCGTATTTGAAGAAGAAACAGGTATCGCAGTAGATGTAATCGCAATTGGTACAGGTGCTGCCTTACAAAGAGGTAGAGATGGAGATGCAGATGTACTGTTGGTACATGCTAAAACATCGGAAGAGGAGTTTGTCGCTGAAGGTCATGGCACCAAACGATCAGACGTTATGTATAATGACTTTGTTGTTGTGGGGCCAAAAGATGATCCTGCGGGTATTCTTGATATTAAAGATGATGTAAACAAGGCCTATGCAACTATTTTAAACCTTGAAGCAACATTCATTTCTCGTGGTGATGATTCTGGTACACATAAAAAGGAAAAGTCATTGTGGGCTGATGCTGGTTTAGAACCTGCTGGCGATTGGTACGTTGAAGTCGGTAAAGGGATGGGAGATACACTTGTAATGGCTGCCGAAATGGGTGCTTATACAATGACGGACAGAGCGACGTTTTTGTCTATGAGAGATAATCTAGACCTGCAAATCGTATTTGAAGGCGCACCGCCATTATTTAATCAGTATGGTGTTATTCCAGTTAATCCAGATAAAAATGATTTGATTAATCATGAAGCTGCTAATGAATTTGCGGAGTGGTTAATAAGCCCTGAAACTCAAAAGTTAATTGGAGAATTTGGTGTAGAACAGTTTGGACAACCGTTGTTTATTCCAAATGCTAAATAAGTTTGTTAATAATACTCAAATAAAATACTGCTACGGCAGTATTTTGTTTAAATAGTTTGAATATTCTTTTATAATGTAGTTAGGTGATTAAATGGATAATATTATTAAAGGTATAATAGAAGCAATACAACTTATATTCTCAGGCAATACTGAAGTGTATGAAGTAATAATGACATCTTTAACGGTTTCTTTAACGTCTGTTTTGATTGCCACAATAATCAGCATGCCAATTGGAATTTTCTTGGGATTAAAAACCTTTAAAGGGAAAGGGCTTTTTACTAGAGTGTTGTATACATTGATGGGAATACCGCCTGTTGTTATGGGATTAGTCGTGTTTTTATTTATTGCGAGAAGTGGACCTCTTAGAAATTTTAGAATATTTTATACAGTGACAGCGATGATTATTGCTCAAACGTTATTAATTCTACCAATTATAATGGGCAATATTTATAATAGTGCAAGAACACATGGTGAAATTATAAAACAATCCTGTAAAACTCTTGGAGCGTCAAGAATGCAAACTCTCTTTTTACTGATTAAAGAGTTAAGAGGTTATATTCTTATTGCAGTTGCCACTGGGTTTGGACGTGCCATCTCAGAGGTGGGTGCTGTATACTTGGTTGGTGGTAATATATTGCATGAAACTAGGGTAATGACCACCTATATCACTTTGAACACCAGCATGGGGAATTATTCAAAATCAATTGCGATGGCTATCATTTTATTGACACTCTCATTTATGGTTAATGGTTTGATTTATAGATATATAGGTGACTCTGATGATTAAAATAAATAACTTAATAAAAGAATATAAAAATAGAACCGTCGTAGATGTAAAAGAATTATCGATACCAAATAACATGATATTTGGTATCGTTGGCGGTAACGGATCTGGTAAAAGTACATTGCTGAAGATAATTGCTGAATTGTTACCTCAAACTTCAGGGACTATAAGCAGAGATGTCGCTTTAGATGAGATGGTTTATTTATTTCAAAAACCGCATATGTTCAATACATCGGTCTATCATAATATAGCGTATCCTTTAAAATTTAGAAAGTTTAACAAAAATATTATTGAAGAAAAAGTCAATCAAATGATCGACTTATTTGATTTAAAACATATAAAAGATCAAAATGCACTGAGTTTATCAGGTGGAGAATCACAAAAGGTCAATCTAGCACGAGCTTTGGTCTTTGATCCGAAATGGATTCTTTTGGATGAACCAACAGCAAATATCGATCCGAAATCAACCATGCAGATTGAGAAAATACTTAAATCAATTGAAATGAACATGGTTATTGTAACTCATAGTCTGAATCAAGCTAAGAGATTATGTGATCAAGTTGCCGTTATGGCTGAAGGGCAAATATTAGAAGTTAACACACCTGAGATTGCGCTAAAAAACGAAGTGTTAGTTTATGTTTAGGAGATCATCATGCGATTATATAATGTACATACTTTAAGTGAAACAGAAGCACTGATCAAAAGCCATTTTAAATCTTTCGAAACAGAAGTTGTTTCATTGGATAATTTGCTGAATCGCGTTTTAGCGAAGGACGTCTATGCATCCATTCAAGTACCTTCTTTCAGACGTTCGACGGTAGATGGTTATGCTGTTCATGCTGCTGATACCAACGGTGCATCAGATACAATGCCGATGCTTCTAAAGGATACGGGTTCAATAGAAATGGGACAAGCTTCTGAAACGGTACTTCATCTCAATGAAACCATCTACGTGCCAACAGGAGGTATGGTCCCTGATGATGCGGATGCCATGGTTATGATTGAATATACTGAGAGATTTTCTGAAGATACCATCGGTATTATGAAACAAGCATTACCGCTACAACATATAGTTGGGGCAGGTTCTGATATTAAAATAAATGATAAGATTTTATCTAAAGGACTACGATTAAAAGCAAGACATATTGGTGCTTTAGCAGCGTCTGGTATATTTGAAGTAGAGGTATACAAAAAAATAACAGCGACGATTATCTCTACAGGTGATGAACTTATTACCACAGAACAACCTCTTAAGATTGGTGAAGTTTTTGATATCAATACACATACCTTGAAACATCAAGCAGCAGTTTTAGATATTGAAGTCTTAAAAACGCATGTTTTAAAAGACCAAAGAGAATTGATTAAAAGTATGATTGAAGAAGGTGTTAGAACGTCAGATATCACCATTATATCCGGAGGCAGTTCGGTAGGCGAAAAAGATTATACAGCAGACATAATAGATGAACTCGGTGATGAGGCTGGTGTTTTGATTCATGGATTGGCCATCAAACCTGGAAAACCGACTATTGTGGGTAAAGTCATGAACAAACTGGTTCTTGGATTACCTGGACATCCCGTATCATCACTTATTGTATTTGATCAACTTATTAGAATGTATTTGGGTCAAGTACACGACTATCGATATCATACAGTTAAAGGTTGTTTAACTCAAAATGTACATGCTGCAGCTGGGAAAGAGACTTTTGTTATGGTGACGATAGAAGGTGATGAAATAATCCCTGTTTTAGGAAAATCAGGTATGATTACAATGATGTCTAGAGCAGATGGTTATATTAGGATTGAAGCAAATCAGGAAGGCCTTGATAAAGGTGAGTCTGTTACAGTATATTTATTAGATTAGAGGTCATATGAAAAGTAGAAATATATATTTATCCAGCTTGAAATTAGAAGAGGCAAAAGACGTTTATTTCAACTCAATACAGTTAGACCACTTGGTTTCTAATGAGGTTATTTCAGTAGAAAGCAGTTTGAACCGTATTACAAGTGAGCCGGTATATGCAAAATTATCCTCACCGCATTACAATGCCTCTGCCATGGATGGTGTTATGGTTATTGCCGAAAAGACTTATGGTGCTGATGAAAGACATGCCATAATACTGAGAGCAGATGACTTTGTTTATGTTGATACAGGTGATGTGATTAGAGAACCTTATAATGCTGTGATTATGATTGAGGATATTCAAGTGGTGGAAGAAGGCATAGAAATTATTGAAGCCGCTGCACCTTGGCAACATATCCGACCTATTGGAGAGGATATTGTACAAACCGAAATGATTTTACCTGCTGGTCATAAGATCAGACCCGTAGATTTAGGGGCATTACTTGCAGGAGGTATCTTTACAATTTCTGTTGTAAAAAAACCAAGTGTTGGTATTTTACCGACAGGTACTGAGATTGTAGAACCTAAGGAACATTTAATACCAGGGGAAATAATTGACTCTAATTCAAGGATGTTTGAAGCTTTAATCTTGGAAATGGGTGGATCGCCAACACGTTATCCCTCATTAAAGGATGACTATGATTTATTGAAAGCGCATATAAAAAGCATGTCAGAAACCCATGATATTATTCTGATCAACGCAGGATCTTCTGCAGGTAGTGAAGATTATACCGTTATGATCATAAGAGAGCTTGGAGAAGTTATTGTTCATGGTGTGGCGATAAAACCCGGTAAACCGGCCATTTTGGGTATTATTAATAACAAACCGGTAATCGGAATTCCTGGATATCCTGTATCAGCTTATTTTGTGTTTGATATTTACGTAAAGACTTTGATGGACCTGTGGTTTAATAAAATTGCTGCAAAACGACATACGGTGAAAGCTCTTTTGTCAAAACGATTGATGTCATCGATTAAACATGAAGAATATATACGCATGAAATTGGGACTGGTGAGCAATAAACTGGTAGCTATCCCACTCAATAGAGGTGCAGGTGTTACCATGTCACTTGTTAAAGCAGATGGTATCTGTGTGGTGCCACAGAATATAGAAGGTTATGAAGCGGGAACTGAAGTCACGATTGAGTTACTTAAAGATATCGGCCAAATTGAACAAACTCTTGTTTCTATAGGTAGTCATGATATAATAATGGATTTGATTGGAGATAACATAAAAAAAGCTTCTCTTAGTTCAACTCATGTTGGCAGTATGGGTGGCATCATGGCTATTATGAAACATGAAACACATATAGCTCCAATTCATTTGTTGGATGAAACAACAGGTATTTACAACAAGAGTTTTGTAAAAAAATATCTAAAGGATGATGTGGTTTTAGTTGAAGGAATTAAACGTATTCAGGGATTATATGTACAGAAAGGTAATCCAAAGAATATTACATCCATAAAAGATCTTATAAAAGAAGACATCACTTTTGTCAACAGACAAAAAGGGGCTGGCACCAGACTACTTTTAGATTATCAATTAAAAGTGAATGATATAGATTCATCTAAAATAACAGGTTATAAAAGAGAAATGATGACTCATATGACTGTTGCTTCAGCAGTTAAATCTGGAACAGCTGATGTGGGAATGGGTATAGAGTCGGTTGCAAAAATAATGGATTTGGAGTTCATTCCAATTGGTGAGGAAGATTATGATTTTGTTGTTTTGAAATCAATTCTTAATACAAAGATGTATCAAAGTTTTTTAGAAGTAATACAATCGGATGTTTTTAATAAAAAAATCAGTGATATGGGTGGGTACAGAATTGAACATATTGGTGAGATTTTGACTGTAGAATAGGAAAATTATGATAGATAAATACAATAGAACCATTGATTACATGAGGTTGTCTGTAACCGATAGATGTAATTTAAGATGTAAATACTGTATGCCTGAATCAGGTGTATCTAAAAAACTTCATAGAGAAATATTGAGACATGAAGAGTTGGTTGAAATTGTGAAAGCGGGGGCTCAAGTCGGTATCAAAAAAATTAGGCTTACTGGTGGAGAGCCTTTGATCAGAAAAAATATTGTCGAGTTGGTAAAGGAGATTTCTAATGTTGAAGGTATCAATGAAGTGACAATGACCACCAATGGCCTCTTATTAAAAAATTATCTGAATGACTTAAAAGAAGCAGGACTCACGCGTATTAATTTATCTTTAGATACATTAAAATCAGATCGTTATAAAAGTATTACAAGAGGTGGGAACATAGAAGATGTCTTATCCTGTATACCTCTTATATTAGCAGCTGGATTAAGTCCGTTAAAGATCAATGTGGTTTTAATCGGTGGATTTAACGAAGATGAAATTAGTGATTTTGTTGAACTGACACGTCATCAAAATATAGAGGTTAGGTTTATTGAATTGATGCCGATTGGTGAAGCCAGTCGCTGGACGAATGATAAATTTGTTTCGAATCAGAAAGTTTTGGAAGTAGTTGAACTTATTAAAATCGATAAAACACATCCATCCTCACCTGCAGAATATTACAAATTAAAAGATGGTGTTGGAAAAGTTGGTTTAATCAATCCGATCAGTTGTTCGTTTTGTGTAGACTGTAATCGGATAAGAGTCACATCTGATGGTAAAGTAAAACCATGTTTGCATTCTGATCAAGAAATTGAACTGATGAAAGCTTTGAGAAACCACGAGGATATTGTGAAAATCCTAAGAGTGGCTATTACCAGTAAACCAAAAGAACACCTTATCAATGATAAAGAATATAAACCTATTACAAGAGATATGAATCGGATTGGAGGATAAGATGTCATTTACGCATTTTAATGAAGAAGGAAAAGCCAAAATGGTGGATGTATCGGACAAAAAAGTCACGGACAGGACTGCGGTTGCTGTTGGTAGGATTAGTGTGAGTCAAGACATAATTGATAGAATTCAATCTGGTAATATGAAAAAAGGTGATGTGTTGTCAGTGGCACAAGTCGCAGGTATCATGGGTGCCAAAAAAACCAGTGAAATCATTCCTATGTGTCATAATATATTTATTTCTGGAGCGGATATTAAATTTCAGATAGGTCATTTAGAGATTCTAATTGAAGCTACCGTAAAAACATCAGGACAAACAGGCATTGAGATGGAAGCACTGACTGCTGTGAGTATTGCAGCACTTACCATTTATGACATGTGTAAAGCTGTAGATAAAAACATGATTATACACGATGTTAAACTCGTTAAAAAAACAGGTGGAAAAAGTGGTGCTTATGAAAGAAAAGAGGATTAAATGGCAAAAATATTAGCAATAAATATCAGTGAAACCAAAGGTGTTATTAAAAAATCTGTAGATGAAGTCATGTTGATTGAAGATTTTGGAATAGAAAATGATGCCCATGCAGGCAAGTGGCATAGACAAGTCAGTTTACTCGGACAAGAGAGTGTTGATAAGATGATTGCAAAGGGATTGGATCATTTGGTTCCTGGTGTATTTGCTGAAAACTTAACCACTGAAGGTATTATACTTTATGAATTACCTGTAGGTACAGTGTTACAAATCGGTGAAACGGTTCATGAAGTGACTCAAATCGGAAAAGAATGTCATACAGGGTGTGAAATCAAACAGATTACTGGAGATTGTGTGATGCCAAGAGAAGGTATATTTACCAAAGTGTTAAAAGGTGGTATTTTAAAACCGGGAGATGAAATTGTAGTCTTAGATAAAAAAGAGGAAACTTTCATAATGAAATAAAAGCAGCGCTAAGCGCTGCTTTACTTGTTTTTGAGTTCGTCTGATGTGAACTCATTTATGATCCAAATAAAACTCATTGATCTTCTTCGAATAGTTTTTCATCTCTTTCAAATTCAATTCGATTTCTTCCCTTTTGTTTTGCCTGATAAAGAAGAACATCCGCTTCTTTTAATGATGTTTCAATGAAATCTTTTCGTTCTCGATTCACTAAAGTTATACCTGCACTGAATGTAATCCCAAAACCTAAACTTTCTTTTATTAAACCATCAAGACTCTCTTTAATTCCGTTTAATACATTCTGTGCATCTAAAATGGAAAGATTCCTTAGTATCGCTACAAATTCTTCCCCGCCGTATCGGTAGAACTCATCCCCATCTCTTAGACGGCCTTTAAAACACTTACCTAAGAGTTTAAGTACTTGGTCGCCTATATCATGTCCATAAGTGTCATTGACATGCTTGAAATGATCAAGGTCTACCATTGCCACGACAATGGGAACTGATAAAAGTTGATTTTCATAAATATCTTCAAGATCATTCAATAACTTCCTTCTATTTGGCAGTTCTGTCAGCTGATCGTAAAGCGCCATATGTTGTAGTTCATTTGTCTGTAAATACTGCTCGGTAACATCACTCATGAAATATAGACAAGAATCCTTTCCGTGATAGACCATCGGTTTTCGAATCATTTCGATAAAGAATACACGACCTGAAGGACTTTTTACTGAATGAATTTCATCAGTTTCTTTTTGAAACTCAAATTCTCCAAAAGCATTCAAATAATTTTCTATATCTTTTCCCATCATCTTGGTTATGATTGGATTATTATAGACCACTTTTCCTTTTCGCGTTACAATTGTAATGCCTTCATTGGAAAGCTGGAACAATTGCTCGAAGACAACATCTTCTTGTTTCATGAAATGCCCTTGGAGTATCAAACCTCTTCTGATCAAAAAGAAAACAATAGATGCTGTAATCACCAACATTGTGATTGTGATAACCAAATCCTGTATGTGATGAGCATTGAATTCTTTGGTGAAATCATTGATTTCTGTAATAATGTCATCGCTGTGGAATCCCATTCCGATATATGCATTCCATTGGTCCAGTCGTTTGACATAAGAGATTTTCTCACTTATGACATCAGAGTTTGGTTTGTAGTAATGGTATGTGAAATATCCATCTTCTGAGTTCGTTAAAGTGTTCATGAAACCCTCTAATATGTTGACACCATTAACATCGATCAATCCTGAAATATCAGTATTCAAGTTTTCCGAACTTCCTGATACCAGAGCAGTACCATCGTAATCTACAATGAAAATATAATTCTCGGTACCTTCATAATACTCTTGAAGCCTTTCAAATGTTTCATTTTTCAATCGTTGCTCAACGTCTTCTTCATAGCTGCCTGTACCAATGATAAAATCAAATTCAGGAATGTATCGACAATATGATGTTTTCTTTAAAGGTTCTCCATCCTTTACCTTTGGCCAGTAATAAGTAACAAAAACACCATCAGGATTTTCTTTTGCCAGTGCTATTTCTCGAGCGAAGAAAGTGCCATCTTTATCTTGGGCTTCCATAAGGCTGACACCTTCAATACTATCATCTGTACCTGAGCGTAGTAAATAAGCATCTGTACTCATAACAAAATATAAATACTCAGAATCAGCTGACACAACTTGCTCAAAATACTGTATGGCTTCAACTTTTCTTAATTGAGGATTCTCTATAGCCGTTAAATCGGAGTTAAGTAGGATTCCCTCAAGAATATTGATCTTATTTGAAATTAAAGCTCTTTCATCTTCATCAATCTTAGTCAGACTATATTCTATTTCATCAATGCGATTATTAACTTCAGATTCGACAATACTCTCCATCCGATTTCTAACATACTTATCAAATCTTTTGCTTGAACCTTTAGTATGTTCTATATCCGAACTGAAAATAAAAACTACTATTACAGAAAAACCTATGATGATAGCCAAAATCATCATAATCCAGTTCTTCAGTATCTTTTTTTGACTTACACGCATTATATTCTACTCCCACTTCAACGTTTTGTTTTATTAATAACCACTTTTTAAGACATTTAAGCATATGCAAATTGAATAATGTATTCTGTTAGACAATATATATTATCAAGTATATCATAATAATACAATGTTCTTATCAAACACCTAAATATCGATGTTATATAGCCAGTGAACTACATGGTCAGATATTGTCATTTCCTGAGGACATGAAACAGAATTCCCGACAAGTTCTTTACAAAAGAATCTACGTCTAAAGTAATAAACTTTCATTGTCTACTAAAAGTTAAGAGTCTTTAAAGAACCTTGTATAATCAATATATTTACCCTATAATGATGTTACGTAAAGGAGAGATAAATGCAAAATTTGAAAGACGATAGAAAACCATTTGCTGAAACAAATGGACTTTATGAAAAAATAAAAGACATTGTTCATCCCGAAAGAGTATTGTTGAATGAACCAATGTCTAATCATACATCATTTAAAATTGGTGGACCAGCTGCGATGTTAATAGAAATTGCCGATTCAAGTGAATTAATTCGTTTATTACCCTTATTAAAAGACACTAATGTTCAATATTTTATTATGGGGAACGGTTCAAACTTATTGGTAAGTGATAACGGGTATAAAGGGATTGTGATTAAGCTTGCAGACTATTTAACAAATGTCACAATCGACAAACATGAAATCACAGCTGAAGCTGGTATTTTATTATCGACACTATCGAAGATTATTGCCAAAGAATCTCTTATAGGATTTGAGTTCGCAAGTGGCATTCCTGGTACTGTCGGTGGTGCTATAGCTATGAATGCCGGTGCATATGATGGTGAAATGAAAAATTGTGTGAAATCAGTTAAGGTTTTGACACAAAACGGTGAAATTTTAGATTTAACAAATGAAGAGATGAATTTTGGGTATAGAACAAGTGATATAAAAAAATATGATTACATCGTTTTAGAAACAACTTTTGCGTTTGAAAAAGGTGATCCAAAAGAAATTTCAGAAAAAACAAAAGACTTTACTGAAAGAAGAACATCGAAACAACCGCTGACACTACCGTCTGCTGGATCGATGTTTAAAAGACCTGTAGGGTATTTTGCAGGCAAACTCATTGATGATTCAGGATTAAGAGGCGTTAGAATCGGAGATGCACAAATATCGGAAAAACATTGTGGTTTTGTTGTTAATAGAGGCAATGCGACATGTAGGGAAGTGCAGGATTTAATTCGAATGGTACAAAAAATTGTAAAAGATAATTATGGGGTTATGTTAGAAACAGAGGTTAAATATCTAGGAGGCTAACATGAGAATAATAGCAGATTATCATACACATACAACTTTCAGTCACGGATCAGGTTCAATAGAAGACAATGTTAAAGTGGCAATTGAAAAAGGATTAAAAATATTAGCTATAAGTGATCATGGCCCAGGTCATGCATTTTATGGTATAAAGAAACACCGTTATAAGGATATGAGAGCGGAGATCGATCGTCTGAATAAGATATATCCAGAGATAGAAATACTACTCAGTTTAGAAGCCAATTTTATGAGTGTCGATGGAACTTTGGATGTGGATGATGAACTACTTCAAATGTCGGATTTGATTATGTGTGGTTACCATTTTGGAAGTACACCAAAGAATTTCTTTTTGGATATAAAAATGCATGTTTATGCTTATTTATCAAGATATTCTAAATCTATTTATAAAAAATCTGAAAAAATAAACACAAAAATGATGATTAATGCGATGAGAAAGTATGATCTAACAGCAATAACTCACCCTGGTGCTAAAGGACCAATTGATATAAAAAAAGTAGCTAAAGTGGCTTCTGAAGAAAATGTTGCTTTGGAAGTGAATGTAAAACATGGTCATTTAACTGTAGATGAAATACATGAAGCCATGAAAACAGATGTTATGTTCATATTAGGAAGTGATGCCCATGATGCAGAAAGAGTTGGTGATTTTTCTGCGAGTTTGGAGCGTTGTATAGAGGCTGGTGTACCAGTGGAACGAATTATGAATGCAGAGGTTTAAAATGAAAATTGTTATCGTTACAGGTTTGTCGGGTGCTGGTAAATCATCAGCTATGAAGAGTATGGAAGATTCAGGGTATTACTGTGTTGATAATTTACCACCTATTTTAATTTCAAAATTTATTGAAATATGTCAGTACAATGTAGAAGAATTGGACAATATTGCTTTAGGTATTGATATTCGAGGAGGTGCTTTTTTTGATGACTTCCACGACGGATATCAGGAACTGATCAAAAAAGGTCATGAATGTAAAATCTTGTATGTAGAGGCTTCTGATGAATCTTTGGTAAAAAGATATAAAGAGTTGAGACGTCCGCATCCGCTTTCAGGTGAACAAACTTTAATTGAAAGTATTCGAATGGAACGTGTGATGATGCAGTCGTTAAGAAACTCCGCTGACATCATAATTGATACATCCAATCTTGGTATCAATGATTTTAGAAATCAAGTTAAGGAAAAGTTTCTAGAGGATACATCTCAACCTAATATTTCCATCATCTGCAATTCTTTTGGTTTTAAAAAAGGCATCGCAATTGATGCAGACCTGGTGTTTGATGTTAGGTTTTTACCAAATCCGTTTTATATCTCTGAACTCAGAGAAAGAACAGGCAATGAAAAAGATGTACAAGACTACGTGATGAGCTTTGATGAAAGTCGAGTCTTTTTAGAAAAAACAACGGATTTAGTGGAATTTTTAATTCCTCAATATATAAAAGAAGGAAAAACACAATTGGTTATCAGTTTTGGGTGTACAGGTGGTAGACATCGTTCAGTGACCATGGCCAATAAATTAGGTGATCACTTAAAGAAACTTAATTATAGAGTTTTTATTACACATAGGGACAGTTGATATGAATTGTGAAACTAAAATAGTAGCCATTGGTGGCGGAACAGGTCTTTCAATACTTCTCAGAGGTTTAAAATTGGTCTCAGAAGAGATTACTGCCATCGTTAATGTTGTAGATGATGGTGGCGGTTCAGGTGTATTAAGAGAAGACCTTGCGATGTTACCACCGGGTGATATAAGAAACTGCATATTAGGTCTTGCTGGTAAAGAACCTGTACTTCAAGAATTATTTGCTTATAGATTTGATGAAGGTCGTTATAAGAATCAATCTTTTGGTAATTTGATGATTGCAGCAATGGTTGGCATCTCTGATAGTTTTGAAGATGCGATTTCGAAAATTAGTGATATTTTTGCTGTAAAGGGTCAAGTATTGCCAGCCACCAATGAAGATGTTCATTTGGTTGCAGCACTTAAAGATGGAACAATTGTTAGAGGAGAATCTAAAATACCTTATCAGGTGCTCAAGAAAAAATCTCCTATTGAAATGGTTTGTTTAAAACCAAAACAAGTTAAAGCATTACCACAATCAATTCAAGCGATTGATGAAGCTGATGTCATATTTGTAGGTCCTGGTAGTTTGTATACCAGTTTGATTCCAAACTTACTTGTTGAAGGTATTGCGGAATCCATCATGGCTTCATCTGCAAAAAAAGTATATGTTGCCAATTTGATGACACAACCTGGTGAAACAGATGATTTTAGCATAGCTGATCATATGGATGCTATTTATAAACATGCTCCTATTCAGTTTGATTATGTAATTGCCAACAATCATGAAGTTTCAAAAGATGTCAAAGAGAGATACCAAAAAGAAGATTCTAAACTGTTGCTTTTGACAAAAAAAGATAAAAATCATTTTAAGAAATTAAACATTCAAGTTTTGGAAGCTGATTTTATAGAGGTGAAGCAGGGTTATGTACGTCATGATATAATCAAGTTGGTTAAGTATTTGGAACGATACGTTGATAATTAAAGATTTGATAACGTTTTATATGTTTTATAATATGAAATGGAGTGTGACTTAGAGTGTTGCACTTCATTTTTAGTTTGGATGTTTGTAACACCTATCGAAACCGGAAATCTACTGTCGAAATCGGATTGTCTGGTTTTCTTTTTTGTTATCGATCCTTTCTTGTTTTTAGATCAACTCCTCAGTTGCTGTTATAGCAAGAGGCGTATGAAATTGTAGGGCCCCATTGACATTGACATTCAAAATGATATAATAAAATTGTTATCATGATAGTAAAAAAATTATCATGTGGTGTGTTTACTTATTTGAAAAGGAGAATATTATGGCGAAATACATAGCAGAACCATTCAAGATTAAGATGGTAGAAACTCTTAAGATGACAACAAGAGAAGAAAGAGTTGAAAAACTAAAATTAGCAAATTACAATGTGTTCGGGCTGGATTCAGATGATGTTTATATTGATTTGTTAACAGATAGTGGTACTGGTGCTATGAGTGATAAGCAGTGGGCTGGTATGATGATCGGTGATGAGTCTTATGCTGGAGCAAGAGGCTATAAGAAACTTCAAAAAGCTGTAACCGATATTTTTGGATATAAGTATATGCAACCCGTACATCAAGGTAGAGCAGCTGAACAAGTATTGCTTCCAAATCTTTTGAAGAAGGGGCAAACTTGTATTTCTAATATGCACTTTGATACTACTAGAGGTCATGTTGGTTTATTAGGCGCTATTCCTACCGATATAGTTGTAGAAGAAGCAAAAGACACATTTAATTATGCGCCATTTAAAGGTAATATGGACATTGTAAGATTAGAGGAAAAGATTAACGAAGTTGGAAAAGAAAATGTTGGTCTTATTATAATGACAATCACGAACAACAGTGCAGGTGGTCAACCCGTTTCTATGGCAAATATGAGAGCGACATATGAAATTGCTAAGAAGTATGGAATTACTCTTATCTTAGATGCTGCTAGATACGCCGAAAATGCACATTTTATAAAAACAAGAGAAGAAGGTTACGCTGATAAATCAATAAAAGAAATTACTAGAGAAATGTTTGGTTATGCCTCTGCGTTTACTATGAGTGCTAAAAAAGATGCTATTGTAAACATGGGTGGACTTATTGGTGTTAAAGATGATGAAGACCTTTATACCAATGTAAAAAGTCTTACAATTCCATATGAAGGTTTTGTGACGTATGGTGGACTTAACGGTAGAGATATCGAAGCTTTGGCAATTGGTTTATACGAAGGGCTTGAAGAAGATTTCTTAAGATATAGAATCGGACAAATTCAGTATCTTGGAGAGTGTTTGAGAGAAAGAGATATTCCTTTCCAGTTTCCAGTAGGAGGTCATGCAGTATTTTTAGATGCAAAACAAATACTACCTCATATTCCTTACTATGAGTTCCCTGGACAAGCATTAGCTTGTGAACTGTATATTGAAGCAGGTATCAGATGTTGTGACATTGGTTCTTATCTATTGGATTTAGATCCTGTAACAGGTGAACAACAACAATCTGAGATGGAGTTTACTAGATTGGCAGTTCCTAGAAGAACTTATACACAAGCTCATTTTGATGTTATAGTTGAAGCCCTTGAAAACATTATGAAGAGAAAAGATGAGATCAAAGGTTATGAAATTCTATGGCAACCACCTGTATTAAGACACTTTACTGCTAAATTGAAGCCTGTGGAGTAAATTCATGAGTTTGGAAAATAGTCAGTTATTGGAAATCTATAAAAAAATGATGGTCTTCATTGCCAATATAGTTGCTGACGATTGCGAAATAGTACTTCATAAAGTACAAGACGATACTTGTGTGATTGAGGAGATCATCAATCCAGTTATAACAGGCAGAAAAAAAGGCCAATATACAGATGTATTAGGTCTGTATCACAGTGAAAAACATTCAAGTTCCGACTTTTCTAATACAAGATATTATACATCAAAAAAAGGTGATACGATTAAAGCCAATACACTTTTCATTAAGAATCCAAAAGGAGAATTAATTGGAATGATGTGTGTAAACATGAATGTATCTGATCTGGTGAATGCACATAATTGGATTGCAAGCTTTATGGATGGATTTATACCTAAGGCTCTAGAAAGTGAAACAAGTGCACTTGGTACCATTGAAGAATATACTTTCAATACCATTGATCAAGTTGTAGCAGAAAGTAAAATGGAAACTTCAAGAATGTCAGTTGAAGAAAAAATTGATATTTTAAGAGTGTTGGATACAAAAGGTGTTTTTAGAGTAAAAGGTACGATGAACTATATTTCCAAGAAGTTAAGTATATCTGAACCGACTCTGTACAGATATTTGAAAGAGTTATAGATAAATCAAGTACTACACAATCTATAGATTATGTAGTACTTTTTTGCTTCTAAACGATTTTTTTGTGATTAGAGACGAGTCAGGTATCCGTCTTCTTGTGGAGGGATTATCTTTAGATTATGTTAAAATAGTCTAATATTGTAGACTAGAATCGTATTTTTTGGTATGCTACATTAAATGTGACGAAGTTGTAATTTTCATGCTATACTGTTCATATATATAAAGGAAGTGTTGTATGAATAAAGTGATAAGTGCAGGAGGCATAGTTTATCATAAAAGTGGCTTTTTAATGCTAAAAAAGAAAAATGGCGATTGGGTCCTTCCAAAAGGGCGTATTGAAATTGGTGAGTCATTAGAAGAAACCGCAATAAGAGAAGTTAAAGAAGAAACCAATATCGATGCTACTATTGTTGATTATTTAGGTGCTACAACTTATTCGTTCAGTAATTTTTGGACAGAATATGAAGTGATACATAAAACAGTCTCATGGTATTATATGGTGGCAGATTCTTATGTTCTAAAAGCATTGGAAGCAGAAGGATTTGTAAAAGCATCTTTTATAACGATTGATAAAGTTTTGCAAATTGCAACATATGAAGATGAAAAAAAAGTAATCAGAAAAGCGATAGAAGCTTTAAAATAAAAAGAGTAGGTGAAGTGATGTCTTTTTCATCAAAGACAAAAAATGAGTTGGCAAGGAGAACATCTGATAGTAAATGTTGTCAACTTGCAGAATTATCGGCCTTGGTAAGAGTGAGTGGTACCATTCAACTCGTAGGTTTAGGCAAAACAAACTTGTTTATTACAACAGAAAATCCAGCGATTGCCCGTTTAATATTCGTGTTGTTCAAACGCAGTATGAAGGTGCATACTGTCATAGATGTTGTTAAAAATACAGTACTAAGAAAAAACAATTCTTATCAAATAAAAATAACAGATGCGACAGAAATCTTAAAACGTTTGGAAATTATGATAATGGATGATGACAGTTTGATTATCAATAATGGATTACCAAGAAAACTGATTGAAGATGAATGTTGTAAACGGGCTTATATTCGCGGTACTTTTTTAGGCGGGGGTTCACTCTCAGATCCTGAAAAGAGTTATCATATGGAATTGATAACTCATCATGAAGATTATGCCAATGAATTAAGTGAATTAATAAACACGTATGATTTGAATTCTAGGGTAATTTCGCGTAAAAAGAATTTCATCATTTATCTAAAAGAAGGCGATCAGATTGTTGATTTATTGAATGTTATTGGTGCTCATACAGCGTTGTTGTCATTTGAAAATACGAGAATTGTTAAATCTGTAAGAAATAAAGTCAATCGACTTGTTAATTGTGAAACAGCCAATTTAACAAAAATGGTAGATGCAGCTGTTAAACAAAAACAGTATATTGAGATAATAGAAAAATATGATGGTTTAGAAAGTTTACCAGACAACTTAAGAGAGATTGCTATGATTCGATTGAGTAATACCGATGTCAGCCTAAAAGATTTAGGAGAATTATTAAGCCCACCAATTGGGAAATCAGGTGTTAATCACAGATTGAGAAAAATTGAAAAAATAGCTTTAGATATTTTAGAGAGGGAGGACATACATGATTAAAAGAGAATTTACAATAAAAAATCAGTTGGGTTTACATGCACGTGTTGCATCAAAATTTGTTCAATTAACAAATGGTTTTTTATCTGAAGTAGAATTATGCTATCACGATGACTATATTGATGGTAAGAGCATTATGTGTATTATATCTATGAGTATTCCAAAAGAAGGTATGATTACTTTAACAGTAAAAGGACCTGATGAAGAAGAAGCGATAGAAAAGTTAGAACAATTTTTTAAAACAGATATTATGAACGTATAATCACGAAACAGTTGAAATTTTATAACTAATATCTTATGATATACATAGAGTCGAATTTTGTCGAAATACATTGATATTTTACAGTGTGTGATATTTTGGTGAAATTCGTTTTATGCTGTTATGGAGGGTATTATGATAACCAATAAACGTCAGGTAACATCTAAAGATTTGAAGCCTGATATGATTCTAGCTGAGCCTATCTATGATATTGATGGAAAAACATTATTTTCAGAAGGATTGAGATTGAATGTTAAGCGGATTGAACGCATTCGTAACTTGGATAAAAATACTGTATTTATAGAAGAAATTTCTTATGAGCCTATAAAAGAAAAAAGTATGGTTCATGAGCATGCAAGTATCTTTGAAAAAAATGCAGCAAAAAGAAAAAGTATCATACTCAATGAAACAAGAACTGAAGCGAGTCATGTTGTTTCAGAGATGTTGGATACAGTTTTAGATGGCAATTCAATAAAGGCTGAAAAAATCAAAAAAATCGTTGAGAGAATGATTGGCGCTATATTATTAGATGAACGAGTTGTTTTAAATCTGTCTAATTTAAGTGCAATTGATGATTATTTATTATCGCATTCAGTTAATGTTTGTGTTTTATCACTTGTAGCAGGTGTTTATTTAGGTTTGACTCAAGCAAAATTAATGAAATTGGGATCAGGAGCATTAATTCATGATATTGGAAAAATGCTTGTACCCCAAGAGGTTTATAATAAACCTGATAAATTAAGCGATGAAGAGTTTAAAATAGTACAACAGCATACTATCTATGGTCATAAAATCTTAAGAGATACATTGAAGTTTGATTCTGAAACAGCTAATATTGCTTTGTTTCACCATGAAAGAATGGATGGATTGGGTTACCCGCATAAACTCACTAAACATGATATTCCCATATTTGCAAAGATAGTTGCTGTAGCAGATGTTTTTGATGCACTTACGTCAAAACGTATTTATTGTGACAAAGTAGACTACTATCATGGTGTTTTATATCTTATTGAACATGCGGATACTCAGTTTGATATAGAGATTGTCAAAAAGTTTATTACGATGATCGGATATTATCCAATTGGTCTGTATGTAAAGCTCAATACAGGTGATATCGGTCAAGTGATGAGTAAAAATATGTTATGCCCAGTAGTAAGAATCGTTAAAGATTCTAATGGACAAACACTGCAAAATTATTATGAAATAGACTTATATAAAAATCCAGGTATTTCAATCATTGATTTGAATATTGAAGAGTTTAAAAATAGAAGAGCCTCTAAGTAGGCTTTTTAGTTCTTTTTGTTCATTTCCATGTCGCTTTGTTATATAATATTATTAATAGAATGATAAAGGCAGGTCAAGATGGGAAAAAAAATAAAGACGATGTTTGTCGTTGTATGTTTGGTGCTAACAATGATTTCATGTCAAACCACTGATATACTTACTGGTGCAGCCACACCAGATAAGGACTGGGATTTAATAACTGAAAGCGCCAAAGGTACAATTGTCAATTTATATACAACGGATTCAGATGAGTCTATGAGAGCATGGTTAAGTAGCAAATTCTATAAAACTCTAAAAGAATCATATGATATTGAACTGAATGTAAAAATATTATCATTTGAGGATATTATGTATACATTGGAAATGGATGCACTAAATGAAGAAAAAAATGGTTCGATGGACTTACTGATTATTCGTGATGATGAGTTTAGAAAACTTAAAGAAAAAGATTTTCTTTACGATCAAATTGCAGATAAAATGCCAAATTTAGAAGAAAATATCAATTTGTTGGATTTGGATGTATCAACAGAGCATGGAGAACCTCTTGATAGTTTTGCTGTGGCATTTAGTAGAGAACAATTTGTACTTGTTTTTGATGAAGATGAATTGGAAATTTATCCAACTGATACTGTAGAACTATTAGAATTCCTTAAAGAGAATCCCAATACTTTTACTTATCCCAATCCGAAAATGGATCCAATTGGTTCAGAGTTTATAAGAACAGTTATCTTTGAGATCGTCGCGCAGGAAGATATGGAGAGGTTGTATACAGAAACTCTTGATGAAACAGAGCTAAAAGCATTAATTCAACCAGCGTTGGATTATTTGGTGTCATTGGACGGTTATATTTTAAAAGATGATGGTGATTATTTTAAAAGCATAGACATTGTTAATGAGTACTTTGTATCAGGCGAACTGTACTTTTCTATGACTGATGATTTTGCATATACAACAGATGCCATTAACGATGAAATTTATCCTGATGGTGGTAGAAGTTTTATCTTTTCAAATGGGACATTGATGGATACAAATTACTTGGTGGTACCAATGAATGCATCGAATAAAACAGGCGCTATTGTTGCAATTAATGAGTTGATATCGCTTGAAATGCAGTTGGATAAGTACATTCCAAGCAATTGGGGCAGTTTGCCTATCCTCGATTTAAATTTAATGAGTGACAGTGATGCGGAAAAATTTAAAAAAGCAAGTTTAAAAAGAAACACTGTACGAGTTGAAGAACTTGCCTTAAATAGATATACAGAATTACCAGTGACGGTGATTGAAATGATAAACACATTATGGGATCAATATGTCAATCAGTAACAAATGGACCTTCATACCTATGAAGGTCTTTTTAAGGAGAATTTATGAATCAGTTTACGCATTTGCATTTACACAGTGAATACAGTTTGTTGGATGGTTTTGCAAGGATCAAACCATTGTTCAAAAGACTTCAAGAGTTGAATATGACTTCTGTGGCGATTACAGATCACGGGGTCATGTTTGGAGCAGTTGATTTTTATAAAGAAGCCAAGAAATACGGCATCAAACCGATTATCGGATGTGAAGTTTATACAGCAGCCCGAACATATACACAAAAAGATGCGACTCTGGATAAAAGTAGTGGCCATTTGGTGTTGCTTGCTAAAAACAATATCGGGTATCAGAACCTTATCAAGTTGGTTTCAGAAGGCTTTGTACATGGTTTCTATTACAAACCAAGAATCGATTATACTCTTTTGGAGCGATATTCAGAAGGCTTGATAGTTCTCAGTGCCTGTTTGGCAGGTGATGTACAACAAGCTCTCATGTACAATGACTATGAAAAGGCAAAAACAATTGCCCTAAATCTAAAGCGAATATTTGGTGAGGATTTTTATCTTGAAATGCAAGATCACGGCATGATGGAGCAAAAATCAGTTAATATTCATTTGATCAGACTCTCTAAGGAAATCGACGTGCCTTTGGTGGCAACAAATGATGTACATTACTTGGATAAAACCGATGCAAGCGTTCATGATATTTTACTCTGTATTCAGACCGGTAAAAATATCAGTGATTCGAAAAGGATGAAATTTCCAAGTGATGAATTTTATCTGAAAAGTACTGAAGAAATGATGATGTTGTTTTCTCATGTGCCTGAAGCCATAGAAAACACTCAAAAAATTGCTGATAAATGTAATGTTAGTTTCGATTTTGAATCTAGACATTTACCGGAATATCAATTGCCTGAAGGTTATGACCATGATGCTTATTTAAGAGAACTCTGTCTAAAGGGGCTAAAAGATAGATATGCTGATCACGAAGCACATATGAAGAGACTGGACTATGAGCTGAAGACCATTTCCGGCATGGGTTTTTCTGATTATTTCTTGATCGTATGGGATTTCATCAAGTATGCAAAAGACCATCATATAGCTGTAGGACCTGGTAGAGGCTCTGTTGGTGGCAGTATTGTTGCTTACGTACTTTATATCACAGATGTAGATCCGATGAAATATGATCTTATCTTTGAGAGATTTTTAAATCCGGAACGTGTGACCATGCCTGATATAGATATTGATTTTGAGGATACAAGAAGGCAAGAAGTCATTGATTATGTTATTGAGAAGTACGGTAAAGACCATGTTTCTCAAATCATCACCTTTGGTACCATGGCAGCAAAAGCTGCACTTCGTGATGTGGGAAGAGTTGTAGAGCTTCCTTATAGTGAAGCAGACAAACTTGCTAAAGCAGTGCCGTTTGCTTTAGGCATGACTTTGGACAAAGCACTTGATCAAAGTCCAGAGTTTCATCAGATGTATGATGATAACAGTGAGCTTCGACAGGTTATTAAAGTGGCTCAAGCGGTTGAAGGGATGCCTAGACATGCGTCTACTCATGCGGCTGGTGTTGTTA
Source organism: Clostridiales bacterium (assembly GCA_016342415.1). Classification (GTDB taxonomy): domain Bacteria; phylum Bacillota; class Clostridia; order Peptostreptococcales; family Acidaminobacteraceae; genus JABXKX01. The sequence goes on from JAEIOD010000018.1 coordinate 48,963, forward strand.
TTTCAAAGTTACCAGTCGATCACTATGTACCGTTGTATTTGCAAGATGAAAGTATAACAACTCAGTATTCTATGACTCTCTTGGAGGAACTGGGTTTACTAAAAATGGACTTCTTAGGGCTTAGAACCTTAAAAGTGATTAAGGATACAATTGTACATATTAAAAGACAAAGAGATATTGATTTTGTTTTTGATGAAGCCTATGACGATAAAAAGACCTTTGAACTTATTGGCCGTGGTGAAACTCAAGGTGTTTTTCAGTTGGAAAGCGCTGGCATGATTCGATTCATGAAAGAATTAAAACCGAATTCGCTAGAAGACATCATAGCCGGAATATCTCTGTATAGACCAGGTCCAATGGATTCGATTCCAAAGTATATCTTAAATAAAAATAATCCTCAGTTGGTTAAATACGATCATCCGATGTTGGAAGGCATCTTAGACGTCACTTATGGGTGTATCGTTTATCAGGAACAGGTTATGAGAATTGTAAGAGAACTCGGTGGGTTTTCTTATGGTAGAGCTGATATTGTTAGACGTGCCATGAGTAAAAAGAAAAAAGATGTCATGGATAGAGAAAAACAAAGTTTTATCCATGGTGTCTTAGATGAGAATGGAAATGTGATAGTTGAAGGATGTGTCAGAAGAGGGGTACCGGCAAAAATTGCTGAATCAATTTTTAATGATATGGAGGATTTTGCAAAGTATGCGTTCAATAAATCGCATGCAGCAGGTTATGGTATCATTGCTTTTCAAACGGCCTATTTAAAAGCACATTTTCCAGTAGAGTTTATGGCTGCATCGATGACCAGTATGATTGGTAACCAGTCAAAAATTGCAAGGTATATTCAAGATTGCTATAGAATGGGTATTAAGATTTTACCGCCAGATATCAATCATAGTTATGGTAGCTTTTCAGTAGAACAGGATACCATCAGGTTTGGTTTAAAGTCTGTAAAAAATGTTGGAAGAGGTATTATTGCTTCTATGATTGAAAATAGACCATTTACTGATTTTACTGATTTCTGTGAAAAAGTCAATTATAAGGAACTGAATAAACGTGCGGTTGAAAGTTTAATTAAAGCGGGAGCTTTTGATCAGTTCGAACACAATAGAGCACAACTTCTAGCATCGTTTGATAAAATTGTTGATGCCATTCATAATGAAAAGAGACGTAATGTTAAAGGTCAGCTATCGATGTTTGGCATGGATGGGATGGACAATGTGAATTCGGGTATGCTTGAAAAAATGGCGAATGTGAATGAACTAAAAGAAAAAGTGAAACTGAATTTTGAAAAAGATGTTTTAGGGTTGTATTTAACAGGCCATCCATTAAATGAACATAAGTTATTAGTTGAACGTGTTTCTTCAATGAATCTTAATGAGTTAAAGGAAGCAGCTAAAGACCCATTGTTCCAAAGAAATAACGATGGTAAACGATTTAATTTAGCAGGTATGTTGATCCATAAAAAAAATATGACCACAAAATCCGGTAAAATTATGTCGTTCATTCAAGTTGAAGATCTGTATGATGCAATAGAGATTATTGTTTTTCCAAAAATATACGATAGGTGTATACATTTATTAAAAGAAGATCAGTTTGTAATTGTAGTCGGTAGATTAAACTTCAAAGAGGATGAAGAACCAAAACTTATTGCTGATAATGTGATGGTATTAAATGAAAACAATGCTAGAGAATTATTGTCCTCTAAAACTGCTATGAAACAAGTACAACATAAACCTGTAAAAAAAGTGCAACAAAAACCTAAAATACAGAAGATGTTTTTGAAGCTTGAATCTAAAGATGAAGTCTTATTGCAACAGATCCTTTCTGAATTAAAAGCAAGCCCTGGAAAGATGCCTGTCGTGATCTACTTTGCTGATACTAAAAATAAAATGATAGCTCCAGAGCATTTATGGGTAAATAGTAGTGAACGTTTGATTAGGACATTAAAGGATATTTTAGGTAATGATGCTGTGATCGTCCAATAAATAAAAAAAGAAAACGTTATCATAAAAAAAAGTCTATAAAACATTGTAAAAATGACGATTTTAATGCAATTTCATTTGAATTATTGCACTTCTTATTATAAAATTATAGATGTGATAATCCGGGACAAAAATAACGACCGGGACGATAACGTGCCAAGTCAGAGATGATCATCCAAAATGATTGAGGTGAGGATATGAAAAGAATAGGAATTTTAACAAGTGGTGGAGATGCACCGGGTATGAATGCAGCAGTTAGAGCCGTGGTTCGAGTAGCTATCTTTAAAGGTCTGAAAGTTTCTGGGATTAGAAGAGGATATCAAGGTCTACTAGAAGGTGATATTTTTGACATGGATGTTTCTTCAGTAGGTGACATTATTCATAGAGGTGGTACAATTTTACAATCTGCTCGTTGTTTAGAGTTTATTGAAGATGAAGGTTTTCAAAAAGGATTGGATATGCTGAAGATGTTTAACATCGATGGTTTGGTTGTCTGTGGTGGTGATGGTTCTTATAAGGGAGCCTACAGATTATGGCAACATGGATTCCCGACAATTGGTGTTCCGGGAACAATAGATAATGATTTAGCTTATACAGATTATACAATAGGCTTTGACACTGCTATCAATACAGTTGTTAATGCCATTGGTAATCTTAGAGATACATCTTCTTCTCATGGTCGTGCCAATATTGTAGAGGTTATGGGTAGACATTGTGGAGATATTGCACTTCATGCTGGTTTGGCAGGAGGCGCTGAAAGCATTCTTATTCCAGAAATAAAGTTTGATATTGATGAAGTGTGTAGAAAACTGATTCAAGGTAGAAATAGAGGTAAGTTACATAATATTATCTTATTAGCAGAAGGTGTTGGTAAACCTTATGAGGTTTCTCAGGCCATTGAAGAGAAGATAGGTATGGAAACACGAGTTTCGATTATTGGTCACTTACAACGTGGTGGTATTCCAACAGCTTTCGACCGTATTATTGCGAGTCGCTTTGGTAACAGAGCGGTAGAGTTATTAATAGAAGGTCAAGGAGGTAGAGCAGTTGGTATCAATGGTGATGATATCATTGATGTACCACTAGAAGAAGCTACAAAACCAAATGATCGTTATAATAAGAAAATGTATGAATTAGCTCAAATGCTATCAATTTAAGAGGAGAGTATAAAAATGAAGAAGACTAAAATTGTTTGTACCATTGGACCTGCAAGTGAAAGCAAAGAAGTATTTTCTAAACTTGTAGAAAATGGTTTGAATGTTGCTAGACTAAATTTCTCACATGGTGATCATGCTGAGCATTTAGCAAGAATTGAAATGATTAAAGAAGTAAGAAAAGAATTAAACAAGCCTGTTGCTATCTTATTGGATACTAAAGGTCCTGAGATTAGAACAGGTAAATTCCACGAAGCAGTTATTTTAGAAGAAGGTCAAACTTTTACTTTAACAACTGATGAATTTGTTGGTACTCAAGATAAATGTCAAATTTCATATGAAGGTCTTCCTGGTGATGTTGTAAACGGGGATACAATCTTGATAGATGATGGTTTAGTTGGATTAAGAGTTGAAAAAGTTGTTGGTAATGATATTATTACAACTGTAATGAATACTGGACAAGTTAAGAACCACAAAGGTGTTAACGTACCAGGTGTTAAGATCAACTTACCAGCTATTACACCTAAAGACGAAGCGGACATCCGTTTTGGTTTAGAGAATGGTATCGACTTTATTGCTGCATCTTTCGTAAGAAAATCTGCAGATGTTTTAGAAATCAGAAAAATTTTAGAATCAAGCGAAAATGGTGATGTTCATATCATCTCAAAAATAGAAAACCAAGAAGGTCTTGATAATTTAGATGAAATCATCAGAGTTTCTGATGGTATCATGGTAGCTCGTGGAGATTTAGGTGTTGAAATACCAACTGAAGATGTGCCATTGGCTCAAAAGTTGATGATTAAGAAATGTAACTTAGCGGGTATGCCTGTTATCACTGCTACTCAAATGTTGGATTCTATGCAAAGAAATCCAAGACCGACTAGAGCAGAAGTAACTGACGTTGCCAATGCAATATTAGATGGTACGGATGCTATCATGTTATCTGGTGAGACTGCTGCAGGTAGATATCCAGTTGAATCAGTACAAACAATGGCTAGTATTGCATTAAAAATGGAGTCTTCTATAGATTACAAAGAATTATTAAAGAAAAAAGCTGTAGATTTAGTTGAAGCTGGTGTGACATTTGCAGTTTCTCATGCAACATGTAATACAGCTCAAGATTTAGATGCTGCTGCAATTATTACTGCAACATCTTCTGGATTTACTACAAGAAAAGTATCTCAATTCAGACCTAAAGCGCCAATTGTAGCTACTACAATTAATGAGAGAGTTAGAAGAAAATTAGCTTTAGTATGGGGTGTTGAAACTGTTTTAGTTGATATGGCAACTTCTGCTGATGAAATCTTTGAAATGGGTATCAATAAATCTAAAGAAGCAGGATTTATAAAAAAAGGCGACTTGGTGGTTATCACTGCTGGTGTTCCAATCGGCGTGACTGGTGCAACTAACTTAATGAAGGTTGAAATTGTTGGTGAAATCTTACTTAGAGGTTTAGGTTTAGGTAGAACTGCTGTAACTGGAAATGCGTGTGTTGTTAACTCGGTTGAAGAAGCTAAAGAAAAATTCACGGAAGGTGACATCATAGTTACTCAAGTAACTGATAGAGACTTAATGCCATTCATCGAGAAAGCTGCCGGTATGGTAATTGAAGAAGGCGGATATACTTCTCATGGTGCTATTGTAGCTCTTAACTTAGAGATTCCAACAGTTGTTGGTGCTAAGAATGCCACTCAAAAAATTGAAGATGGACAAGAGATTACTTTAGATTCTAACAAAGGTATCGTATACGAAGGTAGAACAAGAGTATTCTAATTAAAACTATTAAGACAACCTGTGAAGGTTGTCTTTTTTTGATTCAAGCTGTAATAATTTTGGTGCGGATTTAAAGATTTGTGAAATAAAATCAATAATGTTGTCATTTACTGTATAATAAAAAGGGGGGACATATGAAAATAAGAATAGCAAATAGAAATGATTTACATGCAATGACAGATATATATAACCAGGCCATCATGACAAAAGAAAGTACCGCGGATTTGGAAACATTTTCAGTAGAGGAAAGAATTCAATGGTTTGAAAGTCATCAAAACAAGGAATATCCACTTTATGTTATAGAAAAAGACGGTCAAGTGATTGGTTATGTTTATATTTCTGCTTATAGACCTGGCAGAAAGGCAATGAAAGACACTGTTGAAGTCAGCTATTATATTCATCAAGGTCATCTAAGGCAAGGAATCGGTTCTAAGTTATTAGAGTTTATGATTAACGAAGCACGTGAATTGAATTATAAAACGATGGTTGCCATATTACTTGAAGTCAATATAGCCAGCATTAGATTGCTTGAAAAGTTTGAGTTTGAAGAGTGGGGTAGGTTAAAAGATATAGCAGATTTGGATGGTAAAATCTGTTCACATCTATATTATGGTTTGAAATTATAAAGATAACCCAGTGTGAAAACACTGGGTATTCATTTAGAATTGAGGTTGCATTCTTTTTCTGTTCTGACTTTGTAATCTGAAATAAGTATATGATCCGATATAACCGAATACAGCTGGCATTAACCAAGGTAAACCCAGTTCTGAAAATGGTAAAACTTGAATTATAGGATCAATCACTTCTTTAAAGAAACCAAATTCGCTGATACCCATTGGGATGCTGATGATGCTTGTAGCGACTACTGTCCACTTAAAACATGCTTTATATATGATGTAGTTGGATATAATATTTAAAATAACCAAAACAATACCTAAAGGATAAATAATAGCCAGTATGGGACCTGCAATTGTTACAATAAAATCAACACCGCCCATTGCCATCAAAGCTGACACAATAACACTTACGGTTACAATTAAATTGTATTTAATCTTTTCTGGTGTAATCTCATCGATAAACTCACTGGCAGCTGCTGTAATGCCTATAGATGTGGTTAAACAAGCAAAGGAAACACATACACCTAACAATACACTTCCTATATTCCCGAGAATGGCGTCTACTAGAGTTACAGTCATCATAGGCTTTGTGGTTACATCAACCAATAAAGTTTGACCAGTAGCCCCTAAATAGAGTAAACCACCATAGATAGTACTTAATCCTACTGCTGCAATAAGACCTGCACGCCATGTAATCGAAAAGAATTCACTTTGTTTTGTATACCCTTTAGCAATAAGAGTTTTAAGAATAACGGCTCCTAACATAATTGAAACGAATAGATCCATGGTTTGATAACCACCAGTGAATCCGTCTTTGAATGCCGTGTTGCTATGCGTTATTGGATCACCGACTGAATTAATAACACCCATGGAAACAATAAATAAAAGCAAAATGACTAAAACAGGTGTTAACCATTTACCAATAATATCTATAATAGAACTTTGTTTGACTGATAATAACCACGTGAGTAAGAAGAATATACCAATCACTAATGCTACAGGTATACTTGGTAGAAGGGGGGCAATACCCATTTCAAATGTTGTAGCGCCTGTTCTTGGAACACCCATAAATGGTCCAAGAATTAGTACAACTGCTAAACCAAACACGATAGAAAATTTTTCTCCTACATGTTTACCAAAGTCTTTAATTGAACCACCAGCTTTTATGACACCAATTATGCCTAAAACTGGCATGCCGATACCTGTGATAAAAAATCCTATCATAGCAAGAAACCATTCCTTTCCTGCTAAGTTGCCAATGGCAGGTGGAAATATTAAGTTACCTGCACCAAAAAACTTAGCGAATAAAGCCAAACCAAGTACTCTAACATCTGATTTTTTCATCTGTACCATCCCTTTGTTAAAAAATTAACATTCTTATGCCTTGCATTATACTCTGAAAATATGTTTTTACAATAGAAATATCTGTTAATCTTTTGTAATAGTTTAAAACGGTATATTCTGACAATTCAGAAGAAAACAACAGATGGGATATCCTGTTAAAATTTTAACTAATTGAAGTGTAATACTAACCTAACATTAAAAAAAAGGTTGTTACATAGAAAAAACACCCTATCCTAGAGCGTTCTTTCTATGAGTGATATGGATGTTAATCCTTAAACAAATACAGGTACTCACCATAACCTTCTTTTTCCATATCTTTGACTGGAATAAAGTGTAGTGATGCAGAATTCATACAGTATCTTAAACCCGTTGGTTCAGGTCCGTCATTAAAAAGATGACCTAAATGGGAGTCTCCAAGTTTACTACGCACCTCAGTACGAATGGCAAATAATTTATTGTCATCTAGTAACTGAAAATTATCTGGTTCTAACACGTCATAAAAGCTTGGCCATCCGGTTCCGGATTTATATTTATGAGTACTTGAGAATAAAGCTTCTCCTGAAACGACATCAACGTATATGCCAGGCTCTTTATTATCCCAGTATGCATTATCAAACGGCGGTTCTGTACCTTCTTCTTGAGTGACTCGTCTTTGTAGTTCAGTAAGCATAGCTATTTTAGCCTCCTTATTCCAACCCTCTCCTAGTGTTTCATGGAAATCGATTGTTGGTTCTGTATGATAGTAATCTTGATGTTCATCTTTCGCAGTGTGAAAACCAGTAGCGCTTAGAAGTTTAACGTCTTTTGATTTATCTGAAAAATAAAGTTCCGCACGTTCTTTTTCAGCTTCTGTTTTATAAAACACTTTGGCATAACACGTTGTATAGTCATCATCTGGATTTAAGTAGTCCCAGTAGATGGTTAACACATTTTCGTAACTCAGAATACGAGGATCGTAATAAACTCTTACAGCCTCTGATTCTAAACTAACAAGTTCGTATACAGGTGTTTCGGATTCTACTTCAGTAAAACCGGAAACGGCATCGATGACACCGATATATTTTTCGAATCCCGATTCGACACCCCAAAATCAGCCTGCAGAAAATGTTGCGTATTCATAGTGACTGAGTTGTGTGAACTCATCATTGGTAGAAGTGTCTTGAATAAAGTTATAAATGAAAATACCAATGACGAGTAGGAAAATGACTGGTATGAGATATTTTAGTTTCATAAAGACCTCCTTACTTACCCATATTATATACGAAAACAGTATAGTTTGAAAGGTGATTTAATCTTTCTTAATATCTTTTGAAGTATGTTATAATATTTGAGAAAGGGGTGTATTATGTATTTTCACAAAGAATTTATTAGACCAAGATATGAGGAAACGGATCAAATGGGTGTGATTTATCACGGTAATTACATCACTTGGTTTGAACAAGCAAGAAGCGGCTTCTTTAGATCATTAGGATATCCATATAAACAATTAGAAGATGAAGGATTCTGGATACCCGTTATAGAAGTAGGCTGTAAGTATATTGCACCAGCTAAATACGATGAAGAAGTTTATGTGAAAACATTTGTAGACGAGTTCAAAGGTGTTAGAATAACATTAAGATATGAAGTCTATGATGTTGAAACGGATCAACTGTTGGTTGAAGGTTTTACAAAACATGCAACAACTGATAAACAGTTAAAACCAGTGAGTTTAAAAAAGAAAGCACCAGATTTATATAACATTATCTCAAAAAGTATGGAGACGGATAAAAAGTAGTTTACCCATAAAAATAAATATAGAAAAGACTTTAAGGTATATAAAAACCTCAAAGTCTTTTTTTTATATTTAAAAAACTGCACCGCGTTGTAAAACAGTAAATATTATAAACAGGTACTAGTTATGCACATCGTCACTTGTAAGCGTATAAGGTGCCACTGAGTTTGTTTTAAAGTAGATAATTTGTACTCTGACCCTCCTAACTAATTTTTGATTCTTCCATTTTTGCTGAAATGCGTTCTTCATCGTATTTTAAGAATACTATTAATGAGAATAACGCCACACCAGCAGCAATGAGTACGGAGATTCTAATCCCAGTGTCATTTTCAACAGATTTACCCATTGCTAAAACAGACGGTAAAATGAGTGTAGAAAGTGCAATTCCGACTTTACTTAAAAAAGAACGAACACCAAAGTATAAAGCTTCTTTATTTTCTCCTGTTTCGTAAGCGTCATAAACCGCACAATCGGCGATGATGGCATTAGGCAACACACCTGAAATGGCACTCGGAATGGCAAAGAAAACAATTACCGGAATCAGTTGTACTATTCCTGAAAACGGAAGTTTTCCTAAGAATGATATATAGATAAATGAAACGATAAGGAAGAAAAATGATACTATCATAAGTTTCTTTTTTCCATATTTTTTACTGAGTTTGTTAACGGCAGGGTACAGTGAGAATGAGAGTATACCTACTGCAGTTACAATCAGGCCGACACTGCTTTCCTTCTGTAAAGCCAAAACGGTGATGTAATAAACAAGTGTTGCTTGGAAAAATCCATTAGATAACCAATACCCCAATTCACTCAATAGGAAGTATCTGAAATCTACATTGGCAAAGACAGATTTAATAGAACTTTTCATATCCAAACTGGTTGCACTTGCTTTACAATATTTTTTCTCGTCAATACCATAAGCAGGTATTAACATAAAGATAAGAGCGACAACACCTAACATTCCAAATGTAATCTGCATAGCAAGCGTTTTTGATATATCAAATAATTGAAGTAATACATCCCAAATACTTGGCGCAAAAGTGGCAATTACCAAACCCAAGAACCATGTGACTGAAATATAGGTTGATAAATCTATTCTTTCTTCTGTTGAATCACCAAGTTCACTTAAGAGTGCCGTGTATGGTACAACATATGAGGTATAGGCAATGATGTAAAGTGTAAAGATGATAAACAACCATACAGAGTTTAAAATGTGAACATCACCTTGGAAAGGTACAACAAATACAAGAACAAGCAACATGGCAAAAGGAAAAGCACTTTTCCTCATAAATGGAATTCTTCGACCGAGAGGATGAGTGGATTTATCACTTTTATTGGCTATCCATGGATCGGTAATGGCATCGATGGATGTTGCAAAAGCGGTGATGATACCAATAAGTGTGATTCCTAGAAATATACCACCCTGTGGAACAACGATATCAATACCAGATCCCTCTGGTGGTAAATAAAAGTATATTAACCACGTGCCGATGATGGATGCAAGTAATGACCACCCCAGTTGACCGAGGGCATAATAAACGCGAATTTTTTTTGATAACTTAGCCATGTTTTTTCTCCTGATTAGATTAAAGGTCATATATTCGTGATCCGAAATCACCAACATAACGTATATTTTCATTTGAGTTAATTTAACTTGAATTTGAGCGTGTTGGCTTCTAAATTAATTTTGTAACTTTTATTTCTTTTGTAATGGTTTTAAAACGCTCCGAGTGAATGTGTAGATTGGCAGTTCCAGTTTCGCCACTTGTCTTTATCCAAAAACCGATTGAACCACCAATAAGTGAAATCATTTTTGGTCCAATAATTTCGATCGGTCCTTCACAAGAAAGTCTGATGGCATCATGAGCATAAATAATGGATTGATCATATTCATCAACTAATTCTAGTACCACGCGGGTGGTGTCGTATGTGATATCTTCTATCAACTCACTTGAATCAACCGATACTTTTAACTCAGGATTAAAAACTTGGCTTTTTTGAACTTCAGTAACACACTCACCGTCTTTATAACCTTTGAAAACATAATCCGTTGCACTGCCACCCCAACCACCAAAGTATTTGGTGTATAAATCTTCTGCATCTCTAGTATTCATTTTGTATTTCAAGAAAATCCAGGCCATTTTTAATTTGTCTGTAAACTTCAGATTGGTTCCATTTTTACTCACACTTGCTAATAGATTCTTTACTATCAAAGCATCATTCTTGGAAAAATTCTCGTTATCCATGATTGCACTTCCTACAAAATCGTCAACAATTATCGGTGGATGTAAAAGATGTGGGTATTTTTCATAATTGGGTCTAAAGGTGTTGATATGAGTATTGTTTTTATACAGTTCAACGTAATCACAATTTGTAAATATGCAGATATCCTGTAAAAGAGAAGCCTCATATTCTCCAATGTTAATTGAACTGGCAATATGCATTACGGGTGTATCATGCTGTTGTGAGGCATAGGTGTAAGCTGCATATTTTGGGATTCGGAACATGTCCATAACACCGTGATAACAGATCTTATCACCACTACCAAAATCCTTATGGGTATTGTAATCAAACATACACCATCCTATGGCACCAGAAATCAAATCGTCTGCAGCTGAAGCTTCCATAACATTGAGATGCCTTAAAGCATGTTCTACTCGGTGTGACTCGTTATCGAATTTCTTGGTAGGGAACATGTGACCATTGTATTCAGTTACCAAATAAGGTTTTTCAGATTTGATTACAGCTTTCTTTTTATCAAGACCTTGGTTTTTACCTGTATGCACAAAATCATTATAAGTATAGACATCTTCAATCAAATGACTGTCTCTAATACATCTTACACCACCCGTTTGTCTTGAATCATCTAATGACTTTGCGAGTTGATGCGTTTTTTCATAAAAACAGTCATCGTCTTGTGATTCGTTTATTCTAACGCCCCAAATGATTACACTTGGATGATTGATGTCTGTTAATATCATTTCTTTTACATTCTGAAGTGCTACATCTTGCCAAGCTTCATCTCCAATATGTTGCCAACCAGGGATTTCATCAAAAACAAGTAGTCCGATTTCATCACAACGATCTAAAAAGTGTTTGCTCTGAGGATAATGAGAAAGTCTGACTGTATTTAAAGCAAGATCGTATTTCAGTAAATCAGCATCTTTGTATTGAGCGCTTTTTGGCATGGCATAACCCACATAGGGAAATGACTGATGTCTGTTTAATCCTCGAATTTTAATTTTTTCTCTGTTTAGATAAAATCCGTCTTTTCTAAATTCGACTTCTCTAAATCCTATACGTATTTCATGATGATCCAGTAGTTTTCCATTTCTTAAAAGTGTAACTTCTAAAGTGTAAAGTGTTGGATTGTCCAAATCCCAAAGTTTGATATCCTTTAAAGATTCACTTATAGTAAGTGATTCTTTATGTTCGCCCATTAAAGTGAAGTCTAGGCTGAACTGATGATGCGATTGATTGTTGAGTTTTAAATCACATATACAAGTCAAATGATCTTTAATCTTTAACTGGTTATGAACATATAGATCGATGGACATTTCTGAGTTTTTTATAATGTCGTTTGTTTTGACTGCGATGGATTCAAAGTGGATGTTGTGACGATACTCAAGTGAAACTTCACGGTATATCCCGCCATAGGTTAAATAATCAACAACAAAACCAAAAGGGGGGATATCGTTTCTCTCTTGTGAATCTACATAAACGACTAATTCGTTGTCAGCATCGAACTTTGCGGCTTCTGTTAAATCTATCTTAAAGGCGGTATAACCTCCTTTGTGGTCGCCTAAGTATTGACCATTTAAGTAGACTTTGGCATATGTCATAACACCCTCAAAGTGTATTAAAACACGCTCATCTGAAGCAATTGAATCAATCCATATTTTTTTACGATAACAACTTTCAAACTGATAGATCTTTTCATCAAAATTGTTATATGGTGTTTCAATATTGCTATGAGGGAGTTGTACAGTTGTAAATGATGTGTCATCAAAAGACGAGTTAATATAGACTTCTTTAAAGTCGGGGGTGTATTTCCAATTGAAATTAAGGGGTTGTTTTCTTAACATTTTTCCTCCAAGTATTTACGCCACGCGTGTGGCTTTCTGTTTTGAGTATACAATTTTTTTTGAGGCCTTGTCAAGAAGGTTATTATAAATTATAATAAAAATGCCACACGAGTGGCGTATAGAAAGGGAAGGTTATGAAAAGTAATAGAAATCTGTTTTTAAGCTTCATTATGATTGTTTCAATGATAAATACTGTGATTTACTGGTCGATGAAGCCTATTTGGTTTTTTGTTAATCAAGAAGTAGGAGGATTTAATCTCGCGTTGATTATTTGGGGATTATTTTTAGTGTTTTGTGTATATAGTGTGATATTACTAAGACAACATATACTGGAACCCATTAGAAAATTGGGATTTATTCATGTGCTTTTAACAATTGTTTGGACAGGAATTTTCACTTTATTAAATAACTATCTTTATATGATGTTAGGATCTGAAAAACACATAGTTTTTAGAAATATCAAACAGATTACCCCAATCTTGCTGTTATCGATCTTGGTTGTATTTATAGTGATTTTTTATCCGAAGTGGAAACTGTCAAGAAACTTTAAAATAAGTAGTTTGATAGCCTTAATCTCTTTGACAACATTGTTGTTTGGTATATCTTATGAGTCCAATATAAACATAACGTCTGGACCATATATCCAGTATATTTCTGACGAAGCTTTTGCTGTCATGTGGACGACGAATGAAAACAGTACTGGATTTTTAGAATACGGTACCGATGAAAATTCGTTAGAGAAATTAGAACTGTCTGAACATGGATTGATACAAGCCAATACAAAAGTCCATAAAGTCATTGTGCCTGAAATGACTGATGGTATGATCTTCAGAGTTGGTAGCACGGATATAAAAGATTATTTTCAAAACAATGTCACTTATGGAAAAACAGTCTATAGTGACTTTATAAGTTATGAGGATAATAAATCTAAAGACAACACCTCTTTTTATGTGTTGAGTGATGTCCATGAGAGAAATGATATTTACGAGAAGTATCTTTCAAAAGGAGAGTACGACTTTCTTTTTCTAAATGGTGATATCCTATCATCTATTGATTCGAAAGAGATTATTGTTGATCATATGTTAAAGCCTATTTCAGAGCACACATCAGGCTTTAAACCCTTTTACTTTACAAGAGGCAATCATGAAACGAGAGGGAAAGCGGCTCGAGAGCTGAGTGATTACTTGGCGTTACCAGATGGCCGTTATTACTACACGTTTACTTATGGACCCATTTTTGCTGTTGTGTTAGACACTGGTGAGGACAAACTTGATAATCATGAAGAGTATGGGGGTTTGGCTGACTTTGAGGCTTATAGAGAAGAAGAAACAAAATGGTTAGAAGGTGTTGTAGCGAGTAAAGCGTATCAGAATTCAGAGTATGTGATTGCATTTTCTCACGTCCCACTGAACAGTTACGATATTAATGATGGAATCACACCTCTTAGTTTATATGAAGAGAAGTGGGTAGGACTGTTGAGTGAGATGTCTGTTGATTTGATGGTTTCGGGTCATACTCATGCATCGCAGTTTATTGAAGCTTCTGAAGATATTCCATTTCCAATTATGATTGGTGGCGGTTATATCGAGGCAAATCAGGGCTACGAAGGCATAAAAATAACTGCAGACGAGAAATTGATCATAGAAGTTATAAATGAAGAAGGTGTTGTTACGAACCATTATATAATCGACTAACTTGCTTAATATGTATTGTGATGCTATCATAATAATGGGTGATGAAATGGAAAAATTAACAACTAGAGAACGAATAGTAAAAGAAGCTGAAAAACAGTTTATAAAAAATGGTATTGCTGACACTCAGATGAAAGATATCGCAGAAGCAGTTGGCATCAATAGAAGAACTTTGTACCGATACTTTTTGACTAAAGATGTATTGGCTTTTGAAATAGAACTCATTGTTATGAAGCAAATTCAAGATTACATTGTATTGCAGATTGCTGATTCAGAAGAACTTTCAGGATTTGAGAAGGTTGAAATGTATTTTGATCATGTCAATGTAGAAGATATAAAAAATCAGATGAAGTTTACAGCTGAATTTGATCGATACTTTAAGGATGATTATCCTTCAGAAGCATTAGAAGAAGAATTTGTACTTGCTCTGGATCCAAGCAAAGATCCATTGTTTAAGTATATTAAAGAAGGTGTGGAAGACGGCAGTATAAAAAGTAGTCTTTCAGCTGAGGATATGTTTCACTTCATCAGTCAAAACTTTTTTGCCTTATTTCAGCGTTTGATTTTAAGAGAGAAACATCTGAAAAATGAGTACTGTGATAAAGTCGATTTTCAGAGTTTGTTTAAGAATATTATATTAAACGGTATTAAAGCTTGATAACCATAAGGACTCGTAAAGGGTCCTTTGTTTTATTTTTGTAACATATTGGTCGTCGTAAAATATATAGGGTATGATAAAAATGTAGAAGTGAATTATTAACGTTGTACAATTTTAGTTACTCATGATAAGGTGGAGGGATTTAAATGAAAAAGATATTATTGTTTTTTATACTGTTATTTTCTTTGATTGGATGTCAGACGATAACTGAGAGTACAGTTGAACACGTTGAGCCACAAGTACTTGTTGAAGAACTGCAATTTGATTCATTGATTTTTGATATAATGGCTACAAAACTTGAGGCGATTGAACAACGGGATTTGGAGTTGTATATGTCTACAGTTTCTGAATCCAATCAATATTATATCAATGAACAGGGTAGATGGTTTAGAGAAATGACTAAAGATGAGATATCTGATATTTCATTTGAGATAGAGTCGGTTGAGATGATTGACGATGTAACTGCTGTTGTCAATATAAGACAAAAGCATGAAGCGTCAACGTTGATTGATATTGGGTATCCACTTTTATTTAAATTAGAGAACGATGCATGGAAAGATTGTGGTTATAATTTTGAAGTGGAAAAAACAGATCGATTTATTGTAAAGTATATGAAAGGTGAGACTAAGGTTGAAGCGTTTACGTCATATCTTAATCAAGCTTATGACAATCTGGAAAAAGTTTTTGATGAAAAGGCCGATGCTAATTTTGAACTCAAACTGTTTAATGACCAGGAACTGTTAAGACAAAGGACAGTCCCTTCAATATCCTGGTTGTTTACCGGATGGGCTGAACCGGATGAATCTTTAAAAATGTATACCGGACATAGTTATGATGGTTATCCTGGCACACTGCAGCATGAATT
Organism: Clostridiales bacterium; assembly: GCA_016342415.1. Taxonomy (GTDB): domain Bacteria; phylum Bacillota; class Clostridia; order Peptostreptococcales; family Acidaminobacteraceae; genus JABXKX01. The sequence continues at coordinate 64,909 of JAEIOD010000018.1, forward strand.
GACTCACCATATCACCATAAAAGTATGTAACAATAATTTATCCGCTTGGCTGTTGGAAGGTATTGCGATGTATTATGGAAATATTGCTGTTGAAAGAGAGACTCATGGTGATATAAGACCGATGGATAAAAATGATATGTTGAAAGATATCAAGTATCTGGAAACTTTAGATTTATACAATGTTCAGGGTAAAATAGTTGGTGACTGGTACAATACCAGTTATATGTATGTAAGGTATATCATTGAAACGTATGGTCATGACACATTAATGGATATTTTTTACGAAGCGGGGAAAAAGCCGTTTAACAGCAGTGTTTTAAATGAGAATTTTGATACAGATAACATGTTAACAACAGCTGATGCGATTGAAAAGGTTCTTGGTTTATCAAAAGAGCAGTTAAGTGAAGCATACTTTTTATGGTTAGATACAATGGATATTATAGATTAAGAAATCCCTCTAATCAAAATTGATTAGAGGGATTGTTTTAGTAATCACCTATAAAGTTAATATATGAAGGTTCTTGTTGTGCTTCTGTAAAATCATAACCGCCAAAATCAGTAACTGGCTGTCCGTTAACTGTAATTAAAACTTTGTTGATATTTGGATTTGATGTGAATGAGTATAAAATACTATTGATCATCAAACGTCTGTACTCTGGTTGATCAGTATAACTGTTTAAGAAAGCTTCGTTAAAGTCAGCAGTTATGGTAGTACCTTCAATCATAAACGTATCCATTTCAACTTCTGGCGGTATGATCTGAATCCATTGTTTGTTATCGATATAACCTGTTTTTAATACACTGAAGATTGACAATATCTCGTCATAAACATTATCTTCACTTATTTCAACTGGAATTAAGTATCTTTTAGTAGTAGCATTTCTTTCCGTTAAATAGACATAGGTTTCATCTGTTTGTTCATAGACTGTTTTTAAGTCAATATCAAACAAAGAACCTTCTACTTGAACATCATCTACAAAGATTGTTAACTTATTGATATGAGGTAATCTTGTTAATGATTTAACCAAAGCATCTATTGCCAATTGTGCTTCTTCTTTTGTTTCGATTACTTTGTTGATTTCATTTGTATATAAGAATACGCCGTAATGTTTATCACCAATTTTTGAAATGTTAGATCTCTCTGGTATAATGGCATTTTCTGATAATCCGTAACCTAGTGGTGGTGGATTGTATAATCTATTTCTTACTTCAACGGTAATACTTTCTGGATACTTAACACTGAAGTATAGCGGTACTAAATGGGTCCCTGACACATTTTTGAAAAAGGCTTTATAAATGAAATTACCATTATTTTGAGCAGAACCATTATTAACATAATCTATGTCAGGTCTATAAGCCAATTGATATACCTTTGAGGGAATGTTTTTTGAAGCATCGAAATTAATTTCAGCATCAAAGAAACCATCTCTATTGAGTTCTAAAGTGTAATAATCAAAAGTTAAAGTATAGTTGACAGTAATTAAGTCGTTATCATAAGTTAATTGACTGTTGGAAACAAATTTGTCTGAATTCAATATCTGAAAAATTTTATCATTTTGATAAAGTGCCAAAGTGATGTCATTAAAATCGTAATCATTCTCATATGATTTTGGGATATTAGTTTTTAAAACAACCTTTATATCATCTGGATTATATAATCGGTTATTAATATTTTCATAAGTAACTGTATACTCTGCTTTGAAAGCTTCGTCTACGGGCGTTTCTTCTACGATTTCAGGCTCTTCATTTGAAAAAAGACCCTCAAAATCAAATAATTCTAATGCTGCAGTGTTTATAGGTAAAACAGCAAGTGTAAAACATACTATGACTATGAAAAATAAGTTAATAAATAAGCGTGTCACATTTTCCTCCTTAAAAGCTCCTTTTTTGCATAATTCAATTATAGAGCAAATCATATCATTTTACTACTTCAAATATGGAGAATGTTTAGTTATTAATATTTTTATAATAGATCTTAGGAGTTTAGAATCTTCAATTGATTGAAGTTGTGTAAATAAGTAGAACTATGGTATAATATGTGGTCAATAGGAGGCTATTATGTTAACGAAAAATGAGTGTTATGAATTAAAGATAATTGATTTGGGCGATAATGGAGAAGGAATTGGAAAAGTTGATAACTTTACTGTATTTGTTCATGGTGCTATACCGGGAGATTTGGTAAAGGCTAAAATAATTAAAGTAAAAAAACAATATGCTGTTGCATTAGTTGATTCAATTATTGAATCGTCAAGTTATAGACAGATTCCTGAATGTCCATATGTTAAATGTGGTGGGTGTCAAACACAAGTGATGACCTATGATGCTCAACTAAAAATAAAAAAGCAGCAGGTTGAAAATTCAATGAAACGCATTGGAGACTTGGATGTAGAGGTTTTAGATGTGATAGGAATGGAAGAGCCTATTGCTTATCGAAATAAATCTCAATACCCGGTTAGACTGGTTGATGGTGAAGTGAGAGTCGGCTTTTACAAACAAAGAACTCATGATGTTGTTAATATAGATAATTGCATGGTACAACATCCTCTTATTAATAAGATGATGAAGTCACTAAAGAATAAGTTAAATGACATAGACATTAAGATATATAATGAAGAAAAACATAGAGGCATTCTCAGACATATCATTACTCGAATTTCCTTTAAAACTGAAGATATCATGTTGATTTTTGTGACCAATTCAAAAGAAGAACAATCGGTTCTTAAAACACTTGGCGATTCATTGATTGAAGACTTCCCACAGATTAAATCTGTGATTCAGAACATCAATACCTCTAAGGGCAATAGAGTAATGGGATATGAGAATATAACATTATGTGGTCAAGATAAGATTGTGGATTATATAGAAGACAACTCTTTTGAGATATCACCACTTTCATTTTTACAGGTGAACCCATCTCAGACAGATGTACTTTATAAACAAGCTTTGGAAATGGCGGACATAACAAAAGAAGATACTGTATTTGATGTCTATTGTGGTATTGGTACAATCTCATTATTTTTGGCTAAGTCGGCTAAAAAGGTGATTGGTGTAGAGATTATCGAGGCTGCTATAGAAGATGCTATAGAAAATGCTGTTAGAAACAATGTAAATAATACAGAGTTTATAACAGGCAAAGCAGAAGAAGTGATGCCGAAACTCTATAAAACAGGCTATAAGGCAGATGTTGTAGTGGTTGATCCGCCAAGAAAAGGGTGTGAGATAGAAGTTCTTCAGACACTTCTTAATATGGCTCCTAAAAAGATTGTTTATGTGTCATGTAAACCATCTACACTTGCTAGAGATCTTAAGATTCTGTCTGAGAAATATACAGTAGAAAGTGTACAGCCTGTTGATCTTTTCCCGCACACAACTCATGTTGAAACAGTTACATTATTAAAAAGAAGATAATTGATAGATTTCTTAAGATTGATTAGAGAGGACACATTATGAAAATTAAGAAGAAAGATGCATTGAGATGGTTTGAATTTTTCTCGATATTACCAGAGGACGAAGAGATTTCTTCAAAACATGAGGAAATCGTATATTCTACTTTTGCACAGATTGAAGCTGTGATAGATGATAGAAATGAAAAGTTAATGTCTGAGATAAAAAAATTGAAAACTTTGGAGAATAGAACTTTCTATGTAGGGAATGATGAAAAATTTCCTAAGGGATGTCGTTCGTGTCTGATTGGTACTGGTTTGAGTGCAGTGAGAAAAACGAATAAATGTAATCTAGAGTGCAAATTTTGTTACAATTATGGACAACTAGATGATAGCTCTCCGATTGGAGAAGGCATTTGGGAGATTGGTGATACAAAATTCTATGAAAAGGATATTGATTTACTTCTTTCAATTCACGAAAAACCAACTGGTATAGCTTATGTCTATTTAGAGCCGTTTATAGAGATTGAAAAATACTATTCAGTGATTAAGAGGTTTAGTGATGAACAGATATATCAGCATATGTATACAAATGGTACTTTGGCGACCGAAGATAATTTAAAAGCATTGGGTGAAGCTGGACTTAACGAGATTCGTTTTAACTTAGGTGCTTCTGATTGTTCTGATGATGTTATTGAAAATATTAGATTAGCAAAGAAATATATTAAAAACGTAGGTATTGAAACGCCAATGACACCAGAGTTTTTCGATGCTTTCTTTGAGAAAAAACAGGCTATTCTAGATACAAAATTAGATTTTATTAATTGTGCAGAATTACATTTAAATGAGAATAACATTTATAATTATTTTGGGGATAACATGTATATTTCAAGACTGGGTTATATATCGCCAACTTGGAGTAGAGAGTTAACACTGAAATTTATGAAAATTGCAGATGATGAGAACTGGGATTTAGTCGTTCATGATTGTTCTAATTATACCAAGTTTGCTAGAGGTTTAAATCTTAACAGTAAATCGGGTATGTGGTTTGGAGCAAGTAATTATTCTTGTGAGTTTTCTAGGATTCCATACGATGTATTTTTAGCTATTTTACGTGATGAAAATTTTTGTTTTTTAACTGAAGAGGAATTACCTGAAGACTATCAAATAGAAGAGTTAGATTACTAGAGTTTCTTTTTTATCCGTATAAAGATTTGTGTTATCTAAACAAAACATTCGAAAAAGATATAAAAAAACAATATGATTAGCTTTAGAAGAACTTCATCTCGATTATGAGATGAAGTTCTTTTGTAATCATTACATGGTTAAAGATAATTATGATCCATGATTTATCTATATTGTATGGAAACTAAAAATAAGACATCTGAAATCCATGGATTTATATTTAATATATAGGGTAACTATTATATTGGGAGATGAAATTCCCGAATCCCTTGTGGCTAAAAGTGAGGCGTGATAGATGAGTTTAAAAATGACTGGAATAGTGATATTGGCAATTGGGATTGTTCTATTGAGTTTTACAGGATGTACCAATCAAATATCCGAAAATGAATTGATTAATGCTGATGGTACAGAGATGGGAGAAATCAAAAGCAATGTGAAGACCGTTCGCATCGTATCAAGCACTTGGGCTCCATATGAATATGAAGAAAATGGTGTGGCAAAGGGGATTGGAGTGGATGTGACGGTTGAAGCACTCAACCGGATGGGTTATGAAGCTACTGTAACGTTTGTGCCATTCAAAAGAGCTATTGAAATGATACAGAGTGGCGAAGCAGATATATTGACAGATGTAAATAAAACAAAAGAGAGAGAAGAATACGGCATTTTTCATGAGGATCCCATTTTGATGAGTCGTACCTGTCTGTTTGTTAAAGCGGACTCAGCAATCGATTTTGATGGGGATCTATTTAAACTCAGTGAATATACCTTTGGCATAAACAGAGGATATAGTCATGGAGAAGAATTTAATGATGCCTTTGCAAATAATTTGCTTATCGTCGAAGAGGCTGAGGATATTCCTCAAAACCTAAAAAAACTATTAAACGACAGGATTGATATTTTATTGGATAATGAATTAGTTGTGTTGATGAATATGAAGAATTTGGGATATCAAGATCAAATAAAAGTATTAAAACCAGAATATCGAAATGCGCCTTTGTACAATATGTTCAGCAAAAAAAACGACTTATATGAAATGGCGGAAATGTTCAATGAAAAAGTACTTGAAATAAAAGAGGATGGTACGTTTCAAAAAATCTACAATAGCTACATTAAGTAAACCAATAAAGTAATAATGAGGTGCTACCATAGAGAGTGTGTTCAAAAATAGATTTTGAGAAATAAGAATTTATAGTTCTCTTATAAGGTTGTTTCGCACTGAATCAAGTGAAGCGCCTTTCAATTTATCATTGTATAAGCGTATTAAAGCAGAAATTGAGTGATGAATTTCTGTTTTTTATTATAAATATTCCATTTGTACGAATTAATGATAGAAAAAGATACAAACCATAACTGAGTGTAATATTTTTTATTAAGAAGATGATATTTTGCTGGATTTAAGTGCAATAAGCAGCCTGAGAGCAATTGAGAGTGTACTCTAAGTGTTTGAATTTCTAGTACTTGCATGATATACTTCGATTACAGAAATAAATATGAAATTAGAAATAACTATAAATATTTTTACAGTATAAGCTACAAATCAGAGTTATAAAACTACGAAAGGATGACTATGAATAAAATAGGTACAGGAATTATAGGGCTTGGAGCTATCGGAGAACGATTGATTAATACATTCATTAAAAATCCTAGAACCAATATTGTGGGTGTTTATGATGTGGATACAAATCGTATGAAAGAAATATCTGAGAAATTTGATTTACCTTCAGTTGGATCGTATGAGGAGCTAATTAATAATGATTCAATAGATATGATTTATATCGCAGTACCACCAAAGTATCATTGTGAAATAGCGCTAAAAGTGATGAAAGCAGGCAAACATGTACTTTGTGAAAAACCACTTGCAAGTAGCATAGATGAAGCCAAAAAGATGTTAAGCGTAGCAAATGAAAGTCGAGTTGTTCATGGTATGAATTTCCCGTTATACTACGGTTATGCTTATAATCAGATAAAGAAAATACTAACTGAGAACACTCTAGGGAACTTAAAAAGAATTGAATTAACGGCAGTATTTCCAGTATGGCCAAGAACATGGCAACAAAACAACTGGATCAATACCAAAGAAGAAGGTGGCTTTGTAAGAGAAGTCTTCACACACTTTGTACAGTTGATTCAGTCATCATTTGGAGAGATTAATAATCTCCAGTCCTTTGTTGAGTATTCAGATAATCCTTTAGAGTCCGAAACTGGGATTGTTGCAATCGGTGAATTAGAAAACAATTTAAAACTTGTATTTAATGGTTTAACAGGTGTTAATCAAAAAGAAGAGTTGAAGTTGACTATTTACGGTGAAAATGGTTCCGTTGAAATGTTAAATTGGCGAGATCTGTTCATGACTTTAAATGGTGGTGAAAAAACTTTGGTAACTCCAGAAGCCGTTGATGCGACATATGAATTGATAGATGCATTTTATAATGCAATCGATGGTAAATCAAATAACTTAGTTACCTTTGAAGATGGGTATCATACAACAAAAATTGTTGAGATGCTTTTAAAAGATTAATATTGAATTGATAAAGAGCGTCTAAGCAAAAGACGCTCTTTTTAGAATCTATGAAAAATTTTATTATCAAATCATCTTATTCTATGATGATTTCTAATCTACCATCATCTTTTGCTAGAATTTCCTTTGCAACATCAGATGGATCTTTTAATCGACTTTTATCTTTGATATGAGTTGAATGATCCCAAAATGGAGTTGCCATACCGCCCATATAAACAGCCGTTACTTTAATAGACAGCTCCTTTTGGAGACTTTCAGTAAATCCTCTTACAGCAAATTTACTGGCTACATAAGCGGCTTCATTAATTTTTCCTTTTAACCCTGCAGTTGAAATGATATTGATGATTTTCTCGTTTATGAGAGGTAAAAGTGTTTGAGTCATAAGAATGGTACCTTTGACATTAAGAGATAACATCTGATCGAGTTCATCAAGAGAGAGTTCTTCTATAGGACCAAAATACCCTATGCCTGCATTATTTATCAAACAATCAATAGCATGATACTTCATTTGTAACGTACTTTTTAATAGGTCGATTGATTTAATATCTGTGATATCACATACGATATAATCAGCAACACCACCCTTATCAGTTATTGTTGAAACAGCTACTTCAAGCTTTTCTTTACTTCTACCAACTAAAATAAGGTGGTTATTTTCTTTTGCATATGCTTTTGAAAGTTCAAATCCTAAACCGCTACCACCGCCGGTGATGAGTATTTTTTTCATAGTCAATCCTTTCATGTTCAATCATATGATCATTATTATCGTATTGTAATTATATATCCTTAGTATAGTCATTTCAAATAATTATTTAAGTATCAAGGTATAATAGGATTTAGTAAGTAACTTAATATTTTTATGGACAAAGCAAAATCTAAACAACAAAATTGTATCTGACTTTAGTATAATTATTTTTGATGATATAAATCAGCTATTTTTGATTTCGTTAATAATGTTTGTTATTGCCTGAGTAATATGTTATGTTACCATAAGCAGACAAGAAAATATTATGGAGTAAACGAAAGTTGTTTTGTGATAGATTTTAAATTAGAATGACAGTACGAGACAATTTACTTCTTGAATAAAACAATATCTAAAAAACAATTAGCCGTCAATATTAGGAGGCATATGAATTCAGTTCAATATATTTATAATGTAAATTATCAGAATCATGAAAAAGAACTGTGTAGTTTCGAAATGAGGTCTCTCTTCGGATCTTTTGAGGAAGAAAAAAACTTTTTTTCTAAACATTCAGTTGAACCATCTATTAGCCCTTATATAAGAAATAGACTTGAAATTATATACACAGCTTCTTCACTAAAAGGTATTGTTGAATTGATAGAAACCAATCAGTATAATATTGATGATTTTCTGGTGAAGTTTTATGATCCTTCAAATATCATACCATCAAGAACTGAACAGAAGACTTATTGTAAAGAGGTTGGTCAAGTTATGCATGGTTATCCAACTTTTAAGAATCCAAAAAATACTTTAGGTCTTACTTTATATCAAGACATGTGGTATTTTGGTTTGTTAACGACCAATAATATGAAATGGAAATCACATAACGATAAACCTCACTCATTTTCAAGTTCTTTGGGGATCTATTTGGCAAAAGTGTTAGCAAACGCAGCCGGTAATGGCGACTTTAAGAAGACGTTGATTGATCCGTGTTGCGGTGTTGGTACTGTTTTATTAGAAGCCAAATTTGCAGGTTATGACATCGATGGATGTGACATCAATGATAAGGTAGCTGAGATGGCTCGATTAAATCTTGAACATTTTGGTTATAAATCGCGTGTTAAAACAGGGAATATCAAAGACCTTGAGAAACATTATGATGCTGCCATTATCGATATTCCTTATGGTATTTTAACGAGTACCGATAAAGCCAATCAAATGATGATCATAAAAAACGCTAAGAGAATTTCTGATAAGTTTGTTTTAGTGGCTTGCGAAGACATGACAGAAGAATTAATTGATGAAAGCTTCGAGATTATTGATTGTTGTAGTGTTAGAAAATCTAGAAACAATGATTTTATAAGGTATATTTGGATCTGTAGATAATGTGATATGATAAGAAAAATTACTAAGGATAAGATATGTGGCAAACAAAAGACAGTGCTTTAATACAAAGAGTTTTATCAACCAATCTTCCGTTGAAAATAAAAAAACATAACACTATGGTTTTAGTGGATACAGGACGTAAAAAAACGTGTTTGTCAGTACTAGAGCATTTGTCTGCATTTGAAGCTGAAACTTTTAAATTGATTATATTAACGCACACACATCATGATCATATAGAAAATTTAAGTGAAATACTCGCTTGTTTTGATGTAGATGTATTAGTGCATATAAGTGAAGCCGATAACGTAAGAGAGTTCGTAAACCCGGAAAAATTGATTGTTTTTACTGAAAGATTTGATCTGACATCATATGGTTTAAATGGTTATGTTGTTCATACACCTGGACATTCAGAAGGTTCATCTACAATAGTTCTAAATAATGAATATGCTTTAATTGGTGATATTGTTGGTGATATCTATACAAAGAAATGGGCAAAAAATAATAAAGTGTTATCTTTAGAGAGTTTAGATAGTTTTCATAAGATATTAGGTCTAAAATGCAGATTATACTTTCCAGCTCATAAAAAATATATCTACAGTTTTGAAGAATTGAATAACTTAGTCAATCGCTATATGACTGGCGATAGAATTATTGAATAACATTCCAATCACATTGATTGGAATTTTTTTGAATCCAGTAAATATTGATGAGTTCTCTAACTTATGGAAAAATGGCGTTTGACACAATCTTGTCACAAAACTTTGATACTCTAGACAGGTCGCGAAAAGACTGTATTTTGGGGGTTAATCATGAAACACAAAAAGAGACATTTTGATCTAACATATAAATTACTAATTCTAATAGGAGGCTTATTCTTGGTCGTAACACTCTTTAACGTAGCGTTTAAAGACAATGATAAAACGGCCATAACTCCAGTTGTTATGACGGATATTATGATTGGTGTTGAAGTTTCATATAATGATACTGTACTTGGAGTCATCAATACAAAAACGGATCAAACCTATGTACTCGAAGAAGCATTTAGCAGTTTATCATTACAGTTAGGATATAGTGCAGATATAAATGTTACCTTCAAGGAGGTTACTTCTGAAAATCTTACTTATACAGACAATGAGGAGATTATTTCAAAAATAACCGATTCGTATATGGATTATCAATCATCTTTAAAACAAGAAGCGGTCAAATTATCAATTGATGATATGGAACTCATTCTATCGAGTCGCGATGATGTAAAAGTTGTTTTGGAAAAAGCGTTGGAGCAAATGATTAACTCAACACACCCTGTAGATGTAGAAGTTAAACTGGCTAATAATGAAATTGAAGAGATACAGTTTACCGAAGACGAATTGGGAGTGAAAAATTGTGAAACCGAACTTTGTTCCATCAATATGATTGAAGAGATCAACTTTGAAAACATGCTTGTGTTTGAAAGTGAGATTCAAGAAGTTGATGATGCGGTAGATTTTATTACAAAATTAAAAGATAAACCTGTTTCTTATGAAGTGGTATCAGGAGACGTTCCTTCTACTATTGCAGAAAAAAATAATATGAGACTGTCTTCTTTATATGATTTAAATCCTGGTTTGGAAGATAATGAAACCAGCTTGCAAATAGGTGAAGACCTAATTATTACAGTAGCAGAACCTGAGATGTCAATTGAAGTTGTAGAACGTATTGTATATGATGTGGCAATTCCAAAATCATATACTTATACAAGTGATCCTAATGAGTATATGGGTACAAATGAAACTATAAATTATGGTGCAGATGGTGTTAAAGAGATTACTGCAACGATTACAAAAATAAATGGGATAGAAATCGATAGAGTTGTTGAAAGTGAAGTCGTTGTCAAAGAACCGATCTCAGCAGTCATCTCTAAAGGCCTAAAAGCACTACCGAGTAAAGGTGCTACAGGTACTTTTATCAGTCCGTTGACAGAGTATAATATTACGTCGTATTTTGGTCCTAGATGGAATGCTTCTCATAGAGGGATTGATATGGCAGCCAACTACGGATCAAGTGTAAGAGCTTCTGATGGTGGTGTGGTTACCATTTCGGGATGGCATAGTAGTTATGGCTATTTAGTTGAAATAGATCATGGCAACGGTATAAGAACTAGATATGCTCATAACAGCAAACTACTCGTTTCAGTTGGTGATTATGTATCACAGTATCAAGAAATTGCGAAAGTGGGTAGTACCGGTAATAGTACAGGTCCACATGTTCATTTTGAAATCATTATAAACGGGAGTGTCGTTAATCCTTTGGACTACATTCAATAGAAAAACCTATGAGAGTTTATCTCATAGGTTTTTGCCTTCTTTATAACCTGTTCCGATAACTTTTCCAGTATCATAATAGCTATTATTTAATCCATACAAGATGGTGGAGATGTTGTTGTATAAAATGGTGTCATTTGTATACAAATCATCTCTTACAATGGTCTTGAGCACTTTGGCGACAAATATGATGCGGTGTTCTACTTGCATGGAGTTTTCCACTTTGCAGATCAGTGAAAAAACTGCATTGTTGATATAAGGTGTTTTTTCTAAGTCGTAAATCGTTTCGAATAAAGAAGATTTATCAACATCCCTACCAGAGACCATACCACAATAATCTACTTTACTTAACATTGATGTATCCGGCGTGTTAACACTAAATAGACCATGTTCTAAAAGTCCCTCTGTTGTAAGATGATCGGCATGTAGACTGATCATTATCAGAGCTGGATTCATACCAGCGATTGCCACATCTCCAATAGTTGTATAATTTACTTGATCTTTAATGGTGGTGCCGATGAGTACGATTGGTACTGGATGTAATAATGGTTTTAAATCAGTTTTCATTTTGAATCCTCCTATTTTATCTTATCATAAGGAGAATCTAAAATACTGATAAACAATGCTGTGTTAAATTTTGTTTGGTTTTATGATAAGTTTATTTATTGGTATTTCTACAGAAACTGACATGACGAGTAATCCTCCAATAAGTGCAGCAGATGTAAGTAAAGTGCCCATAATGATCATATCAAATAATACAGTGAAAATTGGGATCAACGATAAAAGCTGACTGGCTTTTTCTGCACTTATATATTGTTGAGACTTAAGTTGCATATAAAAAGCTAAGAAAGTACAAAGAACACCTAATATCGAAATGGCTAGTGCGCCTTTAATGCTCATCTGTAAAGGTAAACCTTCAAAGCTTACAATATAGAATAATGAGAAGAAAGCGACAAATCCATATTGGATGGAAATCAATTTCTGGGTTTCTAGATTTTTATCGATGCGACTGTTATAAATTATATAAAGAGAATAAGCTATTGCATCGATAAAACAGTAGAAATCACCTATGTTTAGAGGTTTTGCACCTTTCAATGTAATCAAGGCCAAACCGATAAAACAAACAAAGGATTTCATATAAACACTTTTTTGAATTGGGCTTTTGTAAAACAGTCGATTGATGAAAGGCACTAGAATAACATTTGATCCTATTATAAAACCAGCATTAGAAGCGCTGGTATATTTTAGCCCAGCTGTACTAGAAACATATATAACCATTAAGAGAGAGGCGAGTATAAAGCCGTGTTTCAGATATGATTTCTCAAATTTGCATGTTTTAAATAATAGTAATGCCAAAACTGTTGAAATAAAAAAGCGAAAGAAAATGAGTACCATTGTTGATACATCTTCTAAAGCGATTTGTGTGAGTATACCTGAGATACCCCAAAATAATGCTGAGAGTATTAATCCGAATTGAGCACGTGTTTGATTCATAAGACATCCTTTCTATTTACAAATTTTATAAATTGATGATATCATAAGATGAAGCATCCGAAAAACGGATATATCGGATAGGAAGAATCGGTAAAACCGATGGAGGAATCGTGGAGATAAAACAACTGAAAATATTTATGACGGTTTGTGAGTATATGAACTTTACAGAAACTGCAAATGTATTAAATTATGCACAGAGCACTATATCAGAAGCAATTTCAACACTTGAAAAAAACCTGGGAGTGAAGTTATTTGAACGATTAGGGAATAAGATTTATTTAACTGAAAAAGGAGTTGAATTAAAAGAATATGGACAGAGGTTGTTGCAAGTGTATGATGAAACTTTGTATAAATTAAAAAACACTCAAGAGGAAACGATTAAAATTGGTATAACAGAAACACTGTGTTCGTACAAATTCCCCGGTTTTTTCAAAACTTTTTTAGAAGAACATAAGGGTGTCACCATTCAATTTGATATCGTCAGGTGTGAGGATATCTCGAATTTACTAAGAACAAATAAAATTGACATCGGATTTACTCTCGATGAAAGTATGGTCTACCCTGATTTACGAACAATTCGGTTGTTCGATGAGGAAATTGTCTTTGTTGGACCCGCAGGTAACATAGAGTTTGAATTGAATCATCAGAATATCATAATTCCAAAGGGAGATACTGGTTATTTGAAATATTTCCATGATGTTTATGAAGAGAAAGGTTATATTAAAGGAGCGACCATTCATATGGAGAGTATGGAAGGCATTAAGAGTTATGTAAAAAGCGGCTTCGGTATTTCTTTCATTCCAGTGACAGCAATCTCAAAAGACCTAGAGGAAGGCAGCATATCTATTTATAGAGTACCTAAACAACGTTTTTACCATGAAGTTAAAATTTTGATTCATAAACAAAAGCATATGACAAAATATCTATCATCATTGATTGAATCTGCAATAAAGATATATTCCAAATAGAAAAAGGGTCAATTCAAAAGAATTGACCCTTTAACATTATATTTTAAAGATAAATTTTAAAACAAATAATATTGCAAGTAGATAAGCCAATAATGGTACATCTTTACGTTTACCAGCTAATACTTTGATACATACATATGAAACAACACCAAAGATGATACCATCAGCGATACTGTAACTAAGTGGCATCATAACCATAGTTAAGAATGCAGGTAAACTTTCTGTGAAATCATTAAAATCAATCTTAGTAATTGGTGTCATCATGAACAGTCCAACAATAACAAGTGCAGGTGCTGTTGCAGCTGATGGTACGACTAAGAATAATGGTGCTAAGAACAATGCTAAGAAGAACATACCAGCTGTTGATAAAGCGGTTAATCCTGTACGACCACCTTCAGCAACACCAGAAGCGGATTCAACGTAAGTTGTTACTGTACTTGTACCGATACATGCTCCAAAAGTTGTACCAATTGCATCTGCAAGAAGTGCTTGTTTTGCTTTTGGTACTCTACCTTCTTTATCTAAAAGACCTGCTTTACTAGATACACCAACAAGTGTACCTACTGTATCAAACATATCTACAAATAGGAATGTCAGTAATACCACAAACATATCCATTGTAAATACTCTTGTGAAATCAAATTTAAATAAAATTGGAGATAATGATGGTGGCACAAAGCTACCGAACTTCAAAGCGTCTAAGTTTGTTACGCCCATTGGAATACCAATTAAAGTACTTGCTATGATTCCAATTAATAGAGCACCTTTTACATTTTTAGATAACAACACGCCAATAAGAATAATCCCGATCATTGCGACAATCGCATTTGCTGAAGTGATATCACCAAGCTGAATAACCAAACCATCTAGATTATCTTCGCCTATATGGAACATACCTGTTTGAACAATACCTGCATTTACAAGTCCTATTAAAGTAATGAATAAACCGATACCTACTGAAATCGCATGTTTAAGTGACATTGGAATTGCGTTTATGATTGCTTCTCTAACGTTTAAGAATGTTAAAGCTATAAAAATAAGACCTTCTAATAATACCGCTGTTAATGCAAATTCCCAACTGTAACCTAATTTTAAAACTACTGTATAAGCAAAAAATGCATTTAATCCCATACCTGGAGCTAATGCAAATGGCAGATTAGCTGCTAATGCCATAACCAGTGTACCGACAACTGCACTCAAAGCAGTTGCAGTAAAAACAGCACCTGCATCCATGCCAGTTGCTGACAGAATGTTTGGATTAACAATTAAGATGTAAGCCATTGTCATAAATGTTGTGATACCGGCCATAAGCTCAGTTCTAACATTTGTATTGTGTTCTTTCAGTTTAAAAAGTTTTTCAAACATATGTAATTTATCCTCCTATAAAATATGTTAATTACACAGTTATTATAACAAAGGCGAATATTAATACAATATAAAATCCGAATGTTCGTATTTCGCTCCAACGTCTTTTTTTGCCTTTGTATATATGTTATAACAGAGGAATTAAACACATAATTTTCTGCCAATTCAATTGACATACCTGCTGTTGAACCTTTTCATCTACAAGCAGAAGGGAATAAAAAGACTAAAGATTATTCTGATTTTAATTTACTTTGTAAATACTCTCTATATAAAAGGTCTCAAAACAATTGGTTTATTTACCGATTGAAGACCTTTTTTACTGTAATTGAGAAAAAACGTTCAGTTTTCAAAGCTTAACGCGTGAAAAGGTTCGGAATGTTGTTGTAAAAAGTATCTAACTGATACGGTTTTTAAAGTTAGATTAGAGTAGAATTTTATAGAAAACATCGTTTTTTTGAGATAGAATTAAGAAAGAAGTAGAAGATAGTGCAAACTTTATGATATATGAGATAAATACGCGTCTAAAATATTTCTGTAAAATAAAGAAAAGAGAATCATATATTTGATAAATAATATGAGGTATGGTACTTACATAGATTTAGGAGGATTAAACATGTCAAAAGTTACAATTGCACTGATTGGAGCAGGGGATAGAGGCAAAGATAGATATGGTGAATATGCCATTTCCTTTCCAGAGAATGTTCAGTTTGTAGCTGTAGCTGAACCGAATCCAATTAAAAGAGAAGAGTTTGCTAAAAAACATGCTATTAAATCAGAAAATATATTTACGACTTGGGAAGAGTTACTTGAAAAAGAAAAATTAGCAGATGGCATAATTATAGCCACTCAAGATGATATGCATTATGAACCCACAAAATTGGCTTTAGATAAAGGATATGATGTTTTGCTTGAAAAACCAATGTCCAATGATTTAAATGAAACCATCCAATTAGGTGAGCTTTCAAAAAAATATGAGAACACATTTATGATTTGTCATGTCCTTAGATACACACCATTTTTTACGAGGTTAAAAGAAATTATAGAAAGCGGTGCTATTGGTGAGGTGATGTCAATTCAACACAATGAAAATATTGCTTACTATCATATGGCGCATAGCTTTGTGAGAGGTAATTGGAGAAATTCTGATGAGTCTAGTCCTATTATTCTAGCTAAGAGTTGTCACGATATGGATATTATCTTATGGCTGGTTGGCGACAAGTGTAAATCTATTTCATCTTTTGGAGAATTAAGTCACTTCAATTCTAAACATGCGCCAAAAGGATCTTCAGATAGGTGTTTAACATGTAACATTGAATCATCTTGTCCATACAGTGCTAAAAAATTATATTATAGGAATTTGGGCAATTGGCCTACAACAACAGTAACAGATGTTCAAACAGAGGAGAGTTTGACAAAAGCACTTGAGACAGGTCCTTATGGAAGGTGTGTCTATAAATGTGATAACAATGTATGCGACCATCAAGTAACCATTATGGCATTTGAAAATGGGGTCACTGCAACTTTCAATCTGAGTGCTTTTACGGAAAAGCAAAATAGAACCATTAAAATTATGGGCACTCTCGGTGAGTTAAGGGGGGATGATGTTTTGAATGTTATTGAACTGAAAACTTTTGCCAGTGATACAAGCCAATTGATAAAACCTGAAATAGTACGTGGTGGTCATGGTGGGGGTGATACTGGCATTATGAATGATTTTGTGAAACTTTTAGAAGGTAAATCCGGTGAAGCATTAACTTCTGCTGAAGTTTCTGTAGAGAGTCATGTGATGTCGTTTGCGGCGGAACATTCTAGAGTAAGTGGTCAAACTGTCGAAATTAAAGAGTTTTACAATAAGATGTTAAAATAATGTACACAATCAAAAACACGGTTTATGCCGTGTTTTATTCGATTAAACTTTTAACTGAATTTGCATATTCCGATAAGGTCATTCCAGTAACATTCTTAAAAATACGTGAAAAGTAATGTATAGAATTATAACCTAATATTGTAGCAATCTGTGTAAAGTTGTTTTCATTTTGTCGTATCAATATTTTAGCTTCATTTATTTTTAGCTGTTTAAAATACTCCATGACACTGATAGACATGTTTTCCTTAAACATCTTTTGAAGTGAAGATTTGGATAGTAGTGTTTGTTTGCAAATATCATCTAATGAAAGACTTTCATATAAGTTTTCTTTTAATAAATTGATGATAATATTTACTTTTTCTTCTTGAGCATACTCTCGAATATTTGGAGAAGTTCTTGTAACAACTTGCAGATTGCTATCTTCACGAATTAATTCTATTAATAACATTTCAAGATGCAATTTTATAAGTTGTTCAGATGCAAATTTTGGATGCTCTCTTTTTTTATAATGTTTTAATTGAGGATCGGCTATATTGGAGCTGAAAGCGTATTTTGCTTCTGAAACTATATTTCCGAGATGATTTTTCATACGATTATTAATGGTTAAAACTTTATTGTTGAAATGACTCATAGCATCTGACTGACAATCAAATGCAATAACAATCAGGTTTGGTGCCACTTGTCCATTAGCAATTACATTATGCCACTCATTTGGTTTATGAAAAATCATTTCACCTTGTTTCAAAATATATTTGCGATCATCAGCCATCACGTTAATAGTGCCTTTATCTACATATAAGAATTCCCAAAAATTATGTTTTTCACCTTCGAATATGTAGTTTTTCGAATACTCAAAATAGTGAACAGTCACTAAATGGTCAATTCTTATTTCTTCTTTTAATGTTGTTACATGGTAATTATCAATTAATTCCTTCAAGTTTTCACCTCTTTCCAATAGTTTTATTATACAATCAAACTATTAAAATCGCTATTAACTCATTCTTAAATATCACAAAGTGCAAAAACATTCCATAATCATATAAACCAATGATTTTTTTCAACTGTTTTGAAGTGATAATCGTGTAATACTGGGGAAAAGAAATAGTAGTAGTAAATGCAGAAAAAAAATACATAACAGAAGAGTTAAAACAAATGATAGAAAAGGTGGTGTGGTTGGACGTTGGAGAAGAGGACAGTTGTGATGTTCTGTCCAGATACTGAAAAAAACACCTGTGTAGTTATTGAAAAAGTTAGAGTTTCTGATGAAAGCTTATTGAGATCTAAAATGTCAGTATGAAATAAAGTTACATGGTAATCATATATCTATTTGTGTGATTCTTCTTTAGATATACTTAAAATATGTTATGTGCTAAAATTTCATTATAAAGTGAGGTGCTTATGAGTTCTACAGTACATGAAATATTATCCTTAAAAAAATTCAATTCGTTTCGACTAATAGCAGGTGCCAATGGCTTAAACAGAAAAGTGACACGTGGTGGTTTTATTGATCATGAAAGTGCAGAAATTATGAGGGATATCGCTTTTAAGCATGAAATGATATTCAGTAATCTCCCGATGATTAAAGACGAACCAGAGAGAATTACAGAATATGTTGATGCATTAATACATGCAGGGTGTGCTTGTTTTGCCATTAAAACCACTTTTTTTGAAAGTTTACCTGAAACAGCGATTGAACTGGCGAATCGTTTTAATTTTCCTCTTTTACTGTTTGATGAGACTTATATAGAGGAGTTGATTTTAGATATAGATGAGTCTGTTAACATACATAAAAAGCTTGACAATAAAAGAAAAATAATAAAAGAAATTGAAGATGGATCTTTGAATAAGTTCAAGATAAAAAATTATGCTTATGAGTTAAATCCTAATTTTAAAACGTGTTTTAAAGTATTTTATATTAAAACTATAAATGACGAGAGTCGTAGATTTGATACAAAACTTGCACATTCCATCTTAGGAAAATCATCATTAGTGCTTCCTTTCGAAGAGGTCTATTTGGTTATTCACTCGTACTTAGAAGAAGAATCTATAGATAAAGATGATATTCTTCATTCTTTGGGGTTAAAAAATGATTATTATATTGGAACCAGTGATTATTTCAATGACTTGGGATTAATGGATCATGCACTGCATCAAGCCAAAACAGCACTGTCTTTTGCATGTTTTAGTCAACAAAACATAACTGATTTTAAGACTATTGGAATCTATCAGATGTTGATTCCGATACTAGATAATAAATTTGTGATACAGTTTTATGAAAATATCATCGAGCAATTAATACAATATGATGTCAAACACCAATCTGATTTGCTTCAAACAGCAACTGTATATGTAAAATGTGATGGTGATATCAAAATGACTTCAGAACAGTTATTTCAGCATACCAATACTGTTAGATATAGAATTAGAAAAATTAAAAGTGTATTATTGTTAGAGTCGTTAAAAGGTATGCAATATGAAACCTTAGCGACTGCAATCCATCTCTATGAATTGAGTAAAAAACAAAATAGCATTTATTTTTAAAAGAAAAACTGTAATTTTAGCATTTAAATTAATTTTGAATAGAAAAAAGATTTGTTGTATAAAGTGAAATACAACGGGTCTTTTTTTGTAATAACAGAAAAACTATTTCATCATAATTCTTTATATAATGATACCAAGGAGGACGATGAAATGAAAAAAATACATTCAGAATTACTACTAGTTTTTATTATTGCATTATGGGGGTTGTCCTTTAGTTTGACGAAACCATTATTATCCAAAGTGGGAGTTTTTAATTTCTTAGCTTATAGATTTTTTATCGGTGGTTTTCTATTAGCGTTTATATTAATCATTACAAAAAAATTCAAAGTCACAAAACCGCTTATAAAATCGGGTATCACTTCAGGTGTTTTACTGTTTTTAGCTTTCTACTGTCATATTGCAGGATTAAAGTATACAACGATAGCAAAAAATTCATTCATTGTAGGCAGTAGCGTTATTTTCATTCCCATTATTCTTCTGTTATTTCATAAGAAAAAGTCGGATATGCAAGTTATTTTACAAACGATATTAGCTGTAATAGGTTTAGGTTTAATCACATTAGTAAGTAGTAGTGGTACCTTCAATATGGGTGATTTTATCACACTTGTTGGTACAGTTCTCTATGCGTTTTATACAATTTTTGTAGAGCAATCAGTAAAAAAATACAGCACCAATATTTTTACAACAATTCAGTTGAGTACTGTCGGGATACTCAGTTTAATTGCAACACTAATATTCGAAGAGTTTACTTTTACTTTTACTGTTTCAGAATGGTTCAGCATAGGTTTCTTATCAATTGTTTTAACAGGGACAGCTTATTATATTTTAAATAGTATACAGAAAAAACTTTCAGCTTCCAATGTAACTCTTATTTTTACGCTGGAGCCATTTTTCGCAACATTGTTTGGTTGGCTGTTTTTAAAAGAGTCTGTTGGTCCAAATATACTCATTGGCGGTGGCTTAATTATTTTCAGTATGATGTTGCCATATATCAGTCAATTTTTATCCGTTAAAAAGGTTGGTGCAGGATATGACTTCTAGATGTTCAATTCGTTATGAAGTATCAGATATGAATCTCTGTAAAAATAGTTTGTTAGTCAAGCATATTTATAACGAAGCGGTTGAGGATACAAATCATGAAATGGATAATATACATCCTTTAAAAATGATTTGCGACGCAATCAGTCAAGTACATCATATTCAAATCGTCTCAGAAATTGACGAGATTTCAACACATGCATTTGTATATTTGTCGTTTGATGATGTCGGTGATTTCAAACATGTTAAGCAAGTTAGGAGAAGATTTAAAAATCTTGCGACGAGATTACTTCTTGCAGATGTTCAGGAACTTTCATAGGTCAGTTAAAAATGTTCGAAATTATTTTGAACATTTTTCATTTTACTTATTGACAAATTTATTGAGGTGCTGTACTATTATCACAAGTTAATAATTATGCAGAACGACATTGACGAAACGAAAATATATAGAAATCAGTTTCAGCGAACTAGGGAAGGTGTGAGCCTAGTCAAGTAGGACTATATTGAGAGCGTTTCAGAGTCTCTAACAAGAAAGTGTGAACTCTAAGGTTAGACGGATTCCAACCGTTACAGTGGGCGAGTATCGAGATGATAGATCTCCGTACTAATGAGTGAACCTTGTGTTAATGTGGGTGGTACCGCGGAAGTTGCTTTCGTCCCTAGTGTTGTGGATGGAGGTTTTTTTTTGTTTAAAACCGCATAAATATTAAGAAAAACGTATAACTATTATAAAGGAGAAGGAAAAATGAAGAAAATTTTAATGAGTGTGATGATGGTAGTATTGGTAGGATTATTAAGTGTTGGTTGTGCAGCATCAGGAGATGATCAAAGCCAATTGGAGAAAATTAAAGAAGCAGGGAAGATTGTAGTTGGTACCAGTGCTGATTATCCACCATATGAATTTCATAAAGAAATCAATGGTGTTGATACGATTGTAGGTTTTGATATCAAGTTAGCTGAAAAAATTGCAGATGATCTAGGCGTTGAATTAGAAATTGTGGATATGAGTTTTGATGGCTTACTAGCGGCATTAACGGGTAAGAAAATTGACTTTATAGCAGCTGGTATGAATCCGACGGATGAAAGAAAAAATGCGGTTGATTTTTCTGCTATTTATTATGATACGAGTCAAACGATGTTGGTACTCAGTGAAAATGCTGATAAATTGACATCGGTTGAAGATTTCAAAGGATTAAAGGTTGGCGTTCAAAAAGGAACATTGCAAGAAGCTATATTTGATGACCAATTTGCTGGTGCAGAAAAAGTAGCAATTGCCAAAATACCAAATCTGGTAATGGAACTACAAAGCGGTAAGATAGATGGTATTATCCTTGCTGAAGTTGTAGCTGATTCATATGATGATGCAAATGATAAAATTTCTGTTAATCAAATGGATTTAGGATCTGAAGGTGGTGTTTCAATAGCAATCAATAAAGATCAGGAAGATTTACTAAACGCAATAAATGCAACCATCGATAAAGTTCTAAATGATGGAACTTTGGATCAATATATCATTGATGCTATGACTTTAGCAGAAGAAGAATAAGCAATTAAGGAGCAGATAATGGAGTTCGGATTTTTACTCAAATATTATAAATTTTTCATAACAGGAACGGCCAACACACTGCTTCTTAGCTTACTAACAGTGGTGTTTGGATTGCTAGGTGGTATGCTTCTAAGTTTACTGAAGGTATCTAGTTTTAAACCCGCTGAGAAACTTGCAAGTGCTTATATCGCCTTTATAAGAGGTACACCGCTGTTAGTCCAGTTGTATCTCATATATTATGGACTAAAAGGTATGCCCATGTTTGCAGCTGGTGTAGTGGCCATGTCCATCAATAGTTCTGCCTATATTGCCGAGATAATAAGAGCCGGTATTGCAGCCGTTGATAAAGGACAATTTGAAGCAAGCAAATCACTGGGTATATCACCCATACAAGCCTATAAAGAGGTTATTTTACCTCAGGCATTTAAAAACATATTGCCAGCACTGGGAAATGAGTTTGTTATTTTAATCAAAGAGTCAGCCATTGTATCTGTAATCGGTTTACATGATCTAATGTACAATGTGGATACAATACGAGGCATTACCTATAAGCCGTTTGAACCATTAATTGCAGCTGCGGTAATATACTTTATTTTAACAGCAACATTATCAAAGGGTGTTACTTTAATAGAAAGGAGATTACAAGTCAGTGATTAAACTAAAACAAATAGAAAAGAACTTTGGTGATTTAAATGTTTTAAAAGGCATTGATTTGAAAGTTTCCAAGGGAGAAGTTGTTGCAATTATTGGACCGAGTGGTTCTGGAAAAAGTACATTATTAAGATGTATCAATTTTCTAGAACAACCTAGTGGCGGTGAAGTATACTTTGAAAATGAACTGATACATGCTAAAACAAACATGAATCATTACCGTGAACACATGGGCATGGTTTTTCAACAGTTTAATTTGTTCCCTCATAAAACGGTACTGGAAAACATTATGATGGCACCGGTTCTATTAAAAAAGGAAACAAAAGAAAACGCACTTAAAACAGCTACGGACTTATTGGAGCAAGTTGGCTTACTGGATAAAAAAGATGTTTATCCCAATAAGCTATCAGGCGGACAAAAACAGAGGGTTGCAATTGCAAGAGCATTAGCTATGCATCCAAAAGTGATGTTGTTTGATGAACCAACTTCTGCCTTAGATCCCGAGATGGTTGGTGAAGTGCTTGAAGTTATGAAAAAACTCACTCATAAAGATGTGACGATGATTGTCGTCACTCATGAAATGGGATTTGCAAAAGAAGTAGCAGACCGAGTTTTATTTATGGATGATGGTTTAGTGGTCGAAGAAAATGCTCCAGAGTTCTTGTTTTCACAACCCCAACATCCTAGAACAATAGATTTTTTAAGTAAAGTTTTATAACGCCGTTAAGGCGTTATTTTCTTTGTATAGTTTAGAATGGTTTCCATCATAATATGATGGCCAGTTTCATCTGGATGCAAACAATCGTCCAAGTAAGATGATTCTGATAGATTGTCATTGAAGTCAATGAAATTTAAATCATGCTCAATACAAAATGAACGTAGAACTTCTCGGTAATGATTTATGGATTGGTCCATATCAAAGAAATTTCCAATGCTTCTAATGGGTGTTTTGTAGTATGTTTTTGGAGGTAATCCAAGAATGAATTCAATTCCATTTGATTTGGCTAAACGTGTCATACTATAGAGATTTGAAATGATAACGGACAACGGTACTTCAAAATAAATATCATTTGAACCACCAAGAATTATGAGATGAGATGGTTGATGCTCCAATACATCATGACGAAATCTTGAGAGCATACCCGTTGTTGTATCGCCACTAATTCCCGAGTTAATCACTTCATAAGAAACGAGATGATTAAGAAGTGAGACCCAATTTTTATTTTCTCCAATATCATGACCTTCTGTTAAACTATCACCTAAACAAATTAGTTTCATAAGCCACCTCCAATTTTAATTATAATGCATCATATAATGTTTTAATATAAGTAACACATGTTACAGAAATTAATTGATGAGAGTCGTATAATGAATACAAGAAAGCGAGGTAGCATGATGGTAGAGAAAATTTATAATTATAGTACAACAGATGATAAAGCAGTAGAGAAGATTATTATGGATGAGAATATTAATTACATCCATATGGTATTTAACAAGAATGAAGGCATGCCAGAACATTATTCTAATTCAAATGTCTATATGACGGTTTTAAGAGGTACATTATCCATTCAACTGGATGAACAAGAAGTTCATGAATACTTAAAAGGTCATATCCTTGAGATTCCTTATAAAACAAAGATGAATGTAAACAATTTGCATGACGAAACATTGGAACTGATTGTTATAAAAGCACCTGCACCTAAAAATTATGTAGAGTAAATAATGCCTTCACGGCATTATTTTTTTAAAATATACCAGCAGAAAAACCGTTTGATAGAGTTTTCTGCCAGTATTTATTATTGATTGTTGATTAAGTTTTCAAGTTCTATTTTAATTTCTGAGAATTTGAGACCATTAGCAGTACAAACATCTCGAACCAAAGCAACCTTTGTAAACTCAGTTGTTTTAAGAACGGACTCAATATCTTCAAATGAAAGTCCCTGGTTAATCAAATCCTGTATGGTGGTACTACCTTTCACAGCTGGTTCAGGATGTTCTTCTTTGTCTGTAACTTCAGAAATGATTGAAGTTGTTTCTGTAAGATCTAGCTTCCAATTCAATGCTTCATCAGTATCAGTTATCATACCTTCAGCGATTAGTAATTCAATTGCCGGTGTTGGCAGCCATGTGGGCTCAGCCAGTGTACTTTCAATATCTGTATAAAGAGAGACAAAATATCTTACAGATCCTGTACCGATTTCTGTATTATCAGGAAGTGAAACATAGATCGCTTCTAAATTTTTAATTTGAAATGTTTCTGGTATGTCAGTTTCTATACCAAAGGCGATAGCAAGTTTTTCAGCTGGTATTTCAAACGAATTCTCTATGTCTCCAAAAGTATAACTTCCTCTGATATCGCCAGGATCAAACTCACCTGTTTGAGTTTTAGCTGGAATTTTTGTTGATTCGGTTTCCCAAAGTCCTAGACGATCAGACAGGAATACGCCACCAACAATAATGGCTATAACAAAAATGATACTCCATTGTTTTTTCATTATTTCACTTCCTTTTTAAATATGGACTCAATCATTACAGTCTCGGGAATCGGACAGTGTTCATCACTGGTACACTCATGACAACTGATGCATTGATGGTCTCTAATCGATTGTTTTTTAGACACTTCGATGTTCATTGGACAAACATTATCACAGAGATGACAATTGACACATGTTGCTTCTTTTCTTTTAATTGAAAATAGTCTAATAAGATTGGTAAGTCCCAATAATGCGCCATAAGGGCATGCATATTTACACCAAGGTCTTTCGACAAAAAGCGACAATAAAAGTGTAACAGTCAATGTGATTAAAGCACCTATTGCTACTTCACCTGTATAAAAGTTCATCAAAGCATAGTAGGGATCAACGTCTAAGAATATAAGTGTTAATGTTTTTCCCGTTAGGTAGACAACGGCAATCAAACTTATGTATCTTAGATACCTTAGTGATTTATCCAATTTCTCAGGCACAAAGTGATTGTACTTTTTCTTGAAGAGTTTTCTACCGATTTTACCAATCCATTCTTGAATAGAACCCAGAGGACAAATATAACCACAGAGAATTGGGCCAAATAAGATGCTTGATAGAAAGACCAAAGCAAAAATGACCAACGTTGATTGGTGTAACTTAGGGATATAAGATCCATACAATAAGAGCGTACTTGCAGTTTCTACACCACCAAATGGACAAATGGCATGTAGCGAAATACTTGGAATAAGTGGAATAGAACTTCCAGACTCTTCAAGTTGATGATTGAGTACCACCAATACTAGAAAGACAAAGAAAAAGATTTGTACAAAGAGTCTTAATTTTTTAATTTTCATCATAACCTCCTTTTTTTATGCGATAATTAATTATAGAATTAGTTTGTGACAATCTTATGGCAATTTTTACAAACTTTCCATACATTGCTTTAAGGACAAACATTTAATAAGTATAGATAATAGAATTCATAATCTTCGTATATATGACCAAATTATACTTTGAATCATGTTGACGTAGAAATAAACCATATAAGAATAGAACAGTACTTAAATGAAAGGGTGTGTGGATGTGGATAGAATATCCGTGATTAATTTAGGAATGGTTAATGTTTACTTACTTAAGGGTGAAAAAGGCTGTGTTTTAGTGGATACAGGG
This sequence comes from Clostridiales bacterium, assembly GCA_016342415.1. Lineage (GTDB taxonomy): Bacteria > Bacillota > Clostridia > Peptostreptococcales > Acidaminobacteraceae > JABXKX01. The sequence goes on from JAEIOD010000018.1 coordinate 91,468, forward strand.
ACAAAAGGCAGTGATGTGAAAATACTTGAAGCAGTTAAAGCTCAAGGTTTTGAGCCCGCTGATATAAAACTGATTGTGTTGACTCATGGTCATTCAGATCATTTTGGATCGCTTCATACACTGGTAGATAAAACAGGTGCAGAAGTTTTAGTACATCAAAAGGAATATGATCTGATGGCTACTGCTGGTGATGATGGTGTAAGGGGATTTTCAATTTTTATGAAACTTCTGATAGGGATGGCGACCAAACTATCAAAGAATCAATCAAAATCACAGGAGTACAAAGCAGACATATTAATAGAAGATACATATGATTTATCACCTTACGGTATTGATGGGAAATTAATATGGACTCCTGGACATACAAAGGGCAGTATTTCTGTCTTATTAGGAGATGGCAAAGCAGTTATCGGTGATAGTTTAATGGCCATGATGCCTTGGAGTAAACCAAAGAGACCCATGTTGGGATATGATATGAATCTGATCAAGAAAAGTATGAATCAATTGATTGATCTGGGAGCAAACAGGTTTTATTTATCACATGGTAAGGATTATGATGTTGAAATTATAAAAAAAGCTTTGACTAAATTCAATTGATTATGTTATTAAAATAGTCAGATTAAAAGTCAAAAATTTTTATTAGAAATTGATTTTTGCTTCCGACCTAAGTATACATGGAGGGATTTATGAACTCGGAAAAAAAGAAGATGATTGCAGGTGAATTATACAGTCCTATGGATCCTGTTTTGGTAGCAGATAGACTAAAATCAAGAGAGCTGACAAGAATGTACAATCAAACAGTAGCTACTGCTGTAGAGTATAGAAACAAGTTATTGAATCAGTTATTCAGAACGGTTGGCAAAAGTTACTATATCGAACCAAGCTTTAAATGTGATTATGGCTATAATATCAAACTGGGTGATAATTTTTATGCGAACTTTGACTGTGTTTTCTTAGATGTTTGTAAGATTACGATCGGAAATAATTGTATGATGGCGCCAGGCGTTCATATATATACGGCCACTCATCCTTTAGATCCAACTGAAAGAAATTCCGGCTTTGAATATGGTGAACCAGTTACAATTGGTGATAATGTTTGGATTGGTGGTCGGGCTATAATAAATCCCGGTGTGACTATTGGTGATAATGTTGTTATTGCTTCTGGATCTGTAGTTATAAAAGATGTCCCTGATAATGTGGTGATAGGTGGCAATCCTGCAAGGATTATTAAAGAACTGTAACAGAATATTGGATCTGATGTAGTATTTGTAATGAAAAGATTTGTGAAAAAAATAACTTTTAAATACCTTTAAAAATGTGATTGGAATCACATTTTTTTTGTTGTGATTCATTTATACTTTGGGTGAAAAAAGACTTAATATCCTAGAGAATGGAGTATAGATATGAGCTGGACAAACTTTAAAAAAGGGAATTGGTGCGAATCTGTTAATGTAAGAGATTTTATCCAAAATAATTATAAAGCTTACAATGGCGATGAATCGTTCTTAGAAACTCAAACGGATAAGACCAGAACACTTTGGAATCAAGCCGAAACGTTGATTCGTGAAGAAATTAAAAAAGGTATTATCGGTATAGAAACATCTACAGTTTCAGGTATAAATAATTTTAAACCAGGCTATTTGGATAAAGACAATGAAATCATTGTCGGTTACCAAACAGATGAACCTCTAAAAAGAATTATCAATCCTTATGGTGGATTTAGAATGGTTGAAGGATCACTTGAAGCATATGGTTATGATATTGACGATACGATGAGACAACACTTCAATGAGTTTAGAAAAACTCATAATCAAGGCGTTTTTGATGCTTATACAGATGAAATGAAATTGGCGAGAAGTGCAGGTTTATTGACTGGTTTACCTGATGCTTACGGAAGAGGTCGTATCATTGGTGATTATAGAAGAATTGCCTTATATGGCATTGATAAATTAGTAGAAGAAAAAAAGAAAGATCTTAAAAATATTAAAGGTTATGCAACGGAGTTTTCAATTCGTTTAAGAGAAGAGGTTTCAGAACAGATAAGAGCATTAAAAGACATTAAAAACATGGCAAACAGCTATGATGTAGACATTAGTTTACCTGCAAAAAATGCTCATGAAGCGGTACAATTCTTCTACTTCGGGTATTTAGCAGCAGTTAAAGAGAACAATGGGGCCGCGATGTCTTTAGGTAGAAATACTGCTTTTCTGGATATTTACTTCGAAAGAGATTTAGCAAGTGGTTTACTGGATGAAAAAGGTGTTCAAGAAATTATTGATCAGCTGGTGATTAAACTGAGAATGGTAAGACATCTTAGAACACCAGAGTACAATGACTTATTTGCAGGGGACCCTAACTGGGTTACTGAGGCAATCGGTGGTATGAGTGATGACGGTAGAACGCAAGTAACAAAAACAGCTTATAGATTCTTACACACATTACAAACATTAGATCCTGCTCCAGAGCCAAATATGACGGTCTTATGGGCAGATGCACTACCTGAAAACTTTAAGAAGTACTGTGCGAAAATGTCGATGGAAACAGGTGCTATCCAATATGAAAATGATGATTTAATGAGACCTATTTATGGAGATGATTACGGGATCGCATGTTGTGTGTCAGCAATGGCTGTAGGTAAACAAATGCAGTTCTTTGGGGCTAGAACCAATCTTGCAAAAGCACTACTTTATGCAGTTAACGGTGGAGAAGATGAACTGAAAACAGATAAAAATGGTAACCACTTACATGTTTTTAATGGTATTGAGAAAATCGATTCTGACGTTTTGGTGTTAGAAGATGTTATGGAAAACTATGAAAAGGTTCTAGCGCAATTGGCTGAACTTTATGTTGATACGATGAATACAATCCATTATATGCATGATAAATATGCTTATGAAGCGGGTCAATTGGCTTTACATGATACAGATGTACAAAGAACAATGGCTTTTGGTGTCGCTGGTGTTTCATTGGTAGCGGATTCGCTGAGTGCTATCAAATATGCAAAAGTTAAACCTATCAGAAATGAAAAAGGCATTGCAGTGGACTTTGAAATCGAAGGTGATTTCCCCAAGTATGGTAACGATGATGATAGAGTAGATGAACTGGCAGTTGATTTAGTCACTAGATTTAGCAATGAGCTGAAAAAACATCCAACCTATAGAGAAGCAGTACATACTTTATCTGTATTAACGATTACATCAAACGTTGTTTACGGTAAGAAAACCGGATCAACACCTGATGGTAGAAAAGTTGGAGAGCCATTTGCACCAGGAGCAAATCCAATGCACGGTAGAGATCGATTAGGTGCATTGGCATCTCTGAATACTGTGGCCAAACTACCATATCGTGATATTTGCCAAGATGGTATATCAAATACATTTTCAATTGTACCTGAAGCGCTTGGTAAAGAAGAAAATACTAAAATAGAAAATTTGGTTTCAATTATGGATGGTTACTTCACTCAAGGGGCATTTCACTTAAATGTTAATGTTTTGAGTAGAGCGCTTTTAGAAGATGCAATGGCAAACCCAGATAAGTATCCAACATTAACGATTAGAGTTTCGGGTTATGCGGTACATTTTAACAGATTAACAGATGAGCAGAAAAAAGAAGTTATGATGAGAACATTCCATAAGAGTGCATAAGGAGTAAACTATGATTAAAGGACATATTCATTCAATTGAAACAATGGGACTATTTGATGGACCTGGTATAAGAACCGTGTTTTTTATGCAAGGATGTCCTTTAAAATGTAGTTATTGTCACAATCCAGATTCTCAATCTTTTGAAGGTGGTACCACATATACCGTTGATGAATTGGTTCGATTTGCCAAACGATACAAACCGTATTATAAAGATAATGGTGGTGTAACATTCTCTGGTGGCGAAGCATTGATGCAAGGCGAATTTGTTTATGAAGCCATGAAGGCATTAAAAGCTGAAGACATTCATACCGTACTTGATACAAGTGGTATCGGACAAACTTTCTATTATAAAAAAATTCTTGAGTATACAGATATCTTGATTCTTGATGTCAAACATTTTAATAAAACGGACTATAGAGATATTACCGGTGTCTCTATGAAATGGTTGAGTAGTTTTTTAGATGAAGTGAGTAGTTTTCAAGGCAAACTATGGATTCGCCATGTTATGGTTCCAGGTATAACAGATGATAAAAACTCCATGGATTATTTGTATGATTATGTATCAAATTGGTCAGAAAAGATTGAAAAAATCGAGATATTACCTTATCATAAGTTAGGTGTTGATAAATATTATCAGTTGGAGATTCCTTATCAACTAGAAAATACAGATGAGATGAATAAAGAGGATGCACTTGCTCATCAAAATTATCTTATGAGTAAGTTGGAGAAAGAACAGATCGATAAATTGATCGCTGTATAGAAAGAGGTATGATATGCCAAAGTGTATACAGAATAAGAGAAAATGTAAGGCCTGCGAACATAAATTTTGCATCAGTCAAATTAGCTTGTTCTCAAGTTTAAACGAAGAGGAAATGGCTCTTATAGCAAGTGAAACAGTTACCTCTAGTTATAAAAGAGGTGATATCATTTTTAATCAAGGTGATAAAGCCAATCATCTTTATATAGTATGTTCAGGAAAGATGAAGATAAAAAAGTACACTGTGGATGGTAAAGAACAAATCCTTTATATTCTAGCAGATGGTGATTTTATTGGTGCTTTTAACTTACTAAAAGAAGATCAATTTGATTTTACAGCAGAGGCTATTGAAGATACTGATATCAGTACTATTTCAAAAGTTGCTTTTAACAGTGTCATCTTAAAGAATCCTGATATAACACTTAAAGTATTGGAAAAAGCATATGAGCGCATTATTAAAGTGGAGAGTTTGGTAGAACGTCTAGGAACCAATTCTGTTGATGCAAAAGTTGCAGGTCTTCTATTAAATTTAGAACGGGATTTTGGTCGTAAGACCGATGACGGCACGTTACTAAAATTATCCATCAATAGAGAAGAAATGGGCAGTTATGCTGGCATTGCCAGAGAAACGATGACAAGAAAATTGAAATTATTTCAGGAAATTGGTGTGATCAAGTTGATCGGTACCAAACAAATCCTCATTATGAATAGAGAAGCGTTAAAGAATATGAATTAGATCTGAAAGGGTCTTTTTTTATTGTGTAAGAAGTTATATCTAGAGTCCGTGATGAAACTATAGATATAACTTTCTTACATGAGTTACTAAAAAATAATAATAAATGTACAAAACGATAATCTAATAGCAATTATACTCAACATATTGAATGTAAAGTACATAATATTCAAAAATGTACGTTATTATTTTATGTACATTATAAAAAGAGGTCAATAATGTACATTTCCGTTGTTTTAAATATATCTAAATCAACAATCGTTATGTGTATTTTTATCTATCAAGATTCATATAGTTAAACTGACAAATTCTGATTGAACTAAACCGCTAGCGCGGTGGCTTTTCAAAATCAATTTTTAATCCAAGAACTCCACTGGGTAAGAAT
>JAEIOD010000019.1 GCA_016342415.1 Clostridiales bacterium
AAATAAAAAAAGTCTGAACCAATTTGTACAACTTTGGTTCAGACTTCACTATGTATAAACTTGCTGCAAAACTCGGGAGCAAAAAAAAGATTTTTACTCAAATCTGCTGATTTGTTAAGTCTTATGGTAAACTAATTCATATAAAAAGCCTATACTATTGGGATAGATTTATGCTGTACTATTTGTTCGTTAAATACATACTTAATGACATTGCCTTACACAGTAGGTAGTTTATTATTTGAAAATAATCGTTTATTTCGATTGTAGTTATTATCTAGCTTTGATATAATTACATTAATTCAAGTTATTATTTTTTATATATTATAAGACCACCCATTTGAGTGGCACTATTATTAGAGACACGACAGGTCTATCCAAATTAGGGTAGGCTTTTTTTTGTCTAAAGAAAGGAGGAAATTTATGATTACACTATTCTTTGTAGAAGGAATAATTCTACTAATCGCTGCAATATTATCTCAAATACCAAAATTTAAGTCTTATAGGAATGAATCATCGTATAAAATTATCGAAGGTATATTCATTGTTATCATGATTATTGCGATTTTATTTAATGTGTATATATCGAATGCGATTGATGATTCTTGGTCTTTTCCAAATGTTAAAGCACCTTATGATACTGGTGTTTGGACTTTGATTGTTTTTACCTTGATATACCTCTATTGTTTTAGAGAGTTAAACCTTGGTGGTATGGTTGTAACAAAAGAACGTAAGTGGTCTAGCCTAACTAATAAAGAGATTATCAAATTGTATGAAATCTTTATAACAGAAGTTGAGCTATTAGACGCTTTTGATACTCAAGACCTAACCCTATTGTTTGATATGATGTGTGGCGTGATCACTTCTTATGGAAGTGTGTCCATTAACAGAATTGAAACTGAGAAGTTAAAGTTTAAGATCATCTTTAATAATGATGAGTATTATACTAATAAATCAGAAGTTGCAACTCTATTGAAAAACATCAATACAGTAATAAAATTGAAGAGAGGGGCATAATATGCTAAAATTAAAGCATGAAGGAGGATTCTCTATGATTGCTAATATTAAGGACTTGGATTTATCTTATTTAGATAAGAAAAGAACCAGGGAAATACAAATGTGGAACAGAGTATTCCTCATGATGCTTAAAGATAAGGAATTCGAAACAATATCGATTAAGTCTTGGGCGAATATTCCACGTAGTAAGCATTTGATTAAAGAGTATAAGATGTACAAAAAAGAAAACGAAAAAAATCAAAGAGTGATAAATGGCTAAGCATCAACCTTTTAATTAAAGGTAGGTGCTTTTGTTATTTTAGAGGTTAGGGGAAAACTAAGGTTGACCTCTATTTTTATGTAAAAGTATATCAGATAGAGGTTGAATCCATTTAAGGTGATTTTATTAATCGTACTTGAATACTTTGATATGGATTAACCAGATATCTGACTATATAAGGAGGATTATATGTTTTATGTAACATTGAGAAACAAAACAACAGGTGAAGTTATCAGCACTGAGGAACATGGTGTAGTTGCAGAACTTTACATTAACGCTGATGGTTCATATGAACTTACAGAAGTAGGCACCATTACAGAAAGTAATTCATCTTTCACTACGGACACAAGCGAAAAGTATTTCAATGCAGAAGATTATGATGTCATTGACGTTCAATTTGACTTACCTGAAGCTGATCGTAACTTTTTACTTTCAAAGGATGAGATTACAAGGGAATTAAAACCACTCTTATCAGATGCAGCTAATGTATATCATTTTGATCAATTAAGTATTGATAGTGTAAACGGTTTTCTTGTTACTGAACTTACAAAGGATGAAGAACAGGAATTACATTCAGCACTTCTTGAAATGAGTTTCGTTACTCATATCTATCCAAGAGGTCATTTCAAAGCTGATCAGCAAAATTGGAATGTTAGTTTTGTTGAAGAAGAGCATAAGTCTGTAACTGCTATACCTTTAGAGCGAAAGGAAGATACAGTTACAATGAAGTAATCATGGCAAGACTATTACTTATGAGGATGGTGATGCATTGGATATTCAAAATGTTTCAGCTGATAAGCCAGATAGAGATAGTCATGAATTATGTTATTAAATTAATCAAAACTTATTCAAAAGGAGAGTAGTTAGTTGTTAGTTAGGTGAAATAACCTATCGTCAAATGAAGGAGAGAACTATGAAAAAATTATTATGTAGTGACGGTTTTTACAATTGTATATCAATTTTCGGAATGATCATTGCAACCTATACTGTTGCTTCATCATTAATCTAGTTTCATAGTATAGAGGTTAGCCTCTATGTTTAATATTAAGATCATATAGGAGGATTTTATGAAGAATTTTAAATCAAAAATTATTGGTGTTGCTATTTTTACTTTAGTAGTAGTTTTGTGCTTTGCAAGTGCTGCAGTGTATGCTGATATAACTGGGAAGGAAATAGATGATATTGAGTTAAGTGATAACTTAATAGTAGATATATCAGAATATGATAAGTTTTCATTAGAATTGGATCTTATCCAAGAGCATAATGATCAATATCAAGAGGAAATCATGACTATACATAAAGATTTTATAAGACAGATAGTTGAATTAGGTTACCTAAGTAGAATTGATCATATGATTTATGAAAGAAAATTAGCAAAGTATCACATAGAGAGTAGAATTGGTATTTCTGATAAAAGATTTGAAGATGCTTTCAAAATGCATTATACCAGTATGGAAATTGAAAGATACAGGACCATTGATATTTATGGTAGTGATATTATCTACATTGATGCTTATTTAGCCACTAACGGAGGTTGCATTGAAGGATTAGGTGGATTAGTTAGATTTTCAGTTAAAGATGATTCATTTACACTTCTAGTACCAGGAGATGAAGTAATGGATTACTTAAACAATAATTAGAGTAAATATTATACTTTAACGAGATTTATGTCACTTCACAACAAGAAATGCATGTGATAAAAGTTTGCCCTGCTGGGTAAGCTTTTTTCTTTATTTAGGAGGAGTCGGATGGAAAAATTAGTATTGGATTACATAGACACAGATTCATGGTGTAGACCAGTTTATAAGGGCGATGATGACAAACTATATAAGGATGTAGATTGTGATTCAGGAAAAATGAATTTATGTACAGTATCTGGAGGAGTTGATAGCGAAACTGATACACCTCTATCAGAAATGAATAGATATAAGAATACTGAAGTGATTATTAATCGAGCAGAAACTGATATATTCAATGGAAAGTTTGATTATATGATACTTAGTAGACTCCAAAGTGATTGTGATTACTATCTTGGTTATGGCAATCGTAGTGAAAAGAGATTGTATAATGGTAATGTAGAAGAACATATACAACAGATGAAAGACTTATACAACTCTTTTTCTACTGATGAAAAACCTGATTGGTTAACAATCGATAAAATCATGAAGTATGAGGAATTAATGACTGAAAATGTTGAACAGTAAAAGTTTTTAAAAGTCTATCCTAATTTGGATAGGCTTTTTCTTTTGTAATTATTTGCTTTTATATGTTGTAAGTAAAAATAGCATTTGTTATAATTACATTAACTCAAAGTATTATTTTTTTTATGTTAAAAGCCCACCGTAGGAGTGGCACTATTATTAGAGGCGCTATAAGTCTATCCAATTTCGGATAGACTTTTTTTTATGCCTAAATTTAAGGAGGAGAACTAATGAATAAGAAACCTTGCGACATGGAAGATGGTACTTGTCCATTTGAAGCCAATGGTTATGTAGACTGTTACAACAATTGTGGTGTTGGTGCTTCAGAGGAAAACGATTATTCGTCTGAGCAAGAAAAAGAGATTGATTGTCAACAAGAAGGAAAAATAAAGAAAAGCAAACCATGTTTAATGGATGGTGCTGACTGGCCAAACGGCTATAGCCACTGTATTTGCTGTGATTTCAATTGTTGGGAAGATGATTCAGTTGAAGAAGTAAATGCACTCACAAATGATACAGATTTACAACTGAGAGAACAAGCAATCTCACCTTTGCATGGAATTAAGCTCATTGTTCATATGGAAGGTGGGATAGTTCAAAGCGTTTTGCTTGATTCAAATAATTCCGTTGATGTTATGGTTATGGAGTTTGATGATCAGTCAGAAGCAGACAAAGACGCTATTGAAGTAATGAACCATTTCGTTGGTGATTCTATTTTTAGAGAGATTGGTCATAAATCTGCATTGGTACCAGATGATTATAAAGTGGAGGTGTAGCTATGGCTAAACCTCTATTTTATTACCTTGAAATTCATTCGAAATACCTCTAGATAGAGGTTCTTAGAGTTGAGGGTATAACACATATCCAATAGGAACTAAACCGCTTTATAGCGACTCGTCGTGGTGTGGAACTGAAAGTTAAAATCTAAATGTATGCTTTGAATTGCCTTAGAAAGCAAGGAGACTGGTAAGCCTGTTTAGATTACCTCGTCAATATTTTTTGTGTAAACAAGATTGACGAGGGAGTAGAATGAAAGTTTTAAGAGTAGGATTGTTGTCTGGTGGAATTTCTAGTGCACTTACATGTATAGAAATGATAAGAAGGTACGGAAAAGAGAACTCTGTAATAATTAATCATGACATTACAGGAAGAGTCGAGGATCAGGACATTAAAAGATTTAAGCAAGAAGTAGCTGACTATTTGGGAATGGAAATTACCTATGTAAATATGGACGGTTGGGAAGATAAAGACCCGCTTGACGTATGTATGGAAATAGGGGCCTTTAAAGTTGGAAACGGTAGTGCATTATGCACTTCATACATGAAGACACAGCCATTTCAGAAGTGGCTTAAGGCTAATTATCCTGTTAAAAGAGGGCAAATGCGAGAGGATGTAGTTTTCTATTATGGTTTCTCGTCTGACGAAAAAGTAAGAATCACACGTCGGGTCGGGATTATGGCTGCTCAAGGTTATATGACTGATTATCCTCTTGCTTCATGGCACTTTACTAAAAGAACAATTTATGATCTTAGTGAAATTGGTATTAAACCACCTAGAACATATGAAATGTTCCGACATGCAAACTGTAAAGGTTGCCTAAAATCTGGTAAGCAACAGTGGTATATAATTTTTTGTACTGATTATGATTATTTTAAGAAGGCAATCAGAGCAGAGGAACAGATAGGTTATTCAATACTTAAAGATACATATTTAAGTGACCTAGAATGTAAGTTTGCTTCAATGAAAGCTTTAGGTATTGAGCCAACTGAAAAAGTTGGTTTTCAGCGTTTTTGGGCTGATGTTCGAAAGATGCTAAAAGAAAGTGAAGATATTTTACCATGCGAATGTAGCGTGGCTTAAAGAGAGGATTTTATGATGATTAATTCAAAAAGATTAAATGAGTTTATTTAATGGACAGTTACCCTCTATCTTGTTTTGATAGAGGATATTAACCAAACTGGAGGTCATTTTGACCTTCTTTTTTTTGTATTTAGATATAAGAGGTTGAAACATTATTTATAACACGATTTTGACTTGACATTTTCACTGGGGATTTGTGTAATTAATAGAGGTAATGAAATTCATTAAGGAACAGACAAATAAATAGTAATAGGTATATTACTATAAACATAAAATAAGTGAGGTGTGAATTTGGCAAAAACTGAAAATGGTGTTGAGAAGACTAATATTGATGAGGTACTACTAAATCAATATAGTAAAGTATCAACTACTGTAAAAAAAATCGTTGCAAAAGAGTCCGGTGTTAAAGCTACAAAAGATGATGATACTGTATTAATGACTGCATCGGTAGAAGAAGATAGTAAAGATATACACGTGGAAATCAAGAGAAGAAGAAAATCCTTTAAAATCATTAAAGAATTATTTAAAGATCATAGTAAGGCACTAGTAATTGGTCTTGCATTTTGGTCTTTAATACTTCTTAATGTGCTTACTTTCTATAGATTCTTTATGGCTATAAATACATTAGATGTAACATATACAGATTTCAATAATTATTTCTATGAGATACTGCTGATGATTGGTCCATTGATATTGTGGATATTTATGACAAACTATATGATATATAATTTTAGATTAAGGAAAGTTTTTATGTTTAGATTAGCATTCTTTTTCTTCAATTTTATGTTTATAAGGCTAACTTTCATTTTAGCATATAAGATGTTTGTTCCATTGATCTCAAATATTACACCAACAGTTGAAATGACAGTTCCAAAAATTGTGGGTTTTGCCTATCTTGTTACTATGGTTCCAACGATTCTTACTACAATCTTATTAATCACTATTGCAGTAAAAGGAACAGCTCTTAATAAAGACTTTATGGATAAAATAAGAGACTTCAGATTATTCAAGGTGTATGATTTAGAAAAGTTTAGTAAGTTTGAGTATACATTTAAAATTGTTAAAAATATTGAAACTGGAAAGTATATTACGATTCCACAGAAAGATCGTCAAATGCATCTCAGTATCATCGGAGCTACAGGAACTGCCAAAACTTCCAGCGTTTACCTGCCGGGAATTGTTAATGATTTAAAGGTAAGACTTCGTAATAAAGATGCACTTAAAAAGGCACTATGGCATTATACTAAAAAAGGACTTTTTAGAGTTAAGAAACCTTTTGAGGATATAGACTTTGAACCCGATTTCTTTGAAGTAAACCCAGACTATAAAGTATCATTCATTCATAGGGTTATTGGTAGAACACCCGCTAGAATGTTAGAGTATTTATTACAGAAATACGAGATTGCTGGTCAAACTATTTTAGCACCAGAAGACTCGTTAATAGATGATGCCTATGATTTAATCACTAAATATGGAGAAAAGGCCAATAGAGTAGACCCTAAGCTAGTTGATGGTAAACTAAAAGAAGGTTTTAAAGGCATTAATATTCTATATATTTCACCAAGTATGCCAGAGTGGAATGTTGATAGAGAAAAGGTAAGAAGAGCGACATTACTAGCAGATGTAATGCAGATTATGTTTGAGATGGGTGGAAAGTCAGATCCTTACTTCGCATCAGTAAATAGAATTGCATCAACTACAGTTGCATTGTTATTACAACTTACTTATCCGGATTTAAAAGGAAGACAACCTAACTTAGTAGATGTAAGAGACGGGCTTAATAACTTTAGTGTTCTTAGAGAACATTATGATCACTTATTCCCAGATGGTGCTATTACACTTAAAAACAAAAAATGGTTATGGCTTAAAGATAATATTATTAACTATTTCTTAGGACCTGGTGCTGAGACTTTTGAACAACATGCACGTGGTCTTAAAGTACAGTTTACATCTTTCCTAGCAGATGATTATATTGCAAGTTTGGTATCAGCTGACGAAGTAATAGACTTTGATGAAATGTTATCAAAAAACCAATTGACAGTAGCAAATATTGAATACCCAGAGATTGGTCCAATCAACTCACCAGCATTAGGTTTATTTTTTACTATGAATATGAATGATGCTGTACTTAGAAGACCAGGTACAGAGAATACGAGAAGTTTCCATGTATGGAGAATTGATGAGTTCCCAATTGTAGTTACACCAAGTATGGAACAAGCCTTTACCCTCTATCGTAAGTTTAAAGTATCTATGGAAGTAGCATTACAGACTTTAGATCAGATGAAGAAAACACCATACTTACAATATTTAGCGGGCGTTATACTTAACTCAACAGCAAATCAGATTTACTTTGGTAGAGCCAGTTTAACTGAAATGGAATTGGTATCTAAATTATCAGGTACATTTGAAGATGAGATTGATATGGTAGGTACAAGCGAGACCTCTATATTCACAAATAACCCTACATTATCGACTACGAAAAGAAAGACTAAAACTATTGGAAATAACATTGAGGAGTCTGATGTACGTTTCAAGGACTTCCAGGAAGTACAGTACAGTTATACTAAGCGTGGCTCATTGATGCCTTCAGTACATGGTAAAGTTGAGTTCCTTTCACGTAAAGCCGCTAGAGGACCGAGAAAGATTAAGCGTAGAAACTGGAAGAAACTATATGATGAAACTTCAGTTGATACAATAGAGAGTATGAAAGAAGTAATTAAGAAGGATAAAAAACCAACACTAGAGTTGTCAGCAAAGCAGATCGATCAGATTACTGAAACAAAAGAAGATATACATGTAGCTACATACGTTGATGAAAGTAGAGAAGTGACAGAGCAAGTAGAATCGTATGTTGTTAGTAATGAAGTAACATATGAAGAAATCGACTTTGCAGAAACAGAAGTAGTTATAGATAAGTTAGTAACAAAACAGGCTGAACCAGTAACAAAAGAGGCTGAACCAGTAACAAAAGAGATTGAACCAGTAACAAAAGAGATTGATCCAGTTATAGAGGTGACTTATAATCAAGTCGATGAAGTAGAAGAACTTGACTTTGAAGAACCAGTTTTCGATGATACCACTATTAAAGTAGATCCTTATGAGGCGAGAGCAGCAATACAAAATCAAGAAGCACCAGTCCTAAATTCTAATGAAGCTAGAAAGCAACACAAAAAACAAAAGGGCAATGAGTTTATGGATTAATTCAGAATTCCTCTTAGTTAGAACAGCTAAGGGGAATTCTTTTGGGATTATTTTTTATAATCCGTGACGAGAATTATATTTGTTAATGTATACTGTAATTATTCACAGGAGGTTATATGACGAAACAAAACAATCAAGATAAAAAAATGCAGGTAGAAAATCCTTATAGTGTACAGGCAGAGGAAAAAAAAGCTAGACTATACTCACCATTTAATTATGTTGGTGGTGAAATTATCGAAGCTCCACCAATAAAAACAATTCATCATAGCAGTATCCATCAACTATTAATCAATGAGCAAATATCTGATCTTGATGTTGATGTACTAGAATGTATCGCTGAATATAATTTTCTAACAGCTTCACTACTATATCAAATTTTTATTGGTGATTCACAGTTATCAAAGAACTCTATTAAAAATAAAGTGAAAAAGTATCATAAGTATGGATTGATTGATGTATTTTATGTGAAATACGAAACAATAATTAATCCTGATAAATCAACGGGACCTAAGATGTTTATGCTTACTGAAGCAGCAAGTCAATATTTAAAGAAAAAACGTAAAGTACCTATGATGAAGTTCAATAAAAGAGAGTTTTCTAATATAGGAAATATATATTCTAAAATGTCATTAAACCAGTTTGAAATTAACGCTAAGCACTCTCTGAGTAATTTAGATGATATCATAAGAAATAAAAGAGTTGTTGCAAGAGACTTAGTGTTCCATTTAAAGAGTGGAATTACTGTATCGCTCATTAGTGTTAAAACAGATCAAAGACTAGATAAGTTGATAGATAGAATTGAAAAAGATATAAAAAAGGGCATAGAAGTTCTATTATTAGTAGAGAATAATTTAGAAGCCATCAAGCTATATAAAGAGATATTTGATAAAACTAATCTAAAAGACTTTAACTTTCTAACTGATGAGTTAACACTCCATAGTGACAAATCGTTCAAATTCCGTACTGTAAAATTAAGTGGAAAAGATTATGCTTTAGTTTCTAGAGAGTTACAGTGTATAGGAGGGGATGGTATTGTTGGATAATATGCATAGAGAGATACCTGATAATATTGAAAATATATTTAATGTTGAGGAAGTTAATCTAAAAGCAATAGATAGATTTCCAGTAAAACTTTTATATCAGAGAAAAGGTGCTAATTTCTGTAACATAATAGTGATAGAGGATAGGGAAACTTTAATTAACTACATTGATATGAGAAAATATCTGATTGATAATTTAGGTGAAAACGAACACAAAATGAGTACAATTAGATTATATGAGTAATTATTAGATCATCTCAATAGAGGTGGTCTTTATAGTTTTATTTGACTTAAAATAATGACTTTGCTATACTATTGTTAACCTACAATTTTTTTTTTTGAATATTTAAAGCCCACCATTTGAGTGGCACTACTATTAGAGGCACTACAAGTCTATCCAATTTTGGATGGACTTTTTTTATTGTCTAATTTTAAAGGAGGATTTTTATGTCAGTAATTCTATCAACTATTTCAAACTTCATTAATGTTCAAATTAGATTTATTCTTCTATTAACTACTTCAAGTACTACCGGACTCGGTATTTACCCTCAAATAGAGGCTTTCCTTATTGATATCATGGCAGGTTGTTTGCTGTTATTAGAAGTATTTTTAATATATAGTGTGGGAAAATTATTTGTACTTTGGTACGAAAAAAGAAACGCTGCATATATGGCATATTTAGAACGTGAAGAAGAAAAAGAAAGAATTGAGAAAGGTACTGCGGTTATTTAATTTAGTGCTGTAGGACGAATTAATGATGAATATAGCGGTGCGTTGCACTGCTTTTTTCATTTTTTTGATACATGATTAGATACTAAAAAATAATCGTTTTTTTGTATTGTTATACTAGATACATCATGTTAATATTTAAGTATAATAAGTTATTTTTTTTCTAATTGTATCTAAGTCCACCAAAATGAGTGGCACTGTTTTTGAGAGACGAGATAGGTCTATCCTTTTTAAGGATAGGCTTTTTTTTATGTCTTTATTAGTGATCTACTTGATACTCAAAGGGAGTTAACATATCAACTCAGTTGCATATGGTTAGTAGATGAAAGAAATGGAAGGAGGCTTTTATGAAGTTTGAAAGAATAGGATTACCAAGTATGAAAAAAGTAACTAGACACAATCCATGCCCGATTTGTGGTAAACCGGATTGGTGTTTTACAAGTACAAGTACATATACATTTGAAGAAGGACCAGATGAGGACTTTGACTTTTTAGGATGTAGAAGGACAACACTAGATCAAGTAGCAGGTGAGGATGGGAACTATTATGTTTTTACTAAAGAATCTAAAAAAGATGGAATGTCAATCTATGAGGAAGTACATCAAAGAGCAAGACGTTTCAAACGAATGGGGATTGATGAAAACATTAAAGTTTCTAGTGATTATCAAGTGAAAACGTCTAAAAAGAGAATTTCAGTTAGTGATAACAATTTAGCAGCTGTAGAAAAACGTGATGAAGTATATAGATACTTCTTAGAATTACTTCAGTTAGAAGATGAACACAGAAAAGGTTTATATCATGAAGGTTGGGATTTAGATCAAATAGAAGGTTCTATGTTTAAATCTGTACCACCTAACGGCTACACTATTAGTCAATTGATTAAGAAGAAAAAAAGTGGCGCTGAATTAACTGAATATGAGATGAGTTCTTTAAACAGAAAGAACTTAACTAGAAAGAAGATCAGTGAAAAGTTATATCTGAAGTTTGGTGACTTAACTGGTGTACCAGGATTTTATCTGAAACATTCAAATTACAACAATGAAAACTATTGGACCTTTACAGGTGGTCAAGGTATGATTATGCCTATGTTTGATATTCATGGTAAAATCTATGGTTTAAGAGTACGAGTAGATAATACTGAGAAGAATAAGTACAAATGGTTTTCATCTTTTTATGAAAAGTTAGATAGTGAAAATGAAACTGAGCAATACTTTAAGAATGTATATGCTAACGGTTCCACTCAGCCACTACAAATTTCTTATAGGTTTCCAGATGTGCAGACTAATTTTTTAGTTGTTACTGAAGGTGAAAAGAAGCAATGGATTGTGGTTGATAATAAAGGATTAGCTTGTGCAAACATACCAGGTGTAAGTAGTTTTTCTACTATTATTAAAGACATAGACAAACTAAAGGAAATGGGAATCAAATTCATTATCATAGCTTATGATGCTGATAAGAGTGAGAATACTCATGTACTTACTGCAGAACTCAAGCTTATCAAGGCTTTGTTAGAAGCTGGGTTTGAAATCTATATTGCAGGTTGGGATGAGAAACTTGGTAAAGGTATTGATGATGTATTACTATCTGGTAATGAAATTCAATACGAACCTCTATTAGATTATTTAAATAGTATAGAGGTGGAGGAATTATAAATTAAAGAAGAGGTATTTTTGCTTTTGCAAGTCAAAAGATTAGACATCCAAATGGGGTGTCTTTTTAGTTAAAAGGAGGATTTTATGAGAATTAAAGACAAGAAAACTAAGTTGAGAATTTTGAAAGAACAAAGAACATCTGAAATGGCAAAAAATGATGGAGCGAGCTCTCATCGATTAGACCGTGAGATTTCAAGTCTTGAACAGGAAATACAAGATGCTCTTAATCATTATAAGACAAAACGAAGAAATGCTAGATCAAGATAGAAAAAGGGGTGTAAAATACCCCTTTATTTTTTTGCTCTACCTAAAGCTATTTGATCTCTATTAATAGTTGTCTCTTGTAAGGAGTTATACATAAAAATGTATTCATTTATATCTAATATTGGTTTTACAATCCTCTACTGATATAGATTCTATTTCTATTTAAGAGGATATATTTAGAGAAATGTAATGTTTTTCATTTTTAGGGTTGACGAATTTTGTGGGGATTTATACTATTACTATAGTTAGTAAAAAAAGGAGAGTATAAATGATTAGATATCCACTTTACAGAGGTGGCTTTATAGTATTACCTAGCTCTGTAGTAAAAGCTTTATATATTATAGAAGGTACTCAAGAATTAATTGAAGAAGAACAGATTGAGCAATTAGACCATCATATTGATTATGAAGTTAAGTCAAATGATCTTCAATCGTGTAGGGAAATATTTATGACAATTAATAATATCAAAACTCCGGATAATACGAAAGAAGTATTAGAGATACTTTATTCATGTAAGCTAATACATAATGAGGAAGACAAAATTAAAGTAGATTATGACCATTGTATTGAATTCACAAATTATAGCTTAAATGAAGTGATTATTGACGCGATTAACGAAGTTAAAGAAATGTTTAAAAAGTCTGACGAGATGAATAGTTATATTAATACATTAGATCTTACAGACATAAATAAATCAACATCAGAAGAATCACATGTTATCATGACCAATACTTTATTGGATAATGAAGTAGATATAAAAACCATTGTGAACAGAACGTCGTTCATTAAAGAAATATCTGACATGAAGAAGAGAATTCGAGAGGTGTCAAATGAAAAGAATAATTAGTGTATTAATCATATTATTGCTTCTAAGTATTTCAATGTTAACTTATGCAGAGACAACAAATACGACCAGCGAAGTCGAGGAGCAAACGGAAGAGGACTCTAACTCACAAGATAAATTAGATACAATGAAAAAATCAAACACAGAAAAATTATTAGATTATGAGCCGGAAAAGTCAGGTGAAGATAAATCACTTGATCAAGGTATTGATTCATTAACTAATGATATTAGAGTATTGTTTAACCAATTTAAAGAAATATGGAGTGAATTCTCATTGTTTATAGTTATGGCACTATCTATGTTTTCAATTATGCTTTTTTTCCTGTTTAAACTACTGGGTGTTAAAACAGGTATGAAAGCTTCATTAACAATGGCAATTCTACCAGTAATGTTTTTTATACTTTACAATATTATAGGACCGTTTATGACTACATTAGTTTAGGAGGATTTTATGAATAAGAGACTTATGAAAGAGTTTATTTATGATGGTGCTGCCATCGTAGGTCAAGTAGAACAACAAGAACAGCCTAATGATCTTGAAAAAGAAATGCGTAGATTGATTAGAGAAAAAGAAGTATTCGTTGTTAAAATATCTGGTACAAGTGAAGATTCTGTAAGCGCAAATGTACTAGGTGAATATATGGGTATTATCCCTAAAAAAGAAGTGTCTAACAGAACCTACATTAGAAGAAATATATCGAATTTTATTGGTCAAAATGTACCTGTTATTATGAAGCACTTTGATTTAGAAACTAAAACGTGTAAGCTTAGTAGAACTTTTGCTGTTAATCAATTAAAGGGT
This sequence comes from Clostridiales bacterium, assembly GCA_016342415.1. Taxonomy (GTDB): domain Bacteria; phylum Bacillota; class Clostridia; order Peptostreptococcales; family Acidaminobacteraceae; genus JABXKX01. The sequence continues at coordinate 13,867 of JAEIOD010000019.1, forward strand.
GATTTCTTGAATGAGATCGTTCCAAAAATCGAAGAAATTAACAAAGATGATTTAAACTATAAGAAGTATATAAAGAGCTTTGAGATAAATCTTGATCCTCATTTTAATGACTATCCTAGAGTTAAAGCTAAAGTCATTCAATTTGATGCAGAGAAACATAGAGTGATGTTAAATATCGCTGGTCTTGATTTAATGGGTATGATGGATGTTGGAATGTTAGACCATAAATTCGTATATAATCCTGAAGCTTATATTGATAAATACTTTAAACCAAACACAGTAATAGAAGTTGCTTTATTAGCATTTTATGAGAATAGAAAAGAAGGACATACTGAAATGTTTATCGCGAGTAGAAAACACGCTATTCCCGATCCGTGGAAGGGTGTTGAAAAGAAAATAAGACCTGGAGATGTTATTATTGTAAAAGCGTTAGAAAAAAGAGATAATCACTTCTTTGGTGAATATGATAATTTCCAGCTTGATATTAGATGTTTCTATCCAAACTCACCAGATAGAGAACTATTGCCTGGTGAATTATATGGTAGAAGATTAGTTACAACTGGGAAAGAATACAAGGTAGAAATATTGAAAGTAAAGGAAAATCGTTGTGTTTTAACTGCCAAGTTCATTGAGGAGTTATAATTATGGCAAATGTATTTAATAGAGATTGGGTAAGTGATTACATTTTTCATGATTCACTTAACTGGAGACCTGATAACGTTCGTAACAAAACATTAACTAAAATGCAAGTTATTGACGCATTTGATGATGGTATTATTACTTATAGTGATCTATATATCCTCTATGCAGTAAATGTTATGACGTATGCAAATTTATATCAATTGATGAAATATACAAAATGGTGGAAAACTTATAATAAGGAAATACCACTTAACTCTGCAGATGACGAAGAAGCATTTAAAGGTAGAGTAGAGACACTTGTTAAAACATCTCTACTAAAACGATTTAAGTTTGTGAACGGTGACGGACAACATAGAGATTGTTATTATGTTACTCCTAATGGCTATAACTTCATTAAAAGAAAGCTCTACTTCAAAGGCTCATATGATGAGTTTTTAGGTGCAGCACCAGTACAAGAAATTTTAAAGTATCTTTCTAATAATGAATTGCTTCTTAAAATTATTGAGAATGTATCAGTTGAAGAAGGTTATCATATGGAGTCGAAACCTCTATATACTTCTCATATTCAATTTTATGATAGAACACTCAGAGATACAATTGTAACGTATGGTTTCTTGAATATTAGATATGCGGATAAGAAAGCAAAAATCTTAATTGAGCCATACAGACCAACCTATGATGTTAATGTTTTCGCGAAGGGTCAAATGGAAGAAAATCAGAAAATGAGATTTGATTTCTTAGAAAGATATATTCGAGATTTTAACCAGAAGAATGCTGGTACTGGTAGTTTAAAAGTTGTCTTTACATCTGAAAATTTGAAAGCAGCAAAAGAACTTGCTAAAAAGATAATGAGATATGATGAGTATACAAGAAAGAATATGTATATTACTATAGATAAGACTATTCAAGAAAAAGGACTAGATAATACATTCTTTAAAGTTGTACAGAAGGAAGTCGGTTCTAAACCGGTTCTAACGCTTGCATCATTAGAGATTGAATAGGTGATGTTGCATGATAGAGAATAAGAATGACTATTTGAAGTTAGAACTAGCAGTAATGGAACTTGTAAAGGAACATGGTGTTGAGAACATACTAGATGCGCTAAATCGTAATTTTAAGCAAAGCAAAGTAAAGATAACTAGAATTGATAAGTGATATTTGTTATTCAAGTAAAAACCCCGATCATTATATTATTATGTTGGTCGGGGTTTTGTCTATGATTTCTTTATTTCTGAAATGCATCCATCGCATATAAGTTTACCTTTTATATTTGTTGTATTTCTTGCTTCACCACATAGTATGCAATGTGGCTCATATTTCCTAAGAATAATTTTATCTCCCTCTGTGAATATTTCAAGTGCATCCTTTTCCTCAATCATAAGTGTTTTTCTTAATTCTTTAGGAATTACAACTCTTCCTAATTCATCTACTTTTCTAACAATACCTGTACTTTTCATAATGCTCTCCTCTCACAATACTAGTATAATTAGTATAGCATATATATATATTTATGGATAAATATGGAGGTGTTTTTCTTTCGCATTATGATGATCCTGAATGAAATACACCTTATAAGAGGAATTCATTTGACAATTCCCCTTATAAGGTGTATTATATAAATGAACCTACTTCTCCATGCTGTAGAAGGAGGTACAATGTATATAGAATTATTTAAAGAACCAAATGCAGAAATGGACGTAGTGACACAATACATATTAGGCTTAGAGTCGTTAGAGGAACAAACAAAAATACTTGCCTTGTTAGATAAAATTGATGAGGGTGGAGCAAAGTATTTAATAACGAGTCATGAGCATAACACCAAAAAAATTGAAGATGATATGTTTGAAATAAAAATCGCAAAAAATCGATTTTTATACTGCTATCGGAAAGGTAACAAAATACACATCGTTCATGCTTTTACAAAATCAACACAGAAGTTACCAACACTAGATAAAAAATTAGCACGAAAAAGGATCAAATCAATATCTTAATTTATAATGCCTAACCGTTTTCGTCCAATTTATTGGGGGTTTGGAATAACATTATTAATTAGATATAACAATATCTAGGTTTTTAGTGCCAGACTAATCGACCCTTTATTGGGTGTTTGGTACTTTGGAAAAGGAGGAACTGGATATGTTAAACCACAACAACACAATTAAGATGCGGAATACAAGTGGTTCAGATAGTCTGAAGCACATCAAAAAATTACTAGAAGAACAACATGGAGAAGAGGTTTTCAATAAAGCTATGAAAGTAGCAGAAATTGAAAGAGATATTCTAGATAGTCTAACATTGTACCGTAAACAGCATAAAATGACTCAAAAGCAATTAGCAGAAAAAATTGATACAAGACCTCAACAAGTTTCTAAATATGAAAGAGCTGAGCAAACACCGTCTTTATCAGCAATATTAAAAATATGTGAAGCTTTAGGTTTAGAGTTATCATTAAAATCAAAAGAGAATAATGAAGTAATATTTCATTCATAAATGTATTTAAGAGGATAGAGTTTTCTATCTTCTTTTTACATTTGGCATATATGGTTTCTGGGTGGGAATTGCCTTAGAAAAATGGAAGGTTAAGAATACAACTTTTGCAAACTAAAAAATAATACCATTTTCATATTGAATATATTTAATGGGTTTAGTATACTAAATGTAACAAAGTTATGATTTTTCAAAATATACAAAGCCCACCATTTTGAGTGGCACTACTATTAGAGACGCAACAAGTCTATCCAATTATGGGTGGACTTTTTTTTGTGTTTAAATTTAAAGGAGGAAGATATGAAAAATTATAGAGGTCAAATTTTGAAAACAGAAGGTAACGTAACATATGTATGCTTTAACCCATCTATCAATACGAGTATTGAGGAGGAACAAGATTTTACAAATGGCAGTTTAGCATTAGTAGAAGAGTAGAGAGTGGCATCATAACTTTGTGTTAAATTAACCACTATTGAAAAGAGGATTTTATGAACAGAATTAGTATTACAGGACACTTAGGAAAGAACCCAATTATAAAGAACTTCGATAAAGATACAAAAGTCGCGAACTTTAGTTTATCTTATAATGATAGATACACTAAAGATGGTGAGAAACCTCTATGGTTCAATGTAGAAGGTTGGAATGGTTTATCAGTCGCAATTATGAGAAATCTAACAAAAGGGGACAAAGTCATAGTCTCAGGAACTTTTAAGATGAAGTATGACAAAAATGATAAAGGTTACCCAACAATTATTTTGACGGAGCCAGTTGAGTACGTTAACGTAAAGAATTTTGAACAAGGTAAGAATGCTGCTAATCAAACTATCGATCAACAACCAAGCGTTCAACAACCAAGCGTTCAACATCAACCAACTCAGCAACAAGCTGACCAGTTTAGTGGTTTCACATCATATGATGGAGATGCACCACTGTTCAATAGTTCGAGTTTATACTAAGTGTAGGAGGATTTTATGGAAAGAGTATCAAACTTTTCAAGAACGAGAGACAATCTAGCAAAACTTGGCCAATACTTTACAGAAGTTGGTCATACAAAAGCACTATCAAGTCTATTAAAATGGCCTGATAGTGAAGTTTCATTAATAGAGCCTAGCATCGGTGATGCGACAGCTCTTTTTTCGTTTTTGAATGATAGAGAAAATATAACAACTTTCGGTGTTGAACTAGATAAGGGTATCTACACAGAACTTAAAGAGTCTGAGAAGGTCGATTATCTTATTAACGCTGATTTCTTATCTGGTATGGCTTGTACGAATAATGCTTTTTCATTATGCTTTGCTAATCCACCTTACGGAAATTCAGAGTATGGGGAAAGGTTAGAGTCGCTATTTATGAAGAAGCTATTTTCATATCTAAAACCAAAAGGGATACTTGTATATGTAATTCCTTATCATTTGTTCAACAGTGATGAAAAGTTTGCAGAGAAATTTACTGCAAGATTTGATGTTGAAGCGGTTTATAAGTTTCATGAGAAGGAATTCAATAAGTACAAGCAAATTGCTCTTATTGGGCGAAGAAAGAAACAACATGAGAACAATTTTGAAATAGCAGAGGATTTACATGAAAAGGTTGTAGACATTGATAACCTTGAATTGTTACCAATGGAATATGATGGTGAGTTGATAGAGGTTTATCCTTCATCATCTGATAACATCAAACAGTTTCAAACATTAACACTAAATCTTGAGGAACTATCAAGATCATATAAGAATGGTAAGCTGCTTTCTAAAGCTAACATTCTAAAGAAGGTTAAAAAAGATCGTAGCTTAACTCCACCGATACCACCTAAGAGCGGACACCTTTATTTACTAGGTACTACTGGTTTCACTAGTGGCATGATTGGTAATGAAGCTGATCAGGATTTGCATTTGCAAAGAGGGAAGGTAAATGAAGAAGTACGTATAACACATGATACTACTCCAGCAGGAACAGTCATGGAGAGAAAGAAAACCATTAAGACTACATCAATGGTTTTACTTGAGTCATGTGGTACGATTACTAGATTTTAGAGAGGGGGAGTAATTAATGTATGAAATTTATGTAAGTGATGTTAGAGTGTATTCTGACTTTGTAGTTATGTCTCCTGAAAAAGACAATTTGGTAATGATTAACCTTCTTGAAAGATCTAGGTCTTCTGTCACTTCGGCAGTAGCGAATATATATAGAGGGGCAATGTTATCAGCAAGAGGTGTATTACCTAGAACGTATGCATTTGGACAGTATCAAGGCTATATCGAATCTTTTAATATAGGTAAGACAAAGTATCATCAATCACTTGTAAAGTCGAAACTGATGTATTCTAAACTGTCTACTGTAGAAGAGGGTAAGATACAATCAATACTTGTTCAGAACGAAAATCAAGAAATAAAAGACATCCTATTTGATGCGCTGTATGATCTTCATGATTTACCACTTATGTCAGAGTGGAAAGATTATATTCTATATCAATTAAAAGGTGATTGCCTAAAAAGATGTCGTATCTACAAAGCTGATGATTACAGCTATGTGGTAAAAGAAGGTTCAATAACTACTGATTTAAACAATTGGGAATTCTTTGAGCTGAATATTACTACTGATGAACTTGATAAGATTATTACTTCTGGTCTGCAGAGTGGCATGATTAAAGTTGCAGATTTACCTCAGAAAAAGATAGAGGTTACTTCTTTAGATGATTACTTCCAAATATATGGACCAAAGGTTATTGAAAACGTAATGAAGGGTATAAAGCCCCAGTTACCGAGAATTTCAGAATTAGACTTTAAGTTTAAGAATAAGATGCCTTTTCCTGTACAAGCTGAAGTAATTAACGGATTACATAACTATTTAAAGAAGGAAAATACAGCAATTCTTGTTGGTCAGATGGGCACTGGAAAAACGTTCATGTCTTCTGGCCTAGTTTCTAAAGGACCTAAAGACTCAAGAACTTTAGTAATGGGACCTTCAATCATGTTGGAAAAGTGGAAAGAAGAAATTGAGAGTGAAGTACCTTATTCTAGGGCTACAATCATTGATTCTTTCGAAAGTGTTGTTGAACTTGGTAAGAAAAAGGGAACGAAACCAAATGGTAGAGAGTTCTATATTACTTCCAAGGATTTCCTTAAATTATCGTATGAGTCAATACCGGTAGTTTATAAAGAAGGTAGAAAGTCTATACCACTAAAGAAATGTAGAAGTTGTGATACTATCTACTATGATAGTCACGATCATGATACATGTGGATGTGGTTCTATAGAATTTAGATTTATACGTAGTCGTTATAAGGTAGATGGAGCTAAATGTACTGAATGTGGTGAAATAGTGTATAAGAGCAATGCTAGAATAGCATCACAGTCACATAGAGATGAAAATGATACACAACCAACCTCTATAACTGATTTCTCTCAACCATCTAACAAGAACAGTATGTGTCATCATTGTGGTAATAAGCTTTGGCAACCTAACGTAACGAATTTAACACTTGATAACGAGTATGCGAAAAGTCAAGAGAAGTCATCGCGTTGGATGAAAATTAAAGTTGCAAGAAACAAAGCCAAAAAAAGTCATATCACAAAGTATATCCTAAAAGAGGAGTATGAATCTCTGTTACAGGCGGGATTCTATAATGAAGAGAATCATAGCATTGTAAGGTTCCAGAAATCAAGGAAATATAGTCCTGCGCTTTACATGAACAAAGTACTAGGGAAAGACTTTTTTTCATACGGAATCTATGATGAGGTGCATCAATTAAAAGGAGGTGGAAGTGCTCAGGGAAACGCCTTCGCTAAAATGTTAAAAACAACTAAGAAATCTGTTGTCATGACAGGTACCATCGCTGGTGGTGTCGCAGTTGATCTATTCTATATTTTATTCCGTTGTTTTCCTAAACTTATGTTAGAGAATGGTTATGGTTATGACGATTCGATGAAATTCGCAGCCGACTATGGTGTTTTAGAAGAAACAAGAGTCTATGAAGATCAGGAAGTTTACTTCAATAGAACATCTGCAGGTAGACAAGTTGGTACTAAGAAGATTAAGCCTGGTATTTCGCCACTTCTATTTTCAGAGTTTTTGATTAACAATACCATATTCGTTGATCTATCTGACTTTGAAGCATTTATGGTTGAATTAACAGAAATTCCAGTGGAAGTACCAATGGAAAAGAAACAGACTAAGCTATATAAGCAAGTACAAGATGTGCTTAAGGAACAAGTAAGACAAAAGGGGGGAAAGAAGTTATTGGGACAAGTATTACCTACACTCATGTCGTTAGCAGATACGAATAAGTTAAATGATATAATTCATCCTGAGTATGGTGATTTGCTATATAGTTTTAAAGAAGAAAAAGAGTATTATTTAGGTGAAGATGGACTTCTTAATAAAGAACGTGAGCTGCTTAAGATAGTTGAACAAGAATTATCTGAAGGTCGTAATGTGTTCATATATAATGAGTTCACAAGTGATGGTGATAAGAATGTAACTGAAAGACTTAAATCGATTATAGAGGATCGTTTGAATATAAAAGGTCAAGTAGATATATTGAAAGCATCATCACCTTCAGCTAGAAAAAGAATGTCTTGGATTAAGGAAAAAGCTGATCAAGGTACAAGGGTAGTCATTACAAACCCGAAATGTGTTGAAGTAGGATTGGATTTCATTTTTAAGCATAAAGGTAGAGTTCACAACTTCCCAACAATTGTGTTTTATCAAGTTGGGTATAACTTGGCCACCGTTTGGCAAGCGTCGAGTAGGCATTTAAGATTGATACAATCTGAGCCGTGTAGGACTTATTACATGTTTTACCGCGACACACTACAAGAAACTGCTATACAAATATTATCATCTAAGAAAAGTGCTACGTCTGCATTACAAGGTTCATTCTCGCATGAAGGACTTGTTGCTATGTCCAACAGTGTGGACCCTAGAGTACTTTTAGCAGATGCTTTAATGAAGGGTAGTCAAAGTAAAGACATTGAGAAGATGTTTGATAAGATTAATAATCGCGACAAGGTTAAACTCAATGAAACTGATAGACAACTTATGGAAAAGATACTAGCAGGATTTAGAGGGGATGCTGAGATGCCAATAGTAAGTAATGATATTGATTTACCAGGTACTCAGTTATCACTTGATGATTTAACTAATGATTTCATTGAAATGTTCAAGATGCAAGAAAATTCAAAGACTATTGGCAGCGGTAAGAAAACTGTTGTTAAAGGTCAACTAGCATTATTTTAAATCACTCTATGATTATCTAGGGTGATAGTTTTATACTATATATACTAAAACTGATACTATACATTGTTGTATGGTATCTTTTTTTTGTTAAAAGGCTCAGAATTAGGTGTATATATAGTAGAGTTTATCCTATTGTATTAATCTATAAGAATAATTAGCTCATGTCCCAATGGTTCTGATTATTTTTTTATACATTTATAAAAAAACTCTAAAACTGTATTGTTACTAAGTTTGCTGTATGATATATTATAGGTAATCAAAGTATGTTTTTTCATTATTAATCAAGTCCACCAATTTGAGTGGCACGCAATTAGAGGCGCTAGAAGTCTATCCAATCGAGGATAGTATTTTTTTTGCTTAAATTTTAGTTAATATACCTAGCAGGGTTACATAGTTAACGTAAGGTACAAATCACAAACAACTTTGATACTAGGACTTAAAAGAGGCGATGAGCTTCTTTTTTTTATGCAATTAACTTACAAGGAGGATTTTATGAAAATCAACAGAGAGCAATTAATGGTTAAATTAGCAAAGGCATCATCAATCGCGAATTACAAAGAAGCAAAAGGTATTATCAAGCTAAGTATTAAGAAAAGCGAAGGCGAAACAGAGAACATGCATGATGTAAGTTTCTTTGGTGCTGATGGCATTAATACAGCGATTACTACCTTAAAACTGGAAACAGGGAATGCTAATATCGGTGATTACTTCATCGATGCTAATAAGATTTTAGGATACTTAAAGAACTTGGGTTTTTATGGTGCTGAAGAGGTAATCTTAGAATTTACAGATAAGATTACAATTAAAACTGATAAAACTCAGTTTGAATTCCCACTGGAAAACCCAAAGAGTTACCCTGAAATGCCTGCAATGAAGTTTGATGAAGATCAAGAGTTTATGATGATTAGTGTAGATTCTAAGATTTTCGTTAACAGACTTTCTACACTTTCTAAGACCATATCTCATGACACATCAAGACCAATCTTACAATATGCTAATATCCATGTAAGTGGTACTGATATGAACATGATTACAACAGATGGTTTTAGAGTATCTATGGCAATCATTGATTGTGTTGGTTTAAATGGTTTAACTCAAAAGCCCATAGAGGAAGTACAAGAGCTTAATGTTAACCCAGTGGTTTTATCTCGACTATTAACTGCTGAAGATGGTATAAACATCGACTTGATCGTTAGTAAAGATTATATCTATGCTATGGATAATGAGGGTGTAATTACTATGAAGGTAATGAATGGTGAATACTTAAACGCAAGACAATATCTTGAGCCAGTAGATTTCACTCAGGAAGTACCTTTTCAATCAGTATTAACAGTCGGTACTCAGGAGCTTACTCAAGCTTTAAAATTAATTAAAGCTGGTATAGTAAATGAGAAAGAAAAACTCGTTCAGTTTAATCTTCAAGCAGATAGTTTAAACGTTTCCACATCTAAGACTAATGGTGTTGTAGATGAAAAGGATGAGAAATCAAAGACCGGTAAAGATAGTGGTACTATTAATATTACTGGTAGTTTAAAAGGAGCACCTATTAAGATCAAGTTTGATAACAATAAGCTAGATGTCTTAAACAACGGACCAAAGCAAATTAGAATGTGTTTCATGTCTAGTGAAATGCCTATCTATGTGTTTGATGCACAAGAGGATAAAGATCATAAATTTGTTTTAATGGTGTTGCCTGTAAGATAGAGAATATCCCCCTAATATCATAGGGGGCATTTCCCTACATTGTCTATTGTCTTTTGCAATCATTAGTGATTTTGAAAGATAGTAGACAAACTTAAATAACTTCACAATTAATGTTGACAGAAAAACTGGGGTTTTTAATAATAGATTTAAGGGAAAATTCCAAAATGAAATAATTTCATATTATTGAAAAAATTAGTTGACAGAAAAACTGGGGTTTTTAATAATTAATAGTAGGTAGTAAATAAATCAAAATGTTAAGTTCATTACCATTTTGATTAATAGAAAATTTATAACAAATAATTAGACATTCTAGGAGGAAACAAAATGGGTAACTTAAGAAAAGTATTAGTATTATCTATGATCATGATGCTTGTATTATCATCATTTACATTAGCATTTGCTGATGATGTAAACGATTTAGAAGACTGGAAGAATGAGGCAACGGATACAGATGCATTAGGAACACTAGATGATTCATTAAGAAACGTTGGTTTATCAGTTGATAATTTGGTTCAATTAGGAATAAGAATATTGATTTCCATTGTCGTTGGTCTATTAGCATTTAAATTCTTAATTAAGAAAGATGCAAAGGCAAAGCAGGAAATCAAAGTTGATGTTCTTCAAATCCTTGCAGCTACAATTGTAGCATACTTCGGTATCGATATTCTTATTAAAGTTGTTAACATGTTCGGTGGCGCATTACTATAAGTAGAGAAGGAGTTAATATGAGTAGAAGGTTACATAATTTTCCTCGAAGCTATAAAGGTGTAGGACAGTTTAATAGATACATTAATTTCACTTCTTTTGGATTACTTTTCCTTGGAGTAGTAATCTGGTTTACACTTAACTCAACACTCGGTTTATACATCCCTATAGCATCTAATGTTATAGGGTTTTTAGTAACGTTAGCGTTATATTTACTATACACAGTGAGTGTACCAATCGATTACTATAACAAGTTGGGTGGCGAGAGAGTATTTAAACTATTTTATTCTACATATATTCATAAGAAGAAAAATAAGATTTATGTGAAAGAGATAAGGAGAGAAGAATGATAAATACAATATCTTTATTGGCAACTGCATCAAATGGTGGTGGTTGGATGGAGTTTATTAATCAATACAGTGATTACTTAGGGCTTGCAAGTCTACTTTTAGTAGGTCTTATTGTTTTCATTATTTATTACATAAAAGAGAATCTATTTTCTAATACATCGAAAGTAACTGAAATGGATTTAAATACTGTAAAGACTGCGCCATCACAAGATTTGATTAACATTGATGATATTGGTCAAAACATGTTTATATCACATGAGACAGGTACGCATACTGGCGTTCTTGAAACAACAGGTATCCCATATAGAATACTATCGGAACAAGAAAAAGATGGTGTTAATTCCGGTTACATTGGATTTTTAAATGCAATGAATTTTTCATTTTCTAAACATATCATGTCTAGAAAGATTGATATTGAAAAAACAGAAAATATATACTCTGATGCGTATAATCAGAAGAAAGATCAATTAGAGCGATACATTGAAAGAAGTGGTGTAATTGAAAAGAGACTTAGTGATGTAAGTGAAGATGATTTACTCCATGAAGAATATGCTAAGCTGCAAAAGGAAATATTACTGCATGAAAAACATTTAGTTTATTTAGAAGCGCAAATGGACTACTTAGATACAACTACAAGTCGAATTTCGGGATCTACCAAATCAGTGTATTATGCAACAAGTGCAGAATTAGATGCAGAGGCTTTAAAAGGATTAGAACCAACAGAAGAGGTTTACGCATATGCAAATAACGTAGGTGATAAGACTATTGCCATGATGAACTCGTTAGCAAATATTGGTGTAAAATCAAAAGTACTAGACGATGTAGAGCTTTTAGATCTTGCTAGAACTCACTACAAGCCATCTACATCAAATAAATTCAAAACAAAGCATTTAGTTAACGAGTCAAACATTGATGCAGATACTTTATTAAATATAGAAATATACGGTAGGATTAAATTACTTGAAGCTTTAAAGAAGGAGGCAGCTAATGGTTCAGAAAATTAATCTCGAGAAGGCAAAAGAAGTGGCTAAGAAAACATCAAAAAAAGCAGTAGTTAAAAGCGCACGGTCTGCTAAAGAGACTAAGAAAACTATCAAAGATGCTTCTGATGCTTCTAAGAAAAAAAGTAAAAAAGACAAATCACCTAAGATTGTTAAACATGGTCCAAACGATTTAAGAAGTTTACTCGCTCCAGATGGTGCCAATCCTCTTAGTGCTAACCATATAGAAATAATAGATAATGGTAAGAGTTTCTTCTCTAGAAGTTTTTACATTAGTGTACTTCCAAAGCGTGGTAAATTCGCAGAAACGTTTGAAGATTTATTCAAATTTAGAAATTGTAATGCGACTGTTTATATTGATCCAATTAACACAGCTGAAGCTATTACTAAATTAGATAATAATCTGACAACGATAGAGGCAGAGCAATTAGATGCTATGGATAAACATGATACAAACCGAGTAAGGAAACTTCGTGGTAAGTATCAGGAAGCAGAATTTTTCCAAAAGACATTAGAGGGAAGAGAAAACAAATCCTTCGATGTATCATTTGTTTTTTCATTAACAGAGAATAATCTAGAAGAGTTAGATAGAAGAACTTCAGAATTTGTATTTAAGGCTAGAGATAATGGTATAGAGTTAACTTCATTCTATGCTAATCAAGAAATGGCTTACAAGTTAAATAAACCTTTTAACATTAAGCAAGTATCAGGATTTGCCACTAACTTACTTGTTGGTATTAAATCACATCCTATGGATCTGTATTCGTTATCAACTATATTTGCTCATACATCAACAGAGTTTTATCATGAGAATGGTTTAGTTATCGGTAGAAACATTTTAACTGGTGGCCATCCTGTAGCGTATGATGTATATGATAAAAGTCATAGAAACCAAAACGTCTTTTTCGCTGGTGCGTCAGGTTCTGGTAAGTCTGCGACTATTAAGAAATTAATGAGACTACTAGCTACAATTTGTGATCATAAGTTTGTTGTTCTTGATGTTGAGAACATTAAGGGTAGAGGAGAGTTTAGTGATATCGTAGACGAACTTGGTGGTTACAGATTTGAGTTAAAGCCAGATAGTGATAAGATCATTAATCCATTCGAGATTAGTGATGAAGAAGTTTATAATGTAGAAACTAATTCATATAAGAAAACATTAAAATTAGTTGAGAAACTGCCTTATACTAGTAATATTATTCTTTCGCTTAATAGTGGTAATAAACCAGTAGCACAATCAAATGTATTAGAAAGAATAGTAAATGATATTGTTCTTTCATTATATAAAGGTACAGGTTTAGTAGAGGGTGATCCTGAGTCACTATACAATACCGAAAATGTTGTATCTGATGGAAAAATGCAAGTTTTAAGAAAAAAGAAGACTTTACCAACATTAAGTGACTTTGTAATTCTGGCGGTTCAAAAGAAGTTGAAGAATGAAGAACCTGTTTATCATAATGAATATATCAATTTAATTGCTGGTTTAAGTAACTATGTTAAAGAAATAAATATTTGTGAGTTTGGATGTGGCAAAGTTTACACTTCTAAAGAAGTAATTGAGAACAAAGGTGTTTGCTCTTGTAATAAAGATATCAGTACAATGATTGGTGCGTTCAACTTCTTTGATGGTCAAACAACAAGCGACGATGAACTAACATTTGATAACTTTCCAATCATATCTATCGATGTTTCTAATGTACCTGCAGAGTATTTATCGAAAGCAATGCTAACAGGTCTTAACTTCATAATGGAAACAATAATTAAAAGAAACTCAGAGAACGCAGAAACTGCAAAGAGAGTATCACTTGTTAACGACGAGCAACATAAGACTTTTCACTTAGAAGCGAATAGAGCCATCATTACAACATCTGCAAGAATTCTTAGAAAACGTAATGCTGGTCTATGGTCGATTACTCAATCTATTAATGATTACACTTTATATGATGATACTAAGACGATTGTTACACAGTCAGACTCAGCGTTTATATTTAAACATAAAAATGCAGATAGAAAATCGCTCAAACTTTTACTAGATGATGTAAATGAGTCAGATTTAAACTTCATAACATCTGCAAGAATTGGTGAGGTCTTCTTATCCGATGCAGCAGGGAAAGCAAGAATAAAGATTGATCTATTACCAATTGAGATGGATTTTGCGAATACGAACTTAGAACTTGAGAAAAAAAGGAAAGCTATATGAAGAATACAAAACGAATATTAATTTTAGTACTATTATTTTCATTCTTATTTAGTATATCAGCTTTTGCCATGGTTGAAGATGAAACGGCTGAACCTTCATTTTTTGAGGAAGTGCTAATTGGAGCTGCCAAATTCATTCCAAATCTAGTAGCAGATATGATTAGGGGATTAGGTGTGGACACAAATAATGTATATCTTCCAGGATCACCATTCCTGTTTTCATTTAGTCCAGATAATGTATTTGGTGCTTTTACAGCAAAGGCATATCCAATATTTAAGACAATTGCAATAATTATGGTGTCTCCAACTATAGGTCTTGTAGCTTTTAGTATTCTTACATCAAAGAGTGGACAATCACGATTAGAAGCATTCAATAAGATTAAAGTATTACTATTAGCAGTAGTAGCGATGTGGTTTTTACCTGATGTAATAGCTCAAATATTTGCCATTAGAAATGAATTAGCAATAGGAATGAGCAACTTTTTTGGGGGTGGAGAAGGAATAAGTTTCTTAGATGAGATGGCTACCTTAGCTTATGCAGGAGACCTATTTGATGCGTTTATCTATTTAGCTTCCACGTTATTCACCTTATGGTTAATGTTTAACTATATTGGATTAAGTTTTGGCTTTGCAATAGTTTTCTTATATACACCAATTGCTCTAATTTTAACACCTGCTAGATTTGGTAAACAAGTCTTTGGTGAGCTCATGAAAGACTTCGTAGGTTTTACTCTTACACCTTTGTTTGATATTACCTTACTTGGAGTAGTGGCTACCACTAGAGAAATCATGCCGAATTTCTCGTTAACTGGAAACGCAAGTGCTTTGTTGCCGAATTTAATATCTGTTGCCTTAATTATGATGGTAATACCAGTTAGGAGTGGTCTGAAACAAAAGTTAGGATTTGGATCAGCACTAGGAGATTCGTTGGGTACTGGATTAGCAATGGGTGCAATGGCAATGGTGATGCGTGGAGGTAAAAGAGGCAAATCAAGTACTGGTGGAGGGTCACAAGTAGATAGAAATGAAAAGACAGCTGATCAAACTCAAGAAGAAGCTGATTATTATGACCAATTACCTAGCCAAGAAGGTATGAGTTCAGCATCTGTAGATAATACAGGTAGTTCAGATAGTATTGATTATCATGATGCTCTAGATGATATTGATTTTGCAGAAACTCCAAGAGGTCAATTTGTTAAAGATAATATTGATAAGTCATATTTTAATGAGTCTGATATTGGTGGTTTGAGTAATAAGGAAAGAGCATCCGTGTTAAATGCTAAAGCGAATGAACAACGACACAAAGATGAAGTAAATAAGCATAAACAACGATTCAAAACTGGTGCTAAAATTGCGGGTAGCGTGTATGGTGGTGCTTTGGGTGCCAGTGCTGGTATGTTTGGTGGAAGCAGAGGAATGCTTATGGGTGGATATGCTGGCGCCAAGGCAGGTAGTTTTGTAGCTGATAAAACAAGTAATGGTACAAGTGATTTATTTGGTAATACAGCTACTGGAGCGGTTAATCAGTCGCGCAAAGTATTAGCTGGTATGGCATGGAATCGTCAAAATGGTAATGTTTCTTCTGAGGATGAAGAAGTGCAACAAAATGCACATGTGAATGTTGAAGATACCAATTATGGACTTTCGACTGACGTTCAAGTTGACTCAGGAAGTGTGAATGTTGATTCAGATGTAAATATGAATCAATCGGAACCTAATTTTAACTTCAGTACAAATTTTGATAATGATCATGAGAGAGAGCAGAGTATTATTAGACAACTACATCAACAGAAAGACTTTAATAAGACATCTTTTAAAACTAATATAGGAAGACAGTATGATAAGGCTAGAGATCAAGTTAAAGAGAAGTATAATTCTGAGTTCGATAAAGACTGGACAGATACTAGTGTGTTCGAAAGGGCAGCCAAAGATTTAGTTGAGATTGATGAGATAGAGAAAGTGGTCCTAGGACAGTTCGACGGTGAAGTTGATTCAAAAGTACAAGATTATATTGATGAAAATGTAGAACCCGTTAATACAATGACAAAAGAGCAGTTTAGTAGCTATCAAGAACAGCAAAAAGCAGACATGCGCAAAATTTATGAAGAATCAGCATATAATGCACTTGATACGTCTGCTTTACTAGGTGTCGATATTTCTGAAATGCTTGAGGCAGAGTATGAATAATCGTGAAAAAAAACTATTTCTGAGGTGCTTAATATATGATGCAAGCAGCTAAAAACAAAGTAAAGAAAAAATTAAAAAGAATTTTTTTATTTAATGTGCTTCCCTTGTTGCTATTAGTTATACTAGTAGCAGCTTTTGTTACCATGTTGTTAGAAATTCCAAAGCAAATAGATGAAGCATTAAGTAATTATTTTGGAGAAATGTTTGATAGTGTTGCATATGAGAATTTATCGCTTACAGAATTGAGAGATTTCTTTCTGTCAGAACCTGATCTTAAGGGGCTAGAGGAACTACAGTCATCATTAATGCTTGCAAACTATATTGATTTATCTCTATCCTCAACATTAATAAAGAAAGATTCTGAAAAGGAATACTTAGTATATGAAGATAATAATGTACCAAGAGTTGATATGCAAGATTATACAGTGAATTATGAAGATTTGTCGAGTATCTATGCAATTCCATGGCAGTTGTTTGCAGCAGTCGATGTTATTAATATGAATTTCGGTATTGAAGAATTTTCCGATGATGTACGCCTGACAAATGACAAATTAAGACCTCTATTTGATGGTAAAATAAATGTTGATTATGAACCTACTATATACAAGTCTACAACGGTAAGAAAAACAATTGTAGAAACAACAACAACTTACACAGAAGAAATAATGGAAATTGAAATCCCATTTAGTGATAAAAAAATTAATGTACCTTATAAGAAAAAGCATAAAACTTCTGATACATGGACAGAAACGGTAGTTGAACGTTTACCAACAACTCTGTTTAACACAACTACTTATTATAATGCGAGTTATATAAACGAAATTGAATATGAGCAAGATGTTGATAAATCAAAAGATAAATATACAGTTACTGATAATGAGGAGATAAAAGTTGTAAGAGAAGTTACAACAACAATAACAACGAAAACACCTAAATATAAGAAACAGGATTATCAAAACAATCACTACTTTAGAGATGCTATTTTACTTTTGATTAGAGTTCAAGACAGGGATCTTTTTATGGAGATAGTTAAAACTTATCCGTATACTGCAAACCTACAATTAGCTGCTGCTAATGCTTTTGATGCTGGTAGTTATTATATTACTGATGATTATGGACCAACAACACATGATTTCGTGTACCCGAGGTTAAAGAGAAGTACTGATGGAAAGTATCATAGAGTTGATAT
This sequence comes from Clostridiales bacterium, assembly GCA_016342415.1. Classification (GTDB taxonomy): domain Bacteria; phylum Bacillota; class Clostridia; order Peptostreptococcales; family Acidaminobacteraceae; genus JABXKX01. Next base: position 31,563 of record JAEIOD010000019.1, read on the forward strand.
TATTAATTTAGCAAAATCCCTTGAAGGTTTAGACTATTTCTGGGGTGGTAAATACAATAAAGTTGGGTATAAGTCCAATTGGGGTAGTCTAAGAGAAGTAACTTCTACAGGTACCTCTATGACTGGTCTATTGTTAAGAGATGGTTTAGATTGCTCTGGTTTTGTACAGTGGGTTTATAAAAATGCTGGACTTTCTATTGAGGCTGGTACATCTACAATGCTTAGTGGTAATCAGCTTGATGAAATTAGTTTAGATCAGATGTTACCAGGAGATTTAGGTTTTTATCATAATTATTCTAATGGTGAAACTGGAAATCACGTAGGTATATATTTAGGCTATATTGATGGTAAACATTTATTCATTCATGCACAAGGTGCTCCTGGTGCTGCTGATGAGTTTCATACTACAGGTCAAGTAGTTATAAGTGCCTTAAATGAGAAACATAATGATTTCCCACCAGTTAGGTTTGCAAAGTTCTATAGATATAATGCAGAAACACTGCAATAGGAGTAATATGAATAAGAAAAAGAGAATAATAATTGGTTTTATAGTAGTTTTCGCGATCTTAGTTTTCATTGATCTTGCTATTAGACAACCATGGAAAACACGAGAACCGAATACATCATCTGAGATTGAGACTAACATTAATGATAGTGATACTTCAGTAGATGGTGAATCAGAAATTAAATTAGTTGATAATAGTGAGGAAAACACAGATAGTGATGATGTAGAGGGTGAGATAGATGGAGTCATTGATAATGATATCGATGGTGATATACCTTATTTTCTTGAAGATAGAAATAAAAATAGAGAAATCTATAGTAATGCTGAATTTTCTAGAGAAGTATTTGAAATTGGGAAAGGTGATTTATCTAAAGAGGATAAAGATGATATCCTTAACACTTTAAATTTACTATATAAAGTAGTTCATCTTGGTGAGGATAAATCAATCTTAGCTGGACACGTAGAAGGTGTAAGTAATTTAAGTGTGACTGATGCGAGATTTAACGGTTTCGTTAATAGTATGGAGGAGTTGCCGGATTATGGAATAGATTATTCGATTCAAATTAGTGAGAATGTTCATCAAGTGCATATTCGTTTAGCTGAAGTAATGGGCGACGGTACAGCTGGTCATAAGCATAAATCAAGAACAATTCCTACTACTTATAATACAGAAACAAAATTACTGTCATTCCAAGAAACCATACAACGTCATCCTTTAGATGTAAAGGCTTCAAGTGAAATGTTTACTATTCATGCATATATGGTTGAAGCTAATACAGAAGTCACAAAAGTATATTTGGCGATTACAAACAATTCAGATCATAGTCAAGAATTTATTAAGGTGCCAGAAGTTGTTGCTACAATTGTTGCTTTAGATGGAACAGAAGGAAAGATTAAACTAAGTATTTTTGATTCTGAATCGAGTGATTTAGTCTTTAGTGATAAACCACGGTATACAGTAGCCACTGTAAGAGCAATGTTTGATACTATAACAAGCATTGAGTTTATTACAGAAGAATAGAAATAAGATCCCATGCAATTAAAATGGACCCTATAGACGAGAAACTAACAAGTGACTCGTTTATAGGGTGTTTTTTTAGATAGTGAAAATAATCTAATTTTTCTATTGCTAGTTATTCTGAGTAACTGTATAATTAAAATATATTAAAGAAACTTTAGCATCTATTAAAGAATCAGTATTGAGGTGAAATATGAGTAATGAAAAAATCAACACCAAAAAAGCTAAAAAGCGAAGAGGAGAAGATCTGTCTGAATATTTCTACAGTAAGATTTTTGACTATTTAGAAGACTGGGAATCTGAGTACTTAAGAAATATTCTGTTTGGTCTACAATTTGCAGATTTACCACTGATTGTAAAAGAAAGTGGAACAGATACAGTATTTAAAGAAGGGGATGACTCAATACATGCATTGATTTTCAAACTAGCAAGATTCAATTATCATAAGGAATTTCCATTTGGTTATAAAGAGGAAGAGTACAATAGGCATTATAAAAAAATGAAGAAAAGAAGAGATGATATTAAAACAGGATTACTGCCCCCTCCTAAATTTCGATTGAAAGAGTCATCTGGATTAAAGGAAATGATGAAATACATCGATAATAAGAAGTTTGGTGATCAAAGAGCTAAGCCAAAGGTAAAAGGTAAGACTTTAATTTTGCCCAGACACTATTTGCTTACACATGGCAAACCAAAGTTTAGAGATTTAGTAAACATATCATTTTTGAATAATTTTGATAATGTTGAAGTACCTCTAAATTATCTACTTAAAAATAATTATAATTCATATAAAGGTGACAATTATGATTGTGTCTCTTTAGTAAAAATAATAAATGACTTGACCAATGGACAAGGTTTAAGAGAGTATGAAATGGCAAATGAATTATTTGAAAGATTCGAGATTATTTGTTTCAATCTATTTATGTATCCACTTAAAGGACAATACGTCGAAACGTTTATGAAATTTTTAATTGCGTTTCAAATAGGTCATCCAGACATCTATATAAAAGATGTATCAGGTAAAGGATATAGCGTATATAAGAAATATTCATTTTATGATGATTTAGTGAATTCAAGAATAGATATCAGTGTAAAATAACAGGAGGAAAAACACATGACATTAGTAATTAGTATTGTAGCATTATTGATAGCTGTAGCAGCTGTACTCATACCTTTATTAGATAAAGATTTGAGACGGGCCTATATATTTGTAAAACATTCGAAGGCACTAGATAATTTTAAGGGAGAACATCTAACCTACAATGAATATAATATTCCTCTTAGGTGGTATGGTACCGTTTATCATTTGAAAAACGATTTAGTGAACATGGCCACACATACTCTGAATATGTTTTACTCAGAGATGAAAGAAGTGACAGAAGCAGTATTCTATGTTAATTTAAAGGACTATCAATGTATATCAGAAAACACATACAAACTACTTATAGAAGATCCTCATACTGAAGCCTGGACACATTACATAAAGTTAGACCGCGAATTTGTTGAAGCAAATCTAGACAAGTTAGTTAGAGTTGAGGCTGAAATAGTGTCAAAAGAAACAGATGATGGTGTCATATTTTATCAAGAAAGTACACAACACAAGTTGATAATAAAACCTATGAAAGTTGAGGCAACAGGCATTCCAACCTTGTTGCATGATTTTGGAAGGAGATAACATGGCAAAAAGCAAAATAGTACAATTTCCAAATAGAGTTATTAAATCGATCAAAGATAATCTTTCCAGCGAAAAAAAAGTGAAAGAAGATAGAGTGCAAATAGTTAGCTTCGATATGAATGATAGAGAAACACAAGCTTATCTCTTCCCAGTTAAGATGTATTATGAGTCGCGGTATGATACTTATTATATATTAACTAGATTGGGTGATATTACAACTTCTGTTGATTGTAGCAAACATATTAGAATACCTAAAGACAGTCTTGAAGATACAGAGAAATGGGTCTATCCTACAGAAAATTCAGTCGCGACAAAGATGGAAATAGACAATTACAGATTAATTTCTGAAAAGTATTTATTTTTACCTATCAAGCATGAGCATTTTTATCGTAAAGAGACTAATTTGGATAAAAAGAAACGTTTCCTAACTACTTTGAGGAATATTGGTTCTCAAGTTAATATTAGATTAGAAAATGGAGATAACTTATTACTCTCTGATAAGCCGAATGCTTACGGACTAATCGAGTTTACTGATGATGGTAAATTACTAGCGAAACATGGTCATTTTGTACATGGTGTATCAAAAAAGCGTATACAGATGCAGAAAGACATATTAGTGTCTCTTGTGCCTCGAGGTAGCACAAGATATTTTGCTAGAGTGAAGCTTGATAACGGCATTGAGTATAATAGAGCTGAGACTGGTTTTGTTAGACATCAAAAGTATCTATATAGGGAGTTAGTTGAGTATGAAGGGTAAAGTAAATATTTATTATGAGTGTGTCATCAATCCTAAATCTGTTAATAAGTTACGTCAGATACCGAATTTAAATACCTTGCTTTTGAATTCAATTGAAGTACTTAACCAAGAGCTTACAATTAGAAAAAAGCAAAAGGGTAATGGGATTAAAGAAGCTCAATATACTCAGGCTGCTTCAATTGTCTCTATCGTATATGTAAATGATTCAGTAGTAATAGTTTTTGAGTCAGATGGTGATCTAAGTCCTAAACAAATGATACGACGTATTAAGGTAAAATTATGGGATATATTTAGAGAAAAATATGATATAACTAAGGCTAATACTTTTTGGTTAAGAGCAGATGATATTAAATCAATGGAGTACAAATCAGAATGTGATACTACAAAAAACATATAAAAAACATTCGGAAAATATATAAGTTGTATTTGTAATATGTATGATGTGATATCACAGGTAACATTTAACATGAGGATAATTCCGAGACCGCCTCATGTGTACCTACTGCGTATACGCATGGGTAGTCTTTTTTATGGTATTTTGTACTCTCAATTCATTAACAATTTGTAATGAATAAAAAAAATATATAATTATTGTTGACATTTTATATGTTATTAGATATTATCTTGTTAGTTACACAGTATGTAGTCTTATATGCAACATATTTTACACAATAATATTAATATAACATTAATTTCAAAGGCAAACTTACCGCGAGGTAAGGACGCAAAGCGAGGGTCTCTCTGAGATAGCCAGATACACTTTAATGAAGAACTTAACTCATGTTCTAGCATGGGTTTTTTTACGTTCAAAAATATATATAAAATATGAAAGGGTGACAAATGATTTACGATATCAATCCATTTTTAGGTTCACAGAAAGAGGCAATAGAGGAAATAATAATGATTGTAGAACTGTACACAAGAGATAAATTATCTGCATCAGCATTCGAACAATTAATCACAGACTTTTTAAAGTTACACTTTAAATTATTAGTAGATACTATATCTGAAGAAAAAGTAAAGATAAAAGGTACAGCAAAACAGAAGCTTGGTAAGAAAAGAATTATTTTAGTTTCTAAATGTTTAGAGAGAAACAGTTTAGCAGAACTCGAAAACATAGAAACAGGAGTATTCAAACTTTCCCCAAAACCTGCCTAAATCTGTGACGAGAATTTATGAGGTAATGATAAGCTTATTATAGGGAGCAAAAGGAGGTATTCATGAAGGTTCTTAGTATAATGCCAAATGTTGAAGGCATTGAAGAGATAATCAATGACGTTAAAGACCAACTTGGAGTAAAAGTTGATTTAAGAACAAATTTTCTACAATCTAAACAAAGTATATCATCGTATGATGTTGTGATAGTACATCAATTAGTTACACCGTCTGCACCATTAGAGTCGCAGGACTTTGATGAATTAACAGATTTAAATCCCAAGGCAACAATTATCCCGTTGGTACAAACAGAACCAGGTGATGAACTTTATAAGAAGTTGTTTTCACTAGGGTTATACAACGCTCTTAGATTGGAACATAGTGATGCAGATAGTATTGTAAACCTTATAAGAGAAAACAGAAGTCGAAATGATGCGAAGGCTTACTATAATATTACATCATCAAGTTTTAAAGAGATTGATGATTCTATATTATCAGATGCACAGATTAAAAGAACGATTAGTTACTTTAGGACAGCAGGCAGTAATATTGACGAAGTATTTGAAAACACATGTAATTCTATTAATAAAAGACAAATACTTTATCTGATACAAAACTTACCCGAAGATGTAAAGGAAGTACTTCAAGATAATGAATTGTACAAATCTTTTGAAAAGACTATGCAGAGTAATGACAGTTGTGATCAGAAAACAATCATTATTGAGCAATCAGTCACTAAAGAGCAGATAGTAGAGAAGACCGCTATAGTAAATAAAGTTTCTACTAAAAGAAAGTTATTCACGGTTTATGGTAATTCAGAGTTGTGTGCTGAGATGGCTTATGTAGCTGCTAAAAATTGCAAAGAAAACATATTAGTAATTGATGTAGAACCATTAGTACCAGATATCCATTATGTATATGGTCTGAAAGAAACCTCTAATGAGGGCATAACAATAAACAACCTCTATACAGAGTCATCTTTCTTACAGGCATATGAACTGGCTTCATCTAAAAGTTTGACCTATGACTTGCTAAGTAATATAGCAGTCAGATATAAATTTGATAATCTTCATATATTGACAGGTAATGATCATGTAAAGAGACACGAGTCTTTTGATTGGCGTCAGTTAGAGAGTATTGTTGCAATTGCACTAGACGTATATGGTGCGGTTTTCGTAAATGTACCGGAGGACCACTATGATTCAAATGTATTGTTCATGATAACGCATCCTAGATCCTCGTTACTAATTCCTTTCAATGGTGGCGCTGTAGACTTAAGAGGGAAAATGAAAACTATTGAAGTTCTAAAACAGTCTCAAAATATATCATTAAAGAATGTTAAGTACGTTCCTTTTGAATATACAAGCAATAACATATCTGAGGATGAACTTAAAAAATTAACAAAAGGTATGTACCTTGGGAAGATTTCTCATGATAGTGGAAGAGTAAAAGCAAGAAATGATTTGTTGGGTAATTATGTAGGAAACATGTCTAGAAAAATAGAAGATGAGTATCGCGATATATTAGAGAAGTTAGGTATGAATACTAAGGTTAAGCTTTCAGAAAAAATTGGACGATTGTTCAAGAAAGGAGGAAGTAAATGACCAGATTAAATACAATTCATGCAAAACACTTTAACAGTGATGGTAATGATGCGATTAACCATGTTGAAATGGATAAAACAAAAGTAATCACTAATGCAGTTGATATTCTACTAACTGAAAATGCAGACTTGATTGTTGATATCGAAAGTGGCAAAAAGAAGAGGAAAGAACTTGAAGGAAAAATCATCGAAATTGCCAATAATAAAAAATTACATATTGATGATAGAACTGAATTGATAGTGGGTGTTCACAACTACTTATTCAATTATGGTAAGTTACAGCCCTTAGTAGAAGATGAAGATGTATCAGATATTGATTTTACAGCTTACAATCATGGCATCATAAAACGTAATGGTGTTAAAGAGCTTTTACCGAGTAAATACTTGTTCGGTAGCGAAAGAGATTTCCAAAGGTTTGCAAAAACTTTGATTGTAAGAAATGAAGGGATAATAAATGAAAACTTATCACATGAACGAGTTGCAGACGAAAGATATCGACTTAGAATAAACGTTGCTATACCACCTAGAAATCTAAAGTACACCTCGATGAATATAAGAAAACATAGACAAAATCCTTATACACTAGATGACCTTGTTAATCTTGGCATGATCAATAAAGAGCAAAAGTCCTTTTTATTAAATATAGTAAGAGAGAATAAGAAGTTTTTATTAGTAGGAAAAGGTGCTTCAGGTAAAACAACACTATTGAGAGCTATGATGATGAATGCAGATCCGTTAGACACATACTTGGTAATGGAAAAAGATACAGAATTATATTTCAACCAAAACAACTTTATACAACAGAGAATAAAAAAAGAGAATCATGGTGGTATAACAGTAACGCTTGGTGACTTAGTAAAAGATGGTCTTACAATGTCATTAGACGGATATGTTGTCGGTGAAATAGTAGGCGATGAAGCATGGCACTTTATTAACGCTGGTGTTACTGATCATATGGTTGCTGGCTCACTTCATGCTCTCAGTGCAAAAGATGCGTCTAATCGACTATTGAGTATGGTAGAAACTTTTAATCCTGGACCTAAATCAGAGACAATCTTAGGATTAATTGCGAGATCATTAGATTACATTATTCACATGAAGGACTTTAAAATAAATGAGATAGCGGAAGTGAAAGGCTATGATTATGATAAAAACAAAGTCGATACTGAAATAATAGATGTAGGTGATGTAATATGATTGAAAATCTAATGAACTTGCTTCATACCAATACTGTTACAGGAATGGTTCTCGAAATAGGAATAATTGGACTATTCATTTTAATCGCAATAATGATTGTTAAATCAGTGTATTCGGGGAATACCAAAAAACTTAAGAATTCATTTACTGACTTACTTAATAAAGATAGAGAAGTTAACTATAACAAATATTACTCAGTTAATAGGGGTGTAGATGTTGATATGGGGAAGCTTGATGAAATGCAAATGCACTTTATTGAACGTTCTAACATTAAACAGTATATACCTTTTATGAATCTCTACTTGTTACTTTTTATACTTAGTATGGTTTTTGTTATTTCAACTGTTATGATGCTACCAGTAGTTGGTAACATTATAACCGCCTCTATATTGGCAGCTGTAGTATCAAGTGTACCTTTAATGATATTAGACCTGTTGGGTAAGCAGATGTCAGAGAGAGCAAGACGTGACTTATATACTTATATATCAACTTTAAAGTCATGGGCAAATATGAAGTCTGATATTGTCTTCATATTTGATAGGACAGCGCAAGGAGTCACAGGTCCATTGTCATCACACACAAGACAAATGGTTGCTCAGATCAAAGCCGGTTTACCAGCTGATGTGGCTTTAGAATTACTTAGATTAAAGGTTAATAATCAATACTTTGATACGTTCATCTTAAATATAAGTCAGGCATTTGATAATCAAGGAGATCTAGTAAAGCTACTGGCTAAACTTGAAAAAGAAGCGTTCAAGCTAGAGAAAGCATACAACGATAGAAAGATTAGGACTTTACTAGATAGAACCTTAGTATTCGGTTTTATGATAGTAACATTAATAATCGCTGTATCACTATTATATGGTAATGAAACAGTGAGAGATACTTTTGTAGATACGACAGGCGGACAGATCGTATTAGCACTATCAACATTAGTGTTTGCCCTAGGTATCTTCTTACAATTTAGAATCACGAACTTTGAACATTAGGAGGTTAAATGGAAAGATTAGTAGATTTTTTAGTTGAAAATATTCACATAGTATCTTTCATCTATGAGGCATTCGTTTTTTCGATTTTTCTCTATCTATCTTATAGTATAGTTCGTAGCTTACATGACAGAGATTTCACATACAAAAACATTACAACGATTCATAATGGTATGAGATTTGCAGACATGGTTGGTATAAAGGAAAGAAAAAGAAAAAAACCACTATACGAGCAGTTCAATTTCATTAAGGCAGCAACCGATAAGGCAAAAGTAAAATTTCTCCTATTAGATGAAGAAAGATCAATAGTAATTAACACGTACTTATTAATGAAATATGTGTTCCCAATAGTCATATTTTTTATAGCAATGATGCAAGGTATAGATGTGGTAGGTAGAGCTGTCATTGTTTTACCGATTATATGGATTTCACCAGAGATCTATATTAAAGTCAAACAGAATCAACATGTTAAGAGCTTTGAGAATTATTCATATAAATTATTCAAATTTATCAACAATCAAAGATCTGCTGGGGTACCAACTCAAAAGATTATTACTAAGTTACATTTAGTTGTAAATGATGAAAAGCTAAAGAAGAGATTAATTTCTTTTGCAGCAGATTATATTGCAAACAATAATTATGATGAATCCTTTAAAAAGCATATAAAAAAATATTACTCAACGTCCGATGCATTGGCAGTTGATAATGCCCTAAGTCAAGGATTGAATGTAGGTGATAGATATACAATATCTGACGAATCAGAAGAGCTAATGTTCGACAAATATCTAGCTTACATAGATTATGAGACAGAAAGAAAGAAATTTAAAAGTGTACTCGTAGCGTCGCTATTTGCTTTTACACTTTTAGGTTTAGTAGGTTATCCATTAGTAATGGATATGTTTAAATCAATAGAAATAATTTTCGGTTAAAAGGAGAGAGACAATGAAAGATTTAATGATTAAGGCTTATGTAGTAGTAAAGAGACAAATGAAAGATGTTCTAAACAATGAGACTGGTGATGCAGGTGTTGGTTTTATTCTTACAATCGCAGCAGCTCTTATTGTAGCAGGTTTTGTATTTATTCCAGGTTTAAGAGCATTTGGTTCTACTATTATGGCTGCAATAAACTCATGGTGGACAACTGACATCTCACCACAAATCTTCCCATCATCTTAATATGATGGGATAAGGAGGATTTTATGGACAGTAGTAGTGTAATAGTATTTGTTGTAATACTAATTATCTTAGTAGCTTCGGTTGTCATGGTCGTAAACTACTTCATTCCATTTTTCAAGAAAATTGAAGTTCAGAACATTGGACAAGAATATTTTAATATTATGGAAGTGAATAGCGGATTAACAGTGAGTGAAAGAGACGAAATAGTAACCACCCTAACCAATAAGGGGTTTCAGAATATATCAGTTACATATACACAAAAGGGAGCCGCAGTGCATGGTCAATCTCTAAAGTTGGAAATTGATACGGAGTATGTAATTAAGAAATTCATCTTATTCTCTAGCAGTAATCAAGTAGCTAATATTGACTTTGCTAGTGAAATTCTTAGTAGAAGAGTAGAGGATTAGAGTATGATGAAGGATATATTAAAGGACCGTACAGGATCTGTTGGAGTAGGTACAATTATCATATTTACAGGAATACTTATCTTCATTGTTTTACCACTTACATCATTTGTGTTTGACCAACTTAAAATACAAGTAGTTGCAGGTGAAGTAAGACAAGCGATAAATACAGCGGTTGAAGAAAGTTACCATAGTTTGCAAGTACCTTTTCTTTCGAAAGATGAGTTTAGAGCAGACAATGGATTGTTTCAATATTATGTGGAAGAGAGACTCGAAAAGTCCTTAAAACTTAATAGTGATAAAACACCGAAAGCCGGTTCGATGCTAGATGGTCCTTTTGATATTGATTCATTATTATTTATTGATTCTTCTATGTTGCCATATACTGACTCAGATACTGGAAAAGTCTATAACAGAGCATTCGTTGAAGTCGAGTTTACTATAAGAGTAAAACCTTTGTTATATCAACAAATTGTACTTGAGGCCTTGGGTCAACCATATAAAGAATTAAGTTCTAAAAAGAAAGTTACACTTCCAATCAACAACTAATTATTAGAGGAGATAAGATGAAATTATTGAGAAGTAAAATATTTAGATTTCTGTTTGTAATTATTCTAGCGGTTGTCATGTTTACTGTTAAAACATACGTAGAGCAACAAGCAAGCAGTGTCGATACAACGAAAGAAGTTTATGTAGTAACAGATGATTTTGATACAAAACATAAAATTAGATCTGGTGATGTCAAAGGAATTGAAGTATCAATACTTTCATTGCCAAAGTACTATATAGATGATAAGGATGATGTTGTTGACAAATACATTATTGATCCTGTGACTGAAGGCAGTTTTGTGTTAACAAGTAATTTAACTGATGATAAGCACTTCGAAGATAGCATAGTACCTGAAGGCTACAATATGGTGTCTGTTCCACTAAATATTGATGAAGCTGCAGGTTGGAAGTTTGATATTAATCAAACGGTAGATATGGTATTTTCACCTTATCAATATACAACGAATGATGATGGAACAAATGTAAAAATCGATCAAAGAACATCTCTGTATAAAGAAAAAGTAATAAAAAACCTAGAGATAGTTGATGTAATTAATGAAGCTTTGGTTTCAATTTCATCGAAAGATTTTGAAGGGGTACCGAAGTATGTGGTTTTCTTAGTAGAAGAGGAAGACGCGCAATTTATCGCAATGGCAAAAGATAAAGGTCGATTCGATATACTTGTAAAAGGAAACTAAAGTGTCATAGGAGGAATTAATGTGAAAATTCTTGTTGATGTTATTGAAGAACATATTGATATTAAGAAAGAATTAGAGAAACTTCCGAAGGTAGGCGACAAAATTAAAATAATTGAAAAGGATACCTCGGGACATAAAGGTGCAATAAAAAAAAAAATTGGTGATTATGAGATAAAAGAAATTAGTATGAGGAATAAAATGATAGTGACAGAGAGAATTGGATTAAACTATAAAGAATGCTTTAGTATTTACGATTTAATTTCAAGTAATTCGATTCATTGGGAAACGCTAAATTAATAGTATAAAAAATCAAGAAGTTGCTAAAATCCGTGACGAGATTTAGCTTGACTATTATATAATATTGTTAGGATCAAAAGGGATTGAGGTGATATAGATGAGACCATTTAACAAAATTTTGAAAGTAACATTCATGTCAAATGGGGAGTTGTTAACAAGTGATAGTAAGTTATCTAGATTTGAGCAACCAATATTTCTGAATCCAGCAATGCCAGAACAAGAAACAATACTTAACATTATTCTTAATAGTGATTCAATTGCTATTGAGAATAAGAAGTATTCAATCTTAGAGAGGTCTTTTGATTTTGAAAACACCGAGTGGGTTATTGATTTAAAGGGCCCGTTCTGATTAATCTGAGAAGGGAAGGAGTATGAAAAATATTAAGAAAGAACTTGAGTACATTAAGCATATTGAGTATTATGAAGGATTAGGTCGTCATAAATTTAACGTAGCCAAGTTAATGATGATATTTGTACACCACTTGGGCTTAGATATAATGTATATTAAAAAAGCTTATCTAGTGGGAATGTTACATGATGTGGGAAAAAGTATTATTGATTTTGATATTTTAACAAAGCCTGAAAAGCTTACATCTGAAGAGATGGAAACCATGAAAAAACATGTTGAATTTGGGTACGAAAATACAGCAGGGTATGACAGTGAAGTCTGGAGAGGTGTTGTAGAACATCATGAGAACTTTGATGGGACTGGTTATCCTACTATGTTATCTGGAGACGGAATCAGTGTTTTAGGAAGGTGTGCTAGAATATGTGATATGTATGATGCATTAAGATCTAAAAGGTCATACAAATCAATTATGTCACATGAGGCAGCAATTATTGAAATGGAGAAGGATATTCATCATTTAGATTTAGAATTATTTGAGCAGTTTAAAACTATGAGACAGATGAGAGGTACTGATGAATATTATCCTGTAGTTCAAACTAATCTGAATATAAATGCGAATGAGTTTAAGAGCAATAATGAGGAAACAAAGATTATATGCTAATATCTTTCAATTACATATAGATCAATTGATTGCTTTGCATTCTAAAGATGTTGATAACATGAATTGGTAAATTTACTGATGATATTGTAGCGAATGAGTTTAATAAATAGTTAGAAGTTTTACTACAACTCAAGATAAAGTTGACGATATTCAAGGAAGTATAAATGAAAAGCATATTTAGCTCTATTGATTCGAGACTCTAGTTAATGAATAAGATTAATTAGAGTTTTGAAGTTTAGTACAATATCTATGTATTAATAAAAAGCTGATTTGATTGTTCAGTAAGTGTTCTGATCAATTATGGCATAAGGAGAAAACTAATGAAAAAAATTATATTGATATTTCTAGTTTTAATACTTGCTGTATCAACAGTATTTGCTGCGTCTAGCATATCCAACTTTAACGATATAAACAATGATGAGTGGTACTCAGATTGGGTGAATAGTATTAAGGATTTAAATATTACTTCAGGTTATCCTGATGGTACATTTAGACCTGATAATCAGTTAAAGAGAATTGAATTATTATCATTTACAATGAAAAGTCTAGGTTATGAGATTCCAGTAGCAAAAGAATATTGGGGACAAAATATTATTGATAAAGCTTTAGAAGTTGGGATTATAGATAATGATTTAAATGATTCTATGTTTACTGATCCTGATGGCGATGTTACTAGAGAAGAAACGGCAAGAGTTATTTACAATGCTTTTCTGAAAAAGAATGAACCTTACAATTCTGAAATGGAACAACTAGTTAAAGCAAATATTTCAGACATCGACAGTATTGATATGATGTATCTTGAAGGTGTTGTGGGAGTCTTTTCATTTGGAATAGTAGAAGGGTATGAAGACAAGACATTTAAGCCAACTAATCACTTAACTAGAGGTGAAGCTGCTGTATTTGTTTCACGATTAATTTTACCCGATAGGAGAAAAGAAGTTGAGTTTGATTTATCAGTATATAATTTTAATACAACAAGTTTAACTTTGGATAGTTTCTCAACATATTACTCATCTGAACATCAGGATATCTACAATATCATGACTATAGTTGATACAGTTGAAAATGCAAATACTGATAATGGTTTTGCATCGATTAATCAGTTATCTTCAGAGTCAGACCATTTAATGAGTTTATATTCTAACATAGAAGACTTTGATTACACAAAGGTGTCAAACCGTAATAGCTATAAAAGATGGGATATAAATGTTAGTAAAAATCCTCCTTCACATAATGATTCAGAATGGATAGAAGTTATCAGTTGGAGAGATAAATATGAATTAGAACATGAGGAAACGATAAGATCAGTGTTTAATTATTTGTTTGCTGAAGATACAGAACGTCTTTGGAATAAATACACTGAAATGTCGAATAAACCTGTAAAGGAAAATGTCAGTACAGAGTATCATACTGAGTCATTTGGTAGAACAGTTCGAATTATAGCAAGTGAAAATGATGTAAGATTATTAGTTAGTCGGAAAACAGATGCTTTACCAGTTATTGTAGAAGAGGGTAAGGTAATCGTACAATATGCAAGTATCTTATCAGATGGAACATACGGTACAGTTACATTTACCGATGTAAAGGATTCAGATTCTAGCCCATGAGGTAGCTCATCAAGTGATGGTATCACTTATAAAGAAGTATGTAGTACTGATTCAAGAACAATGATTGAAGCCAATGATAATTTACTAATTCTTGACGTTAGAACACCTGAGGAATATGAAAATGGTCATATTGAAGGTGCAATTAATATCCCTCATGATACAGTTCTAAATCAACTAGAACAGATAGATATATCTAAAAACGTTTTAGTGTATTGTGGTATTGGTAAAAGATCGGCTTATGCATCAGACATTTTATCTAAAGAAGGTTATAATATTTACAATATGTATGAAGGTTATAACAAATATATGGGAGAAAACTAATGAAAAAAATAATACTAATATTTCTAGTTTTAATACTTGCTGTATCGCCAGTATTTGCAAATAATAAATTTAGTGACGTAGACAGTGAAGCGTGGTACTCAAATTGGGTTGGTATAATTACAGATTTTAATATTACATCAGGATACCCTGATGGTACATTTAGACCTGATAATCAATTGAAAAGAATTGAACTGTTGTCATTTACAATGAAAAGTCTTAATTATGATCTCCCAGTAGCGAGTGGCTATTGGGGACAAAATATTATTGATAAAGCTTTAGAGATTGGAATTATCACAGACCAATCAAACGACTTGATGTTTACTGATCCTGATGGTTTTATTACTAGAGAAGAAACAGCAAGAGTTATTTACAATGCTTATTTAAAAGAAAGTGAAATATTTACAGCAGATGTGGATCAACATGTTAGAACTGTGATTACAGATTTTGATTTAGTAGATGAAATGTATATTGAAGGAGTTGTTGGTGTTTATTCTTCAGGTATTGTAGAGGGATATAGTGACAAGTCATTTAAACCTAAGAATCAACTGACTAGGGCTGAAGCATCTGTATTTATCACAAGACTTAGATTAGATGAAAAAAGAAAAAAAGTTGAACTTGATATGCCTTATTTTGAATATGAAACATTAAGTTTTAAATCTAAGAATTTTAAGGAATATTACAATCCTGAACATCAAGATATATATAATATCATGACAATAGTTGATACGATAGAAAATGCAAATACAAATAACGGTTTTGCGTGGATTGGTTATTTATCACCTGAATCTACTCATTCAATGAGTTTATATTCTAATATGGAAGATTTCGATTTTGCGCCTGTTACGAGTCATCATAATTACAAAAGATGGTCAATTGAAGTAAAAAAAAATCCGCCAAATCCAGAGTATCTTTTTGATGATTGGATTGAAATATTAGGATGGAGAAAAGCAGATGAGTTAAAACACGAAGAAACTCTGAAAGCAGTATTTAGATACTTGTTTGCTGAAGATGCAGATTTTCTTTGGAACAAATATTTTGAGTTGGCAAATGATCCTAACATCGGTGATAAGGATATTGATTATGAAATGGTTTCTAATGGTAGAACTGTTAGATTTCATGGTGATCATATAGGTATGGGAATTTCTATCACTCGAAAAACAGATGCGCAACCAGTTAACGTAGAAGATGTAAGATAGGAGAACGTATGAAAAAAGTAATTTCACTTTTATTGGTGTTTGCAATCATGATTACTTATATACCATTTTATTCGGTAGAAAGTTATGCAGATACGACACTATATGAAGATACAGAATATTCAACGTCAGATATTAATATATATGTAGAAGATAATTTTGGTGGAACTGTTGAACCGTTTAAAACCATCAAAGGATTCGATCTTTACTTTAATGTAGAATTACATAAGGAAAAGGCAATTCTTGTTTATGGTAATTATAAAGATGTACTCAAAATAGAGCAAAAGAATGATTTTAAGATCATTGAAAATGGTTATTATACAAACGCTTCTTATCATGGTGAATATAGAAATCATGGTTATACAGACGGTGGTATACTTTACTACTCTAATGATTTTCCAAGAGATTCAGATTCGGGAAGAAGCGTTTCGGAAAAAGAGTGGATTTATAACTATTGGGAAGTTATTAACGAGGAACCAAGTGATATAACACAAGATGCTACAAAGATTACTTTTCCCAACTATATTCCCGTTAGAGAAAAAATTGATGATATGATCAATGATGTTCTAAAAAATTCAACAATCGACTCAACTGATCCTAAATATAAAGACCATGAACAACAAGGATATGCTGTTGCTGACCACATGAATGTTAATACATTGAATAGTACCCTTTTTAACGGTGAAGGTAAGATGATGCAAGAAAATGCCGGTCGCTTATGGTATCAAATGTTTTCAACTGAAAAAGCCAATGATAAGAACTCAAAAGACCAGGGTGTCACTGTAGAAATCTTAGAAAAAGGCAGTTACCAGGTCAACCAAAGTGGTCAGGCAGTTATTAAAGTAAAAGTGACAGGAATTTATAAGGATGCTGACCTTTTGTCTGATGCAGATAAAGTGCTCTATTATCACGAAGGTGAAATGAAAGGCATTAATTTATCTCTTTCAATCGGTTCAAAGACACTTAATTATACTTCAAGACCTAACACAAAGGTAAATGGACATAATGCTTTAGAACATACTTTTGAAATTACAATTGATGAAGGTGATATAACAGAAGGTGCTATTACCGCCAGTGGTGAGTCTTATACAGAGTTTTATACACCAAGTGGCACAGCAATTAATAACAAAGCAAGTGCAATGGATATTGATAGTATTGGTGGTGGTTTGAAATCATTATTTGATGTAAAGGATGTTCAACTTATTCCTGATCCATCGAACCCTTCAAAGACATTACCTTTTACAGAATCTATGCTTGAATATGTGGATTACTCAATAGGTGATATTGATAAGTACGAAATTAAAGTTACAAATATTTCAACCAACAGGCAAGAAACATTTACTTATGGTTCTAATCCAAGTGCTTTTACACATGACTTATATGAGTTTGTTTTATTAGATGATGAGTATGCTGCTTATGAAGTAAAACAAGATGTATCTAATGCTTATGCATTAGACTCTTATACAGACCATTTCTCATTTAGAAAGGAAGTTAAACAGGCTATAGAACTTGATTTTGATATACCTCATCATGTTATAGATATTGATGCTATTGAAGCATCGGATAATACTAATTACGGTGGTATGAGGGTGAAATCTAAGAGTATTAAAATTGATGGAAATGATGTAGATTGGGACACGTTCTTTAATGGTAATTTTGTATTTGGTCCGACACATTCTAATTATTTGGCACTTATTGAGATTAGTGTTATTTCTGACCAAGATGTTGAAAGTATATTTAAAGAAGCTTTTAATGTTCATTCATCACTACCAAGAACTAAACTTGTAGCAGAAGGTTCATTTAAAGAAAATAGAAAAGTAAGTTTGTATAATCGTTCTTCAGAAGTAGAAGATCCATTTGTAACAGCTAAATATCCGAATGAATATACAATTACTTATAGTGCTGTAGATGGCTCTATGACTGATTGGAAAATGAAAACAATTAATGCTGATCATATTGATATGTTATTTAAAAAGTCTGGATTCTATAAAGCAACAATTCACGCTACTAATGGTACTGGAAGAACTTCTTCTACTGATTATAACATTGGTATAGTACCTGACTTTGAACCAAATGTTTACTTTAACATTTGGAATAATGTTTTAACTAGAAATGAAACTTTAAACATTACTTATTCGGCAGATAGTTTAGATGGAGATAATATTTCATCAAACAACTTCAAAGTTTACTTCGATGAAGATGAAGATGGTACAGCCGAAAAGTTAGTATTTGAAACATTGGATACAACATTACCATTTACACCAATTAAACTTGGGTTTTATAAGATTGTTAATAGTCTTGAAGAATCTTTTGGAGAAGAAACAATAAGCGAGTTTATTACTGAAGCTGATATAAAAAAGAAAGTTGTCGAAAGAGTATTTTATGTAGACAACCTCAGACCTTTGGTAGAGATTGATTTAGATGTTCCTGAAAACTTCCAAAAAATTGATATGTATATAATGTCAGATGAAAACCTTGGTGATGCTGATATAACAAAACTTAGAGAAGGACGTATTGATTATAACAATGATTTAAGATTGTTTGGATTAGATGTAAAAGCTGAGTATCGAGATTTAAAAACGTATATTCAATCACAATCTATAAATACATCTTATTACTATGGTGGTTCATATCCTCCAAGTACAAGATCATACAGTTCAGGTGGATTTACAGGTACATTGACCAGGTATAATGTGACAAATAACTCATATGAGGATTACTATACCACAACTGAATCTTATAGGTCATGTTCAACAGAAAATGTATTTAATGGTTATGTAAACTGTGATAGTGGTTGTCTGAGTAGTTGTAGAGGTGGTAATTATGGTAACAACTGTGAAGGTAGCTGTTGTGATTCGGATTACACACAAAGAGAATCATGTTCTACTGAATATACGACTGTAAGGCATTATTATACTGTTAATAGATACACTGGATACTTCAGTGGCACTGTATATAAATCTATTAAACAGGAATATATTAATCCATTTAGAGAAACATCTGATAAGTATGTTATTTATGTAGCTGATTCAACATTTAATTTAGCAGATTTTAATGAAATGTTACTTAAAGCAGATTTTGAAGTTATTTTAATTGGTAACGAAGCACTGAGAGACAGTGTTAGTGATGAAATGCTATTCATTGAAAATGATGGTTCAGATATGGATGTTTTAATCAGAAAAGCTACTGATGCAATTGGAGAAAGATATCCATTCAGTTCAAAATACTTAGTACAAGTCGATGATACATTTACTCTTAATCAAATTATGTTTGATACTGAAGGAGATCCTTTAACAAACCATGGTTATCAATATGTTCAAGAAGAAGTATATGATAATCCAACTGGTTTAGAGTCATACGCAAGAAGTACATACCTTGCAGATTCTACAGGATTCTCAAACTACCAGGCAACATCGTTTAGTAAAGTTGGACTATTTAAGATATACGCTCTTTTAAAAGATAACACAGGTCAGTTAAACTATGATAAGGACTCTAATGTATCTGAAATATCTGTACTAGTTCATAGAAAACCTATTGCAGATTATGTGTTAGATTGGACGTACAACACAACGGACACTAAGTATGATGTAACATTCGTTGATAAAAGTTATGACCTTGACCATCAAATTTCAGATGCACAAAGAGGTATTAGAGATTTTAAGGCAATGTACAGACTACAAGGTGCTTCATCATGGATTTATGCGATTCCGACGAGTCTAACACAAGGCACATACGAGTTTAGATACTCAGTAAAAGATATGGAAGGAGCTTGGAGTGATCCCAAGACTACAACCTTTACCTTATCAAATATTCCACCACCTCAGTTCTTAGATGCTAAGTTAAAGGCAACAAAAGATAGTGAGTTTGCTTTGTCAGCAATACCAGCATCTGAAGATATTACATACTATGATGTGAAAACTAGATATCCATACGATCACAATTTAACATATGGAATCTATAACAACGCAGGTACTCTAGTAACATCAATATCTTCACAATCATATAATTCAAGTGTAGATACAAGAGTTGTTCAAGATACAACATGGAGTACCAAGCAATACAATATTCCATCTACATTAGCAGATGGCAACTACTATGCTAGAGTAAATGCAGTACCTACAGCTTTACCAAGTAATATAGCTTATAGAGAGTTTCCTATTACAGTAGTTACACCGATAAACTTAGTAAGTGATCTTACTAACTTAACTGGTAGTGAACCCAATACAATTGAAGCTACTACAAGTATTTATGCAAATGATGTTGATGTTGAATTATTTAGAGGTACTGCAAATGCAACTACTTTAAACATGACAGAGATATCAAATGATGGTACTAGTAAAACCTGGTCAGTATCGTATGTAGCACCAAATGAAGCTACTTTAGCTGCAGGTAATTATTATGCTAGATTTACTGCTCGTACTCCTAATGGTAATCTTGAAAATCTAGATATAGGATTTGATTTTGATCATTTAAAAATTGAATCTGTACGAATTTATGGAGATTGGAACCATTGGAGAGGCCAAATGGATAAAATCACCGGTCAGTTTTTAGCGACTAATCCTCATAGGTTTTTGGCTCATGAGAACATTCATATTGAAGCGAATGTTATTGGAAAACCAGATTCAGTAACAATAACAATGTCACCAGAACTAACAGCTACAGTTTATACAAATAAACAAGGACACACTTACAGACATGATGCTGATTTTGGTTTACCGATTGAATCGTTTCCTTTATATATGTTTTCAAATAATGAGTATAACTTTGCAAGAGAGTATATCCTACCACTAGCTGATTGGACACTAGGTTATGATGAGGTAAGAAGAAGAGGTCGATATTGGATTACTGTTACTGCAATTAAAGGTGCAACAGTAAAAACATTTATAGTTACTGATATAGAATTAACCGGGAATATTCATGATTTAATATATTATCAACCAGAAGAATAAGTATTTAGTTAACTAAGTAGGTGAGAGTTATTACAACAAGTAATAATCACCTACTTTTTAATTTGGACTTTTATCTTTCTAGATAAAATATATATGAATACAAGTAAGGAAAAAAAGAAATCACACCATTTCAATGAAATAGGATTTGATATGGCCAGAGCTTATGAAGAAGTATCATCAAACATAGAAGCGGCTGATGGTGATCTGTTGTTTGTGAAGTTCATAGCCGATGAGCAGAGGTGTTATGCATTGATGAAGCTGGAATACGAAGTTTCTTATACTCATAGCTTTACTGAAGATGAAGTGAAGTTATCAATATCTGGCACTAACCTTCCTGGTATTTCAAAAGCTCTTAAGAAATGTTTGTTTTTTACTGGGCGCCATGATGTGGAGATGCTTGTAATCAACAAGAGTGAGGATGGTGAAGAGTCGGATTACTTCATCGAAGATTTCATTGAAGGATACATGATAAAAGATGCAGTCTCAAAGACCAGGTTAATCAAATATAGAATTGAGATGTGGATCAATCGTAACCTGATGGACCAGATAGAAGCGGCGACTACAGTCAGAGATATCATAGTTGATTATCTGCAGAGTGAAGAAATATTCAAACTCACAGAACTCAGTAAACTATTGTTTCCTGATTTAGATGAACTTCGAGGTAACTTTGAACATGCTATGAGAGATGATTATCATCAAGAATTTGAGCTTGATAAACACTGGATAGAATCAAAGATGAAGGTTAAAGAGCTTAAAACAGATACAGGCCTTGTGATTAAAGGTGACTATGATCTATTCAAGGATTCTCAGAGAGTCACTATGAAAAAGAATGGTGATGGTACCATAGACTACATCATAAAAATGTTAGAAACATCATGGAGAAGTGAGGTTAAGATGAATAAACAATATATAACTTTAGATCAATTCAATGCTTTGAAGTTATCAGATCATGCTTTATTTATAATCGATGCCAATGTACCGGCTGATTATCTGTTAAAGGATTTTGAAGTGATTAAGTCAGATGTGGAATCATGGCGAAAAGATAGAAAGCCATTCATCAAAACAATTCACTTTCAATATGAACTGGTAAAAAAACTTAATGCTATCAGAATGATGCAGCTGGTCACTGATTTTATAAACTTCAGTTTCTGGCATTTTGATAAAACTGATAAAGGTTGGTACATACAGCTATTTCATGACATAGACTGTGAAGCACCTTCAGCTGATGGTGAAGAGCTTATTGATGTTTTGTATGACCTGTTGAGTCAGACTCATAAAGGCATCAATCTAGATTTCATGGGAAGATTGGAGAAGTAATATGAAAGGACCTGTAGGTGTAGGATTTTTACAGATTGGCAGAGATAAAAGATATACAGTGAGTTTTCCCTATGATGAGAGAGGCAGAAAAACTCATCTCCGTGTTAGACCAGATGAATTAGAGATACTTAAGTTGACTAGACATCCAAGCATTAGGAAAGTAGAAGACTTTTTAAACTCAGAAGATGGTTTGAAATTACTTGAAGGTAAAGTGGGTTATGAAATCAAATTCGAGTTTAAAAGGTGTTGGAACTGCAAACATGGACCAATAAGACATAGATCATTAAAGGTATGTTCCGATTGCTGCTCGTATGGTAATCACGTACTGAAATGGTATTAGAGATAAGAAAGAGATAATCTAGGGGGCAAATGAAGAAAGAAATTAAAGACCTAATCGACTCGGGATGTTCAGTTACTGATATCTTAGAGACGTTAAAAGAGTTAAGACCGGATGACATCATAAGATGTGAGAGCTGCAATAGAAGACTAGCTGACATCGATGCAGGTGAAATAGTCATTAAATGCCGATGTGGAGATTTTCAAAAAATTACATAGATAGAGAGCCTAGAGCTTCAGAAAGTTATTATTTTTCTGAAGCTCTATTTTTATAGGGGGATTATATGGCACAAAGAGAAGCGTACCAGGAGATTGAAAACAAGTTAAAAAGATTACCAATGACCAGATCAAGAAAGTTACTTCTGGAGAATCGATTAGAAGCAGTAGAAGGTCATCAAAAAAAATATGGCAAATCATATCATGAAATTAAAGACCATCATATTTTACCAAGCAAAAGAGATGCTTTAATGAACATGAATAGTATAGATACACTCAAGGCAGATATAAAAAAGTGTGATGAAATCATCAATATCTTTGAAACAGCCTTTGAGAAGTTGGATCCAGTGACAAACCAAGTCATTGATATGAGATATCTTAAACAGATGAATTGGGAAGATGTCGGATATGAAGTGGGTTACTGTATAAGAAGTTGTAACAGGATAGCAGATACAGGATTAAGACAGATAGAAGAAATGATTGGAGATGTTTATGAAGATTAAAAAAGAATACAGTGATGCAATGAAATGTACTTTAAAAGCCTATCCGATGTTACTTGCTCATAAGAAAACACTTCAAGAGGAATTGAAAGAAATCAAGATCAATTCTGGAATATTCGGTATCAGTTATGAACAGACAAGGGTTCAAACCAGTAACATTAATAAGACAACAGAGAATACTGCTCTTTCCAATATCGATAGAGAACGTGAGCTTCAGATAGAGATTCTTAGATGTGATGAAAAGATTAGAGTGATAGGTGATGCCATTGATCAATTAGAGCCTATGCAATCAAAAATTCTTCATATGAAATTCATCAAGAAGTTTAACTGGACCAAAATAACACTTGAACTGTATATAACCGAAAGATGTGGCAGGTATCATCAAAATTTTGGAATAGATAATCTAGCTTATTTATTCTATGGTGATAAGGCAGTAGAGTGTTCGTCCTCTAAAAAAGCCTGTTAATGGATGAGGTTTAAAAACACATATCAAACGTATGTTTGTTTAAGGAATATATATAAAGAGCTTACAGAAGGAATATGAGAGAAATAACCATATATAATACGATATCAAAGGATAAAAAGGAAATTTGAAAAGATAGAACCATAAATATGAGCCTATGACAATAAAACTGTCATAGGCTTTTTGAACGGCAATGAGTATTCCTGATAATAGAAATCTAACAAAAAACAGACAATGTTAGATTATTGGATCAAAAAACAAAACATTATAAGAAGAAAGATGACAATAAAAATCTAACAGAATACACAGTTTGTTAGATTTATGGTCAAAAACACAACCTCGGAATTGGATATATATTACAGTGGCTAGATGACTTTTAATTTAGGATTAGAATTACAAGTTGATGGTTAGAATATTTCAGAATACAGAATTAATATTATTGGTTATTTTTTCCTTTTGTGATAATATGGAAATGAGAATGTTTTATAAAAATTACCGATTTATAGTTAAGGGATATTGTGATTTTGGAAAGGAGTAAACATGGAAATCTACAAAGAGTTATATTTTAATGGTACATCAGACAACTTAATTAAATTTACTGAGGAAATAAGAAATTGCTCTTCTGAATACTGGAAAAGTGTTGAATCAGATGGAATGCTGAAAGATTACTTGTTATTCAATTATATTGGAAGCGATGTAGACAAAGCACAGTTATCAATACACTTAGGCGATTTAAGTGCAAAAACTGATTTAAGAGTTACAAATATCGTACCTTCTGAAAAAAGTCAATTAAGTATTGCTGAGTATAATAGTATTCTTGAGAATTTTTATAACAATGTTATTCTGGCATTTAAGAAAGAAAATAATTTTATTAAGATATCTGAGTTAAGCAGTGATAAATTTGATCCATTGTCTGTTATTTCAAAGATTGCATTAGATAAGCTAAGGACTTTTACACTAGCAGCGAATAAATCGACAGGAGCTAGCCATCCGTGTGATAGAGCAAGATGGTTAGAATTTGTATGTCAAACAGTTGATGATGAACAAATATTTGATTATCATACACTTTCAAACTTTCTAAAAGATAAGGAATATTGGGGAGAAAAAGCAGCTGATTTTCATGGGGTAATGGGACATTTTGCTTGGAGTGAAGAATGGGCTGACATATTGGCTAATGAATATACAGTATTATGTGAAGTAATAGAATTCTACAAGAATAGATAATAGGTTTGTCAAAGGAGTACAGTATGGAAAAAATTGATCTAATATTAACAGGCGTTAGTGCTATATGTACTTTTCTGTCTGGGTTTGGTGCTTATAAATCTGTAAGATATTTTAGAAAGAGTAAACAATTAACAATCTATGCAAAAACCAATGTCGCTTATACAGAAATACAAACGATAAAATCTACTATGATTGAATTGCTAAAATTATCAAATAAAAAACAGGGTAGAGGCACAAATCTTAGCCAACAAATTGGTAAAAATGGAGAGCTTATTAAGCGGTGTATCGAAAACATAAGAGATCACTTACCGGTTGAAAAATGTGCTGAAATACAAGAACTGCTCGATCATGAAAAAACAAAAGTAGAAGAATATATTGATTCATTTATTACAGGAAATGTTCTAATCGAAGAAAAATTGATGATAGATGATGATTTTAATAATTGTCAGCAAGTTTTCGGGCAAATTCAGACTAGTCTTAAAAAGTATCTAGAGGAATTGGCTGAAACTTTAAAATAATTATTTAGTCGATTATAAATGCGTAAACTACTTTCACCGCAAATAAATCCAATTATCTTTTGCGCAATATAAGAATTAAGGAGAAGGATAACATGTTGCTTAACACAATTGAAAACACATTGTCAAACACTAATGCTACTTTTCTTAACTCTCTAAGAGACTGGGTTTCTTTTGCAGCCAATTTGTGCATACTTTATATAACTTTATATACATTTTATTTGACATTCATATCAAAAAAAATAAGGATTTTTTCACTTTGGCAGGAATCATATGAAAACTAGTGAAAGTATGTATATTGTAATCGAAAACAAGTCATTATCACCTATATCAATCACTGAAATTATGTGTTTGTTCGAAAATAGGTATAAATTTTTATTCAAAAGATTTAATACACCATTAATAATATCACCTTTTACTACATCATTAATTGAGATGGAGCATTTTTCGAGTATCTCAAAGTTCAGTATGGAAAAATTGACATTCCAAATAAAAACATCAAAAAATAATAAATGTATCCGTTTTGGCAAGAAATTTTTTATCATATCTAGAAAACTCATACGAAGTAAATCTAATTTAACAGTTTTAACAAAAAAATATAATGGGAAAATATATGATTTAGGTACAAAATTTGTTTTAGAATTTGTTGATGAAAGCAAGATTGAAACAATTTTTATTCATAAAGGCGGTATAATGAGTGAAGCTGTACTTGGCTACAATGGAATCCCAAGTACCGAAATGAATGATATTGAGAGTGTAAGAAAAATATTGGATTCTTTATTAAGAAAAAAGGGAATAGATTATAAGCTTACAGAATTAAATTTAGAAGTTTAATTATTTATCAAAACAACATATTAATTGGTTTTGATAAGTATATAAAAAGGATTTCTTATTTCAATCTCAGTCTGTTGTAGCTGCCATTGTCTGATATTCATCACAGAATGGTAGAAGGGAGTTCAAGTATCGAATTGGTGTGACATTGACAATAAAGAGAGTAACAAATTGGATGAACGGCATACAAGGCAAAAATAATAATAAATGTTACGTTTTAAGACAACGTTACATCTATGGAATAAAATTTGAGACGTTATAAGTAGAAAGATGAAAACAAAAATGTAACAGAATTATCCGTTAAGTAACATTTTTGATGAAAAATACAACCTCGATAAATGAGATTAGTAAATTAACTATATGCTTAGAGCTGCTTAATTACTAGGAAGGATGAATATGAAAATTACTAGATTTGAAATCATTATTAATTTGGTTATTGGAACATCACTTCCCGCTATACTATTGTTAATTAGTATCTTAAATGAGGATCTAATTGCTAAGAGAATATTGTATTCTATTGTGTTCTTGATTGTACTATTTAATCTTTGGCGACTGTGTCCTATATACGATAATGATTTAGATGTCGATTATATAGTACATGTGCTTGGTGCTGTATTCTTTGTTCCTATAATTCAGTATACTGAGAGTCAAATGCTATTAGTTTCAATTGGCTATATCATCTTTTTTACTTTGAATTTACTTTCTGAAGGTATGTGTTGCTTAATTAAAGACGAATATAAAATAAGAAATTACTTAGATGTAAAAAAGGCATTAGTTTATTTGTTGGCCTTTGTATCTATTATTGTTTCTGAAATGACGTAAACGAGTTATATTAAAATACACTTTTAAATAAGCAAGTCGCCCAGAAAAAAGTAGGTTCTTCTGAGCGATTTTTTGTCTGCGGATAGATTTCCCAAAACTTCATATAGCTAAAATTATTTTGGTAAGCATTACCGGTTTAATTTTTTCTAAAGTGTTTAAAACACTATGCTGAGTACTTTTTTTACCCATATACAAGATAGAAATAAACTTGATGTCTAGCTACTTTTACATTGTGTGTGACAAAAGACAATATTTAATGCAAAATACAGCTTATCATAGTTTGAAATACTTATATGATTGTGTCTAAAAATTAAGGCTAAAAATTAAATTTCTGAGTTGTAGGGCCGATTTAATCGTGAAATTCTGACTTAGATTCAATTGATTAGAAAAAAATTGAGAAAAATGTTTCAAATGGTTTATATTGGGAATGATATAGCTGTAGCCACATACATAATAATAGAAAAATTGTTAAAGAAAGGATGGAAATGATGAAAATGAAATCAAAAAGAATAGTTGCAGTTTTGTTACTGTTACTTATGTTGAGCTTTGTGCTTAGTACATCTGCATATGTGTTAAATCCATGGAAAGTTTCCTATGGATATCTTACATATAAATGGGGTCCAAATACACAAGTTGCTGGTACAATGGTAAGAAATGGTTGGGAAAATGGGGCAAATCACATAGATAATGCATCTATTTTGACTGTTGGATATAGCTCTACTGGTTTAGGGACATTAGATGCCGAATATTTAATTAGTAATTCACGTTATGGCACTATGACAACTTATTACAATAACGGTATAGTTACATCGTTCTATGGTTACTTAAATGGCGCAAAGTCTCAATTAACATCTAATCCAAATGTAGCACAAAGTACAGCTATCCATGAGTTGATGCATACTTTTGGATATGCACATACTACAGGTACTTCAATAATGAGTACATCTAGAGATAGAACTAATATATATACATTACAACATGATGACTATCTCGGAATTGCTGTTAAATATTAAGGAGGGAAAATAGTTATGAAAAAAATAGTTTTATTAATCGCTATTCTATTATTAGTATTAACTTCTTGTAATAGTGAGAATTCGAGTCAAATGACAACTTTTGAAGAGGTTCATCATGATCACGATGTCAGCGTAGATGTTGAAGAGCTTATATCAAAGTCAACACATATTTTTGTAGGAACTGCTATAGAAGTAGTCGATACTATTAATTTGAGTAGAGATTTTAATGATCCTACAAAACCTGATCCCCAAAGGGAATCAATAGGAGAGAGAATATTGTTTTCTCCATCAACAACATTGAAAGGTGATGTAATTGATGATGAGATACTGTTAGTTTCACTTAAATCTGTAGAACTGCCCTCTCCTGAATTAAATGGAAAGATGAAAAAATATGATATTCCATATTATAATGAAATTATGATTGGAGAAGAGGTAATTGTTTTCGTTTATGAAAATCCTGAGTTATCAAAGATTTTTCCAAATGATAGAAGACAATTTGAACCTGCATCATCACCCTATATATTTACACTCTCATCTGATAAAGTTTTGAAGTTGATTGAAAAGGATGAAGATGTGAAGAAGCAGTTTATTGATAAAGAGTTTAATATTGAAAAATTGTTAAAGGCAATAGAAAAAAATAAGAAGTAGTAGTTTAGAAATGTGGCTATAATTATGTTCTTTAAGCATATGTATACTTTTGTAGTTTTGATTGTAAGGAGATAGTATGATGATAGTAATGTTTCTAAATTATATCATAAATAATGGATATATTTAGTATTCACTTCTTATAGTAATCTAGACTATGTTAGGGGGAAATGGCCTACAATCTATGAGTAGAGGATGTATGCCGTTTTTTATCCTTTTCTAACATCGCAGATTTTGATTTCATTAAGAGCCTTAATTTTGTGACATTTAAGAGTTAATGGAATATCTCATCGACCGAGTCGCAACTTCGCATAAGTGATAGTTGCTACATGAGAACTATTAAAATGTTGTAGTGTTCAACGGCAATAGAAAGATTATTATATAGAAATGTTACGTTTTAAGACAACGTTACATTAAAGGTTTGATATTTGAAACGTTATAAGAAGAAAGATGAAAACATAAATGTAACAGAATGTACTGTTAAGTAACATTTATGATGAAATTTACAACCTCATAATCTTGCAATATTCATGCAAGTTAACACAACACTCCCTCAGAAAAAAGTAGGTTCTTTGAGGGAGATTTTTTTGTTTGCGGGTGTAATGACCCCAAATCTTTTTTAGTTAGAAAAATATTTTTGTTACCGTTTCCGTTCATAAAAGATGACACTATTGATAATATTATATTTGTGTTAATATTATGTTAATGGAACTAGTTACACATTTTGGAAATAGAGAATCTGCTATGAATAACTTGTTTGTTAAGCGTTCTAATGAAATGTTAGAAAGGAGTAACCATAATGGAGAAATCTCAGACTGAAAATATTGATTATACAGTGACAGAGATAGATGCTTATCCCTACTTTGAGCAAAGTGCAAATGTACTATTCAAATTTTTGAAAGAACCGGATTATTTGAAGCAATTATTAGCCAAAAAATCGATATTACCTAGATACTCTGAAGAACCAGTTGAATACTTGAATTTAAAGAACATAGAGAAAATTGCCTTTCCAATGTCTTGCTTTTGTGATATACACCTTAGTAAAATTAAACCACATGTATCGTTTTATGGTTTTTATGGGATTGGACTGAAAAAAAGTTGGGGTATTGACAAAGGTATCCAGCCAGTTCAATATATGAATACTGAATCACATTTATGTAAAAGTCTAGAAAATATATTTAAGGCTTCTATGGAGAATATTGATAATGAGCAGTTTGAAAGTTATAGTGATCATGTATTGATGCAATTATTATATGTTAAGCCAATTACAGGAGAAATGTACAGAGATGGAGAATATTTGTCTAAGACATTTCATGATGAAAAGGAATGGCGCTATATTCCTGAAATGAAAGAGGCGGTAACATCGTTACCATTAATAATACCTCAAAAAAATATGGTGACTGCTAACATTAAATTGTATTCAGATGCTATTGAACAATCAAAAGAATTATGGCTAGATTTTAATTATTCAGATATAAAATATATAATTGTGAAGACAGAAAATGATAGAGATGAGCTTATAGATTTTATTTGCAATGAAATCACCATCTCTATAAATGATAATAGAATATTGATTTCGAAAATCATTGTCTATGACGAATTGAAGGAGGATGTGTAATGTTCAGCAGTTTCAAAAAAGCATTCACTGAAGATACAAGAGGAGCTGATAAAGTTCCGAATGAAATTCTAAAACTATTAAGTGGAGAATTGCCAAGCAATTTGGAATATAGAAATGTTGGTGATGGTTTTTGTGCGGTTTTTCCTATCAATGATAGTCTAACATTAGATATGCTAATTGATGTAGGTAGTATTGAAATGGGAGATTTCACACCTCGTAATACAGGCGAACTATTTGAGTTTGCATTTAGAACACAACAAACTATCAATCTAAAACATAATGAAGATGGTACAATTAATTTGAATGGAGAAAAATTCACTATAAATGAGTTTCTTAAATCACCTCTAAAAGGGGAGCAGCTAGGTGATGGTACTTTTGTTGCGCAACCTATGTCATTCATTAAGCCTCACTTATTAACAATTACTGCTGGAAATATAGAGAAGGACTTTACGTTTGAGAGAAAACCATATTCTGATATGCATAAAGCTAAATTCGAAAGTATCAATGATACAATGATTTCGTTGAAATACTTGGTAGATGAATTAAACAATTCTCTACAGTTTACAATTACATACAACCTCGCAGGAGTAGAAAAGGTAGATCAAATAATAGAGAATTTAATGTTTTTCAACAATTTTTTGTCAAAAAAAGTTATGATTTACGATTCAATAATCTCCCAAGGTGGAGAAGGAGATGAGAGAGTACTCAATTTGATTGAAATTTGGAATAAGGCAAAAGAGATTGAAGACAAACTATCTTTAGATTTCACGATTACTCATCCTGTTGAAGCAGAAGATTATGTCTGGATTGATAGATTACATAAATCATTTATTGAAGATGAGTTTTATAAAAGAGAAGCACGAGGATTGAATTGGATAATTGATGATTTTGAATACTTTGGAGATTCAAACATGCAAAGTTTTTCTAATATGGCTTTTGAATATTCTCAATCATCAGTTCTAACTTTATTTAATGAGAATATCTCTTTGATTGATGTTATCTTTCTTAACAATGTTTCAATTAAAAATTATAATAAAAACAGCGATAAGGATGATATTTATACTGTGGAGTTAACAACACCTGATTCAGGGATTTCCTATATGATTATTAGACATTTTATTAATAAAAATGAAGCTGACTATCTAAGAGGAAAATTAGTTGATTTTGATGTTGAGAAGATTCAACTATTAAGATAATCGTATCAATTAAACATAATCTTTGATTTGTCAGTTCAATTCTATTAAATATGATAATACTGTGATTTCAACAGTTAAGTATGAATAATAAATTACATGTATTGTACGGTATGTCTAAATAAGCAAAAGCATTTCAAAGCATTTTTATGACATAATTAGAGTCGATTTAATAAAGTTTGCTAGAAACTGATAAACGGAGTGTTTATCAGTTTTGATCAATTACGTGTCAACATAATCCTATGATTACATAAGATTGTCTGAGGAGAATATAGTATTTACACTTAATCAGAAACATACTTATTGTTGTCAATTTCGACAAATATGGCAAATGAAACTGAAAAGTCCTATTCAATATATTGAAAATAGGACTTTTTCTACTACTATTGCAAATCAACTACGAAGAGTATATATGAACATTGACATCTTTCACTAACTCCTTGATAATTTCGGTTTGAGTTTCTTGTTTAGCTTTTTCATCTGATAAATCACTAGATAGTTTCATTGCTAAAGAAATATTTTGTGTGATTACTAATTTCTTATGGTATTCAGTCATTTTGCTAATAGTCTGATTATATAGGTAGAAAAATATTGCTGATATAAATTCTACTATAGTACCTGTAACGGCTGCAACATAACCAGGTTCAGTTCTATTGTTATATACCATTATTATCCCAGCTATAATAGTGGTTAATCCTATGAATGATGCTATGACAGTGAATAAAAAACTCTTGCTAGCTTGTTCTCTAGTTTGCTCATAATATGAATCAAGATACTTAAAATTTATCTTAATTAATTTGGATATAACTTCATTTTGATTATCAGAAGAGTCAATCTCTTTTAACTCTAGAACGCCGTATTGAGATTGTTCAAGAGTTACTTTCCTAATCTTAGCTTCAATGTATGATTTAAATATCGTTAAGAAAACAACATAAACTCCAACTCCTAGGATTCCAAACATGATTGTTGTTGCAACATGCTGCGTTTGTAGATCTGTCCAGTCTAGGACAAATAGTGCTGTAATGACTGAAGTTATTGCAAAAACAACTAGAGCGAATAAGGGTTGAAATTTGGACTTTTTTTCTCTTATAATTAAATTTTCTTTTATCTTTATTAAACGGTCGACATCTTTTTCGTAGTCTGAGTATGTACTATTTGGTTGTCTCAACATAATATTCCCTTTCCCATTATAGTTTGTTTAAAGGAGTATTTTGATTATTATCGTACCAATTAAAATACTCCAAAGTAAATTTCTCGCCAGAAGCGATGAGTGCGTCTTTATCTTTATCAGATAAATCAAATTCAGTTGTTTTAATTCCAAGACTATCTATATATACTGTTCGATGCCAATCATCGCTATGCAAATGAACATTTTGTTGAGCTTCAACAACGGTTTCTATTAGATTCCACATGTAATCAAATATATCATCTATTTCATATTCCTTTGGTGAAGCATTATCTTTTAGTACAGATATCTGATTTTTAGAATCAAGTCTAAAACCTAGAGTTTCAGTGTTAAACACATATTCATCTTCTGGTGTTTTTGTAGAATCAATTTTTTCGTTTTCAAGTTTATAGTAGTCTTTCTCGATAAGATTTTTACTAACATAGTGCTTTCTGTCAAAAATTTTAATAGGATAATTCATTAGTAAACCACCATCAACATAGGTTTTATTATAGTTCATTTTAACTGCCTTAAAAAATAATGGTATTGACATTGTTATTCTAAGAGCTTTTGAAAGCTCCATATTTGGCGTTGTTCTAGCAGAGAATATTTCGGAGTAATGTGTAGATAAGTTGGTTCCAATGAAAGCTACTTCTTTAAATGCATCTTTCTCTTTCATGTATGCAAAGGTTGTGTTGATGCTCCCAGTTTTCTGTTTAATCAAGCCTTCAATCCATTTCTCGAAGAAATCACCTTTATACCATCCATAATCCTCAAGGAGTCTATTGGTATCACGAATGATTCCCCAATCATCATCCATAAAATTATTGAAATCCAGGTCCCAAAGAATATCCTGTATCTCCTGACTAGTGTAATTTAGGGCAACTAACAGAGCACATATTGCTCCAGCAGATGCTCCTGCCACCCTTTCGATTTGTTGGTCTATTCCTTTCGCTTGTAATACCTTTAGAGCTCCTACGTATGCAAGACCTTTAACGCCACCACCTTCAAATACATAATTTCTAAAATTATAAGACATAATACTTCCTCCTTTATTCATTCGATATCCAATATTTTGAAAATTAAACAACTATTAAGAAAAATCGTGTAATTGATTTGATATTTTTTATTCAAGTAGTACCCGTTAATTTTGCCTATCCATTACCGTATTTTGCAAAACGAATGTGTTAATATTGTAATATAGAAAGACTATATATTATCATATGGAGGATTTATATTGCCTATTGAATATATCGGAAAAATCATTGATATTTTGGATTATCTAAAAAAAACCAATACCAGGGATTACTTGTTATTCTCAATGTGCTTTGAAGTGGGGATGAAGCTAGATGATGTCTTATGTTTAAAAGTTTCTGATGTTAGAAATAAGAAAAGTATGACTGTGTCAGGAATTAATATCAAGATGAGAAAAGAAGTGATTCAAGATATAAAAGATTATTGTAAAGATAAACAGAAAAATGAGTTTGTTTTTCAGTCAAATGATGGCTTCAATCAGAAGTTAGGTAGAAAAAGAGCTGTTGATATAATGGCTGAAGTTTCTGGCATGTTTGGCATTGAAGAATTTGGAACAGATACCTTAAGGAAATCCTTTGGGTATTTTTTTTATTTAAGAACCAGGGATATGGATCTATTAAAACAGATTTATGGCCATAGTAAAAAGTATGACACATTAAAGTATATTGGGTTGAAAGGAGTAGTAGATGAAAGCAGTAGTAGCAATTAAAGATGTAGAGGTTATCCAAACGATTAAAGAGTATCTTAAAGGCAAAAGCAGAAGAGATTATATGATCTTCTATCTAGGAATTCATACAGATCTTAATATCAATGATTTACTGAATCTTAAAGTAAACGACGTTAAGGGTAAAGATTTCATTCAACTGAGTAAAAGAGAGGTCATTATTCCTGATAGTACAAAAGATACCATTAGAAAGTATTGTAGAAGCCTCGAGGAGAATGGATATTTATTTCATTCAATTAATAGTTCTGATAGACCTCTTCATAGAAATACAGTTTATAAAATGATGAAAGACATTGAAGCTAGATTTGGACTTGAAGATTTAGGATGCCAGTCGTTAAGAAAAACATTCTGGTACCATCTTAGTATCTTGATAGCAAAGGAGTATACACGATGAATATAGTTCAACCTATTACAGATATTGAAGTTGTCAGAGATATATCGAATTATCTGCAGATAAGATCAGATAGAAATCATGTGATGTTTCTGATAGGTATTTATACTGGATTAAGAATTAGTGATATCAGGAAGTTAAGAGTAAGAGATCTTAAAGGAAAATCACACCTTGAAATCATATCTCAGAAGACAGATAAGAAGATGAGAATATCAGTTAATGATAACTTGAAGTCTGCTCTAGATGAATATTTGAAAAATAGAAGTGATTATGAGTACATTCTTAAATCAAGAGAAGGAGACAATAGACCAATCAGTAATAACCAAGCCTAT
This sequence comes from Clostridiales bacterium, assembly GCA_016342415.1. Lineage (GTDB taxonomy): Bacteria > Bacillota > Clostridia > Peptostreptococcales > Acidaminobacteraceae > JABXKX01. The sequence continues at coordinate 67,003 of JAEIOD010000019.1, forward strand.
AACATTTTAAGTGAAGCAGCTGAAGCACTTGGTATTGATAATATTGGTACCCATAGTATGAGAAAGACATTTGGTTATCATCTATACCAGAAGACAAAGGATATAGTATTGGTTAAAGAATTACTCTCGCATAGTGATATTGAGATTACAAAAAGATATATTGGATTAGTCCAGAGATCAAAAGATGTAGCAGTAAATGACTTATCATTTTAGGTTATTTTTTTAGTTTTTTGATGAAATTTAAGTTGGTTACAATAAGGTCACAACTAACTCATAGTTTTGTTTTCTCGACATTATATAGTAGGAAGTTGAAAATATGAGTATTATACAATATAGCGATGTAACAAACTCAAACGAGTAAAAATGCCCAAAGTTGGCGATTTAGTGTGCATATTTCGTGGAATCTGAAATTCTTGTTTCGCTAACATATCATGGAAAAAAGGCTAAAAAAAGCATAATTTTTGAATAGGTAAAAACTCATGAAAGTGTGTGATACTAATATATTCAAGAGACTGATAAAATATTAACAAAGCTAATTAGAAATAAATGGAAGAAAAACACTGAATATACGTTAAGGAGACAGTATGCCAAAGAAGATTAGTCCTGGTAAAGGATGCAATAAACTAATCAATATGAAAGAGAATAGATGTCCATCATGTGCACCAATAAAGAAAGCTGAAAAGGCTGAACATAATAAGAAGTATGACAAGAAGGTTAGAGATCCACGATTGGTAAACTTCTATCATTCGAAATCTTGGAATACAGTCAGGAAGTATGTTTTAGTTAGAGACAACCACCTGTGTCAAGACTGTTTGTAAGAGAATCACATAGCCTCTGCAGAGATAGTTCATCATAAGATTGAGATAAGAGATGACTTTTCAAGGGCTTTAGATCCCAATAACTGCGTGAGTGTATGTAAATCATGCCATAATAAGATTGATCACAAATATTAGCAGAACCCCCCTAATCCGACTAAAAAGTTGGGTAGGGGGTATTTTTTAAGTTTTTGGACATTTTAGTATGACCGCAGCCCCCTAGTTAAACTAACTATTCTCGTTTTTTTAGTGAAAGGGGGATTTGGTTTGTGACTTCAGATTTATCTAATTGGTATTTTTATATCGTAGTTAGTCAGAAGTGATGTTATAAAAGTCTCTTTCAAATCATTTAGGTTTTGTACTTCGAGTAACATAAGTGATTTTTCTAGCGTGTTTATATAAAACTCTTGTCCTAGTTCGAATTCTGCAATCCCTTTTCTAAAATAAATATAAGGTAGTAACTTCATATTAGACATTTCTCTAGATAAATTAATACCTTCCTCACAATATTTTATAACTTCATGATTAGAATCTAATAGGAAATTAAAATGTGCTAAATGGTAATATCCTTGTATTAGTAAAATTGAATTTTTAGAATTGAATTCATAATGTAGTTTTAAGTTTTCTATAGCGATATTAGTTATTTTAATTGCTGATTCTATTTCATTCAACCTTGATTTTGATAGAGCAAGTGCCAAAAGAAATCTAGATTCCAAAGGTGAAAAGAGATAATCTGAAATGTTTGCTTTAGTAACTCCTTTTTTTGTCATCCTTAAAGCAGAATAACAAGTCTGTTGACTTATCATTGCACTTGATATATCAACTTTATTTTTAAGCTTTGTTAATTCGATGAGATATTCTAGTTGCTTAATATATGTACTCAAATGATGAGGTAGTTTTTTGTTTGTTTGCAGTGTTTTAATTTCTTTTATGAGGCTTTCGATTAACTGAAGGTCATCATCATAAGAAGCTTCATTAATTTTTTCTCTTATTGAGTTTATAGACTCATCATTATGATATTTACATGAGTCCAGTATATTATCAAGATTAATATTATAGATTTCACTTAATTTTATCAACGTATCATGCTTTGGGATTGTATAGCCTAACTCCATTTTTCTAAGTGTATCTGGATTAAGACCACATATAATTCTAATATTAGCTTTTGTTAATTTATTTTTTGTTCTTAGATTGTATAATATGTTCCCAAATTTATATAAGTCATATTCCAAACTTGTTACCATAATTTCCTCCTGAAAATCGCGTTTTAAAACGCGATTTCTTATTAATAAAACATTATATCATCATATAGGATGCAAGTAAATGAGTTTATAAAAGGAGAAAGTTGGTATGGAAAAGAGTCTAAAGAAAATATTGGTATTATCTTTATTATTGTTAATGGTAGTAGTTCCATTACATTCAAATTTTAAACAAATAAAGTTGGATCAAGAGTTTATATTAGAACAGTATGAAATTGCTGATAGCAAAACTGAAGATTTACCTGGAATTATTTAGAGAAAAGTAAAATGACTTTTTAAGAATTCTATGTAATACAGGTATTATTTATTGATATAGTTTATGACTGATAAAAGATATCTATTAGGAATGCATTAGCATTATCTTATATGTATTAGTCATGTGACCACTATATATGGTTAGTAGTCCCACTATATTTGAGTATCGTAAAAAATATTGATTTTTAGTTTATAAAACAATATAACATCCAACAAAATTGGATGTTTTTTTATGAATTAGTATTAGTTGGGCTACTTTTGGAGTTGAAAGGAGAAAAAATGAAACAAAACAACAAAACAATAAGTAGCATCGTATTAATCATAATAATGCTGCTTAGTTATTTACCAGTTTATGCGGAAGATAGTACCGGTATGGAGTCGGAAGTAATTTTAACGGTTACAAATGATAAAAATATTGCTGATGGTAATACATCTGTAGATGGAAAAATCACAGCAACTGAGGACGCTCCAGCAGAAGGGGACGCTCCAGCAGAAGGGGAAGCTCCAGTAGAAGGGGAAGCTCCAGCAGAAGGGGAAGCTCCAGTAGAAGGGGAAGCTCCAGTAGAAGGGGACGCTCCAGCAGAAGGGGACGCTCCAGCAGAAGGGGAAGCTCCAGTAGAAGGGGAAGCTCCAGTAGAAGGGGAAGCTCCAGCAGAAGGGGAAACTCCAGCTGAAGGGGAAGCTCCAGTAGAAGAAGAACATATAGTAGAGGATTTACCATTAACTGAATATATACCGCTTATAGATATTAACTTATTGAATGATGTGGATTTAGAAACACAATTAGATGGATTAAGCTCAAAAGAAATCAGCAAAGTACTAAAGAAGCTGGATAAGAAAAAAGCTGATAAATACTTAATAAAGAAGTATGGATTCACTCAAGACCAAGTTGATGGATTAACTTACATAATGAATAAGAATGGTAATCTATTTGAGATTGTAGATTATAAACTTAAACCAGTGTTGTTATCACCTTCAGAAGCGAAAAGCTCAATTGAATCAAGTTGGAAAACATCAATAATCGATATTGAATCAGGGCAAATGATTGATGAAAAGTTACTTGAGAATCAAGAAGGCAATTCTAATAAAGAAAAAAAGGATAAAGAAGATAAAAAATATAAAGATGATAGTTCTGTAAATTCATATGAAAATTCTATCGCACTCTTTGAGCGAACAGAAGAAAGAGACCTTTACACAAAGAATTTTGCTATGAATGATGGAACAACAAGATATGAAGTAGCTAATTCTCCGGTACATTATCTAGATGGAGAGGAATATAAAGATATCGATTTAAGGATAAAACCTGTTGATTATGAAAGCTTTGATATTGCTATAACAGAAAATACTTTCAAAACATATTTTAACAACTACGACAGTTTAGATAATGATGTCTTTGTTAGATATGAAAAAGAAAATAGTGAAGGAACTGTTCGATATATTGATTTTATTATGCCTGAAGGTAATCCTACTGGGCAGATTGTAAATGAAAACAAGATGTTATATCAAAATGTATTCCCAAATGTTGATTTGGAATATTTCATTGGTATTGAAAGATTAAAAGAAAACATTTATGTAAAGGCACCAATAGAATCATATAATTTTAAGACCATATTAGATTTTACTGGGATGACACCAACAGTATTAGCAGATAAATCTATTGAGATTAAAGATAATGAGACGAATGAGGTTCTTTGGTACATTGCTAAACCTTATGCAGAAGACAGTGGTTTAGATCAATTGATTACCTATGATCTCCATTATGAATTAACAGATATTGCTTATGAAGGAAGAATTGTTAAACAATTAGAATTAGTCTTTAATGATCAACAGTTCTTAGAAAATGCTGTTTTCCCGATTATAATTGATCCAACAATATTTCCTAAAACAGATAGTTACGGAATGATTAATTCAAGTTCATCTAATACTTACTGGGGATCATCTCATCCATATTTAATTTATGGAAGTCCTAATGGTTATTCAGATACATATGTTGATTATATACACTTTAATTTAGCTCAAGTTCCTACAAATTCATATGCTGATTTAGCTGAGGTTCAAATATATTCTTCTGGAAGTTTGGGGTCAGATGTTTATTCGCCTTATACCATGAAGAGGTTAACATCTCAATTTCAATATAAGACTTGGAATAATAGAGCATCTGTAAGCAATTCAAATGCAGTTGTTTGGAATACAAGACCGACGGATACAAAATTCTTTAGAGTTACAAATATGATGAACGATGCATTGAATTCAGAGTTCTACGGATTTGAGATTAGTGGTGATAGAAATGCAGGTACTGGATTCTATGCTATGAAAGAAAATCCTGCTAAACTAATTTTGACATATCAACAATTGGTTCCACTTTCAATCGATAGAATGGTAAATGTCTCAGATGGTTACAAATACATCAACAAAACTTCGGGTGTATATCAGATTTTCATCAATGCACAATCAGGTTCGTCGCTAAAAACGTCAATGCATATTACACCATACAATGAACAAGAAAGAACTCTTTATAGTAATGTATCTACTAATATGTCGCCTGTATTCTCTGTTGATTTTTCTACAATTCCTGATGGACCATTTACTCTGAGGTTTGAAGTAAATGATGGTAGACAACCTACTGCAAAGAAATCCTTTACATATTATCTTGATAATAACGGACCAACTATATCAAACTTTGCAGTTACTAGTACAATGAATCAATTAACAGCTAATGTTACTGCTATAGATGAAGGATATGGAACGAGTGGTATTTCATATGCATATTCATTAGATGGTGTTGAATCACCCTATGAGCAATCGACAAGCAAAGTGTTTACAGGATTAACACCAGCTAAGAGTTACACAGTTGGAGTTACAACTAAAGATAGCTCAAACTTGACAACTACAGAAACAAAAATTGTTAATACACTTGCAAAAACACCGACTCTATTAGTTGATAATCTTACACCAACAGGTTTAGATATTAACTTTACTGAAGGTAATGGATCGGATGTAAAATATCAGGTGATGTTTGATTCACAATACGTACAAGCTGATGGAACTTTATCAAATCAGGCTGCATGGATAACTGCTACAAATAATAAAGTATCAGTAACAGGACTTACTGGCAATACCAGTTATAACATAAAAGCAAAAGCTAGTAATTTAGATATCGTTGAAACAGCATACAGTACAGTAATCATTGGTAAAACGAGTGCTGAACTACCAGACAATATTACAAATGTTCAATTTAGTATTGTTGAGAATAAGTTGAATATCAACTGGGATCCAATTAATAATATCACTGGATATGAGTTAAATATTAACGGAACTATAGTAGCTGTAGCTACAAATTCTTATATAGTAACCGATACTGTTGACACATTACAATATACTATTCAAGTGCGCGGTGTAAATGATGGTGGTGCAGGCGAATGGACAGTCGCACAATCTATAACACCAGCCAATTCAGTTGATTTACAAATTGTACAAAACAAAGACTATTTAATCACTATAAAAGTAAAGAATACAAATGACTTTTCTAATAAAGTTTATAGAGTTCTTTATGATCCATTAAGTCTTACTTTAAAAGATGGAAGTGCTTATACTAAAAACCTTGAAACGACTGCACAATCGATTATGGGAGAAGATGTAACTATTTTATCAGTTTCATCAGGTGTTATAGAGTTCACTATTTCTAAAACCGTACCAGAAGGATATTCTTATACAGGACCGGTTAATGTTATTAAATTTACAGGTCTAAAAAATGAGAACACTAACATCAAACTTGAATTAGAAGAGGAGAAATAAATGAATTTCAAATTCAAAATAAAATCGACTAGAGTCATTTTGTTGATGTGTTTGATTGTAGCTTTTACATCAGTTTTAAGTTACGCACAAACTACTGATGATACAGAAAAGTATATAGATCAATTAATCAACAATACTCAAAATAGTATAGTATTACAAAACTCAGGTACAGAATACGTTAATCCGTTCCATGGTAACTTAAATCTTAAATATGTGGACATGAGTTTACCAGGTATTAATGGATTAGACTTCAATTTGATTAGAGAATACAATTCGCATAGTGCATATGCATTTGATATTGATCAAGGTGTCGTGACAGATTCACAAGACAAGATCAGATCCAATATTGGTGCAGGTTGGTCTTTCAATATTCCCTATGTAAAAGAACTTGGGACTTCATTTCAAGTTAACTTAGGTGAAAAAGGAAATTATTTAGTTGAAGATCTTGGAACGACAACGACACAAGCTGTCATTAAAGGCTATGAAAATCATACAATGAATTTCTACGCATTACCTGATAGAACAGAGTGTGTAGTTAATGGTCAGCAAGCTATATTGGTTTATGAACTTGGAAATGGTACTAAGTACTATTTTGGTGATGATTTAACCTTAATGGCAATTAGAGATAGATATGGCAACCAAATTACTTATGAATATACGGTTACGTCAAATAGCTTAAATAGACAACCTGATAACATTTATACAATTACTCGTATTACTGATACTTTAGGACGTGTAATAAACTTTAATTACACAACAACTGGTTTAGTGGTATCTGTAACAGGAGAAGGGAAAACACAATCAGTAACATACGTTTTTGATAAGTTTTCAGATATTACAAGTTTAAGACCTGAGATTATCCCTTCTTTACTAGTAGATTCTGATAGAGTATTAAAATCAGTTACTAACACAGCTGGCATGACTACTGCTTATACTTATAATGTACAAGCTGGTCGAAAAAATGATACAGGTAAAACGATTACAACTGAGACAAAAGATATTTTGTATGCTTTGGTTGATTCTGTCAGTCAACCAGGCGGACTTAATACAAAATATGAGTATATAACGAGTATTAGAAATAATGGTTATGGAGCAGCAGAGTTTTACAAGATAAGTAAAAGGTTTGATGAAATACCGAGTAATGTTCATACTTCATATGTAGCCAATACAGCAACTTATGGTTATTCTTTTGATGCTGGTGGTGAGTATGACGGTTATCCAAATTACAATAATACAACTTTGAGTCCGTTACCTGATGACTTCAGAGTTAGAGTCGCAGTTACAACTGAGAGTGGCTTAACTGACTATGTCGGCGACAAAGACTTAAAAATTGTTGAGATTTTATCAACAACAGATAAATTGGTAACAAAGGAAACTAAGAAATATGACAACAAGGATAATGTTATTTCTGTTACTACTGAAATAAGTGATCCAACGACTTCAAATGACCCAATTGTTTCAACTCAATTATTTGAGTATGATACCAAAGGTAGAAAGACTGGTGTATGGGGAACACAAACACCAACAACTATAGATGTTGAAGGTAACTACGTCCCATCAAATGATGAATATAAAACAACTATTTTATACGATGATAGATTTAATATTCCAACAAGTACAAAATACAAACAAGATGTAGATACTACTATTGAAAACAAGAATGTTCTATCTTCAGATGGTAAGGATATTCTGACATCAGAAATGTATGAGAATAACATCTTGAAGTCGAAAACCAGTTTTGTTTATGACTCATTTGGAAATCTAACTGCAAACAGTATTTATGATGATTCTATGAATAAACAAATGACTAACTATTTCAGTTATGCTGATACTGGTAAGAATGCGTTTGTAACTAGAAGCTGGACAGACGCATTTACTGATATAGATGGAATTGTGGTGCCAAGCATACAAACAACCAGTACTTATGATTATTTTGGTAATCAACTGACAACTACTGATGCCAAAGGTAATGTGACTGCGGTTGTGTATGATAATTTGAATAGACCAACAACAGTGACCAATCCTGATAATACAACAGTTGGATTGGGATATACAATTAACTCAAATGGATTCTATATTACTAAGACTGATGAGCTAAATAATCAATTTAAATTAGTTTATAGTAGTTTAGGTCAATTGTTACAACTTGTTGATTTAAAAACTAACAATGTTCATGTAACGAATGAATATAATAGTATTGGCCAGTTAATAAAGTCGACAGATGCTCTTGGTAATTACTCTGTAAATACTTATTATAAAAGTGGAGAGAAAGAAACCAGCAAATTCTATGCATCAGATAATACTCTGCTAAACTCTCAAAATTTCAAACGAGAGATTGGTGTTGAGAATGGTAAATATACAACACTAACGACTGAAACAATTGGTGATGTAAATGCACCAACACAAAGAAAAACAGCTTATGTCAATAAATATGGGTTACTCGAGAAAAATGTTGTAACTGTAAATGGATCGCTTGAAACTGAAAACTTTACTTATGATTATATCGGAAGAAATATTACATTTACATCAGCTCGTGTGAATGATGAAGCATTACAAGTGCCTTACTCATGGAAGAAGGAATATGATTATGCTGGTAATGTGATTAAGTTCTTTAATGCTGATAGTGATTACGCTACAAGTGTTTATAATGCATTAGGTCAACTAACAGAGTCATATGACTTTAAGAGTGTTAAATCCGCGACACCATATGCAACAAAAAATACTTATGATAAAATTGGTAGACTAATCAAAACAGAAATTCCTTTTGATACAATCGATGGACAAGTTAAATATTCTGTCAAAGAATATAAGTATGATGCCAATAACAATCTAGTAGAAGAAAGAACAAGTAACAATAAAGTTACAGAATTAGAATCGTTTAATATTAAAAAGTACGAGTACGACAAGCGTAATAGACTTGTTAAGGTAACACTTGAAAATGGAAGTAACAATCCAGTTATATCACAGTATTATTATGATGCTGCTGGAAACCAAGTTAGAATGTATACTGGTCTATCAAGTCCGCTTACTATATCAGGTCTTGATCAAGTATCAGGAAGTGATTTGGATTATTCTGTTACTAAAATGAACTATGACCATTTAACAAATCTTACAGAGTTTATTGATCCAATGGGACAAAGTGAAACTTTTGCATATGACTTGAATGGTAATATGACATCGAAAACAGATAGAAATGATACTGTATTTTCACAGTCATATGATGGGTTAGGACGATTAACTCAAAGAACTGGTTCTAATGGAGCAGAAAATCATACAACTGGATATGTTTATAATCAAATTGGTTTATTGAAAGAAGTCAACGATAATGGTTATGTGGAAAGTTTTGAATATGATGATAGAGGTTTAGTTCTAAAACATAATTATCCTGATTACCATGTATCTTATATGTATGATGTATCTGGTAATGTTAAAAGAAGTTTATCTTTCGAAGGTATTAACCATATTCAGACGTCATATAACACCTTTGATGTGATGGATAGATTAAGTACTGTAAGCGATCTTAATGATCTTCAAGCCACATATACTTATGATGCGAATGGTAATAGAAAAGACTTGAAATACACAACAGGTCAATTTGGAGTGAATTACAATTATAACTTGCTTAACAAAGTAACTGGTATTGATAACTTTAACTCAGGAGCAGTTGCATCGGCAGGTAATCCATTATCAAATGTGTTACCAGATTATGAATATGTTTATAAACTTGATGGGACACAATTATCAGAAAAAGATACGACATCAGGTATAATCAAGAATTATGACTATGATGATATAAACAGATTGGTAAATGAATCTAAAACAATGAACAGTCATGTAGTTGAAGCGCCAGATACTCTAAAGAGTTCAGAAGATGCACCAGATTTGCTTAATGATTATTCATTAAATTATACTTATGATGATTATGGAAATATCCTTACAAGAGTTGACGCTAGTAAAACTACTACTTATACTTATGATAAGAATAACCGTATATTAACAGAAACAGAAGTTGATACAAATACAACTATTATCAAAAGATTCAGTTATGATAAGAATGGTAACACCATTTCAGACCGTACAGAAGTTTACTCAAAGGTACTAGACAATCTTGGTAGTAGTATTGCTGCATATGATTCAAGTGTCAAAATTTATGAGTATAACCTATCGAATCAACAAATAAAAGTTACTACAAAGAATGGTGAAACTTCTTATACTTATAATGCATCAGGTTTAAGAGATAGTAAAATAACAGGAACAGATGTAACAAAGTTTTTCTGGAATGGTAATAATATTATCGGTGAAAAGAAGAACAACTCAATTATAGCATCGTATTTATATGGTGCAGGTCTAATCAGAAGAAAAGACTTTAATACGAATGAGAAAAATTATTATTTCTTTAATGTTCATGGAGATGTAGTAGCATTAACAGATGACACTGGTGAAGTTATGACAGTTTATGACTATAATGCTTACGGTGAATTTGCAAGTCGTGGTCAAGTTATAGACAACCCATTTACGTATTTTGGTCAATATTATGATGAAGAAACGGGCTCATACTATTTAAGAGCTAGATATTACAATCCTAATTATATGAGATTTACTCAAGAAGATCTTTTAAATGGATCGATTGATGATGCTTTGAGTTTAAATCGATATCTTTACTGTAGTGGCAACCCGATAAATTTTTATGATCCAAGTGGGTATAAAATGCAAGTAAAAAATACTTATTATGTTGATGGTGTATTGACATCTACAGAATATTATTTTACTGAATTAGATTTGACTGTTTTTACTGTAGATGAATATGAAGAAACATTAGCTGGGGCTACTTTGACTACTTACACATTTGCAATGTCATTACAAGATGCTTTGGCTAAAAATACAGCTCAAATATATGGAAGCAAACTTGCGGGTGATGGATATCAGTTATATGACAAAATAACAGATTTAAGTGCAATTGATAAAACTATAGATCTAAAAAAGGATGCTAAATTCACAAAAAATGCTGTTATAGTATTTGGTGATATTGCAGTAGCTGCTAAAGCAATAAGTGGTGGACTAAAAGGAGCTGGAGCGCTTCCAACATTGATGAATGGATCTATACCTACTATTGCAAACGAATATGATGCCTTATCACAAGGTGTATCAATGTCAATTAAGATGAACGAGAGTGGAAATGTATTTAATGGGGTTGTATCAGTCGTTTTATCTGTTGGTAAAGATTTTATCCCACTTGTTGGAACTGTAGGAGTAGTGGAAGATTTGCTCGAAAAGGATGTTTATTATTATGAAATGGTGTATAGCTCTATAGATGAAAATTTACAAGTTCTTGGAGACTACACTACAATATCCATGCAAGTACCTTATAAAAAAGGTAACAAACATCATAAACCATCTCTTAGCAGAGATTAATAGAAAAAAAGAGTGTTTGATATTACTATCTACACTCTTTTCTTAAAGGAGGTAAAATGAAAAAAAATATAAAAAGGGTATTCATTACTTTAACATTGATTGCATGTATTGCAATATTATTTTTGCATAATAAAGAGTATGGTCTTGGAGAGATTGTTGAAGATGATTTTTATGCAATATCCGTTTTAGATGTATATCAGGTATCCGATTTGGAGGAGTTTGAGCATGGTAAAGATATTTATGCTGTTGAAATCATAGTATACAATAAAAGAAATAAACCTGTTACTTTTGATACAACTAACGAATTCATACTTATCGATGAATTTGGAAATGAGTATATACCTGATTTTATTCCAGCATATAATGGTCTTGATTATCTCATTGAACCTGGTGGAAAAATGCGAGGTGAGATTATGTTTGCTGTAGAAAAAGGAAATCTACCAATTGTATCAAAATATAGACCTGATTCTGATAATGATAAATATTATGCATATGATTTAAACTCTGAGATTTCAAATGAGTACTTAGTATATAAGACTGATGTAAGCAATGAGAATTATACTTTGAATAATTATATTGAAATTGGATTAATCGGCATTAAAGTTATTAATTATGATGAAACTAACATGAATGATGAATCTACTAATTTAATAACTGTGAATTTGGAAATAACTAATTTATCGGAAGAAAACCAATTAATAAAAGCTTTTCATATGTTCTATTTGAAAGATGACAAAGGGTATAATTATAATTATAAATATGAAACCCTAGAGAAGAGGAGTGTTGATATAAGTGGGGATTCAACTCAGTTACTGAGTTTTTCATATAAAGTACCTAAGAATGTGTTGAGTGCTAGTTTGATGTTTGAAACGGATATATATATGAACGAATTGTACGTGATTGATTTGTATTGAAAGGTTTCTTGATTATCAATTATATAGTTATATGTGAATCATTATTAGAAATTGAGAAGAGAACCATGGAATAACTAACATTTTGATATTAGAGAGTTGTTAATAAACAAGAATTATGGGAGCAACACGACAATTCTTTAACTAATACACGGAATTATCTAAGCTAGTATATACTAGTGAAATAGTGATGTTTAAGTATAGATACAATACTATATAATAGAAATAGTGGAATTTTCACCACTTCCAGCATTACATAAGTTAAAGTTTGAGTTTTATTAATCAAACGTATTATAAGTAGTAATTAATAAGCATCAAATACTAACTATTGGATCTCATGTCATTGATATGAGATCTTTTGCTATCTATAAGAAATTAATTGCATTAAGAACGTTAGTTCGCTATACTGTTGTTAGTGGATTGTTAATAAATAACAAGGACTTGAAGTAAAGAGGAGTTATGGAAATTGTGTTAAAGAATATCGAGATGATTGCTGAATTTTATAATTATCGAGATGAATATAATATTAGTCAAGTCAAAATTAGGCCAAGAAGATTTAGAGTTTTACTGGAAGATGGTCATGAAAGAGCTGTTATTGAAATTGATAGGATATTGAATATTGAAGAGGAAGGTACTAAGAGTGATAGTAAGGTAGTATTTCATTGTGAGAGCTTACTTAATAACTTGATGATTCAATACATCATCAAATATCAAAAGAACGATACTAAGTGGATATTGTTTAAAATGTAGCATAATATATCGTAAAGGTGGATTTATGAATTTAATTGAAATAGAAGAGAATATGAATGCAATTTGTTCCGAGTACAATTTGATAGAAGGCAAGGATTATGATTTTATTAAGAAGTTTTATAAGAATGGTGATTACAATGATCCTGAATCATATTGGAGTATTGAACTTAAGAAGTTTTATAATGAGGATCTTGAAGTTCTTATACTGGATAGTGGTTTTAGATTGAAAGAGTATTACACTGATCAGACAAAAAAAGGTAATAGAAAATGTATAGCGATTGATGCTAAGAAACAAAAGGCTCATTATATCATGATTGTGCCTGTTACAGTTTGTCCGCCACCTGATATGAAATTATGGCTATAATAGAAAAGTGTCTTTAATATGTATCATAGGATTCTGTTTATTTTTTGAATAAGTTAAATTTAATATGAAATGAAGTTAATGGCGACAATCTAATATAGATGTCGCCATTTTGTCGCCATTGAGATAATGTTGATTAGTACACTATAGTATTTATTAGTTAAAAACTTTGAAGAACATTATGGTAGTTAATCATTTTACAGTGGTTTTAGCCTATATGAGTTAGGGCTAGTTATGATTAGATACTTCTCTAGTGGAATTAATCATTCTGTGCACATCATGTTAAAAGCAAGTCAATTTATTATTACAAAATCATTTGAGCTACTTGTGTATCAACTTGATAACAGCCTTTTATTTACTTAATAGTCTCATCTCAATAAAACTTCAATGTTACATCCAAATTACTAATAGAATTTTTATGGAATAAGAAGACTTAACTTGACACAATAGATTTGTCAGTTGAAATCAAAAAAGCGGTAAACATCATTTATACTAATAGTTTGAAGGAGATTGTAAATTAGACACACCACAGGATATGCAAATCGTCAAAATGGTTTCAAAGTCTTCATAGAACAGGAGTTGACAAGAATTTGCAAAAATATTTGTTTAGTTCCTTCTTGTAATAGATTAGACATTATGAAAGAAAAATATTATCCTTCTTGTACTGCGATATATAGATGATTTAACCAGTTTGACAATTAAATATACTATTCATGATGGTATTATTCCTGGAAAATTATAGAATCTATCAATTGATGTCATTATATAACCTGAGGCAAAGAATATATTGATGAGTATATGAGAAAAAAGAAAAAACTGAGTTAATTAACAATAAAATGAGATTGAACGATTTCATTTGAAAAACGATGAATTTCTTCCTTATATCGAGGAATATAATGATAAGTTGGAAATTGACTAATAAATACAAAGGTCTTGTTAAAATCTTTCCGAGTCAGATTAAAAGCATTACTTAAGATAGATACTACAATACCAGACAGAAAGACTGTGTATCAAGAGCAACTAGATTGTGCACGAATGGAACTAAAAACATTTATTGATGATCATAGAGAGTATATCGAACGTTACAGGCGATATATTAACCTAAATCTAGGTATTAGAATTGAACTAGCAAGAACTATACTGAATAATGAAATACCATATGATATTAATGGAAGAGAAGAATACTTTAAAACTCTCAAGTATGAAATCGATTTAGAAAAAGATAGAATCAAATATATTAAGGAAGTTAGTGTGAAAATTGCAATGGAAAGTAAAATTTGGACGCACTTAAATAAGCCTTAATTAGATTTATTTAAAAATCAGTTTGGTACACTATCTAATTGAGGTATTAGTCCTTCTTGAATTAAGAGTTTCATAGCGTTCTTAATAGCTTTTTGCTTTTGTTTCTCTTTAAGCTTTTCAGGCATATCAATTTTATATAAATCACTAGGATTAAATTGTTCACCTGTTAAAAGCATATTGTAAATTGCTGTTAAAATCATTCTAGCAATAGCAATGATTGCACGTTTTTTACCACGACGCTTTCTTATACGTTCATATTTTACTGCATAATAAGGAGTTTCTTTAGATTTCACGGCAGCGTGAGCGATTTGAACTAACGCTGGTTTTAGGTATACTCCAGCACGTGAAATTTTAACAGATTTTTTCTTACCTGCAGATTGATTATTGGTTGGTGTTAATCCAGCCCATGAACATAAACGTTTTGAATTATCGAAATAAATCATATCAACACCAATTTCTGAAATGATTTTGATAGCAGACTTTCTGTTAACACCTGGTATTGTTTTGAGTAGAGAAATAACACTCTCATACGGTTGTACAAGTACATCAAGCTTTAAGTCGATAGTCTTAATGAGCTCTTCGGTAAAGTTTAAATGTTCTTTAATGAGAAGCATACGGTACTTTTGTGATTCTTCCATTGTATAACCTTCAATCGATTCAAGCACGAGATCTGCCTTTTTCTTTAGCGTTGTTTTTAATAAAGAAGTGCAGTACTCGGGATCAAAGGTATCATTAGAAATTAGATAGTCTGTAATTGCTGTTGCAGATACACCAAACATATCGGAAACAACTGAATCAAGTGCAACATTACAAACGGTTAATGCATTTTGGAATCGATTTTTTTCACTAGATTTGCAATTGGTGATTTTATACTCATAACGTGTAAACTCTCTGAGAATACGAATTGGTTTTTCGGGTATAAAACTACCAGGGACAAGACCTAATCGGTGCAGTTCGGCAATCCATTTAGAGTCTTTGATGTCATCCTTTTGACCTTGGATGGCGCGAACCCATTTAGGATTGGCTAATGTGATAAAGCAGGTACTTTCAAGAATATTGTAAACTGGGATCCAATACTTGCCTGTCGACTCCATGCAAATGTGATAGCATTGATGCTCTATTAGCCAATTCTTTAATTTTTTGAGTGAACTATTGAATGTGGAAAATCGTTTCTTATAGTACTTAGGCTTAATAGAATCAGAAGTAATCACAGTTGCAATTAAAAATTTTTTGTGGACGTCTATGCCACAACAAGTGGAATAAATAACTTTCATTTTGTCCTCCTTTCATTCAGCTAAGTGAAGACATTAACTGAGTTATCACACATTTAACATTTGTTAAAACAAGGATTAGTGTTCGGTATCTAGTACCACTCATTTGTGCTTGAAAGATAACTCTTACACCTGTTATTATGCTGCTTTAATCCATAGAAGTCTGCAACTCCCCTTACCGTGCTTTGTAGTTGTCATCACTTGATATATATATACCCACTTTCACAGTGAACTCATTTTCATTCCCATTTGAGTCACCAACGGAGGCGGAGACATGGAGGTTATTATGAAAACAGCTTGCTAAATGGATAAGACTAAACTACGAGTAGGTTGTTATGTTGAGTAATCAAAAATCTGTGCATTAGATTTTTTTAGCATTATAGTTTCAAAAAATGAAAAGCACCTTAAGAAAAAGATCAAAAGGTCCAGATTCGGAATGTCCACGTATATAACTCGAAGTTATCATGGGACTATACGGAAAAAAAATAATTTAATTACTTTAATAATACAAATTATTAAATAAATTGTCAACTAAATTAAATTATATTGTCAGATTAGAGGAGCAAGAACTATGAAAAGCACAACAAACTTGTAGTATCAAAATCGGACGATTTAGAAACCGAAAATAAACCGATTTTTCTATTGTTATAATTTGGTCATTTGGAGATAATTAAGGTATCAAAAAGGGTCTCAAAATAAAAACGTTCCAAATTGCGAGAGTGATACGTTTAAAAGACCTTATTATAATGAAAGGAGTGTTATGGCTAAGAAATTTGGTTATGCAAGAGTATCAACTAACAAGCAAGACTTAGATGCTCAGATAGAAGCCCTTAAAGCAGTGGGTGTTCATTCATCTGATATTTATAAAGAGGAAATTTCATCAAGGATCAAGAAAAGACCGAAGTTTGAAGAAGTGATGAATGTCATGGAACCAGGAGATATGTTAGTTGTATTTAAATTAGATAGAATAGGAAGATCACTTAAAGAATTGATAGATATCGTAGAGAAAATCAATGAGAAAGAATGTAACATCAAAACATTATCAGGTAATCATGTAATTGATACAACAACTGCACAAGGAAAATTATTCTTTTCCTTGTTAGCAGCATTTAGTGAATATGAAAGAGAATTGATAAGAGAGAGAACTATATTAGGTTTAGAGAACGCAAAAGCTAAAGGTATTAAGCTGGGTCGAAAAAATGTTCTAAGCACAAGTGAAATCGAAGATTTTGGAAGGATGTTAAATACAAATATGAAAGTGAAGGAAATCTGTGAACTAATGGGTATCTCTAAATCTTCATATTATAGGTATAAAGAATATGCGGAGGCGGTTCAATAAATGGATCGATTTATTATAGTTTTTTTAATAGGAGAATCTTTAGCAGATGATAGGGATGACGATGAGGATGTTGGGGAGTGTAAACATAGTTCTTTGTATAAGTAATTAAGTATTAAGAGAAGAACAATTTGTATGATGTTCACCAGGAGGGAATATGGAGGATATAATCAGTTATAAAGGTTACCCTGTATATAAAGTTAAACTAGGGAAAAGAATCATTAGAGCAGTCAAATTATATGATTATCCTGACGACAAGTGGTGTGTGATGGTTCAAGTTGTGAATGATATCGAAAAATCAGACGATGGTAAATGGAAAAAATCGAACGATATTATTGTAAGATACAACATTGATGACAATCCTTTTCATTATGATATTAATTATAGTCAAATAATAGACCAAGTGGTTGGGTATTTGCCATCGTTGTTAGATTATTAAAGTCAAGTGATCAAAGAGAGGACAATATTGGGTTTAGAGAACCCAAAAGCTAAAGCAATTAAGCTTTGTCGGAAAAATGTTCTAAACACAAGTGAAATCCTAGATTTCAAAAGGATGTTACATACAAATATGAAAGCGAAGGAAATATGTGAATGATGGGTATCTCTAAATCTTCATATTATAGTTATAAAAAAATTGTGAGGGAGTTTGATTAAATGGAAAGATTTATAATGGGGTTTTTAATAGGAGAAGCTGTAGCAGATGATAATGGTGATGATGCTCGTGGTGGTTGTGGAATGTTAATACTCCTCTTTGGCTTTATTTACTTATATATGAAGTTTGTTGACTTTGTAAATAGTACATTAAAACCATATGCGTTTGTATTTCTGCTAATTTTAGTTATGTATACTGTGTATTTAATTAAGAGAGATTACACGAAAAGGGCACCGTCAATAATATTATTCTATATTAATTTAATATCGTCGGCTGTACTTTTCAACATCATAATAAGTATGATAAATTTCCCTGGAGTAGCATATTATCTCCACACTTTTGCTGAATGGGTAGAGGTATGGGCTTATGAAGCACTTTTGCTTAGGTTTATACATTTTTTTGTATTGCTTGTTAGTCTAGTAATTAGTTTTGCGATTGATTTTGTATTGCCATTTGTTGTATTTTTACCACTTCAGATTGCAATTGTAAAAAAAGTAAGGGGGAATGTGCCTTCAAATAAATATAGTGTGATTAAAATGATACAGAGCAAATTTAAGAGAAAGACTGTAAATAACCAGAGGAATACTTATGTAGATGAACAAGGAAAACAGAGACTTAAGTACCAGGAAGAATTAAGACAGAAGAGATTGAAGAACATTAAGTAACTGAATATAAATGAGGACTAGGAGTATATATGAGAAGAATTAAACCGGTATAGAATAAATGATGTTGAATGGAGGATCTATGCTTAAAAGTAAACAAGAAAAAATATTATGTATAATCGGAGATATTCATCAATCAGTATTCCAGCTGCGTCTTGCGAAAGGTGAATACAAGCTTGATAGAATTAATAATGTTAGAAAGAATTTTGATAGGTTTGAAGTCTTCAGAAATAAAAAACCAATATCTTCTTTATTTAACAGAAAAAAAATGCAATCAGAAATAGAAGAACAAGTTAAGTGGCGCAAAAAAACTTTTGAATATCAAATTGAAAACAACGAAGAAACACTTGAAAGAGGTTTAAAAGTTTTATTGAGACCAATGGCTTCTTGGCATATCTCATGCAATATTGAGTACGTTGAATATCAGATAATTAAAATAACACTTAATAGATTGTTAGATGTTATGGAGGAAGAGATAAAATCGTCTATAACAATAAATACTATAATTGATCATGATGAAATTTTTGAGGACAAAAACTGTCTAGTAATTGGTAGAGCTGGTAGTGGTAAGACAGTATTCAATAAAGTAATGTTTAGGAACTCTATTGCAAAAAAAATAAAAGGTATCTTAGTAATAGATGAGGAAAAAGAGTTTATTAAAGAGTTTAGTGATGCCACATTGATTGATGAGATTAATGTTGATAGATTCAAGTATTTCTTACACATGATAGAGGACAACTATATATTAAGTCCAGAAAACTTTAGTTTTCCTGATATTGATATAGAAGATTACATAAAAGTATTTGATAATGCCTTAGAGCAAATAAAATATGATCAAATTAATCATATTGTAGCTGATTCAGATAGGATTTCATTATATTTGGAACTCAGGAGAGAAAAACTTAATAAACAGAACATATATTGCACCTATAACATGCAAAGTTTTAGTTCCCCACAGAAGTACTCTGCAGGTGAGGTGTTGTTATCTGTTGCAAAAGGCTTTATTTTAAGTGAACTTGATGCAGAAGATAAAAGAATTCTTGATTCTAACTCTAATCAATTGCTATATTCTAGGCATCGACATCATTTCATTAGAGGAGAAATGGTATTTAGATATTCTTGTCTTAAAGAATTTGTGTTCTCATTACATAGATGTCATAGCATTCATAAACATAATCGAGCTTATATGTCCAATATGAAGATTTTATCTAAGTTAAAAAATGAGAAGTGGTATCATTTTATTGGAAAGTATCAAGATAACAACAATGAGCTATATAATGAAGCAGAAAGCTTTACTCATTGCCTATATTGTGGTGAAAAACTTGCCTGAGTAGAGAACTATTGTTAAAAAATAAGTGGGGGATATCCCTTAAAGTAGTATAGTGTACTAAAAATGCTAAAAAGCAAATTAAAGAGAAAGCCTGTAAATAATCAGAGGAATACTGATGTAGATGAACAAGGAAAACAGAGACTTAAGTACCAGGAAGAATTAAGACAGAAGAGATTGAAGAAGATTAAGTAACTGAATATAAATGAGAATTAAGAGTATATTTGAAAAAAATTAAACTAGCTGATGAATCAGGAAAATGACTGATGGATTTTAGAAAGGAGTGAAGTATGAAAAATGTGTGGCAATTGCCTGTTATACAATCAGATTTGAGTGATACTGACTGGATCCATCCAAAAGCAAAATTTCACTATTTCATTGACGGTAGTTCTTTGTGTGGCAAACATACTCAGGATACTGACTATTTTGAAACTTCATTAGAGGACACTGATCTCAAATTGAGTGAAGAGATTGCTTGTCATAAATGCTTTAAGTTATATAAAAGTAGTTACTCCTTCATATAGTTGAAAATAATATTACCGAATAGTTAATTATTAGTAGTAAAATCATCATCACTAATGACTATATCAAAAGGGGAAACTATACTTTCGAATTTGGCAAGAATTTACTCCAATTTCAGACGTTAAAACGGAATTTACATAAAGAATCACTTGTCTTACACCGTTTCATAATTTAGGAAGGGATATTATTGAAGCCTTAGGAAATTACTCAAATTCAATTACACTTACAAGTGTATAAAAACATGTGGTTTCAAAGTATTATTAGGGAAGTTAACAAGAAACTGTAAATAAAAAATCAAATTATATAGAGCTCATTTTAACATAATATATTGATGGTCGAGTAACTTAGAATAATTCAATTAATGATCCGGCATAGTTATATGATGCTTATAGTGTTATGTTAGATAGGATGAGAATATAAGTATGAGAACTAGGAGTATATATGAAAAGATTTAAACACTTATCAATTATTGCAATCATCACTACATTACTTATTGGATGTGAAGTACCAGAGGTTGATAGTAACCTAAACAATAATCATGTTGATGTAGTCGTAACAGATAGCGAAAATAACAACGGAACCTCTATGGTAGATAATAGTGAGTCTGATATAAATGATAACGAAGAAGATATATCATACGAGCAATCGACTGATGATAACGACAGTACAGAAAATAAAGATAATGGATCTGCTAATGATTCAACAGAAGAGACTACAGATGAAACATCAAATAACAGTACAAGTAATTCTAAAAATGAACCTATCACTTTTGATGCTACAACAATAGAGGCAATGTTCCCAGGGCATACTTACTTATATGTAACACCAGGAGACATTCACCAAGAGCGATTACCTAATGTTGTAGTTGATATAGGTTTTGGTGATCGTTGGTACTTTAGCTTAACAAACGAGTTTTCACAGGTATATAGAGTCGTTGCAGATGAAATAATAATTCAAGATGATAGTACTGAACCAGTTAACTCAGATGGACGTTATTATTCACAAATCGCAGATGTGAGAGGTACTGAATCATCTACTCTTGATCGCGGACATTTGATAGCTGATAGTCTTGGGGGTGAAAATTCTAAGTATGCTATTGTTCCTCAAGATTCAACGTTGAATAGACATGGTGATCAAGCGTATATGGAAGACACAATTCGCAAGGCTATTAGAGCCGGTCTAAGAGTAACAAATTTTGAGGCAATCATTACTTATCCAAATACAGAAACTATGATTCCAAGCCATTTTAAGTACACATATTATATTGATGGTGATAAGGTTGTCGATGAATTTGATAATGTAGATCCTGATGAAGTTAATGCACAGCTTGATACTGAAACAACAGAGAATACAGATACAATTGTAGATAAAGGTTCATTAGAGATTGTAGCACTTGATAAAGGTATGGAATATATTACTATTAAAAACACTTCTGAAGAAGCAATAGATATCACTGGGTATATGATCCTTTCTGTAAGAGGAGAACAGTCTTTTCATTTTCCTTCTTATATAATAGAAGGAAACTCTACAGTTAAAATTGGAGATGAGGATAAGAACAGCGATGTTAACTTCCATTGGTTAGATGGCCGAGGAACTTGGAATAATTCAAGTAGTGATCCCGCAGAGTTATATGATGTTAATGGTGTTTTGATAGATAGATGGGACGATTAAGAAAGGATTTTAAATATGTACTGTACTAATTGTGGCGAGAAAAATGATGACAGAGCAAAATTCTGTATGTCTTGTGGAGATCAATTTAATATGTCTTTAGAAACAAGTGATAATTCAAATATTATGATTCGAGATGAGTATGAGAAAAAAGAAAAAATGAAGCTAGATGAAAAAGCTTACAAAAAATTTAAGAGAAGAGAACGATATTTCATGAGAATGAAAAAATGGAGTTGGTTAGGTTCGATAATCTTAACAAGTCTAATGTATTTAATATTTTTTAGTACTAATGGAGCAACACAATTTGAAGATGTTATGGGGTCAGGTGCCACTGCAATCGTTTTATACTCTATTCTCTACATTATATTAGTTGCACTTTATAGTTATATTGTTGCTGCAGGTATATCAGCCTGGCATATGGCGAAAGGGTTATTTATTGGAGTAGGAGTCATAGGTGCATTTGTAAGCTATTCAGATGAAAGTTTTATGGTTTCTTTAATGATTTTCATTATGACTATAGCGATAGGAATTACCTTTATGTGTTATGCAATGGTGCCATACTATATATTAATGAAGTATCTTCATAAAAAGGATCTCAAAACTTATGGTTTTGCTTAACTCATTATATAGAAAGGAAAGTAAATGAAAATTATTATAGCAGCTTTGTTTTCATCAATATATATACTAATAGCACTAATTGACCATGTACGATTAAGGAAAACAAAGGAAAGTGCAAAGTTATTACAGAAAAAGATTTACATGGCAGATCTTCTTACTTATTATTTTGCTGTAATTGTATGTGGAATAGTTGGATATTACTTTAGAGAATATGTATCATCATCATTATTTGTGATTATGTTCTTTTCTATGGTACCAGTGCTACTACCACTAGTATTAGAATTAGATTGGGATAGAAGGCTAAGAGTAGTATTATTCATGTCAATCTTGTCATTTACATTTATGATTAATATGTTTCTTTTCCTTCAATTTGATCATAATCCATCAACAGATGCATATTTGATTAGAGTTTGCTCTATCTTTGTTAGTATGTTAACATCAATCTTCTTCATCAGATACTATACAATGGACCATAGTATAAGAACTTTTAGAATAGCCGTAAAGAAGACTGTAAATGATGAAACAAGATCTATATTACTAAATATGTTCATTTCAGATATACTAATGGAGCATCGCAAGGAGTCATATATCATTAAAGGTATGATAGAGGGCAAGTATAAAGAAGTAAAAATTCCTTTCGAGGATATAGGACATATTGAATTTGTTTTTCATGACGATTAAGATTAGATAACATAAAGGGATGTTCTGATTTGTATGGGCCGTACTTAATCAAATTATTTAGTTCGGGTATTTTAACAGTTTATATACGGGTAAAAGTACATATGGTAAAAAAAGTAGAAATAAGTTGCAAAATAAATGGAATTCTGATTTTTTTGTATGATTAGATATCCTGATTTTTTGTGTGATATGGTTAATATGGTAGGATTATGTTGAGACTAGGGAGAAGTTATGAAAAATGCAATGCATACGAATTCGCTAATTGATATATCAGTTCATGAACAACTCAATTTGATGAAGAAGCAGGTTTGGATGATGCTATGCTGTTTTGGGTTTGGTATAAGGATAATTTTTTTTGATTTTATTGGCAAGGAAGATTACAAACTAATATCAAAACTTCTTAACAAACTTTTTCCTGATGGATGACAAGCAAATGTAATGATTTTTCAATAATTATTGTGTTTTAAAATCATTAAAGATATAATTAATTAACAGTTTAAATAATATTTAGAAATACTTGGGAGGTTAGTTTGGTGTTACAATATGATAAGCATGGTTTCCTTGAACCAGGAATATATACTTTAACTTGGGAGGAGTTTTATCAAGAGTTTTCGTTCTCATCAAGAAGAATAAAACTACTTTCAGGTTTAGAAAAAGCTCTAATCAATTTTAAAGCTGCTAATTGTAAACATGTCTTTATAGATGGAAGTTTTGTTACAAAGAAAGTAGAACCAGGTGATTATGATGCATGTTGGTTTTACGATCCAAGTGTTAACACTAAAAAGATAGATAAAGTATTACTTGATTTAAGTTTAGGTCGAAAGAAGCAAAAACTTAAATATCAAGGTGAATTTTTCCCACATTCAAAAAGAGAAGGTATGAGTTGCTTAGCTTTTTTAGACTTTTTTCAAAGAAAGAAAGATGGTAATCCCAAAGGAATCGTTCATATTGATTTAGGAGGGATAAAGTGATAATTAATAAAGAAGAATATAAAAATACTCTTTCTTTAATATCAAGTTTCACAGAATCAAGGGATCTCCTTCAGAAAAAAGAATGGAATTTTATCACTGATTTGGAGTTACAAGGAGTTAAAAGCACTTTATCTGAGTTAAAGCATGAAGTAGAAGTATTCGAAAAAATACTTAAACATGAAATCTCAGCTCATCATTTGGATACATTGCATGACTTTCATAAAACTATTATAATCAATATAATTCAACAAGATGTAAGTAATGAAGAGATGGCTTCTATGCTGGATATTTCTGAAGATGAATATATTTTACTTTTAAATAATAATTTCTATGGAATAAGTAAGGTAAAATTTCTAATAATTTGTCAGAACTTGAGTATCAAAGTAGATGAAAGTGTTTATGCATTTTCAAATATTGAAGAATTTGAAACTGAATTTTTAAATTTAAAGAAGCTTAACATCACTCCAAAACTGTTGCAATCTATTTTCGGCTTTAAGTTAAATGATGTAAGGAAGTTAGTACAAAGTAGCTTAAATGAAGGCCTATATGTTTCATCAATACTATTTGATAAGTTGAGAACAATAGTTGGCGATTTCAGCGATAAGGAGTCCTTTAGCTATAATAGATCATTAAGTGTGGCATTTAAAAAGCCGATCAATATAAAAGAGCAAAATCTGAACTTTACTACAGCATATGCTGGATATGTTGCTGCATCTTTAATGGATAGAATAGATATACCTATTATTGAATGTGAACCTAACCCAATAGTGATTAGAAATCTGATTATTGAAGAGTATGGGAGTGTAAGTTTAGAAAGTTGTCTAAGATTCGTATGGAGTTTAGGTATACCTGTAGTACCTTTGAATATAAGTAGTGGTTTTCATGGTGCATGCTTCAAATTAGAAGAAAGAATATGTATTACATTAAACCAACAAACCAATACTACCTCACGTTGGAAATTTGATCTTTTACACGAACTATACCATGCTTTAACAATGAAAGATAATGCATATATTGAAGTAGATGATATTATGCATAGTGAAGATGAAGAAGAAGAACGCGCTTCCATGTTTGCACATTATGTTGTATTTGGTACAGAAGTTGAATCTTATTTAAGATTAGCTGTTGAAAAATCAGATGAAAATGTCGCTTATTTAAAGAGGGCTGTAGAAGAAGTCTCAAATGAGTATAATCTCAATTTAAATGATTTCTCAAATTATGTTGCATATAGATTACAACAACAAAAACTAAGTTGGTGGGGAGTTGCAAAAGTTCTGCAAACTGAAACTGATGATCCAAGAGAGATTTCTCTAAGTGTTTTACAAGATTATATGGAAACTGGAGATCTAAATGATCTATTATCTAATCTATTATTTTAAGGAGAATTAAATGAATGAATATGATCCTAACCTAAAGATAACTTGTACAATGACCGACTGTGAAAATGATAAACATTGCTATAGAACAAACAAGACATTGCAAAAAAAAGGAGTAACTAAAGGTAGTTGTAGGTATTGCAAAAACGATTTCATAGATTGGGATAGATTATATAAGAAAGATCTAAATGATATTGAGTATACAGTTTCAGCATTTAAAATGGAAATGATACGTCATATGTTTTGGGATGTAAAAAAACCCCCGCATGAAAGCATAATAAAAGTTACAAAACTCAGTGAGGAAGAGTTAAAAACTAAAATACGTTCAAGAATAGTATCTTCAATCGGTAAAACTCTATCAGAAAATGCGTTTGATGGAAGACAAACTCCTTTAAATAACAATAATCTAGTTCATTGGTCGCAACATGCAACAGGTACATGTTGTAGAATCTGCTTAGACCAATGGTATGGCATAGACCCTGAAAGCAAAATTAGTGCAGAAGATTTTGATTATTTAACTGAAATATGCTTCGATTACATTGAAAGAGTTTCTGGAATTAGTTATGAGTAAAAACTCTTTATATAATAAATCGGATCAATCAATTCTTCTTTCGAAAATATCTAATTCCAAGCAAAATAAAGATTTAACACTACCACCAAACTGTAATGGATTTGGTAGGGTACATCACTTTAGACAATCTAATGTTAATTGGATTGGAAATCCCCTACCACAAAATCCTGTTTCAAAGTTTTTTAATGTTGATGAAATAGATGTACTAAAAGTTCAAGTTTTTCAGATTGCAAAATGCAATTTTGATTGTTGGTATTGTTTTGTAGATAAGAAACTTAGAGTCGCTTCATCTGAGTTTTCGGATATGATCACTGTTAATCAAATGATATCATCAACTATTGAAAATAATCTTA
Organism: Clostridiales bacterium; assembly: GCA_016342415.1. Taxonomy (GTDB): domain Bacteria; phylum Bacillota; class Clostridia; order Peptostreptococcales; family Acidaminobacteraceae; genus JABXKX01. The sequence goes on from JAEIOD010000019.1 coordinate 93,868, forward strand.
ATGTTATTGATTTGTCGGGTGGACAACCTGACTTAGCACCTCAATGGCCATTATGGCTACTGAGACGTCTAAATGAACTCTCGCTAAGTAATAAGATATTTGTATGGCAAGATGATAATCTTAGTAACTGGAATATGTTTGATATGCTATCTGATATTGAAATAAAAGAACTAAGTTTGTATCAGAATTATTCTAGGGTAGGTTGTTTCAAAGGATTCGATGAGTTGTCATATTCATTTAACACTGAAATGCCCCCCAAAAGGTATAATGATCAGTTTGATATTTATAAGGATTTACTAAATGAAGGATTTGATATGTATTCTTATGTTACTTTTACATGCGATTCGTTAACAGACATTGAAAAAAAGATAATAAGTTTTATTGAGCGTTTAAGATTGATACATGTAAATTTACCTTTAAGAACCATACCACTAGAAATAATGCACTTTAGCCCAATGGGTGAACAATTAGAATCAGTATATGAAAGAGCAATAGAAAATCAGTACGTAGTACTGAAACATTGGAATAATGCTTTAAAGGTTTTTTACTCAGAAGAAGAGTTAGATCAAGAGATTTCTCTTGTTGAAATGAGGTAATATGATTATAATGTTTTCTGGCAAAGTCGGTAGTGGAAAAACATCACTATCAAAACAGTTAGCCAATGATTTACAAGCTGAGTATATTAGCTTTGGTGAATATGTAGTACATATAGCAAAAAAGAATGACTTAAATCATGATAACAGGAAAGTACTACAAAATATCGGTGAGGAGCAAATTCGGAAAGGATGGCATCAATTCTGTAATGGCTTATTAAATTATAACACTATTGTAGATTTTAAACTATTAGTCGTTGATGGTATGAGACATATTGATTGTTATAATACTTTTCAAGAAATGTATCCAGGTGAGGAAATAATTATCTTGTATATTAATATTGATAATTCAGTGTCTTTACAACGTCAGAAGAAACTTGATTCAGAAATAAATTATGGAAAAAATGGTTTACATATGACTGAAAAAGAAGTTGTAACAACTATACCATATATTGCAGACTTGATATTAGACGGCACCAAAGATATAAATACACTCTTGAACGAAGTTAAGCTTTTTATATCTAAGTCAAATGTAAATTAAGCTACTTAAATATTGCTATTCAATATTTAGTTACTTGTGTGAATTAGCTATCAATAATATGGTTATGATAGTGAATCTTTTTAGATAGATTTAGGTTTAGTATGTGATTTTGATTAATTGTACTGACTGAGAAAGAGTGTAATATGATATGTATATTTTGTAAGAAATCTTCTGTTGGATCAAAAAGTGTTGAGCATATTGTGCCAGAGTCATTAGGTAATCTAAGTCAAGTATTGCCTATAGGTATCGTGTGTGATAAATGTAATAATTATTTTGCTCGAAAAGTAGAAAAGCCTTTTATGGAGTTAGAAGCAATAAGATTATTAAGGTTTAATCAATCAATTCCTAGTAAAAAGGGTAAAGTCCCACCAGTTAAAGGATTATTAAATTCAGTACATGATATAACTATAAATAGGCATCTTAATAAACCTTATGTTGCTACAGTAAAGATTGAATCATCAGTTTTCGATAAAATATTGGAAATGAAACAAGGAACAATAATGTTTAAAAAAGATTCTCCATTGCCAAGTGGTAAAACAGTATCTCGATTTTTAGCTAAAGTTGCTCTTGAAGCTTTTGCTCAAAGGATTGTTTCATCTACAGATAGCATAAAACGTCTTGCAAACGAAGAGGAGTTCGATCCAATTCGTGATCATGCAAGAGTAGGAAAAGTTGATGAATGGTCTGTTCATGTTCGAAGAATATATGATACGAATAAGAATTGGGTTGATGAGAAAAATAATAACGTACAAATAATTCATGAGTATGATATTTTATATACTGATTTAGGGGAGCTATATTTCATACTTTCATTATTCGGACTTGAATTTGCCATTAATTATGGCGGGGCTTCAGTTGGAGGTTATATCAGATGGCTGGATATGCATAATCAAGTCAGTCCCTTATACTATAAAGAAAATAAGCATGTAACAAAACTTCGTTCAGATGATTAATTTGTGTAATCTATTGATGGTGTAAAATGAGTGTGATTAATACGATAAATGCCTATAAACTTAATGAAAGTAAAAATATTTTTTTAGTATAACTGTGCTACAAATTAGTAATAGTATTCTAAGAGCAGTTCAATCTGAATTAAGATTGGAATGCTCTTATTTAATTTTTATAGCTACCATGTTTCCTTGTAGTTAAGAAAGGTTACATAGAAATTACAAAACGATAATTCATTGTTGATTGTCAAGTAGAATTGACCCACTTTAACGCTTAAAGCTGACCCACCCCTACAACAACACTGAGTGGGTCAG
>JAEIOD010000020.1 GCA_016342415.1 Clostridiales bacterium
AAATAAAAAAAGCCTGTACCAACTCAATTTAGACTGGCTCAGACTTAACTACGTATTAACTTGCTGCAAAACTCGGGTGTTAATGAAAGGTTCAATTGTATTCTGATGTTTTAATAATAAATAAAAAGCTGTTGACATTGGTATACCATTATGGTAATATAACTATGTTAGAACTGAATATTGCTTTTCCAAGTAGAAGTATCCGCTTCTCACCACGCAACGCAGAGTTAGCCTGGTTAGTGAAAACATGAGTTAAACTATGTTGATTTTAGTAGCGGATATAATTATATCCACTACTTTTTTTATTGAATAAAAACCATAATGAAAAGCAAAACTTACAAACCAGGAGGTGTAGCGTTATCAAGAAAACAGAGATTAATGAAGATATTCGAGATCGTGAAGTTCGATTAATCGATGCAAACGGTGAACAATTAGGTGTTGTATCAATTGAAAAAGCTATGGAACTAGCTGATGAAGCACAAAAAGATTTAGTGAAAATTGCACCGGGTGCTAAACCACCAGTTTGCAAGATTATGGATTATGGTAAACATAAATACGAACAAGCTAAACGTGAAAAAGATGCTCGTAAAAGTCAAAAAGCTCAACAAGTAAAAGAGATTCGTTTAAGCTTAAATATCGAAGAAAATGATATTCATACTAAGGCTAAAAATGCAGTCAAATTTTTATCTGGTGGTGACAAATTAAAAGTAAGCCTTAGATTTAGAGGAAGACAATTAGGTCATATCAGTTTAGGTTATGCTGTATTTGAGAAATTTGCAAAAGAAATTGAAGAATTTGGCACAATGGATTCACGTCCTAAAATGGAAGGTCGTAGTATGGCTGCGATGTTTACGCCAAAAAAGTAGTGAAAGGAGGGCGTAATCATGCCTAAAATGAAAACACATAGAGGTGCTGCTAAGAGAATTAAGGTGACAGGCACTGGTAAATGGAGAAGACATAAAGCTTACACAAGTCATATTCTAACTAAAAAGTCACCAAAGAGAAAAAGAAATTTAAGAAAAGCTGCATTAATTTCTAAAGGTGACATGAAGAGAGTTAGACAATTACTACCTTATAAGTAAGGTTTAAGAGGAGGTTTGAATAATGGCTAGAGTAAAAGGCGCGGTAAACGCCAAGAAAAAACATAAAAAAGTATTAAAACTTGCTAAAGGTTACTACGGAATGAAGAGTACTATCTTTAGAGCTGCTAACCCAGCTGTAATGAGAGCATTAAGATCTTCTTACATTGGTAGAAAGCATAGAAAAAGAGATTTCAGAAGATTATGGATCGCTAGAATAAATGCTGCTACAAGAATGCATGACATGTCTTATAGCAGATTCATCAATGGTTTAAAGAAAGCTGAAGTTGAGATTAACAGAAAAATGTTATCGGAAATTGCTATTCACGATGCTGATGGTTTTGCTAAGTTAGTAGCATTAGCTAAAACTAATATTTAATGATACCAGCCTATCTACACATGTAGATAGGTTTTTTTTTTTTACACCTATAAAAAAATCCTGAAGTAAGTTTTTAAAATGATATGAAATTTTATGAGTAATATTTAGCTAAAGAGTATATGATAATTATTCTTATATGATTTTAGCATCATATTCTGGGTATATAACAAAAGTCGAAATTATGGGAGGATTAAATGAAAACTAAAAAAATATCTACAAAAATCATGAGAGCTATTTTACTTGTTAATATCATTTCACTTATTGCAATAGGAGGTATAATTGGTCTTCAAATCAATAAAAATGTTGGTGGAGAAGCTCGAAAGGCCGCTGAAACGCAAATAGAAGCAAGTGTACATGAGTTTGAACAGAGTTTTTCTAACATTGAATCTGCGGTAAGTGTAATTCTAAATGAAGTAAAAGCAGAAGTTGATGTGAACAAAGCGCTTAGTAATAAAAAGTATTTGCAAGATTATAAAAAAGTGTTAACAAAAAGATTAGGAGTCGTTGGAGAAAATACAGATTTAACTAAATCTATATATGTTTATTTTAATACCAAAATGTTCGATCAAGAAGTTGATGTTTGGATGTTAGAACAAGATGATGGTTCTTATGCTTTACAAGATTCTTTTGGAGAGGAATATTATGAATCAGATGATATTCCATGGTATTCGGACCCTATAGATAGAAAAATAACTACATGGACATTTCCATACGAGTCAGCTGCAGGAGGTTTGATTACCTCTTATGTAACACCGATTATTGTAGATGGTAAATCTATAGGATTGGTTGGTATGGATTTGTATTTGGATGATGTAGAAGATATGCTTGGAAAAACAGTATTATTCGAAAGCGGCTATTTATACTTGATGCATCCAGATGGTAGGGTTATGATTCATAAAAATGCTGAGTTTGGTAGTAATATTCTCGATTCAGGTGATTATCAATTCCTTTTAGATGAAATGAATGCCAATGATACTGGATTTGAAAAATATGAAAGAGCAGATGACGGCACCAATGTCATTGCGGCATATGGACATTTAAGTAATGGATGGATTGTGGCTTCTAGTATTCCAGAAAAAGAAGTATTAGCAATTGTAATTAGAATAATTATTACAATTATTTCGGTTGTTATTATCTCAGCTGTTGCAGCTATAGTAATTTCGATTCTTATGGGTAGAAGTATTACAAAGCCTATTAAAACAATTGTCGAAGCAATTGAAAAAATTAAAACTGGTGATTTTACAACAAAAGTGGAAGTGAAATCTAATGATGAAACTTTGTTGTTGGCTAATGGTCTAAATGATATGACTACGTCTGTTCAGGATTTGATTGCAGAGACAAAACATGTCTCTAAGGATATGGTGGATGCTGCATCTAATCTGGCTGCAATGAGTCAAGAAACAAACGCTACAGTAGACCAAGTTGCACTTACTGTACAAGAGATTGCACATGGAACACAAGAAACTGCAAACGATGCTGAGAATGGTGCAAAAATTGCGGGTGATATTAGAAGACAGTTTACCATTTTGATGGATAATTCCAATGCAATGAAGGACAATGCTGAATTGGCGATAGAAATGAATAAAACAGGTTTGAGCGCTTTAAGTTCATTAAAAGATAAATCAGACCAATCAAATGAATCAAATGGTCGTGTAAAAACCGCTATTGATAATTTGGATCAGAAAGCGAATGCAATCACAGATATTATAGGGACAATTACTTCCATTTCAGAACAGACCAATTTATTGGCTTTAAATGCTTCTATTGAAGCTGCAAGAGCTGGTGAAGCAGGTCGTGGTTTTGCTGTTGTAGCTGATGAAATTAGAAAACTAGCAGAAAGTTCTAGTGAAGCTGCGGATGAAATTCGAACGATTATAGTTGATATTCAAAATGTGAGCCAAGATACAGTACATGTTATGAATGAAGTGAGTGAAATGAACTCACAACAAAATGAAGCCTTAGGTGATGTTAATGCATCGTTTGATAAAATATTTACTTCGGTAGAGAGTATTTCAGTACAGATTGAGACGGTTACAAAAGAGCTTACAGAACTTGATACGAGTAAAAATGAGTTGATCAATGCTGTTACTAATATTTCTGCAATTTCTGAGGAAACTGCTGCTGCTACAGAACAAGTAGAGCAATCAATGGATGAGCAAACAAAAGCGGTCGAGCAAGTTGCAATAAGTGCAGAGAGGTTGAATGAACTTTCTAGTGAACTGAATGTAAAAATTGAATTTTTTAAAGTCTAAATTGATAGCCGTTCATTGAACGGCTATTTTCAAGTTCTTTACTTTTAAAATATAAGTAATATGTTATAATAGTAAAGAGTTTGAATGGAGGAAAGATGTTAAAAAACAAATTGGAATATAAACAATTAAATCCTGCGCAAATACTTGTATTGGGTTTTGCGCTTATTATATTAGTCGGAGCTATATTGTTATCAACGCCTTTGGTAACACAAACAGGTGAAAGTACAGGATTTTTGAAAGCTTTATTCACATCAACTTCTGCAGTATGTGTAACTGGTCTGGTTGTTGTTGATACTGGAACACATTGGAATTTGGCTGGTCAAATCATCATTTTGATTTTAATTCAGATTGGTGGTTTAGGTATCATGACAATGGCGACATCAGTGGCGCTAATTGTTGGACGGAAAATCTCCCTGAAGAGTCGTTTGATTATGCAAGAGGCTTTGAACCAGTTTACAATCCAAGGGGTTGTAAGATTAACAAAGTATATCATCATCACAACATTTATAATAGAAGGTATTGGAGCATTCTTTTTAGCGATGAATTTCATACCGGAATATGGTACGAAAAAAGGAATTTTCTACGGTGTTTTCCACTCGATTTCCGCCTTCTGTAATGCGGGATTTGATATCATAGGGGATGGTCGAAGTTTAACTCCTTATACAGAGAACTTATCCGTTAATTTTATTGTGATGAGTTTGATTATATTAGGTGGACTTGGTTTTACTGTTATTATTGATCTTATAAAAAGTAGAAGTTATAAAAAGTTATCACTTCATTCAAAAATTGTTGTTATGATGACAATTGTTTTAATTCTATTGGGATTTATACTGTTTTTTGTATTAGAATTTAACAATCCAAATACAATGAAGGATTTATCCTTTAAAGGTAAATTAACGGCTTCTATGTTCCAATCCGTTACGACTAGAACCGCTGGTTTTAATACATTACCATTGGATCAGATGTATGATTCCTCTAAACTTTTAACGGTTATTTTGATGTTTATTGGAGGATCGCCAGGATCAACTGCAGGTGGTATGAAAACGACAACCATTGCTCTTGTTATATTATTGATTATCTCAGTTGTTAAAAATAGAGATGATGTTGAATTCTCTAAACGTAGAATATCACTGGACAATGTAAATAGAGCACTGACAGTTGTTGCAGTTGGTGTCAGCCTAGGTTTGTTTATTGTATTTTTACTTACAATTACAGAAAAAGGTGCAGGTTTCATTACACTACTATTTGAAGCAATATCTGCTTTAGGTACGGTAGGATTATCATTAGGATATACATCTAGCTTGTCTACATTAGGGCAACTGATTATTATATTTACAATGTTTGCAGGAAGAGTTGGGGCACTTACAATCGTATTTGCACTGGCAGATCAACAAAAGGTGAAAGCTCTAATAAGATATCCAGAATCTAAAGTAAGTGTGGGCTAGGAGGATTTATGAATAAACAATTTGTTATTATCGGATGTGGTCGTTTTGGATCGAGTGTTGCTAAGAAATTATATGAGTTGGGCAGTGAAGTAATGGCTGTCGATTCATCTGAAGAAACGATACAATCTATTGCAGATTCAGTAACTCATGCTGTTCAAGCAGATGCTACAGATGAAAATGCTCTGAAAGCAATAGGTATTAGAAATTTTGATGTAGCGGTTATTACAATTGGTGCAAACATTCAAGCATCGATTATGGTAACTTTGATGGTTAAAGAATTAGGTATCAAACATATCGTAGCAAAAGCACAAAATGAAATGCATGCGAAAGTACTTTATAAGATAGGTGCTGATCGTGTTGTTTTCCCAGAAAGAGAAATGGGTGTTAGGGTTGCTAAAAACTTGGTATCCAATAAAATTTTAGATTATATTGAATTATCTCCAGATTATACAATTGCTGAAGTTACGCCATTAAAAGCTTGGGTTGGAAAATCTCTATTGGAGTTAAATATTAGAGCTCAACACGGTATCAATGTTATTGCAATAAAAAATCCTGACGGCATCAATATCAATGTTGGCCCCCATGAATTGATTACAGAACATGATATATTGGTAGTCATTGGGCATAATGACGACATTAGAAAAGTTGAAGGCCAAGCACGATGATAAAAGAGATTACTTCAAAACAAAATGCCTTTTTGAAACAAGTGTTAAAGCTTCTTACTAAAAAAGGTCGTTTGAAGCAAGGTGCATATATTTTAGATGGTTTACGTATTGTTAGTCATGCTATAGAACAACAATGTGATATAGTTTGTATATTTGTAACTGATGACCTAATAGAGCAAATCGAGATGCTTGATTACAGTGGTGTGATTTACAAAGTTTCGAACGGCATTATGAAGATGATTGTTGAAACAGAAACACCCCAAGGTATTGTTGCTGTGATAAAAACATCAGAACCTAAATTGATACCAGGAAAGGTATTGCTATTAGATCAAATACAGGACCCGGGTAATTTGGGGACTTTAATACGCACGGCTGATGCAGCTGGTTTTACCAGTGTTATGCTTACAAAAGGATGTACTGATCCGTATAGTCAAAAATCGTTAAGATCATCTATGGGATCGATTATATCAATACCAGTTCTTGTAAATCAAGACTTAGATGAGATTATGTCATTAAAGACTTCTCATCGAGTTTATGGTGCTGCACTAGAAGGTGGCACACCCTATCAACAGATTACTTATAACGATCAAAGTGTTTTGATTATTGGTAATGAAGGTAATGGGATATCGGATGAAGTTTTGGAGTTGGTGGATCAAAGAGTTTATATTCCGATGCATGGAGATGTAGAATCTTTAAATGCCGGGATTGCAGGTGGTATTTTGATGTTTGAGATGGTCAGGTAGCTCTACCTTTTAGGTGTTTAGAGTTTGGGGTTGTGAAAGCACAAACCTTATGATATAATACTAGCATTAAAAGCAATGACAAAGAGAGTAGTAGACCAACTGATTCAAAGAGAGAGGACATTTGCTGTGAGTCCTTATGAGGTAATCTATGAAGTTCACTTTTGAGCTGTAGGACTGAAACTAGTAAGTTCTAACGCCTCATCCACGTTACGGATTTCGAGTGGCCTTGACGGCAATTTGGGTGGTACCACGGAATAATACTTCGTCCCTGTTTAGGGAGGGAGTTTTTTTATTTATGTAAGAATTTATGTATAGGGTATCTGAAACTATTGATATAACTTTATTACATGAGTTCCTAATTGAAAAGTGTCAAAACACATTTCTTATTGAAAAGAATAAATTGATTTACTATGAGAGGAGAGAGACATGAAAGAACGTTTACTTCAGATTCGCGAAACGGCAACTGAAATGATTGAATCATCATCGTCTTTGAAAGCTGTTGAAGAACTTAGAATTAAGTTTTTAGGTAAAAAAGGTGAGTTAACAGACATCTTAAAAGGCATGGGCAAGCTTTCAAAAGAAGAAAGACCAGAAATGGGTAAAGTATCAAATGAAGTAAGAAGTTTTATTGAGAGCATCTTAAGTGAGAAGAAAGAAGCTCTGGAAAAAGAAGCTTTAAATGAAAAATTAAAGAGTGAAGTGATTGATGTTACAATGCCTGCTACTAAAGCAACTGTAGGTAACAAACATCCATTAATGAAAGTGTTTGATGAGCTTTCGGACATCTTCCTTGGTATGGGATATAAAATTGCAGAAGGACCAGAAGTTGAAACAGTTTACAATGCATTTGATGCTTTAAACTCTCCTGATGACCATCCTTCTAGAAGTCAATCAGATACTTTCTATTTTGCACCTGATATTTGTTTACGACCTCATACATCGAGTGTACAGATTAGAACAATGCAAACTCAAAAGCCACCAATCAAGATTATTTCACCTGGTAGATGTTTTAGATTCGATGAATTGGATGCAACACATTCACCAATGTTCCATCAACTTGAAGGTTTGGTAGTAGATGAGAATGTTACAATGGCAGATCTAAAAGGTGCTCTTGATTTGTTTGTTAAGAGATTCTTTGGATCAAATATCAAAACTAAATTCAGACCACACCATTTCCCGTTTACAGAGCCGAGTGCCGAAGTGGACGTAACGTGTTTCAAATGCGGTGGTGTTGGTTGTAAAGTATGTGGCGGCACAGGTTGGATAGAAATTCTTGGCTGTGGTATGGTTCACCCTGATGTATTAGAAGAATGTGGTATTGATTCGGAAAAATATTCTGGATTTGCGTTTGGTATGGGTGTAGATAGAATCACAATGCTAAAATATGAAATTGAAGATATTAGATATTTATTTGAAAATGATATGAGAATGATTAACCAATTCTAAGGAGGAAATTATGTTAGTACCAGTTAAATGGTTATCTGAATATGTAGATATAAAAGATATTGACGTTAAAGTATTAGAAGATAAGTTAATCATGTCAGGCTCTAATACAGAAACAGTAGATGAAACGTTACCTCATGTACATAATATTGTCGTGGGTAAGATTTTAAAAATAGAGCAACATCCAGATGCAGACAAATTGAAAGTACTTCAAATTGATTTAGGCGATGAAGTGGTTCAAATTGTTACTGGAGCAACTAATGTTGTTGAAGATGCTTATTTACCAGTATGCAAAGTGGACTCGGTTTTGGCTGATAAATCTAAAATAAAAAAGGGTAAATTAAGAGGTGTTGAATCATTTGGAATGTTATGTTCATTCCAAGAGCTTGGATTTGAGAACTCGGTTATTCCAAAGAAATTTATTGATGGTGTATGGTTGTTACCGAATGAATATCCTCTAGGTACTCCAATTGGTGAAATAGAAGATCTTAAAGATGCGGTGATTGAATTTGAAATAACACCAAATAGAGCAGATTGTTTAAGTATTCTTGGTATGGCAAGAGAAGCAGCAGCAACTTTTGATTTGAAAGTGAAATATCCAGACGAAACAATAAATAATGCAACTGGAGATGTAAGTGAGATGATTTCTATTTTGATAGAAGATGAACACTTATGTCCTAGATATACGGGTCGTGTGGTGACTGATGTAAAAATTGAACCCTCACCACTTTGGATGCAATTAAGATTGATGAAAGCGGGCATGAAGCCTATTTCAAATATTGTTGATATTACAAATTATGTACTTCTTGAATATGGACAACCCATTCATGCGTTTGATCTGGAAACGATTGGTGGTAAACAAATCATTGTACGTCCGGCTTCTAAAGGTGAAAAGATCACAACTCTGGATGATGTAGAACGTGAGCTTACAGAGGAAATGTTAGTGATTGCAGATGCCAATAAAGCAATTGCTATTGCTGGTGTTATGGGTGGATCTGAAACAGAAGTATCTGAAAAAACAACATCACTTTTAATTGAAGTAGCAAACTTCAATAAAAAATCTATTAGAAAAACATCACGTGATTTGATGTTAAGATCTGAAGCGTCATCAAGATATGAAAAAGGTGTTTCAGTAGATTTGGTTGAAGCAGCAGCAAATAGAGTGTGTCATTTGATAGAAACATTAGGTGCTGGTAAAGTTGTTGGTGGTACAGTAGATGTTTACCCAAACAAAAAAGATGTAGAAACAGTTACGGTTCGTTCTTCGAAAGTAAATGGTTTGTTAGGACTTAAACTTTCTATAGATCAAATAAAAACATTGTTGGAAAGACTAGAAATCAAAGTCACGATTGAGGGTGATAATCTGTTATGCCAACCACCTCATCAAAGACTGGATTTATTAAAAGAAATAGATTTTATTGAAGAAGTTGCAAGGTTATATGGATATGATGTCATTCCATCAACTCTATTCAGAGGCAATGAATGGGGTGCTTTAACGAATGGGCAAAACATTCAAAAAGTTACTCGTGAGACATTGGTAGCTGCAGGACTAAATGAAGTAACAACCTATTCCTTTGTAAGTCCAAAGAGTTTAGATGCAATCAATCTATCAGAGCACTCAATTTTAAGAAATGCTGTAAAACTTCTTAATCCACTTGGTGAAGAATATAGTATCATGCGCACTACGTTACTTCCAAATCTAATTGAAGTACTTGGTAGAAACTACAAGAGAAGTGTTAAAGAGGCGGCTGCTTTTGAAGTTGGTAATGTGTTCTTTCCTAAACAACAGCCACTCGTCGAGTTGCCTATTGAAAAGAAAACTCTTGTAATGGGTATGTATGGTGAGGGTAGAGACTTCTTTACTTTAAAGGGTTCAATTGAAGAATTATTTGATACTTTAGGTGTTTCTAATTACACATATGAAACGGAGTCGACTCATGCAACATATCATCCGGGACGTTGTGCAAACATTGTTTATGGTGACAATCACATTTTAGGTACAATTGGTGAGATTCATCCGACAGTACTTGATAATTATGATATTGAAGTACCGGTTATGGCTGCTGAGATTGATTTTAATATGCTGATGCAAATCACTCGTCTTGATAGAAAGTACCAAAGTGTACCAAGATATCCTGCAAGTACACGTGATTTAGCAGTATTGGTTAAAGAAGAGGTAACGAATCAAAACGTTCTTGATATCATTCATCAATTTGGTGGTAAGTTGTTAGAATCAGTTGAGATCTTCGATGTATATAAAGGATCTCAGATTGAATCTGGTTATAAGAGCATGGCTTATGCCCTGATATTCAGAGCTAAAGATCGTACCCTTGTAGATGAAGATGTTAACAAGGCAATGGCTAAGATTCTAAAGAATCTAGAAGAAAAACTAGAAGCGGAATTGAGATAGTTACATTTATAAATGACATCACATGTAAAAGCATGTGATGTCATTTTGTGTTATAATAATACACATAACACAGGGAGAAAACTATGAAAAAGTACAAAACAATTCGCTATAGATTAGCACTTCTGGTCTTAATCTTTATCTCTTTACTTGCGATTTCATTTAAAGGTTATACAGATATTCAAAACAAAGAACACCTGATTAATTATCAAATTGCCATTACCCTTAAAAGTGAAAGAATCATTGGGAGAATTGAAAAAGTAGCATACCGAGATATTATTAAACATGAGGATTCACATGAATTAATAACTTCTCTGTACCAAGAATTAGAGACCTTATTAAAAACCGGGTATAATAGAGACATAAAAGAAATATTGAAAAGTGATACAACTATTAGAAGTTATGAAAGTTATTTGGAAATATTAAAACTTGCAATAGTAGAAAAACAACTTATAACATTTGATTATGAGAAACTTAATCTAAGCAATCAAACCATTAAGTTGGAACTCATAAAAAAAATTAGAGAGTATGTAACATTTTCACGTACATCACTAGTTGGATTAATCGTAGGTTTGAGTATTTGTTTTATACTTATGACTTATGCTTTTTATAAGGAAATCATTAAACCTTTAAGAACTATAACCCGTTCATTTTCAAATCAAGAAGAGGGTCATTATACCATTCAAGAGATTAATCAGATTAAGACGGGAAATGAAATTGGATTACTGGTTACAGCTTATAATCAACTGGTTAAAAAAAATAATATGCTTTTGACTTTAAACGAAAAAATATATGCTCAACGTAGTTTCGATGAAGTTTTTTCATTTATTTATGACAATTTAAAGTCGTTTATTCCTTATAATAGAATTGGTATAGCAGTCATTACAAATGATGGTGATAGTATAGAAGCTTTAACTGCAAAATCTGATTCTGAAGTGATTTTGGATAAAGGCTACACTCAAACGTTAAAAACTTCAAGTTTAAAACAAATTATTAATAATCATGAAGTAAGAATTATAAATGACTTAGAGGTATACTATAAAGCTCATCCTGTTAGTGGTTCAACAAGTATGATTATAGATGAAGGTATGAAATCAAGTATATCATTACCGTTATTTCATGAAGATAGAGCGATTGGTGTGGTCTTTTTTTCATCGGATAAAAGTCATATATATAATGAGAAACATCAGCAGTTTTTAATTAATATCGCAAACGCATTGGGTACATCTTTAGAGAAAAGTTTTGTAATTGAAAACTTGATGATATCTACTGTTAGAGGATTTGCAAAAATAGTTGAGTCAAAAGATAATATAACGGGTAATCACATTGATAGGATTAGTCATTATAGCGCTTTTGTTTCTAAAAATCTTGAATCATCATTTGACGAAATAGACGAAAAGTTTATAACGAGCATCAAACGTCTAAGTCCACTACATGACATTGGTAAAGTTGGTATTCCAGATTATATATTAAATAAACCAGGTCGCTTAACAGAAGATGAAATGAGCATTATGAAGACACATAGTCTACATGGTGCAGGCGTGTTGGAAGAACTATTGGTCTCTATTGGTGCGAATGAGTTTGAGATGGCTGTTGATATTGCCAAATATCACCATGAGAAAGTTAATGGAACAGGTTATCCTGAAGGTCTAACAGATGCACAAATACCGTTATCGGCAAGAATAGTCGCTTTAGTAGATGTTTTTGATGCGTTAACAAGTGAAAGACCGTATAAAAAAGCCTTTACTTTTGAAGAAGCAATCAAGATTATAAAAAGTGATGCAGGTATACATTTTGACGAAAAAATCGTATCAATCGTAATGGAGCATCTAGATGCGTTTAAAACCCTATATAATTCTCTTTGGCAATGATTATTTTGTACGTAAAGCTTTTTAAATGAGTGGATTTATAGTATGATAAAATTAATATAGTTATTATGTGGATGAGGTGTTAAAATGTCAAATAAAAATAAGTTGTCTGTTAGAATATTGGGACAGGATCATTATTTAATCACTACAGATGATCAACAGTATGTTGAAAGAGTGGCACGATTAGTAGATGATCGTATGCAAGCAATTTTGAAATCAAATTCGTCTTTGAGTTATACTAAAATTGCAATCTTAACTGCATTGAATTTAGCTGATGATTTGTCGAAAGCGCGTCAACAATTAGCAGAAGCGTTGCCAAATCAACACATTCCTAAAGGTGAAATCGAAGAGACAAAAAAACAAATAACGTCGTTGACTCAACATGTTTCAGAAGCCGAAGGGTTATATGATAATATCTTAAGTGAATTTGAAATTATTAAATCTTCTAGGAGTGATCAAGAAGTTCAACTGCGTAAACTAGTTGAAAAAATTGAAATGATGTGTGGTGATTTAGTAGATAGTGACGAAGTTTTAGAAAGAGCATCTAATCGTATCGCTGAATTAGAAGAAAAACTACTGTTAAGGGAAAGTGAAATTTCTGAATACATGAAAGTATTTGATGAGATCGAAACTGAGAATTTACGTGAATCAGTAACTCAATATGAAGACTACGAAGATGAAATTATATATGAAGAAGACCTAGAGGAGTAGTTATCTACTTCTCTGTTTTTTGTTGTTAATGAATTTATATTAGAGAATAAGTAAAGCGAGGGGAATAACTTATTTACTTATGTGCGAATTAGAAAGTGCCAGTGCACATTTCTTGAGGAGAGAAAATTATGAGAACTGAATTACTCGCACCTGTTGGTGCAGAAGAATCATTGGTGGCTGCCATTCAAAATGGAGCCAATGCGGTATATTTATCAGGTGCTAATTTTGGTGCCAGACAATTTGCAAAGAATTTTGATGATGAGGCCATGATTGCAGCTATTAAGTATGCTCATATTCGTGATGTAAATGTTTATGTTACAGTGAATACTCTGGTCAAAGACAGCGAATTTGGAAATGTAAAGAAGTACATTGATTTCTTATACACAAACGGTGTAGATGCAATTATTGTACAAGATTATGGTGTGGCAAGTTATATTAGAAGTCACTATCCAGACTTAGAACTTCATGCCAGTACACAGATGTCAGCACATAGTTTAGAAGATGTAAAATACCTGAAATCGGTTGGTTTCAATCGTGTTGTCGTTGCAAGAGAAATGAGTCTGGAAGAGATAAAAAAAATCAAAGCATCTTGTGATATAGAATTAGAAGTTTTTGTTCATGGTGCTTTATGTGTGAGTTATTCGGGACAGTGTTTGATGTCTAGCTTAATTGGTGGTAGAAGTGGCAATAGGGGCAGATGTGCTCAACCGTGTCGTCAACAATATACTTTGTTTGACGAAACTACATATACCATAAGTCCTAAAGATTTAAATACAGTTGATCAAATCACAAAACTTGTTTTAGCGGGTGTTGATTCAGTTAAAATTGAAGGTCGAATGAAGGGACCTGAATATGCAGCCACAGTTGTTTCAAGTTATAGAGCTGCACTTGACAATATGTCTACTGATAGCGATTTGAATAGAGTATTCAACAGAACTTACACTGAAGGTTATTTATTTAATGGTGATATTATCGCCAGTGATACTCCGGGTAATAGAGGTGAAAGAGTCGGTACTGTTAATTACTATGATGCTAATATCAACAAATTGACTTTGGATTTGGAAAAACCACTTGCAAAAGGTGATGAAATACAAATCAGAAGAGACGGTAGTAGCGTTGGTGCAAGAACGGATGTATTCTACTTCAACAATCAACGAGTAAAAGCTTATGATTTTAAAAAAGGGATTACGGTCGATTTTAAGTATTTCGCTAAACCAGGTGAAGTTGTTTATAGAACCTATGATGCTGAGATGATGTTACAAGCTCGTTTAAGTTACAATAAGGAAATGATTAATATTCCAATAGATATCATATTTATGTGTAAGTTTGGTAAACATGTGGTAATGGAAATGTCTGATGGTGATCACCAAGTAGAATTTTCTAGTGAGATCCTCGTCGAAAAAGCATTAAAAGTGCCATTGGATGAAGAGAAAGTACTAAAACAACTAGAGAAGTTGGGCTCTACACCATACGGACTTCACACATCTCATATTTATATAGATGAAGGTGTTAGTATTCCAGTAAAAATCATTAATGAGCTGAGAAGAAAATGCACTGACCAGCTAGATGAACTGAGAAGTAGGAAATATTCACGTGAAAGTCATTATGAAGTAGAATTTAATCAGCATGAAGAAGAAAAATTGAAGGAACTGACTGTTGCTGTAAGAACCAAAGAACAATATGATGCCATAAAAGATTTAGACCTTGCAGATATTTATTCCATGGATCTATCAGCTGAAGGCGCCATTTTCAGATTGCCAAGAGTGACACCTGAAAACGAAATAGAAAATTTAAAAGAAAGTCTTAAAGATTATAATGGTCCCCTGTTGGTTGGAAACTATGGTCAAATAGGCAGCTTTGAAAAAACTTATTTAGATTACAGTTTGAATGTTTTTAATCAACATGCCATTGATGCTTATCACGCGTCGGGGATTGAAAGAATAACACTTAGTTATGAGTTAAGCAAAGATGAATTGTATAAATTAAAGCCTAATAAAGGTCAAGCACTTGAAATGATAGTCTATGGTTATGCGCCGGCAATGATCATGGCTTACTGTCCGATCACAAAACAGACGACTCACTGTGAAACATGTAATGAACCGTGTAAAAATCATCATGCATTAAAAGATAGATTTGAAGAAGATTATCCAATGATTAGAAATGGTCAACGTATAGAAATTTTAAACAGTAGAAGACTTCATCTGTTAAGAGTGTTTGATGATTTATTAATGATGGATATAAAGTATTTCAGATTAGATTTTACGATTGAATCCCCAGAGGAAGTTAGACGCGTTACCGAAGCTTATATCAATGTTTTAAAAGGTAAATCTGCTGAACTGGCATTTGAAGATGGCACGCCAGGACATTTCCATAGAGGTGTTGAATAGTGAAATATTACTGTAAAATAACTTTACAGATTTAATGTTATAATTAATGATGGAAGGAGATGTGGTTGAGACCGCATATGTGATTATGAACAAAAAAGCATTAAGAGTTTTAGAATTTGATAAAATAAAAGATAGATTAAGAGAAAAGGCAAGTTCTTCACTAGGTAAAGCTTTAGTAGATGAACTAACGCCTTCAAAAGATTTTGATGAAATAAAATCTTGGATAGATGAAACAACTGAAATGAATAGTATGATTCTTAGTAATGGTTCTTTTCCAATAGGTCCGTTTGTTGAAATGGATATTTATATGAAAAGAGCAGCAATAGGTTCGTTCTTATACCCAGGAGAATTATTGCAGGTTTCAGATACACTCAGAACTGCAAGAAGAGTTAAACAACATATCAAAAAGAGTAATACACCTGATATTAAATATCCGATTTTGCATGAATTTGGCGAACAATTATCTGCTTATCGAGAGATAGAGGAACGTATCAATATATCTATTATTGGTGAAACTGAAATATCCGATAAAGCCAGTTCGACTTTGGCGAATATTCGTCGTCAAATTGATAAGAAGAATCAAGCGATTAGATCAAAGCTTAATCATATTATTACTTCTGATTCAATGCAAAGATACCTACAAGATAGTTTAGTGACCATTCGTGATGATCGATTTGTTGTACCAGTAAGAAGTGAACATAAAAGTCATTTGAAAGGTATTGTACATGATCGTTCAAGCAGTGGAAATACACTGTACATTGAGCCGATGGCAGTTGTAGAGCTAAACAATGACTTGAAGGAGTTAAAATTAAAAGAAAAAGCTGAGATCGAAAAGATTCTAAAAGAAATCACTCAGGAAATATATGAAGTAGAAGAAGCAATCTTAATGAATCAAGTCATCTTGAAACAAGTGGATTTTGCCGTTGCAAAAGGGAAGTTATCCATTGAAATGAGGGGCATGGCTCCCAAATTGATCAATGAAAGACGAATTAGACTTAGAAATGCAAGACATCCGTTTATTGATCCCAAAGAGGTAGTACCTTCAAACATATGGCTAGGTAAGGATTTTACAACCTTGTTGATTACAGGGCCTAATACAGGTGGTAAAACAGTTACTTTGAAGACTGTCGGACTATTGGTTCTTATGACTCAAGCAGGCCTTCATATTCCAGCGGATTACGGTACTGAAATGTCCGTATTTACAAATGTATTTGCTGATATAGGTGACGAACAAAGTATTGAACAAAGTTTAAGTACTTTCTCATCACATATGACCAATATAGTGACTATTCTAGAAGAAATGGATGAGGACTCATTGGCATTGTTTGATGAGCTTGGAGCAGGTACGGATCCGACTGAAGGTGCTGCACTTGCTATGGCGATACTATCAGAATTATATTGTAGAGGTATTAGAACAATAGCAACAACTCACTATAGTGAATTAAAGCATTTTGCTTTTACAAAACCGGGGATTGAAAATGCCTGTGTGGAGTTTGATGTCAATACCCTATCACCAACCTATAAACTTTTGATAGGTGTACCAGGTAAATCAAATGCATTTGAGATTTCAAAAAAATTAGGTCTCAGTGATTACGTTATTGATAATGCGAGAGCGCTTGTTGATAACAATAGTATTGAATTCGAAGATATTTTAAGTAGCATTGAGACCAGTAGAAAAGATGCAGAAGTTGAAAGAGATGAAGCTATTAAACTGCGTTTGGATGCTGAAAAACTAAAAAATCAGTTACAAGACAAGAGAGATACAATAGAACGTCGTCAGGATAAGATGCTGGCAAAAGCAAAAGATGAAGCCAATTCAATACTAAAGAAGGCTAAACAAGAAGCCGATGAGATTATTAAAGAGCTACGGGGACTGAAAACTCAAAATATAAAAGATTCAAATAAACGAATAGAGGAAATGCGCAAATCACTTAAAGACAGTATTGGTGAAACCAATCAAAGTCTTTCTCAAGTTGAAGTGGCATCAGATGATATACCAAAAGATTTAAAGGTCGGTGAACCTGTTTATGTGATCAGCTTGGACCAAAAGGGTGAAGTGGCGTCACAGCCTGATAATAAGGGTGATTTAACCGTTCGTATAGGCATCATGAAGATGAAGGTCAATATCAAGCAAATACGTCGTGCAAAAGCTGAGAAGAAGGAAAGAAGTTTTTCTTCTTCAAGAGCATTTAAATCTAGAAGTGCTACTTTATCAACCTCTGTTGATTTAAGAGGTAAAAACTATGAAGAATCAATATATGAATTAGACAGTTATTTAGATGATGTTTCATTATCGGGTTTAGATCAAGTAACAATCATACATGGTATAGGTACGGGTGTGTTAAAGAGCAAACTAAAAGTTTACTTCAAGAACCATCCTCATATTGCATCGTTTAGAGATGGTGAATACGGTGAAGGTGGCGCTGGTGTAACGATTGTCAAGGTGAAGAAATAATGATTTTAGTGAGTGGATGTTTATTGGGATTGTGTTGCCGTTATGACGGCAAGGAAAAAGAGTTTGAAGATGTTTTAGACTATTTAAAGGATAAAACGTATATTCCTATTTGTCCTGAACAAATGGGTGGTCTTTCTACTCCTAGAGATCCTGCTGAGATTGTAACGAACGATCCGTTATCAATACAAACAGAAACGGGTGTAGATGTTACCGGTCAGTTTCTAAAAGGTGTAGATGAAGTGGTGAAGTTATTGTCGCTTTATGATGTGAAAGAAGCAATACTGAAGTCAAGAAGTCCGTCTTGTGGGACGTATCAAATATATGATGGCACTTTTAACCGAACATTGATAAACGGTTCTGGTGTGATGTCAAAGAGACTACAAGAAGCATCTGTAAAGGTTATTAATGAAGAGGATTTGGTTTAACCAGATCTTCTTTTTTTTAGAATTACAATATTAAATTAAAACGACGAAAGAGACGAACCAATGATTCGTCTCTTTCTACAGTAAGTCTATTTAATGAATATCCCTAAAGATATTTATTACTGATTTTTTTCCAGGAAGTCAACAATTCTTCCTTCATGGTACTGTTTAAGTGCAGTGCTTGCTTTCTTTTGTCTTGGATATAAATACCAAGCTAAAAGTGCTCTTTCTACATGTAATCTGTTTTCTGCTTCTTGGAAGACGATAGATCTTTCTGGGTGATCCATTACTTCACTTGTAATTTCAACATCTCGATTGGCTGGTAAACAGTGAAGAGCTTTACAATGGTCAGGCGCTTTTTCCAATAAAGACATATTTAGCTGATATTTTGGACTGAAAGCAGCCATTCTATCTTCTTCTTCATCTTCATAACCATAATATGTCCATACATCAGGAATGATAAAATCAGCATCCTTAACGGCATCATCAATATCCTCGGTAATTCTGAAAATCCCACCAGTTTCTTTCATCTTATTATTGACCAATTCTAATTCAGAAGCCATTAATGAGTATTGTTTTGGCGATGCAATTGTATATCTTAATCCCAATGCGGCACAAAGATGAGCTGTTTCCATAGCCATGATACCTGTATCAGACGAGTCACCTGTAAACACGATGTGTAAATCCTCAAGTTTCTTACCTTCAGGCATATGTTCAATCATCGTAAAGATATCACAGATACCTTGTGTTGGATGGTTATAATAAGTCATTGCGTTTAAAACTGGTACATAGGCATGTTTGGCAAAGTTAAGAATCGTTTCGTGTTCTTTGGTTCTGAACATAATGCCACTACACATACTTGATAAGATTTTTGCTGTATCTTGAATGGCTTCATGACTTCCAAAATGAATTTGACCAGGAGCCAGATAAAGTGCATGGCCACCTAATTCTGTCATGGCATTTTCAAATGATACTCTTGTTCTAGTTGATGGTTCTTCAAAAATCATCGCAAGCGAACTGCCTTTTAACAATTGCGGTACTGCACCTTGGAAATAAGCTTCTTTTAACATTTTTGTCAATTCAAGAATGTCTAAAAGCTCTTCTTTACTGAAATCAATATTGTCAATTAAGTGTTTTAATGGTACATTGTTGTTTCTCATAAAAATCTCCTTTAGTTTTGGAGGAGTTTATTTTGCACTATCATACTAGCATGATTTTAATACAGGATAAAGTATTTGCAAACTTTCTGTAACCGTCATACAGAGAACTTCTGTCTTTACATTTTGAGTAACGATGTTTCAATTGGAGTGAAACAACGTTACATGATATGTAACATTGTTCTAAAACGTGTAACAGAATTCTAAATGAGTTTTTGAATAATGAATAATTATATCCTGTGTTAAGATTAAAGGGACAAAATTATCAGGAGTTTATTTTGCAAATCAATCTCACTGAAATTTTATAGGGGGCA
The DNA here is from genome assembly GCA_016342415.1 of Clostridiales bacterium. Lineage (GTDB taxonomy): Bacteria > Bacillota > Clostridia > Peptostreptococcales > Acidaminobacteraceae > JABXKX01. Next base: position 19,728 of record JAEIOD010000020.1, read on the forward strand.
AAATTTATGAGTAAAAATATATTGAGCACGCCAAGAGAAGATGGCTTCAGAATGCCTGGAGAATTTGAAAAACATGAAGGGTGTTGGATGATCTGGCCTGAAAGGACAGATAATTGGAGACTTGGTGCTAAACCTGCTCAAGCTGCTTTTATAGAAGTGGCAAAAGTGATTTCTAAGTACGAACCAGTTACAATGTGTGTATCTGATAAGCAATATAACGTAGCCAGAGAACTTTTACCATCAGATATCAGAGTTATTGAAGTATCAAGTGATGATGCTTGGATGAGAGATGTTGGTCCTACTTTTGTAATCAATGATACTGGAGATCTCAGAGCTGTTGATTGGCGATTTAATGCTTGGGGTGGCTTATTAGACGGTCTATATTTCCCTTGGGATAAAGATGATAAAATTGCCAGAAAGGTAGCAAATGTTGAGAATTTGGATTACTACAAACTAGAGTCATTCATATTAGAAGGTGGTTCGATTCACGTTGATGGTGAAGGAACATGTATTGTAACTGAAGCATGTTTACTAGATGAAAGTAGAAATCCTGATTTATCAAAAGAAGAAATTGAAACATATTTGAAAGACTACTTAAACGTCAGTAAAATTATTTGGTTGAAAAACGGTATTTATTTAGATGAAACAAACGAACATGTTGATAATATAATTCATTACTGTGCTCCAGGTGTTGTGGCTTTAGCATGGACAGATGATGAAACCGATCCGCAATATGATTACTCAAAAGCAGCTTATGAAATTTTGAGTAATGAAATGGATTCAAAAGGTAGATGTATAGAAGTGGTTAAACTTCATATACCAGATCATGTGATTGTAACAAAAGAGGAAGCTGATGGTGTTGATTCCGTTGATGGGACTTTGCCAAGAATGGAAGGGGATCGACAAGCGGCTTCTTATGCCAATTTCTATATAGCGAATGGCGCCATTATTTTACCGATTTTTGGTGATGAAAAACATGATAAATTAGCAGCAGAAATTTTACAGACAGTATTTCCAGATAGGGTGATTGAAACAATTTATGCACGAGAAATTATTTTGGGTGGTGGTAATATACATTGTATCACTCAACAACAACCTGATAGAAGGGAGTAAACTATGGAAGTGAAGAAAAAAGGTATTGGAGGTTTTACAGTATTTTTCGGCGTTATATCATCAATGTTATTTTTAGATACAATTGCTTCTTCAGCCAATATGGGCGCTCAAGTATTCTCTTGGTATATTATATTAGCCATTATGTTTTTTATTCCAATGGGATTCATAGTTGCCGAATTAGGTGCAACTTATCCTGATAAAGGTGGAATTTATGGGTGGATTAAAAGAGCCTTTGGAGTAAAGTGGGCATCAAGAACCTCTTGGTTGTATTGGATCAACGCCGCTTTATGGATGCCTGCAACCATTATTTTTATCACAGGTATACTGGCTCAGTTGGTATATCCTGAAGCTGGATTGATGTTTAATGTCATTGGGGGAGTTATTATCTCATGGATTGTTATATATATCAGTAGTTTATCAGCAGAAGAAAGTAGTACTTTAAATTTTATCTCAGGTGTTATAAAACTGATTTTACCGATTTGTTTGGTTTTAGCAGCGATATATTATACCGTTACAAAAGGCGCAGCTACTCAAATCACTTTGGGCGGTTTAATGCCTGACTTAAAACAAGGACTAGATTTTCTACCAGTGGTTGTTTACAATATGTGTGGTTTAGAAATTATCCTTGGTAATGTACATAAGTTTGATAATCCAAAGAAAGATGTGCCAAAATCAGTTATCTCAGGTGCAATCACAATGTCGTTTGTTTACATCGTGTGTTCTATTGCAATTTTATGTATTATACCAGTTGAGAATGTTGGTGTCGTTGAAGGATTTGTAGATGCTTTTATCATCGTATTTGGCAGTGGTTTGCTTGGAAAAATTATTGTTTTAACAATAGGCGCTTTATTTACTGCAACGTTGGTTACTCAAATTCAATCTTGGACACTTGGCTCTGCATTTGTTGTAGCTGAAGCAGCAGAGGCAGGAGAGATGCCTGAAATATTTGCAAAATACAATAAAAATGAATCTCCAGTAGGTGCTTTACTTATGACTGGATTGGTTTCAACATTTGTTATCGTATTATATGGGTTTATGGCAAGTTCATCAGAAAATTTATTCTGGATGTTGTTTGAGTTTAGTTCAATGTTATTCTTGATGCCATACGTTATATTGGTATTTGCATTTGTTAAATTGAGAAAACTAGATCAACATATTGAGAGACCGTTTAGATTCCCTGGAAGCGAATGGATAGCAAAAATATTTGCAGTCGGTATGTCGGCGGTTATAATGATTACAATCATGTTGTTTGTATGGGTTCCAGGATATGCAATTGATTGGGCGTATACAATACCAGTGGTTGGAGGTGTTATTATATCAATCATAGTGGGTGAATTCATTTTATTAAAACAAGGTAAAAAAGAAAAAATATCTATTGAAGATAGAGTTAATAAAACAAGTTAAGAATAAGGTGGTTTAGCGTGCTGAATCACCTTAATTAATTAGTTCAAGAAGTGCTCGTTTTGTAATATAATAAGAATATCTTAGGAGGTACCATATGAATAAAGATTTTTATGTTGTTATAGAAAATGAGATTGCTTCTTTAAATAATAATGAGAAGAAAGTTTTAGAATATGTTGTTAAAAATATTGATACTGTTAAAGACATGGGTATTAGGGATTTGGCAGATGAAATGTTTGTTTCTTCCACGTCAATATTTAGGTTTGTAAAAAAACTAGGATTTAAAGGATACTCTGAGTTTATCAGTTGTTTAAATTATACGAGTTATAAAAATGAAAATAATAAAATACCAAAAGTCTTGGAAGATGATGATTACAAAGATGCTTACATGGACAACATATTGGAGAGCATCAGGGTTTTATCAAAATCCAAGGTCAAAAAGTTCGCTAAATTATTAGAAGAGAAACCCAAGATTTTTTTCATCACATCGGGATTGTGTAAAGAAGTTGCAAGATATGCATTAAAATTGTTTGCTGTCTATGGTTTTGTTACAATAGCAATTGAAGATGAGTTAGAAGTTCTATCTGCAATGAAACAAGTAAACAACAACGATATACTGTTTGTGATTGCGAATAGTGAATACAGTGATATTGTTGGCAGTATTGAAAAACTAAAATCGCAAGCAGATGTGAAAGTGGTTTCAATTACAGCTGCAACCAATAATGTGATACAAAGCATCACTGATATAGATTTTTATGTGTTTTCGGATGAGGTTTACTACAATACGATAGATGTCACTTCTAGAGTTTCTATGATAGCGATTGTTGAACTTCTAGGTATTGGTTATATAAAACAACAATCGGCAAAAGACTCAGATAAATAAGGTGAAAATATGAGTAGGTTTAGGTATCCTGGTGAGTTTGAATACCAGGATAGTGTGATGATAACATGGCCAAAGAATGTGTTCTCAGCCAAAGGTTACAATGTATATCAAGTGTTCAATGAAATAGTCATGCATTTAATAGAGCATGTCAAAATAATTATCAATTGTAGTACTTTAGAAGGATTAAATAAATGTAAACAATCATTAACTGAAGCGGACATCAATTACAGTGATATAGAATTCACATCTTATCCAGATGACTTAAACTGGGCAAGAGATTATGGTGCTGACATTATGATTAATAAGGACCAACTACAGGCTATAGATTTTCAATTCAATACCTATGGTTTAGAAGAGGTTGATAGTTCCTGTAATCAAAAGAACCAACTGTTTGCATTGAAACATGCAAAGGGATTGAAGTGTCATAATGTTTTAAAATCGAAATTGGTTACAGAAGGTGGTAATAAGGAGTTTAATGGCTCTGGTATCATGATGTCAATTGTTGATACTGAAAAAACAAAACGTAATCCCAACTATTCCTTATCAACAATTGAATCAATTTATAAGTATTTATTTAATTTGAAAAAGATCATATGGATAAAAAAAGGCTCTTATGAGGACGAGGATTTTTTTGATGGTGTTTTGTATTATGAAGATCAGACACCGGTCTATAGATCGCTTTCAGCCAATGGTCATATAGACGAAATGTGTAGATTTGTATCTGAAAATAAAATTTTGTTAGCTGAAGTTGATTTCAGTCCAACTAACGAGGCTGAAAAGATAACGAAACAAAGACTCGAAGAAGCTCATAGTTTATTATCAAAAGAACGGAATCATAACGATGCATTATTCGAGATTGTTAGAATGCCAGTACCATTGCCTTTTTCTATAGAAATTGATGAAGAGGATGAAATATATCAGATCTGGGAATTTTATAAAAATAAGTCGGGTATGAAAGTGATGAGAGATCGTACACCTTTTCCTGATAAGAAATTTAGAGTACAACCAGCAATGAGCTATTGCAACTTTCTGATTTCAAACGGCGTTGTATTGGGACAAAAGTATTACAAGGAAGGTATGTCTTTAGCTATAAAAGATCAAGATGACAAAGCAAAGAAGGTTCTCGAAGGGATATTCCCTGACAGGAAAGTCATAACTATCAATTCGACGGCACTCAATATTCTTGGTGGAGGAATTCACTGTGTGACAAAGAATGTTGCTAAAAGAGTCTAAACGATAAAAATATAATAACAATGGGGGTGCTATAAGCACCCCCATTGTTATTTATCATATTGTTAAGAACGGATATCCTTTTATGCCTTACAAAGTCATTAGCCTATAGTATAATGGAATAAAGACATAGATAGCGAGGTAAAGATGTACGTTAAAATGATAAAAGTACGTGAAGAAATTCACCAAATGTTTGTAGAGTTCTTGTTAAGCAAAACAGAAAACAATTTAATCAGTAAAATAGAAGAAACATTAATCAGTGACAATTTTGAATCGGAGATGATGTATCTCATAGAAGAAAGTCATTTTAAGACTCAAGAGATTTTTCAATTGTTCTATGAATGTTTTAAAGTGATTACAAACAATTTTAAAACTTTTGAAAACATGGAAGAGATAGAACAATATACCTATCAATATGCTTTGGGCCTTTCATTTGAAGAATCGGTTCAAGTGGAACTTACCAATATCAAAGATGAAATCGCAGTGTTATCACTGAGTATTCTACGTATATTCTTTAAAATGCAGCAAGAATTCGATCATGAGTCTTGGGTAAGTAAATATGCGTTGAATATTTTAACAGATGAAGAAATATCTCAATTAGAAGACGACGAGTATGTAAGATTTACAGAGTTTCTAGATAATGAATATGTTTATGAGATGATGAAGATGAATCAAGATCTTATTGGTTACAGCACCTTAGATCATATTTGTGGTGTTCATCATTTAGCAGTTAAAATCGGGCGTCAGTTGAGCCATTTGAACTTACCAATTGACCTGGGAAGAGTTTCCGGGGCGGCATATGGTCATGATATTGGAAAATACGGTTGTAAACCAGAAGAAAGTAGAAAGGTAGCCTATTATCATTACTACTATACTGCAGAATGGTTTACAGAACGTGAGATAGTATATATCAGAAATGTCGCTTTTAATCATTCAACATGGGATTTGGAAATAGCCAATCTGTCACTGGAATCATTGGTTCTAATTTATTGTGATTTTAGAGTAAAAGCCAATGAAGATAGAACCAGTAAGTATCCGATGAAATATTATAGTTTAGACGATGCTTTCGAAGTTATCCTGAGTAAGCTTGACAATGTAAATCAAGCTAAGGAAAAGCGTTATAGACGTGTTTATAATAGACTAAAAGACTTTGAAAATTTCATGATAGAAAAAGGAGTTGATTTGGATCCGGATTCTACTAACTGTATTATTGACGGACATGTATCTTCTAGAAAACATTATTCAATCATGCAAGGAGACGAGATTGTTGAAAGTGCTAAGTATTTATCTATTGTACATAATATAGGTATCATGCACCGTTTAAGAGATGAGAACTCTTTAAATGCAATGTTGGAAAATGCTAGAGGATTAGATAATGTCGATTCTCTTAGAAGTTATCAATATATCATTGAGGTTTACTCTGAATACTTAACGCAAAAACAAAAGCTGATTGCTCTGAAGTTTTTATATGAAAGATTGATGTTGCCAGCAGAAGATATCAGAAAACAAACAGCGAGACTTATTGGTCTTCTGATTTCTAACTTTGATGAGATTGAAAGAAAAGAATTACCAAAGGATGCACGTAAAAAGGTTATCGAAATAGATTCATTTAAGCTGTTTGAAAACTACTTATCAAAATACCTGTTTCCTAATCTTAGAATAATTGACAAACATAAAGAATGGATAAGAGTCAGTATGGCCAATATGATTGAGTCTTTATTAAGCCATTCTCCAAAGGATAAATGTCAATTATACATGAATATCTTGATAAATTCGTTTAATAGGAATGTGATAAAAACAGAACTGGCGACTTATATGTTAGAGGCCATTAGGCTGTTACCATATGATAAATTAGAAGATGAGCAGATTACAAAAGTTATTTCATATGTCAATAATGTCGCTTATACAGATGAGGATATTTTGAGAGTTCAGTGTTATGATGTTTTATGTGATTTGATTCCAAGGTTAAAACCTCAATTGATAAGGCATATCAGAACAGTACATACGCTTGATGATCTACAGCAGATTTCTTCTGCAGAAACATTCGCAAGATACAATTTGCTAAAATTAACAGGATTTGAAAATGAGGAACTTGAAAGTTACAGACTACAATGTATTTCTAAAGTAGATGGTAGTTCTGATGTTTACCTATCTAACCTGAAATCGGCGACATCATGGATCTGTAAGAAATTACAGATAGAATTATTGCTTAGATTTGTTGTAAATTATAGAAAAGAGGACAGTTTTTATTTGTCGATGCATTTATGTAATCTTTTAAAAGTATCTTCTCACGAAAGTGTTAGAAATGCAGCTGGTAAAGGTCTTGTAGAATTATCGGAACATCTTTCAAAAGGTCAGATAAATGATATAGTCATTGAGCTTTTGAGAGCTCTAGAGATGGAAAACTATCAATACACAAAATATATTTGCGAATATCTTGGAATTTTAATGACAAAATTAGAGGTGCAAGAATTCTTGGAGATTGTAGACAGTTTCGCTGAAAAAATTGAAAGAGCAAATCCGCAAATCTGTACATTGGTGTTATTAACCGTTGGTGAAGTCGTAGAACATATGACGATAGAAAAAATCGGTGAGGAACACTTTGAATGGATGAGGGATAAATTACTGGGTATTATTTTAAAGGGATTTGTTAACTATGATACAAAAGTTAACCGTGTTGCCATCAATGTAATAGGTAAACATCTCTTTGCCTCTAAATTATTGGACAATGAAATAAAAGCTACAATTTTCAAGAAAATCATTAAGAAGATTTTATCGTTAATGGCCAATACCGATGAGAGCGCAGAACTTATATATTTAAATAATGCGGCTGGATTAAATCATATTTATAACTTTATATCTGAATATACATTTGAGGAAGGTCACTTGGAATTAGCAGAGTTCAAGAAAATTGCCTTTTTCCCAGGAGCGTTTGATCCGTTCTCTTTAAGTCACAAGGAGATTGCTAAATCGATTAGAAATTTAGGCTTTGAAGTCTATTTATCGGTAGATGAATTTTCGTGGTCAAAAAGAACACAACCTAACTTAATTAGAAGAGATATCATAAAGATGTCAGTTGCTGATGAGTTTGACTTATATGTGTTTCCAAGAGATATTTCTATTAATATTGCCAATCCAGATGATTTAAGTGTACTCTGTGAAACCTTTGGTGCTTCTGATGTTCATATAGTTATAGGTAGTGATGTTATTTTAAACGCTTCTGCTTATAAAAAAGAAGTCAAAGAGTTTTCTATACATAATTTATCTCATGTTATCTTTGAACGACATGCTCAAGTATTTAGCAATATTGAAAAAACGAGATTAGAAGACAATGTTAAGTCTTTAAGAAAAGAAGTGGTACGATTGGTTTTACCACCTCAATTTGAACAAATATCATCAACACAAATAAGAAATTACATTGATCAGAACAGAGATATTTCTGATTTGATCGATCCACTGGCGCAAAAATATATTTATGCAAGAGGTTTGTATCAAAGAGAACCTCAGTTCAAAGAAATGATTACGACTAAATCTGTTAGAGTGGAAATTGTAGATGGTATTACGAAGGAGTTAATCGACGAAATTGTAGAAACAACAAAAGAACCTTTTAAACCCAATCGAGATGTTTTGGAGAAATTGATTGAAAGAAGAAAACCGAGGGCAATTATATTAAGATCTATAAAAGACAACAATCGTATCATTGCATATTCAATTTTCCATTGGTTAAGAAGTTCGAGTGTGTATGAAGAGTTCGTTGATGAACACGTGGCAGAATATATCTTGAAAAACTCTGTTGGAAGAATTTTAATCATCGATGCAATGGTCGTCAGTAAAGAATACAGTTTTTCGGATCCGGAACAAATGATTTTAACTGAGACGATGGCGTTTTGTTTGGCGAAAGATTACAGTTACTCAGTAGTAGATGTCATTGAAGGATCTAGTATTTCTGATAAGTTCCATGAGTTATTGGACTTGCATGGATTCGCTTGCATAGAGGAAAAAAGTAATGGTGGTGCTATTTACGCTGTTGAAATGTCTTCGCCTTGTACCCTTAATTTAGATGGTAGAACTATTTTGAAAGAGCCTCTTAGAAGTAATACAAATGTACATGAAGCTATAACCCGTTGTCGAAAAAGACTACAAAAATCGATTAGCAAGTTGTATCCTGGACATTTGGTTTTATCATTTGATAGAACGATGTTGTATGAAAATTTAATAAAGAAGATTGCTGATGAAAATGGTGTGCCGACAGTACCGACTCACCCAAGATCTTTAGGGGAATCGATGTGTGTACCGTTCGGTGCGGTGTTTAAACGTTGGATATTACCTAATACAGTGACAAAATCACTTCATACAGAAAGATTCTTTAATCCTGATGTAGAAAGTTATGATATTCAAGCATATCCGTATTATTTGGATATTGAAAATCAAGTCAGTCGTATAAAATCGTTTGATCGTCCTGTTATACTGGTTGATGATCTTTTGAATAAAGGATATCGTATTAAAGCGATTCAACCACTTTTAAAAGATGCAAATGTTGAAATCAAAAAAGTGCTGGTTGGTATAATGTCGGGTCGCGGGAAAGCGATTCTTGAAAATCAAAACATAAAAGTAGACTCAGCCTATTTTATCCCGAGATTGAAAGTCTGGTTTAATGAGAGTTTGATGTATCCTTTTTTAGGTGGTGATACACTTTGGAGAGGTGTCATTCCGACTCGAAATATTATTCCTTCGATTAATCAGATATTACCTTATACATCACCAAACTATATTTCAGGTAGTTCTATGAAAGCAATTTATGATTTATCAGAAGTGTGTTTAGAAAATGCGATTGATATTTTGAAAGTTCTTGAAGAAGAATACCAATACTTACACGAAAATAGTCTGACCTTGTCTCATTTAGGTGAGGTACTGATATCGCCTAGATTTCCAGATAGAGGAGAGCGTATCAGCTATGATATGAGTCAAAAATCATCTGATTACCTTAAGAATGACTTGGAACAGTTAAGACGACTTAAAAAATATGTTTACAAGGATCTGACTGTAAACTAATGGAGGCCTATGAAATATTATATTAAGGATTCTAAAGAGATTATGTCAATGATCTCTTTAGATTCAACATACAGAGAAATTATCTCTTTAACTTTTGAGGATGAAGTTTATTATTTATATGAAGATGCATCTATTGAAGCTCTGGGTATTCATTTTATAGAAGATGAGCTGTTCTTGGAAGCACATAAAGAATCCTTAGAGGGTAAACTATCAAGCGAATTGAACGGCCCATATAAAGAACTTATCGAGAACAGAAAACTGATTGGAGTAAACTTAAAAAAGTTACCTTTTAATCATGATAAACAAATAAAATCCAAATACCGAGTTCATGTATTAGGACTAGGTGATGTGGGTGGCATGATGTTGTCTGCACTTAGACTAATTGGAGGCAACATTATTGAAGCCATCGGTATTTTTGATCTTGATGATAATCGAATCAAAAGATGGTGTTACGAACTCAATCAGATAATGACCATTGATAGAGGACCTTTTCCAGAAGTATATGGTCTTACAACGGAAAAATTATTTGATTGTGATGTATTCATATTTACAGCTTCTTCTAGAATACCAGAGGTTGGTTCTGGAGTTGCAGACGTTAGAATGTATCAATTGGAAGCCAATACTAAGATTATTTCAATTTATGCAAAAAAAGCAAAAGAAGTAAATTTCAAAGGTCAATTTATTGTTGTATCTGATCCAGTGGATTTACTTTGTAAAGCAGCGCTTGTTCACAGTGGTTTACGACCAGAGCAAATCAAAGGTTTTGGTTTGGGGGTTATGCAGGCTAGGGCAAACTATTATGCCAATAAAAATGGTATGACTTATTACTATGAACAGGGAAGAGCATTTGGGCCCCATGGTAAACATTTGGTCATAGCTGACTCTATGATAGGCTACAGTGAAGAAAACTCTCTTAAACTTACAGAAATGACGGTTAAAGCGAACTTGGAAGTCCGTGCAGTTGGTTACAAACCTTTTATAGCGCCAGCGCTTTCATCGGCAGCAATGTCCATACTGGCTTACTTAGAAGGCAAATGGCACTATTCAACAGTTTACATTGATGGTGTTTACTTTGGATGTAAACATAGATGCATAGGACTCGACCGTACTATAACAGAGCAATATACAATGAATTCTAAGTTGTTAAGCAGATTGGAATCTTCATATAAGGAGTTGAAGTCTTTTGAATTCTAAAGTATTGGTTATCAGAAAAACTTTTGAGAATCCTTTAGATCAAGTGGTTTTAAACATTTTGGGTGAAACACCATATGAAATCTATGAGGAAGGCGTATCTTGCAAAGATAGAAGGATACTCATCATTGCTGAATTGAATGATTTAGGATATGATATTGATTTGTTGAACTGGTTGACGAAATATCACAACAAAAGCTTTTTCGAAGGCTCTATTGGTGGTGTCATTGTCTGTAGCACTTCGGATTATTATACAAAATCAATGGCACAAGATCTCATCTTACATATGAATAGGATGGGACTTGGATTTGTTGGACATTCTGTTCTTGAGATTGTTAATAATTACAAGAACTTTGAAACATGGCAAAAGACAATGAAATGCAGTTTAGAAGAGATTGCAATCTGCCATGGTAAACAATTGGTGGAGAGGATTATAAATCACCAGTTTAAACCTCTAAAATCAATTTTAGCACTTCATTCAAGTTCTTATAAGACATCTAACACACTTGGGCTTTGGCATTTGGTTAAAAGTCATATAGAGTTTTGTGAGGTCAATGAGATTCATATCGAGAATGGAACCGTTGTTGATTGTAAGGGATGTCCATTTCAAACATGTATGCATTTCGGTAAACATCACAGTTGTTTCTATGGCGGTGTTATGGTTGAAGAGGTGTTGCCAGCAATAGAAGAAGCAGATATCATCGTATGGGTATGTCCAAATTACAATGATTCTGTCTCTGCCAATATGCTTGCGGTGATTAATCGTTTAACGGTACTGTATAGACAAATCTCATTTCATGATAAAGTCTGTTTTACAGTTGTCGTTTCGGGGAATTCTGGTTCGGATTCTGTCACAAAGCAATTGATTGGTGCTTTAAATATTAATAAAGGTTTTCAATTACCGCCGTATTTCTCAATAATGGCAACTGCGAACGATCCTTTGAAAGTATTGGAATTGCCACATATTGAAGAAAAAGCAACCTTTATGGCAAAAAACATATATAAGTTTTGTCAAAACGCAAATTAGTTGTTTGAATTTTCTGATAATTGTGTTATAATAAATTATCTTATATAAGAACTAAAGGATGTTGCTATCTATTTAAGGAGATGATTCCACCAGACAGTTAGAGAATTACTTAAGGATGTAAGAAACTATTTAGGAAGGAGATGATTCCGCCAGAGTAGTTAGAGATTACTTAAGGACGTTACTTAACGATTAAGGAGATGATTCCACCATACTAGTAATTGAAATTGAATATGTATTAGAAACATAAGCCGTGGTAGTAGTTACAAAAACTGTTATTATGGCTTTTTCTACGTAAAAAAATAAGCGATAAACGCTTATTTGAATGTTCTAATAGATAATTCATCAAACCATACAATTGTATCTTCAGCTTCTAACTTGATGACCAATTTATCTGTGGGGGATGTTGTACTCATTTGAATAGATAAAGTACTCCAGTCAAGAACTGTCCCTTTATTTGAAATGACTTCTTTATTGAAGATATTGTTTCCTTTGTAATAACCAACGATTTGTATTTTGATTGGTTTGGCTTCATTTGACATAAGCATAAATGAGACAGTGGCACCTTGACTTATTTCGATTGGATCAAAATATAAAGATGCAGTGCCATCATTTTTATTTAAGTCGATTCTGTATGATTTAGTGCCTTTGTTTAAAGTATACGTATCTTCAACCACATTGACAGTTGAACTCATATTGTATTGATTTAGAATTTCCTCAGAGTCATTTGTATAACTGTTAGACTTAAAAGCCTGATCAGAAGCTAATTCGTTTTGAGTTTGAATCTGGTTTTCCAAAGCTTTGCTCTCGGAAGTTTGATATTCCTTATCTTGTACCACAGGATCACTTGACAAGCCTTTTGAGTCCGTAACTGTTAATTTTATGTTATATACACCTGGAGAAAGACCTTTAACCTCATAATCTGCATTATTCTTACCAGGCGTACTGGTTATGAATTTGCCGTCTTTACTGAGCTCCCAGAAACTTTCGGCAATAATCTCGTCATTATAAGCTATGCTTAAATTTGTACAATGCAAGGTGTTGCCAGTAATTTCGACTTGAAAATCAGCAACAGGTGGTAGATGTTCCCCTGGATCTTTTGCAAATAATTTTGGTAGCCATAAAAAACTTAATATAACCACTATTAATGCTGCAAATATAGAGGCTGGAATTAAAAAATTAAAAGCTCTCTTTTCTTCTTCAACCTCTTCATCATCCTCTTCGTGATGCGTTTGAAAAGCGGGATCCTTAAAATGATTTGGTAAACCATAAACAGGTTCTTCTTCATCAAAATTTTCATTGTCTTTTAAACTAGTAGTTTCAGTAGTTACATTTTCATGCTTATCAGGAACTACTTTATTAACTTTTCTGACCGGCTCATTTCTTACAAGGACTTCTTCAAGAGACGAAACACCGTCAACAAGCTTGGATAAGTCAATGTTTTCTTCTATGGGGCCATCTGACCAATCGATTGGTGGTCTTGGTTCGTATATTTCCTCAATCACATCATCAGGGATATCTGGTGTTTGATCAGGTAAATCCTGAATAGGTTCTGGCGTATTGTTGCCCGTTAAGAATGCACGTTCTTCATCGGTCACTTCATTGTTGATTTCTTTAGTTCTGGCATCATATTCATTGACTTCAACAAACTCCATAAAAATGTTGTTTGGATGTGCATTACCTACTAAAGTCTGATTCTTAGAACCTTGCTTTTTAAAATAAATAGCCTTAAAATCAGAGAACAAATCATCAAAACACTGATAATCTTTTTCTCTTCTAATCAAAGATTCTGTAAAAGCATGTATATTATCATATGTGTCAGATGTTTTTAGTTCATTGTAATTTGTAATCAGTATACGTTGCATGACCTGACCAATATTCTTAGCTACCATTGTAAAAGGAATATTGTCGTTAAGTTTTCTATCTAAGTTAATTTGCTCTTTTAAATATAGTTGATGATCTTTAAATACGATTTGATTTGAAGCAATTAAAATGTTAAGCAAATAATGCTCAAAACCTATATAAGCTGTTGCCTGATGTAAATAATCGTATAAATAATCAATTCTCTCTTGCTCAGTAACTGAAGCAAAGTTTAAGTGAAGACTGATATTATCGCCTTCTATATATTTTGAAACAAGTATGATCTCATCTTGGAGTATTTCAATATGTAATTTATTTTGTAGTGTGTTGTCTAGAAAATCCTTAAAAGCCGTGTTAAATTGATCATTCATTTTAAACTTTTGAATGACAACACGATGTTGAGGTTGATCTTTATAACACCCCTTATAGATTGTTTGAAATTTATTCTCTTCGAGTAGGTCTTTTTCATCAAATAATTGATTATAAGATTGGTTCATTGATAACCTCCCACTGATTAATATATATGTAATAGTTTAATTTAATTTCCATTTTTGACGAACGTGTGTTTTTTTGCTTATACATGATGTTGTACCGTTTATTTGTAAATCCACTATATATATGTAAAAAACTACACTTTCACAAAATAATTATACTATAAAAAGTGGTAATTAAGAATAGAGAAAGACGAAAAAAATGCCAAATATCAAAGAAATAGTTCGTTTTTATGTGATTAAATGAAGGACTTGTTACAAAGCGGTCTATTTACTACCTTTTTTCATTGGATACTGTTAAAATATAACTAGAATATTTAGAATGTAGAGGTGTAAAAATGATTAGATTATTACATATTAGTGACGTACACATTAATAAGAGTTTTGCAACAAAAGATGAAGTTCTTAGACATCGTATGCAACGTGCGGTGATTAGGTCATTTCAGAATGCAATAACATATTGCATTTCTAATGATTTGGATGCTTTAATGATTGCTGGTGATTTATTTGATTCACAGCAGGTGTCTCTAAAAGATGGCGAACTCGTCAAAGATGCTTTTGAACAGTTGAAAAAACACGATATCAAAGTGTTTTATGCTTCTGGCAATCATGATTTTACTCACTATGATTCGAAAATCCGACATTTAGATTATCCTAGTAATGTTAAAACTTTCTTTGGTGATGATGTTAAAACATACGAATTACACGATAGAATCACTCATGACATATATAAAGTGGTAGGGTGTGGACATGTGATGCAACATGAATCCAGACCATTAATAGAGAATTTTCCTGTTGGAAAACATATAGGATTGGCTCATTCAATGGTAGCTTCTCCAATTACAAAAGGTGATGAAGGGGATTATCTACCGAGTACAATTGATACCTTGACTTCGAAGGGATACTTGTACTTTGCTTTGGGTCATATTCACCAAAATGGACCAATAGATAAACATGAAACCATATATTACGCTGGTGCTTTACAGGGCTTAAATAGCAACGAAACGGGTGTGAAAGGTGGCAATTTAGTCACGATAAACGATGGACAAGTCGATGTTAAGTTTGTTGCACTCGCAGTGATGTCTTTTGAGAAAATGGATATTGATATTACTGGATTGGATACTATGGATGCTTTATTTGAGTCGACAAAAGTAGAGTTGGGTGAGTATTTAAAAGACTTGGAGCAAAACAAATTAAGTATTGAGATCAAGTTTACAGGGAGGTCTAAATTATATAAAACACTAAAAAACTCTCATGAAATCAGTGATCTTAGATTACTTATTTTAGATTACTTCAGTGTGTTTGATATTAAAATAAAATCCGATGTTAAAACTGTATACGATGCTGAGTCTTATAAAAATAAGCGAAGTGTTTTAGGAGAGGTATTAAAAGCAGTGGATGATATCAGTATAAATGGTTTGCCGAAGTTAAATTATTTGAGTACAGAACCTTCGTCAAGTGTGATGACAGAAGGCATGGAGGATCAAATTATGACTTATTTCTTGGAGGGATATGATGAAGATTAAATCGCTTTATACAGAGAGCTTTGGTAAATTTAAAAATGAGAAATGGGATGAATTTTCTGACTCGATCAATGTTTTTTATGGTGAAAATGAAGCAGGCAAATCAACTGTTTTTAAAATGTTGGTCCGTTTGTTATTTGGATTCAAGTCTATCAATAGAGAAAAAAACACTTTGGTCAATCAAGAAACCAATCAACTGAATATTGGTGGTATGTTGATGGGCGATCATAAAATACAAGTGGATAGAAATTTGAAATCCAAAGCATCGCTTACAATCGTTGAACTTGGTAAACAACAGACACTTGAAAATGAAATATTGGAAAGTGCTGCGCATATTGATAGAGCAACCTATGAGGCTGTATATGCTCTAGAATTATCTAAACTCAGTCATTTCAAGCATCAAACATGGCAAGACATTGAAGAGTTGTTAATTCAACAGTACAGTGGTGATACATTTAAGTCACCTAAACAAGTTTTGAGTCTTTTGGAAGATGAAATGAAAGCGATTAAAAAGAAAAGCGATCGTGGTAACTCTATAATTAAAACACTGGAAGAGGAAAGACGGAAACTTTTTAAGCAAAAGAAACATATACAAGGACATTTAGAACTCGCTGATGAATTAGAAGAAAAATTAAATCGACTGGATCATAAAATTGAAGAAGTAAAAGCTACAAAATTACATTTAGAGCATCAAAAAATGTTATTAACCGATTATCTGCCAATCATGAGATTAATAGATGAAAAACAGGTTTTAGAAACAAAACTTGAAGCATTTAAGAATTTACGATCAGTAGACGAATTTCAGTATAAGGAAAAAAATACTCAACTTAAAAAGATGTATGCCAAGCTAGAAGAAATCTCTGAAAGCATAGCAAAGTATGTCGCAGAGAAAAGACGACTTTCGGAACGTGTCCAGTCTTTTAATGTGACTGAAAACGAGTTGAAGGATATGATTCAAAAACATATGATGAGTGATGACCTTCTTCATGAAAAGGAGACTTTGGAAAAGTCTTTGGATTTAAAAGAACAGACTTTTAAGAAAGCGTTTGAAGAAACATTTGATGAAAGATATCAGATGAAACACTTTGAAGATGTATTGTCACTTAACTATCTGAATATCAAATCTCTTGTAAAAGAAATTGAAGAAATCTATGATGAAATAAAAATTCTTAAAAGGAATAAACGATCGACTACAAATGGAAGTTTGAAAGGTAGTCTGGCCTTGATGGTTGTACTGGCTATAGCAGGAGGTGCAATAGCTTATTTCAATATCAATACATACGCTACTTATGGTGGAATTTTTGTAATAGGACTTGCTTTAACCAATTCGGTACATCTGATTCAGAAGAATAAAAACAAAGGTTTGGATGAAGAGGATCTGTATTCTGATAGAGATGAACTGAGAAATCGATTGATTTTAGAATTGAATGGCATTAAATTGTCAAGTATAGCCCAAGAGTTTATTGGTCAGGAATTTTTATCGCAGGTGATGACACTAAAGACTCAAGCTGAACATTTTTTGTCTGAAAAAGTCATATACGAAACAAAATATGAACAGATGAAACAACTGAATAGTTCTGTGGAATCATATCTTCAGGAACACATTGGAGAGATTCTTCATAAAGCAAAACACTTTGATGATTTAATGACTCAGCTCAAGGAAAGTCAAAAGCACATGTCGAGAATTGAAGTCATCAATGGACAGTTAGATGTCTTTAATGATCAACTGCTGGATGTCGAAAAACAATTGAATGAAGTGGAAGATTGGATCATTCAAACAGAGAATCAATTAAAATCAGTTGGAGACGGTGATATAGAAATTGGTCTCGAAAAGTTAAATTCCAAAGCTCAAGACACCTTAAGATTAGATGAAATCGTTAAACGATTGAGTACGGCTGATTATTCTGAAGAGGTATTAGAATCTTTTAGAGCAGCATATACAGAGGAAAAATATCATGATTTATCATATATAAATACTGAGATAGAGTTGATTACAACGGAGTTAAATGAGTTGATTATCAATCGGGGTGGTATCTTCAAGGATAGACAATTACTCTTGGAGCAATCAGATGTGGCAAATGTCGAAAGTGAATTAAAATATATTGATGAACGTTTGATCAAAGAAAAATTACGATATGATCGATTGATGTTAATACATCATGTGATAAAAGAAACTGATGAGAGTTACAGAACAGAAAATCAACCGAGAGTTTATAAGCAGGCAAGTCAGTATTTAGACATCATAACCGAAGGAAAATATACTAGTTTAGAAGTTGTAGAAGTTGATGAAAAATCCAAAGTGAATTATGTTATAATGGTCACTAAGAAGGATCAGGGTGAAGGTCAACTTGTTCAAGTAGATGAAACCTTTAGTATGGGTACTTTAAATCAAATTTATCTTTCGCTTAGATTATCTTTGATTGATCATTTAGATCAAGGACATGAAAAACTACCAGTTTGTTTTGATGAATTATTGGTTAACTGGGATAGAGAACGTTTGAATCAGACATTGAAGATTATTGAAACCATAGGGCAACATCGACAGGTATTTGTTTTTACATGTCATGAATGGTTTGTAGAATCGTTAAAAGCATTAGAGGGTACAAAAATATATCAATTATAAAGGGGTTTTATGGGTAAGTATTCTAAAGAAGATTATGAATTCGAAAAAAACAAACAAGAAATTTTAAAGCTTACTCAAAATCGACATGCCATGAAGAAAGAGGAACATGCTTCGGTTTGGGAGTTTGAAATTGAGGAACATAGAAAAAGAAAAAGAAAAGAAAAATTCATGATGTTCGGGGCTGGTTGTGGGATTCTCAGTATGATGTATATTTTAATTACAACCCTCTTAAACTATCTATAAAAAGGACACAAAATGAAAAATAGAGTAGAAGTAGCAAAACGAGTCAGTATAGTAACGGTTTTATGGAACACTATATTATCTATAGTGAAAGTGGTTATTGGAACATTAGGTCATTCAGGGGCTATTGTCGCTGATGGTATTCATTCAATGACAGACGTTTTTACAACGGTTATAGCATATGCAGGAGTGCACTTTTCAGCAAAACAAGCTGATGATGACCATCCATATGGCCACGAGAAATTTGAACCTGTTATGAGCAAAATATTAGCCACTGTTCTAATTATAACAGGACTACTTATTGGTTATAATGGCATTAAAAATATGTTTAGGGCAGATGAGTTGATTAAACCCAGTACACTCAACTTGATCGCAGCTGGACTATCAATCGTGGTAAAAGAGTGGATGTATAGATATACAAAAAAAGCCGCAGACAAGATTAACAGTTCAGCTTTAAAAGCTGATGCATGGCACCATAGATCAGATGCTTTCTCTTCTATTGGTAGTTTAATCGGTGTTGGTGGTGCGATTTTAGGATTTAAATTCTTGGACCCTTTAGCCGCTGTTGTCATTTCGTTGATCATATTAAAAATTGCAGTAGAGATTTACATAAAGTCGGTTGATGAAGTGATGGATAAATCAGCTGATGAGGAAACGACAAATCTTATTAGAGAGTGTGTTCAGAGGGTAGAGGGTGTTGTTGGGATTGATTTGTTATTGACAAGACAACACGCTTCAGTACTATATGTTGATATAGAAATCGGTGTGAACGGTGATTTAAGCCTTTGGAAGGCTCATTCTATAGCAGAAAAAGTACATCTAGAAGTTGAAGATGAAATAGAGTCTGTAAAACATTGTATGGTACATGTTAATCCATATTAAAAGAATCTCCAGCCTAAGCTGGAGATATTTTTTTGCCTATATACAGGCCATGTTCGCTCATGCCCAAAATTGAAGGTTCAGTACATAGTTTTATATGATTTTCCAACCAGTCACTAAATTGTAATGAATCAAGAGAATTGATGGTATCTTTAAGTAACGTCTTTATACCATCGGTTCCGACATGGAATGATTTTAATAGATACAGCTGGTTCATCTCTTCTTCAATCTGATTTGGTGAAGTGGCATAAAATAATTGATTGTCTTTATGATAACCATAATTAAGATAATCATTTACCGCTT
This sequence comes from Clostridiales bacterium, assembly GCA_016342415.1. Classification (GTDB taxonomy): domain Bacteria; phylum Bacillota; class Clostridia; order Peptostreptococcales; family Acidaminobacteraceae; genus JABXKX01. The sequence continues at coordinate 39,541 of JAEIOD010000020.1, forward strand.
GTTTGTTTTGGCTAAACAACTCAAAATTTCTAAAGATATTTGCATATTTATTGACATAACTAAGACCAAAAACACCATCATATTTTAGAACTCTAAGGCATTCGAGTAGACCTTGATTTCTTTTGTTTGAGTCAATTTCATGGTAGTATGCACCAAAGTTTAGAACGATATCAAAACAACCATCTTCAAACTGGGACAAGTCATTAACTGACAGGGTATGAGTTTCTTTTAAATGTGGATAATACGATTGCATACGTTTCACATTAACATCCAGTAGATCACAAGCTACAACATTATAACCCAACTTTGTAAGTGCATCTGCATAGATGCCTGTTCCTGCACAAGCATCCAGTATATAAGCTTCTTTTGGTAATATTTCTTTTATAAAATGCATTGTAGTATGGAACTCAATGGTGTTAACAGGTGCTTTGGTGAGCCTGTTATTTTCATCATGTTCCAAATAGAACTCATTTATTGATTTGTTATAATCCATTAATTGACCTCCTCTACAACAAATCCACCTTTGTCTAGAGCATTTAGAATGATTTTTAAATGATCATGTCCGTTGGTTTCGATTGTCACTTGTAGATTGACATGATGGAATCTGTCCGTTGTCCTAAATTGATTGTGATCTAGTTTGACAACATTGGCTTTGTTGTCACTGAGTATCTGTGAAATTTGAAGAAGTTGACCAGGTGTATCTGGAAGGTCTACAGAAAAACAATAGATTCTACCTCTAGAGACCAAACCTTTACTGATAAGTGATGAAATCGTCACAACATCAATGTTGCCACCACTCAAAAGAGAAACGACATTTTTATTTTTAACATCCAATTTCTTTAGTCCCGCCAGTGCCAAAAGACCTGCGTTTTCTGCAACGAGCTTGTGTTTTTCTACGAGCATTAAAAAAGCATCCATTAAATCGTAATCATCTACGATGATGATGTCATCAACGTATTTCTTGATGAGCTCATAGGTGAGTACGCCAGGTTCTTTTACGGCGACACCATCTGCTATGGTGTCAACTTTGTTCAGACAGACCCTCTCATTCATACGTAGAGATTGTTTCATAGCCATAGCACCACGAGGTTCGATACCGATGACTTTAATTTTGGGATTGCTTTCTTTGATGGCCATAGCAATACCGCTGATTAAGCCCCCACCACCGACAGGTACCAATATATAATCAACGTCTTTTAGTTCTTCTAAAATTTCTAATCCGATTGTTCCTTGACCATAGATGATATCGAGGTCATCAAAAGGATGTATAAAAACATAGTCATGCTTTTTCTCTAATCTCTTTGCTTCTGTATAAGCATCATCATAAACATCACCATGCAATACCACTGTTGCACCATATTTTTTTGTTGCTTCAACTTTAATAAGTGGTGTTGTTTTAGGCATGACAATTGTTGCTTTAACCCCAAGTGCCTTGGCAGCATAAGCAACACCTTGGGCATGATTTCCTGCTGACGAACAGATTAGACCTTTACTTTTTTCTTTCTCGGTTAAGTGAGTGATTTTATTGTACGCACCTCGGATTTTAAAGGCGCCCGTTTTTTGAAGATTTTCAGGTTTTATATACACTTGATTGTGATACTCTTCACTAAAACCTGGACTGTAAATTAAAGGTGTTTTTAAAAGTACTTCTTTTAACTGTTCTTGTGCTTCGTAAAGCTTTTTTAAATGTGACATATTATCCTCCTAGTATTGTGAGGATAGAAAAGAAATGAATTAAAAAACCCATCCTTATACAAAGGACGGGTTTAACCGCGTTACCACCTTAATTATTTGCATAAATGCAAATCACTCACTTCAGTTCTATCAAACCTAAGCCTTTAACGAGGCTAATCGTTTACTCTTACTTCATTCGGAGTAAATGCTCAAGAGGGATGAGTTCATTCTTATAGTATCGATTTTCACCAACCATCGACTCTCTAAATCTATGAATAGAATAAACGTGTCTCTATCAACGCTGTATTATTTAAATATTCTAACAATTTATATAACCTATGTCAAGTGTTTCATATAAGTTATCATTAAATAAATAATAAGTCATTTTGAAAGCAAAATTTGAAGATAATATGATAGAATATAATGGGAAAGAATAAAGGAGGGAACTATGGATAGATTTAAGGATTTAAACTACGTTACAGAAGGATTAAAACCCGAAAAAGTATTGAGATATTTCGAACAATTAAGCCAAATTCCAAGAGGCTCACATAATGAAAAAGAGGTATCGGATTTTCTGAAAGAATTTGGTGAATCACTAGGACTTGAAACGATTCAAGATGAAGTGATGAATATCATTATTAAAAAACCAGCTACAAAGGGTTATGAAAATGCACCTACAGTCATTTTACAGGGACATATGGATATGGTGTGCGAAAAGAACGAGGACACAGATCATGACTTTATGAAAGATCCATTGAAGTTGTATCTAGATGGCGATCTATTAAAAGCCAAGGGGACAACACTCGGAGCTGACAATGGTATTGCTGTAGCTTATACGATGGCGGTATTGGATTCAACAGATATCTCACATCCACCACTTGAAGTGATTATAACGGTTGAAGAAGAGACTGGCATGGGTGGTGTTATTGGCTTTAATAAAGAGAATGTGTCAGGCAAGTTGTTGATTAATATTGACTCAGAAGAGGAAGGTGTATTCTTTGCATCTTGTGCTGGTGGGATTAGAGCAAATATTAAACTAAACATTCAAAAAGAGTCTACAGACATGCCTCAATACAAGTTGATGATTAAAGATTTAAAGGGTGGTCATTCAGGCTTAAATATTAAAGATGGTCGTGGTAATGCGATTAAACTTCTTGGTAGACTGTTAAATAATTTAGAAACTGACTATGCTTTGGTTGAAATATTTGGTGGTTCTAAACCAAATGCGATTCCAAGAGAAGCATATGCTGTTGTTGGTACAAATGATTATGAAGGTTTAAATAGAGAGATAGAAAAATGGATGGCTATATTTAATAACGAATTGGTTCAGACGGATCATTTGAAAGTAGAAGTCGTTAAAGTAGAAGCTCAAGATAAAGCATACACTGATGATTTAAAAGCAAGAATAATCGAAACACTTGTTATGATACCATGTGGTATTCAAACGATGAGTTTTGCGATTGAAGGATTGGTTGAAAGTAGTTTAAACATAGGTGTGTTACATGAAATGGGTAATCAACTGATATTTGAATCTGCTATTCGTTCATCTGTAAAATCATTGAAGTATGAAATTCTTGAAAGAGTAAAAATTCTTGCAATCTTAGTTGGCGGTACACTAGAAACCATTTCGGACTATCCTGAGTGGGCTTATAATAATGATTCAATGTTACAAGAGTTATTCAAGAAAGTTTATAAAGAAACGACTGGAAAAGAAGCTCGTATTGATGCTATTCATGCCGGGTTGGAATGTGGTTTCTTTGCAGAGAAGTTAACTGAAACCGATGGCAGTGATTTGGATATGATTTCTCTTGGACCGGATATGGCTAATGTTCATACACCATATGAGCAATTGAGTATATCATCAGTAGAGAGAACATGGACATTCTTCCAAAATGTTTTAAAAGCAATTCAATAAAGTCAAAAATAATAAGTTTACAGATATAAAAATTGACCTTTTATGGTATCATAGAGTCAATAGAGAAATAGGAGGGCAGTATGCAGAAAAAAATAATTATGTTTCTTGTGATGATCGTTTTGGTCTTTTCATTTGTAGCATGTTCTAAAGATACAGAAGCCGATGACTTACCACTTAATGAGGAACTGGTAAAACTAATGCCAACAGAAGGATTCAAATGGGCCTATAATGGTGCAGCAGAATACTATCATGAAATGGTGCTGGATTCTATTACTTCTGATGATAAACAAGCAATATATAAAGTTGTCGGAGAGGTTCAAGATGTTTCTAGTGGCGAAACCAATAAAGATTATACAATAGAGCTTTACTATGAAATAGATGGTAATTCAATCAAACAAAGAAAAACAGCAGAAATGATGTTGGATTCTGAATACGATGTATTGACACTGATCCAAACACCATTGGAAAAAGGAACAAAATGGTCTGAAGAAGTAAAAGATCAATCGGGGAAAAAAGTTACTATTGATGCTGAAATAATTGAAGTTGAAGAGAAAGAACAAGGCTTGGTTTATAAAGTATCTTATAAAGATAAGAAATCAGGTTATTCTGAAAGTCGCAAGATCATGGAAAAGTATGGTGTTATTGCATTTACAAAACTTGTTGAAATAGATGGCAAAGCATTTCCATACGGTTATGGTCTTTATGGTTTAGGATCTGGCTACATGGCAAAAACGGAACCCGCTGATACGACTGAGGATACTGATTCAACTGAAGAGACTGAAGAGATTGATTCAACTGAGAACACCGACTCGACTGAAACAACAGATTCAAATGATAATACTGATACAACTGAATCAACAGAAAGTTCGGAGTCATCAAGTTCTACGGAAACATCTAGCTCAGATGAAAAAGAAGTTATTAAGAATAGAATGATTGATTTTAATGATGCATGGATTGAATATGTTAACAACAATGATCAAAGTTACTTCAATTACATTACATCTGACGGTGTTGCTTATAAGAATGCAAAAGGATTTAACCGTACTGGCTTAACTGAAAAGTTCCTAGAGATGCGTGTGAATCAAATTAATATTGCTGGAAATACTGCAACTGCGAAGGTATATGAAGAAATTGAAAAGACAAAAGATGGCAATGTAACAATTGCTAAATACAACTGGATCTATAATTTGGTAAAGAAAAATGGAGTATGGCTAATTGACGGCTATAAAAAACAATAAGTAGGTGTATGATGGCAAGGTTAAAAGTAAAATTATTTGGAATTCCTGAGGTTAAGTTTGATGACATAGAAATTAACTTTCCGTTTAAAAAAGCAGATGCATTATTTTACTACTTGCTATTGGTTAAAAAGACCACTAGAGATCATTTAGTGAATTTATTCTGGGCGGATTCTGATGAGAATGTAGCTAAGAAAAATTTAAGAAATGCAATCTACATCATAAAAAAAACATTAGGCGTTGAGGTGTTTTTATCACCTCAACGTTCTATGATTGAACTCAATCCGGAAATAGAACTAGATTTGGATATTGATGTTTTCTTAATGGATGAGGAAGCGGCTGTAGATGTTTACTGTGGCCCATTAATCGAAGGAATGAATATTAAAGGTTGTGAAAACTTTGATAACTGGTTAATCAATCAAAGACAATATTATGAGACGTTGTATATACAAAAAACACTCAATATAGCGTACAAGCTTTTTGATAAGAAACAATACAAATCTGTAGAAAAGTATTGTCAGAAGCTTATTAAAATTGATCCTTTTGATGAAGCCATTTATCGTATGTTGATGAAAAGTTATTTTGAATCTGGACGGTATGACAAAAGTATGACTTTGTATGATGAATTAGTCGCACTTCTCGATGAGGAATTGTCGATTAGTCCAGATGAGTTGACCGTTGATTTATATGATATGATTATTCAAAAAAGATCTCAAGTAAAAAAGAAATCAAAAAAAGAAACAGATCGATTTTTCTTTGGCAGAAAAATACCTTTAGAAACACTCATCGCAAATTATCAGTCCTATTTGTGTGGGAAAGAATATTCTCATTACTTAATCCAGGGAGAATTAGGTGTTGGTAAAACAGCATTGATGAACGAGTTGATCTTACAACTCAAATCAGATGATGTTGAAGTCGTAAGAGTTTTTTGTTATCAAGCGATAGAAGGTTTTAATTTAAAAGCATGGGATGATTTAATTGAAAAATTGGGTGTTATTGTAGATCAATATAATATAGACATACCTGAGTTCGTCAAATTAGCCATTGTTTCTACATTTCCATCTTTCGAAAAAAGAGGATCTGTTTCAAATAATCAAAAGAAAGACGAACACGTTTTTAGGAAAAGAACGGTAGAAAATGCTATCTATGAATTAATAAAAATCATAACCAAAGCTGTTAAATTATTATTGATATTTGAGGATATTCAATGGTTGGATGAACCAAGTCAAATTATGCTTAAAAAGCTGATTAACGAACGTTATGGTGATAATCCTGTTGTTTATGTAACGTGTAGAAATGCTCATGGGGATACCATTGAACGGTTTATTTCGGAGTTCAGTTCAAGGTCCATTATCAGTAGAATACAATTAGAGAGATTTAATGAAAAAGAAACCCTTGAGTTCATTTATGCCTATACAGGCAATAAAGATGATAAGTTACTCGATTTGGTTTATCCAGAAACAGAAGGTAATGCATTCTTCATTATAGAACTACTGAATAGCATGAAACATGATGAATTTAATGTACTGAGTTCAAAAGTTAAAGATTCTATGAAACATAGATTGTTAAATATTTCAAAAGAGAGTTTACAAGTGATTCAACTGGCATCAGTTTATTTGAAGCGCTTTTCAGTTGAAGATATTATAAAAATCAGTGAAAAAACAGAATTTGAAGTATTGGATTTAATTGAAGAACTTGAAAATATGTATTTGATTAAAGAAGAATTAAATGATGAAGGAGATGCAGTCTATGCCTTTACTCATCGTAAAATAAAAGAATATGTATACAATAGTTTTTCGCTTTCAAAACAAAAAATCCTTCATACTAGAATTGCAAAACGTATTGAAGATCAAATGTTGGACAAATCAGATCGAAACTGTTATTCGCGTTTGATATATCATTATACACAATCGAATAATGCCTTAAAAGCATTGGAGTATAGAATTAAAAATTTATATGAATATCTTCAATCTAGTCATGAGGTTTTCCCTTTGATTAAGGAGAGAGATGTCTTTAATCATGAGAGTATCTTCTTCTCAGAAGAAGAAATCGAAGATGAGTTTGATAAGATAGAGGAATTGTTCCTTTTACTGAAAAAGGATTACATTAATGAGCATTTAACAGATTTACAGCTTAAGTTCAAACATATGACAGGTAGACATTATATAAACAATGGATTGTACGAAAAAGGTCTTAAAGTCATAGCAGAGGTTATTGAATTATCTAAAGAAAAAGAGCAAGCTCAATATTTGATCAAAGGGTATTTGCAGAATATATTCTATAGCATTAATACGCATAACATGTCGTTTATGGCAGAAAATCTAAGCATAGCATTAAAAATAGCCCATAAAGAAGAAATGCGTTATGAAATTGGTATATTACTTAGATTAAAAGGACTGTATTTTGTTCTGAAAGCTCAGTTTGATAAAGGTGAAGAACTACTTCTAAGATCTATTGAAATGATGAAGAAGTTTAAAGAAAAAGACAAGTATACTCTTAATATAGCAGCGGCTTACTACTATATGGGTGATAGCAATAGGTTTAAAGGTAATTTTGAAGAATCGATAAGATACTATGAAATGGCGATTGAGATATGTGAAAATAATGATCTTTTGGGACGACTGACCGTGTTCTATACTAATGCTGGTCACTCTGCTTATAATTTAGGTGACTTATTATTGGCTCAAAGGTACTTTGAAAGTGCCATTAAATTGTATGAACAGCTTGATTTTCCATGGAGAAGAAGTATTGCTTATGGGTTCTTAGGACTTTTACATGTCAAACAAGGTAAAGATCAGAAAGCATTAGACCTGTTCTTGTTGGCAGATAAATACTCGTCTAAGTTGAACAATCCTTATGAACAGGCAGTTGTATGTAGAATAAAAGCCGAATTGGAGCAAATTCTATTAGAAGGTAATATATTTTCCATGAAACTCCAAACATTTATTGAAAGTGCTGGAGAGGATTATGTAGAAAAAGGCATTTACCATCTAAGAAATTTTAAAGATTGTTATGAAATGAAACGTTTAAAAGAACTTAAAATGAAAAGGCAACTATTATAAAAATACTAGCTATCACTGATAGCTAGTATTTTTTGTCTAAACTAGGATTGTTATATGAAACTGCATTACGTCCTTTTTCTTTTGATAAATACAAACCTTTATCAGCAACATCCAAAAGGTCCTTTAAGGTTTTGCCATCCTCTGGATAAGTTGCAAGTCCAATCGAAACTGTAAAGTGTGGCTGCGTTTTTTTATCGATGTTGTCTCTAAAACGTTCAGCTATTGTAATAGCAGTACTTAAACTTGATTTTGGTAGGACAATTATGAACTCGTCACCACCGTATCTTCCTAATGAATCGCTGTCTCTGATACAATCTCTAGCTATAGAAGCCAATGTTTTTAAACAAAGGTCACCCTGAACATGTCCTAGAGTATCATTTAAGTTTTTGAAATGATCTAAGTCAAACATGATCAGTGAAAAATGTTCCACTCTTCTATCTAAAGTCAATTCTTCAATGATGTTAAAGATGGCTTTTTTATTATAGGATTTAGTTAAATTATCAATTTTATTAATATGAGACATTTTTTCTTGTACTTCTTTTAAGTGGAAAGTATGTTTATTAACTTCTTTTCTAAGTTCATATTGAAACTCATTATCCAATTTGTGAAGTTTTTCTTCTAATGATTTGTATAGCTTGTCGTTATCACTCGTTACTTTTGAAGCGGCGTACCATAAAATAATTGAAAAAACGAGGGTCATCACTGTTAGATGATAGATTTCTTCAACTAGAAAACCAGAGATGATACCTATTGATAAAACAATCAACAGATTGCTGTATATCTGTTCTTGGGCTTTGTGGAATTGCTGATAAAGCAATATATAAACAATAATGTCCAAAATGAATAATATGAGTTCAAGCGAAATGAAACTTTCTTCTGAAAAAACAATATTATCAAATGGGATTAATAGTGTTACTGTTGTTAGAAGAATACTACCCGTTAACATACCGATAGGTGTTACTGAATTCGACCTAATTATAAGTAACAACAAACCGAAAATTAAATAACTAACCAACCATAATATAGAAAATTCGATAACTTTTATACTACTGCCAATGATTATTGCTATTGCAAAAACCGACACCGAAACAAGTATTTTTTGTAAAAAATCTCTTTCTTTTTTTACATAGACACCAACAAATACAAATGTTGATGTTAATGCTACAATAAGAAATAATTGAAATTGAATAATTTGTTCTAACATTTTGAGTCTCCTTTAAAGTCTTACTATCATTTTACCCAATAATAGTGGAAATTAAAAGATAAGTTTCTTTTCTTTGGTGATATACTTGTCTATGGTTTCTATTACAGTGAAATACTTCGTAATAAAAGTTTTGACATAAGAAATTTCTTATATTATAATACAACTAGTTAAATAGCAAAGGCGATGACGAGAACATGTCATTGAAGGTAAGCTTTAAGCGAGTTGAGGATGGTGTGAGCTCAATAAGATAACTTCGATGAATAACATCTCGGAGCTTCTAACCGAAATGTTAAGAGTAGGCTTAGACGGGTATTGACCGTTATATTAATTTGGGCATTTGCTCAAGCAGAGAGATCAATCTTTTGATAAGTAGGGTGGTACCGCGGTAGTTCGTCCCTATATCGAAGATTTTTTTATTTTTTGAAGGAGGAAAAATGAGTTACGTATTGTTTAGAGATATATTTAAGTCTCCAGAAAAGTATGCAGGCCAAACCATAAAAGTAGCTGGTTGGATTAGAACGTTAAGAGCATCAAAAGCATTTGGATTCATCGAGTTAAACGATGGGACACATTATAAAAACATACAAGTTGTATTTGAACAGGATTTAGAAAACTTTGATGAGGTATCTAAATATACAATTGCATCTTCAATAATTATTGAAGCAGAGTTTGTATTAACACCAGATGCCAAACAACCATTTGAGTTTAAGGCAAAATCAATACAATTAGAAGGTGGATCTGATAAAGATTATCCATTACAAAAAAAGCGACATACATTTGAATATATGAGAACGATTGCTCACTTGAGACCAAGAGCGAATACATTTAACGCTGTATTCAGAGTAAGGTCAGTTGCTGCATTCGCACTTCATAAATTCTTTAACGAAAAAGGATTCGTTTATACACATACTCCAATTATAACTGGAGCTGACTGTGAGGGTGCAGGTGAAATGTTCAAAGTAACTACTATGGACTTAGCAAGTATTCCTAAAACGAAAGAAAGTGAAGTTGATTACAAAAAAGATTTCTTTGGTAAAGAAACCAATCTTACTGTATCGGGACAATTGGCGGTTGAAACGCATTGTATGGCGTTTAGAAACGTTTATACATTCGGTCCTACTTTTAGAGCTGAAAATTCAAATACACCAAGACATGCTGCAGAGTTTTGGATGATTGAACCAGAGATTGCATTTGCTGATTTAAATGATGATATGAACTTAGCAGAAGAAATGCTTAAGTATTTAATCAATTACGTGATGGAGGAATGTCCTGCTGAGTTGGAATTCTTTGACCAAAGAGTGGATAAAGGATTATTAGAGAGACTTCGTCATGTTGCAGCATCTGATTTTGGCAGAGTGACTTATACTGAAGCTGTTGAAATATTGGAAAAAGCAGATAAAGAATTTGAATATCCTGTATCATGGGGTATTGATCTTCAAACAGAACATGAAAGATATTTAACAGAAGAGGTTTATAAAAAACCTGTATTCGTTACGGATTATCCAAAAGATATCAAAGCCTTCTATATGAGAATGAACGATGATGGTAAAACTGTTGCTGCAACAGATTTATTGGTACCAGGAGTTGGCGAATTAATTGGTGGTTCTCAAAGAGAAGAAAGATATGATGTTTTAATTGAAAGAATTAAAGAAATGGGATTAAATGAAGAGGATTACTGGTGGTATCTTGATATGAGAAGATACGGCGGTACTAAACATGCTGGTTTTGGATTAGGATTCGAAAGAGCAATCATGTACTTAACTGGTATGAAGAATATTCGTGACGTTATACCTTTCCCAAGAACAACAAATCAAGCAGATTTCTAAGAATTATAAAAACCTACTCTTCTCGAGTAGGTTTTTTGGCGATTTAGCACCATATATGGCTAAATAGGCAGAAATTATCAAAAAATCATTGCACTATGTTATATTTGTTGATGAAAAGAGCAAACTTTTGGAAACGAAAGGGCGCAAAGCCATGGGTCTAAGGAAGACTACGATTGCCAGGCTACCGGAGGAAAGTTATGAGCAAAGAGACAAAAAAAATGATGAAAATGATATTGATGATTGCTGTAATAGGTGTCTTGTTTTTAATATTGAATTCTCAGTTTGGCAGGGTAGCTATTTTGAGTGGTTTTCAAATACTAAAATTGAGTGAGATAATTATGAAAGTGGTTTAAATGCATTATTAGGTGTGATGATAATGCAAGTGAATTAAATGTGTTAAATTTGGGCGAGATGATAATGTAAGAAGCACATTTGTTGTGCTTTTTTTTATGTAAAAAAAAATCCCAATCACGGATTGGAATTCTGCTTTTATTCTTTAAGTGATTTTAAAAATTGTGGGTAATCTTGAAGCTTTCCTTCAAAGAGCAAGTTCAAATTTGGAATTTTCGTAAATTCTATCGGTTTTAATAGTCCGACATCTTTACCAAAATCATGAATATTAGACTCGAGTAGTCCTTTTCCGACAAACTGAGAACAAAAGTACTTGTACTCTTTATTGATTGGTTTGTTGATCATAGGACCAAACAATCCAATGACATTAAATTTATAATCACTTTTATTAGCGACAAATTCATCGATAAAAACTTTTAAATCTGAGAATTGTTCAGGAGTTACTTTCAAAGAGTAGACTTGACATACTGTTTTTTTAAATAATGCATATGTTCCACTATCTATTTCTTCTTTTACAAAACCGCCTGAAAAGGGGTTTCTTGGGTTAATCCTGCCAAAGCTGTACAAAGAATCAAATTCTAAGTCAAGTGCAACTGATACATGAGAGTACTCTCTTAATGTAACAACTTTTACTATTCGACTTAGTATAGTTCCAGTAAAGGATAGCATGATATAAATCGTATCACCTTTATTTTCCATATTCTCACCTTCATTTTATAATAGTATCTTTGATATTTTACCATAACGGTCCGAAAAATACTATTTATATTTCATTGTAAAAAATTGCACCATGGATAGATGTGAAACCTTCTTCGAATCGTATTTTCGTAATTTAAAGACAAGTTCAATGGCATAACCAATTGAAAATGCTGAAATGATGGTACCAATACCGACAGTCCCTCCTAGTAAATAGCCTACGAATAGTGCTGAAAGTTCAATAATGGTACGAATAAGAGAAACGTTATATTTAGTTATTTTAACCAAGCCCACCATTAAACCATCCCTTGGACCTGCACCTAAGCCTACACTGATGTATGTGTATATACCAAAGGCTAAAATCCAAATGCCTAAAATAAGATATATGACTTTAACCATAGGTGTTTCTGGATGAAGTATGATGTTGGTATCGTCTATAACATTGATAAAGAATCCGCAAAAGTACATATTAAGAAGAGTTCCTATACCTGGATAGATTTTTAATAACATAGAGATACAAATAATAGTTAAACCGGTTAGTTGTGTAACTGTGCCAAAGCGAAGCCCGGTAATTTTGGAAACGCCCTCGTGAAAAGTTCCCCAAGGATTTAGACCAAGGTTTGAATATCTCATAAAAATGACACCGAGTGCAATTAAAAAGAAACCTAAGAACAACTGCAATAACTTTGTGGGTAGTTTTTTTAATGTCATCTGTCCTCTATTCTGGATCTAGTTCTACTTCTAGAACACCACGGAGTTCTGTTATTTTTTCAAGAACATCATTTTTATCATAACTGTTTGAAGTCTTAATTTTAAAAACTATGACGACTAAGTCATCTTCAGAAAGATCATGCTCAGTTTTAATTCCGATTATATTAACTTTCATTTGTTGAAAAGTATGGCTAATCAAACTGAGTTGCCCCACTTCATTATTAGTTGTGATTCTAATCTTTGAGTACTTTCTTGTAGATAGTTTTCTTTCGATTTTAGGAAAGAATTCAAGTGTTAAGAAAACAAATACAGTAGTCCCAAGTGCAATAGCGTAAAGACCACTCCCTAAAGCCAGTCCGATACATGCAGTAGTCCAAAGACTTGCAGCAGTTGTCAAACCCTTGACTGTAGAACCTTCTTTAATGATGGTGCCAGCTCCCAGAAAACCAATACCACTGATAACTGCCGCACCAAATCGTCCTGGTTGTACTTCGGCCGTTTCCGCCATAATTCTAACCAGTTCCATATTGGTAATCATAACGATTGTTGCACCAACACTTACAAGGATATGCGTTCTAAATCCCGCAGGTCTATTGACACTTTCTCTTTCTAATCCGATGATGCCGCCTAAAACGCAAGCTAAAAATATTTTTAAAATTGTTTCTAGAGTATCTAATGTCATAATATTGTTGTATGAGTATTCATACACTCCTTTCTCTCTGATAATACTATTATACCCAAAAATCATCATAATTGAACAAAGCCGAAAAAAAAAGCAGTAATTTCTACTGCTCAGATTCCCATGCATCTAATTTTTCTTGGATTAAATCATATGTTTGTGATGAAATTTCAGGTAACTCACCACCCATAAATTCCTTCGCTTGTTCAAATCCTTCTTCGATAGCGTCTCTTAATAGTGATAATTTACCTTTATCACCATTTGAGATGCTCTTTGCAAAGTCAACAATCCTATCACTAACAGCTTCTGGACTTAGAGGACCACCTTCTTCAATCATTTGTTTGGCTTCATCTCTTGCCTGTTGATCTACTTTGATATCTTCTGGCTTTAAATCTTTTAGAAGATCAAGTTCAATGCCTTGTCTTTTAAGTAAATCTTCTACGATTTGTCTCAAATGCTCTTTAGCTTGATTCGTTTCTTCTATTAATAGTGAGATATCTACTTGATCAGTTTTTTCGATATGTTTATTTTTATTATATACAGCTACAGGATTATCTACTTTCACTTTTTCATATTTTGTGTGTTCTTTTACTTGGATTTTAGATGAGCCATCCTTTTTAACTTGTACCTTTACTTGACTTTTATAAGCTTCAACTTTAGCTGTGTCAACAATTCTCATAATAAAACCTCCTTGTATTATGTGTATACCCAATAAGAATGGATATATACAATCTATATTATTACTATCGTCAAAAATAGAAAAAAGTTTAATTTGACGTTTTAGTGACGAAGTAAGGGTAGACTTGAGATAGTTAAATAATGAAAGGGGAAAAGGATGATTAATAATTTGAATATCAGTGAAACAATGACAATTAAATTGGATAAGACTTTACCAGAATATCCGGAGTTTGTAGAAGGGATACGTAGAGCTCCAAAAAGAGAATTTACTTTAACTCAAGACCAGACAGAATTGGCTCTTAAAAATGCACTTAGATATGTAGATGAGGAGTTCCATGAAGTATTAGCACCAGAATTTTTAGATGAACTTTATACACATGGTAGAATCTATGGTTATAGATTTAGACCCGCTGGAAATATCAAAGGTAAATCAATTGATGAATACAAAGGTGTTTGTATAGCTGCAAGAGCTATTCAAGTTATGATTGATAACAACTTAGACTTTGATATAGCATTATATCCTTATGAGTTAGTTACATATGGAGAGACGGGACAGGTATGTCAAAACTGGATGCAATATAGGTTGATTGTAAAGTATTTAGAAGTTATGACAGAAAATCAAACACTTTCAATTATGTCGGGTCATCCTCTTGGACTCTTCGTTTCACATCCAGAAGCACCTAGAGCAATTATGACAAATGCCTTAATGATTGGTATGTATGATAATCCTGAAGCTTGGCATAAAGCTGCAGCACTAGGTGTTGCAAATTATGGTCAGATGACAGCTGGTGGTTTTATGTATATAGGACCTCAAGGTATTGTACACGGTACGTTTAACACGGTTATGAATGCTGGTAGACTCAAATACAATGTACCTGATGATGGTGACTTAGGGGGATTGTTATATGTAACATCTGGTTTGGGTGGCATGTCAGGCGCTCAAGGTAAAGCGGTTAAGATTGCAAATGGCGTTGGTATCATCGCTGAAGTTGACCACTCAAGAGTGATGACACGATACGAACAAGGTTGGGTTGATGAGTATTCAGATGATCCTGCTAAAGTATTTGCATCAGCACAAGAATATATGGATAAAAAAGAAGGTCGTGCCATTGCATTCCATGGTAATGTAGTAGATCTTTTAGAATATGCGGTAGAGCAAAATATTACAATTCACTTATTATCAGATCAAACATCATGTCATGCACCGTATTCAGGTGGATACTGTCCACAAGGATTAACATTTGATGAAAGAACAGAACTTTTAGGAACTGATAAAAATGCGTTTAGAAAATTAGTAGATATTTCTTTAGTAAAGCATTATGATAATATTAAGAAATTAGTAGCTAATGGATCATACTTCTTTGATTATGGTAACAGTTTCATGAAGGCTATTTATGATGCCGGTGTTGAGGAAATCTGTAAAAATGGAGTGGATGAGACAGATGGTTTCATTTGGCCTTCATATGTAGAAGATATTATGGGACCTATGTTATTTGATTATGGTTATGGACCATTCAGATGGGTTTGTTTGACAGGAAATCCTGAAGATTTAAGAAAAACCGACCATGCAGCGATGAGTGTTATTGATCCCAATAGAAGAGGTCAAGACAGAGATAATTATGTATGGGTAAGAGATGCAGAAAAAAATCAATTAGTTGTTGGTACACAAGCGAGAATCTTATATCAAGATGCACTTGGTAGAAGAGATATTGCACTTAAGTTTAACGACATGGTTAGAAAAGGTGAAATTGGACCTATTATGTTGGGTAGAGATCACCATGATACAGGTGGAACAGATTCACCGTTTAGAGAGACTTCAAATATCAAAGATGGTTCTAATGTTATGGCTGAAATGGCAACTCAATGTTTCGCTGGTAATACTGCAAGAGGAATGACTATGGTAGCGCTTCACAATGGTGGTGGTGTTGGTATCGGTAAATCAATCAATGGTGGATTTGGTATGGTATTAGATGGCTCTAGTAGAGTGGATGATATTTTAATGCGCTCAATTCCATGGGATACTATGGTTGGTGTTGCAAGAAGAGCATGGGCTAGAAATGAAAATGCCATGACCACTTCAGCAGAATACAATAAAATTCGTACAGAAGATCATATCACAATTCCGTTTGTAGCAGATGCAGATTTGGTTAAGAACTTAGTGTCAAAGACGTATAAAAAATAATAAATGTATATCCTGAACTTGCGTTCAGGATATTCTCATATAAACTTTTAATTAATGGAGGATCATTATGTCTCAAAAAAGAAAGATTGTTCAATGTGTACCTAACTTTAGTGAAGGTAGAGATTTAGACGTTGTAGAAAAAATCGTTGCACCTTTAAGAGGTAAAGAAGGTGTTAACCTTTTAAGCTATGAGCCGGATAAAGATTACAACAGAATGGTTGTAACAGTAATCGGTGAGCCTCAAGCTGTTAAAAATGCAGTTTTGGAAGCTATTGGTGTTGCTAGAGATTTAATTGATATGACTAAGCACGAAGGTCAACATTCAAGAATGGGCGCAACTGATGTTGTACCGTTTATTCCGATTAGAAATGTTTCTATGGATGAAGCAGTTGAATTAGCAGCTGAAATGGGAAAAGCAATCAATGAAGCTTATGATATCCCGGTATTCTTATATGAAGATGCTGCAACTAAAGCAGATAGAAAAAACCTTGCGAAAGTAAGAAAAGGTCAATTCGAAGGTATGCCTGAAAAGTTAAAAGATCCTAAATGGGCACCAGATTTTGGTAAAGCGGAGATTCACCCAACTGCTGGTGTTACAGCTGTTGCTGCTAGAAAACCATTGGTAGCTTACAACATTGATTTGGATACAACAGATGTAGAAATTGCAAACAAAATTGCTAAGACAATCCGTCACTCTGGTGGTGGTTATAGATTTATTAAAGCTGGCGGTGTTGAGATTCCAGAAAGAGGTATCTGTCAAGTAACGATGAACCTTACAGATTACACAAAAACTTCTATGTACAGAGCTTTTGAAGCAGTGAAGATGGAAGCAAGAAGATACGGCGTAAACGTTACTGGTAGTGAAGTTGTTGGTTTGGTACCAATGGAAGCACTTATTGATGCTGCTGCATACTACCTAGGATTGTATGGTTTTGATATGGATAAAGTATTAGAAACCAGCTTAATGGAGTAACTCATGAATAAAATATTAATTGTTAATGCCAATGAACTAGTAACATGCTCAGGTCATGAAGCGAAGTTTGGTCCTGAAGCGATGAATGACTTAGGCGTCATCTCTAATGGTGCTATAGCTATGGAAGACGGTATCATCACACATGTGGGCACTACTGAAGAAGTATTATCACAGATTAATCAAGATGATTATGCTGTAATCGATGCGACAGAAAAAGCTGTATTGCCTGGTTTTGTTGATTCTCATACACATTTCATATTCGGAGGTTATAGAGCTGATGAGTATGATTGGAGACTTAGAGGTCTTTCTTATGTTGAAATCATGAATAGAGGTGGAGGTATTATCAACTCTGTTAAAGGAACTGATGAAGCATCTCTTGATGAACTGGTTGAACTAGGTCTTAAAAGATTAGACAGCATGCTTTCTTTTGGTGTAACAACTGTAGAGGGTAAGTCTGGCTATGGTCTTTATAAAGAGACTGAATTAAAGCAACTGGAAGCTTTGAAACAATGTGATGACTCACATCCTATAGATGTTGTAAAAACGTTCTTAGGGGCTCATTCAGTGCCTAAGGAGTATAAGGGACGTGGACATGAGTTTATTGATTATTTAATTGATGAAGTGCTACCAATCGTTGCAGAAAATAACTTGGCAGAATACTGCGATATTTTCTGTGAAGATAAAGTATTCTCAGTAGAAGAATCAAGAAAGTTATTATTAACAGCTCAGAAGATGGGCTTGAAATCAAAAATACATGCAGATGAAATTGTTCAACTGGGTGGTGCAGAGCTGGCCGCTGAAATAAAGGCAACTTCTGCAGATCATTTGTTACAAGCATCAGACGAAGGTATTAAAGCAATGGCTGAAGCTGGTGTGATAGCAACATGTTTACCGTGTACAGCATTTTCTTTGAAAGAGCATTATGCACGTGCTAGATTTATGGTGGACTCAGGGTGTGCTGTGGCAGTTGCAACAGACTTCAATCCTGGAAGCTGTCATACTGAGTCGATTCCACTAGCAATAGCGTTATCAACTCTGTATATGGGTCTAACAACAGAGGAAACAATTTCAGCACTTACAATCAATGGTGCAGCTGCTGTTGGCAGAGCTGACACAGTAGGTTCTTTAGATGTTGGTAAAAAAGCAGATATTGTAATTCATGAATTCCCATCATATAAGTTCTTACCATATCATATTGGTGTAAGTACTGTAGAAGTGGTTATTAAAAATGGAGAAGTGGCATTTGTAAAATAGGGGGACATATGTTAGTAAATAAAAATATAGTAGATTTTGTTGCAACAACAGCTTCAAATGAACCTGTACCAGGTGGAGGTAGTATTGCAGCACTTTCGGGTGCCTTAGCAGCAGCACTTGCTGAGATGGTAGCTAACCTTACAATTGGTAAGAAAAAATACGTAGAAGTAGAATCTGAAATGAAGGGCATTGTTGAAGCACTAGAAGTGAAGAGACAAGAACTTGTAGAACTAATTGATAAAGATGCTTCATCATTTGATGAAGTTATGAAAGCTTTCAAACTTCCAAAAGAAACGGATGAAGAAAAAGTTACTAGAACAAACGCTATTCAAGAAGGTACAAAGTACGCTGCATCTGTACCACTTCAAACTGCAAAAATTGCTTACTCAATCATGGAGTATTCAAAGGTAGTAGTTGAAAAGGGTAATACAAATGCGGTAACTGATGGTGCTGTATCTGCAATGATGGCAAGAACGGCTGTATTGTCGGCTCTTATGAATGTTAAGATTAATTTAGGGTCAATCAAAGATGAGAAGTTCGTTGCTGATATGACTGAAGAAGTGAAGACATTAGAAGCAGCAGCAATCAAGTTTGAAACTGAAATATTAGCAGTTGTAAAACTATAATCAATACTCAAAAGAGTCCGCCTGAAAACGGATTCTTTTTTGTTTATACGTGAAATATAAGGATTTCAATTTATTCTAGTTCACTTTCTAATACAATTCAACTTAAATTTATAGTAAAAATGTAAGGTGGAATCATTGAAAGTATTCAGGTTGAAAGTATTCAATTGATTTTTAGGCAAACATTTGTTTTGACTATAAAGATTTACATTTCTGTGAGATAATTAATATGGATGAATAAACATGTTTGAAGTGATAAAAGGAGTGGCTATGAATCGGATCAATGAAAAAACTTACAAGAGTATCAGAAAAACTGGTATATTTAATTTAGTATTTGGCATCGTACTTATTATTGGTGGTGTTTCTCTTGGAACGCTAAGCATTGTAAATGGCAGTAAGTTACTTGCTAATAAAAATCTTAGAAATCTTCTATAAGAAACTAAAATTTACTATAATAATAAAAGAGTGAATCTAAGTTATTTAGATTCACTCTTTCATTATCCTAATATGGTTAAGCCGGACTCATTTAAAAATACTTCCTGCTCAACTAATCCACTCACTATAATGTCGATGTGGTCATTAAATTCAATTTCAAGTGCTTCCATTGAAGAGGTAAGTTCTTCTCTATTAACAGCTTTTGCAAAGGCTTTATCCTTCATTTTCTTCTTGACTGACTTACCTTTTAGACCTTCTAGTTTTGTAGGTCTCATCAGCGCAATAGCTATTATGAAACTAGCCATTTCATCTACTGCATGTAGACATTTTCTTTCCATTGTATCCCTTGGTATAGGACTGTTATCACCGTGTGACAAAATAGAGTCAATAAAGACTTGATCTAAATCAGTGTCTTTTAAAAGTTCAGGTGCTTTTTGGGGATGTACATCTGGATATTTTTCAAAATCTATATCGTGAAGTAACCCGAGCAATCCCCAGCGTTCTTCATCTTCTCCAAATTTTTTCGCATATGCTTTCATGGCTGCTTCTACAGCTAAAGAATGGCGAAAAACTCTTTGAGTTTCTACATGCGTTTTTAATAATGCTAATCCTTCATCTCTGTTCATATAAACCTCCTATTTTTACTAATCATATCCGAAATTTTATATTTTCTCAATAAATATCTGAATATTCGAATAAATTTTTATAGTCTGTTTATATCTTAATTATACTTTCATAATATATCAAAAATGGATAAAGAAAAGGTTGATTTCAACGATATAGTCAAAAATGATGATACAATGTATACATGAATAACCCCTCATAGAACTGTATAAGAGATGCCCCTCTTTATATCGATCAACTAAAACTGCCTAAGGGTAGTTTTTTTTTGTTTAGATAATTGAATGTGATTAAAACAATATAACGGCATGTTAAATAAATTTGGATAGAGACAAAAAATAGATAGGTTTAAAAGACTTATAAGTTATCTTTTGGTCGTAAATGTAAGGCTTTATCAACAATAAAATATTGAGATTTGAATACTTTTTTACTTTTCATTGGCTTTTTTATCTTTTTTTTAGTAAAATGTATTAAACAAAAGGAGTACATATGGCAACTATAAAAGACATAGCTGAAAGAGCGGGTGTTTCGATTGCGACGGTATCGCGAGTTCTTAATTATGACAAAACATTGTCTATCAGCAGTATTAAGAGAAAACTCATTCTCGAAGTAGCGGAAGAACTTGAATATGAAACACCAAGAAATAGAAATAAAAGAAAAACAAAAAAGAAAAGAAAAGATACATTGAATGTTGGTATTTTACATTTTCTATCACTAGAGCAGGAACTGGATGACCCGTATTACATTGCAATTCGTTTGGGTATTGAAAAGTTGTGTAGAGATAAGGAAATACATATTACGAAAATTTACAGAGGAAGTGCCAACTTTACAGATGCTGAGTTGAAGCAGTTGGATGGGTTGGTTGTAATCGGTAAATTTTCTAATGATGAGATTGATAGAATTCAGGCGTGCTGTGAACGTGTGGTGTTTGTAGACTCCTCGCCACGTGAAGGTTTGTTTGATAGTGTGGTGATAGATGCTGAAAATACAGTTAAAACAACAATCGAGTATCTCTTAAGATTAGGATATCAAAAAATTGGATATATTGGCGGGAAAGAAAAACTAGCAGAATATAATACAATTTTAGGCGAAACCAGAAAAAAAGCATTTATCGAAACCGTAACAAAATACAATGTATACAGAGGGGATTGGATCTTTGTTGGTGAGTTTTCTCATGAAAGTGGCTATCAGATGATGAAAAGCGTTCTAGAGTT
This sequence comes from Clostridiales bacterium, assembly GCA_016342415.1. Taxonomy (GTDB): domain Bacteria; phylum Bacillota; class Clostridia; order Peptostreptococcales; family Acidaminobacteraceae; genus JABXKX01. The sequence goes on from JAEIOD010000020.1 coordinate 60,874, forward strand.
GGATAAGCTGCCAGAAGTCTTTTTTGCAGCAAATGATAATATTGCTATTGGGGCAATGAAGGCTTTATATGAAGCTGGTATAAGAGTGCCGGAACAAATTGGTATCATTGGTCTAAATGATATACCAACAGCACAATATACATTGCCTCCTTTAACCACCGTTAAGATTTATTCTGAATATATGGGAGAATGTGCAGTCGACTTGTTGTTAGAACAGATTAATGGTCGAAAGATACCAAAAAAACTCACTATTCCAACAAAACTTATTAAAAGAGAAACTTTAAAAGAAATAAAAGATTGATGTTTTCATTGGTTTTTTATTTTTTTTACTAAAAAATAGGTAAAACGACCCTGTAATGGCTATTGTAGATGCTTAACAAGTTTTTATATTTTGCAATATGGCGAATATTATGAAAATAACACGAATAATTTTAGTAAAAATATTGACTTTTTACTAAATAAGAAATACAATTTAGTTGTAAGATAACTTAGGGAAGAAACTAGGAGGGGACAATGAAGAAAATATTATCGTTAATGATAATTCTTGCATTAGTGTTATCACTAGCAGCATGTGGTAATAATGATGAGGCAAGTGGAACAATGGAAATTAAGGAAGATGGTAAAATTACAATATGGGCTTGGGATCCAAACTTTAATATTGCAATTATGGAAGAAGCAAAAGCACGTTTTGCTGATATGTATCCTGATATGGAAATTGAAATTGTTGATTATGCTAAGGGAGATTTAGAGCAGAAATTACATACAAACTTAGCCTCTGGTGTTACTACTGGTTTACCAGACATAGTTTTAATCGAGGATTATAATGCACAGATGTATTTACAATCATATCCAGGCAGTTTCACAGATTTAACTGGGAAAGTACCTCATGGTGATTTTGTAGATTATAAAACGGAATTAATGACTTTAAACTCAAAAATTTATGGTGTTCCTTTTGACTCGGGTGTTGCTGGTTTCTACTATAGATCAGATGTTTTATCTGAAGCTGGATATGAAGCCAAAGATTTAGAGAATATCACTTGGGATGACTATTTAGAAATTGCACAAGATGTAAAAGATAAAACAGGTACAGCTATGTTAGCATTTGATCCTAATGATGGTGGTTTAATGAGAATAATGATGCAATCTGCTGGTCAATGGTACACAGATGCAGAAGGTAATCCCTCATTGGCTTCAAACAAAGCATTGATTGAAGCGGTTAGAGTATACAGAGAAATTGCTGGATCTGATTGGATCAAACCAACGAGTGGTTGGGGAGAATGGGTTGGTGCTTTCAACAGTGGTGAGACAGCGTCTGTTATTACTGGTGTATGGATTACAGGATCTGTAAAAGCTGAAGCTTCTCAATCTGGCATGTGGGCAGTGGCGCCTGTTCCTAGATTAAATGTTGAAGGATCAAAAAACGCTTCTAACTTGGGTGGTTCGAGTTGGTATGTATTAGACAGCTCTGAAAATAAAGGTGCTGCAATTGAATTTTTAAATGAAACTTATGGAAAAGACGTAGATTTCTATCAAAAGATTTTAATAGACCGTGGTGCTGTTGGTTCATTTAAACCATCACAAACGGGTTCTGCATATTCAGAAGCTGATCCATTCTTTAATGGTCAAAAAGTTTATGCTGATTTCTCAAAATGGATGACTGAAATTCCAGCAATTAGCTTTGGAACCTATACTTATGAAGCTGATGCTGCAATTTTTGCAAATATGGGTGATGTTTATAATGGTGGTTCAATTGAAGAGGCTCTAAAAAAATCTGAAGAGCAATTAAAATCACAAATACAATAATCTGCAACTATTAAACGGGGCTGATGCCCCGTTTTTCTCATGATAGGAAGGTCGAATATGAACAAAGTCAAAAAACAAGGACTCGAGAAAGCTTATCAAAAAAATGGTTGGAGCTTTATTTCTGTTGCTGTTGTATTGGTATTAGTCTTTAATATCTATCCAATCATTAACTCATTAATATTGTCAACAATGACAGGTAAAGGCGTTGTGATGAGATTTAATGGGCTTGGAAATATCAGAAGATTGTTTACTGATACTGTATTTCAAACTGCTTTAAAAAACACATTCACTTTTTTTATTATCCAAGTGCCAATTATGATATTACTCTCGTTGATCATTGCATCAATGCTAAATGAACCAAAATTGAAATTTAAATCGTTATTTAGGACAGCTATATTTCTACCTTGTGTAACGTCATTGGTAGCCTATTCTATATTATTTAGATCAATGTTTTCATTTGATGGTATTATCAATAAATTTTTACTTAGTATTCATCTGATTGCAGATCCTATACCGTGGCTGTTGGATCCGTTTTGGGCAAAAGTGACTATTATATTAGCAATTACATGGAGATGGACAGGTTATAATATGATTTTTTATTTAGCAGGCTTACAAAATATTGATCCGTCAATTTACGAAGCTGCAAGAATAGATGGTGCATCTAAGTTCAGACAATTTACGAATATCACAATACCAATGTTGAAGCCGGTGATTCTTTTTACAACCATTATGTCAACAATCGGTACTTTGCAATTGTTTGATGAAGTTGTCAACTTAACCGGTGGTGGTCCAGGTGATGCAACACTGACTTTATCTCAGTACATTTACAACTTATCATTTGTATTTACACCAAATTATGGATATGCTGCAACTATCTCATACGTCATTGTAATTATAGTAGCAGTTTTGGCTATTATTCAATTTAAAGTAGGAGGAGGTAAAGATGAATAAAATAAATACAATAATCAAATACACGTTTTTATCTTTGATTTCCTTTGTATCTATTTTTCCGTTTATATGGATGATTATTGGTGCAACCAATACATCAACAGAAATTACAAAAGGACAAATATTTCCTGGTAGTGAATTGATCAATAACTTTAGAAAATTGTTAGAAATGGTTGATTTACCTCAGGTATTATGGAATTCGGGCAAAATTGCAATTCTAACAACATTACTTTCCTTGTTGATTGCTTCGATGGCAGGATATGGCTTTGAACTGTACCGTCATAAAACAAGAGAAAAAATTTATCAGTTTATGTTATTAACCATGATGGTGCCATTTGCAGCATTAATGATACCCTTATTCAGAATTTTTGCCAAAGCGAATATGTTAGACAGTCATTGGGCTGTTATTATACCTGCGATTGCATCTATTTTTGTCATTTTCTTCTTTAGACAAAACACAAAATCATTTCCAATTGAGCTGGTTCAAGCAGCGAGAGTTGATGGCTTAAATGAGTTTCAAATTTTCTTCTTAATTTATATGCCTACAATGAAATCAACATATGCAGCAGCATCTATTATTGTCTTTATGGGAGCTTGGAATAATTTCCTATGGCCTTTGATTATATTGCAATCACAAGGTAAAAAGACAATAACGCTTGTTATCTCTTCGTTATCATCTGCCTATTTCCCTGATTTTGGTGTGATAATGGTTGCTATAATTATTGCGACGTTACCAACAGTACTATTGTTCTTTATCATGCAAAGACGATTTGTAGAGGGTATGATTGGATCAATTAAATAATTAAATGGAGTAAACTATGAAAAAAACAATAAGATTAAATAACAACTGGTTTTATAACCCTGACTATAATGAGAGTATGATAAAAAATGATGATGTAAGTACATTTGATAAAGTGAATTTACCCCATACGAACATTGAACTGCCATATAATTATTTTGATGAAAAAATGTTTCAGTTTGTCTCGTGTTATAAAAATTTCTTTGAGGTGAGTCTTTCTGAAGATGAAAAGCTTTGTGCGAGGTTTGAAGGGGTTATGGCCGTTGCAGATGTATTTATCAATGGACACTTCGTTGATCAACATTTAGGAGGATATACGCCTTTTGAGTATGATTTAACACCTTATATAAAAAATGGGGATAACGTTCTGACGGTAAAAGTGGATTCAAGAGAATTGGAAAATATTCCGCCTTTTGGTGGTCAAATAGATTATCTGACATATGGCGGTATTTATAGGGAAGTAGAATTAAGAATCTATGATCAAACATATATCAAACATGTTAGAATTGAAACTTTGAATAACCATGAAACGAATAAAGCTGTATTGCTGCATATGTCGGCGGTAACCGATAAAGTAGATTGTAAAGCGACTTTGGATGTCAAAATTAAAAATCAGTTAGGTAAGCAGATTAAAAGCCTTGAAGTTGTTTTAAATCTAAATAAAGAACAAGAATCATATGATATTCAAATAGACAATGTTCAAGCCGAGTTATGGGATTTGGAGTCGCCTAATTTATACACTATTGAATTAACTTTAACAACAGAAAATGGTAAAGATCATTTGAAAGAACGATTTGGTTTTAGAACATGTGAATTCAAAGCCGATGGTTTTTATCTAAACAATCGGAAGATTCAACTCATGGGCATCAACAGACATCAATCTTATCCATATGTTGGTTATGCAATGCCTAAACGTGTACAGGAAAAGGATGCAGTTATCTTAAAAGATGAATTACATTTTAATTTAGTAAGAACATCGCACTACCCACAATCAAAGCATTTCCTAAATAAATGTGATGAACTTGGTATATTGGTATTTGAAGAAATCCCGGGCTGGCAGCATATTGGAAATCAAACATGGAAAGATGTGGCCATTCAAAATGTTAAAGAGATGATCGAGAGGGATTGGAATCATCCTTCAATCATTATCTGGGGTGTAAGAATCAACGAATCACAAGATGATCATGATTTCTATACCAGTACCAATGAGTTGGCGAGAGTTTTAGATCCAACACGTCAGACCGGTGGTGTTAGATACATTGACAATAGTGAGTTCTTAGAAGATGTTTATACGATGAATGATTTTGTTCTTGATGGTGGTGAGACGGCTCTACGTGATCAGAAATTGGTGACTGGTTTAGATCGAAATGTCCCTTATCTGGTGACAGAATACAACGGTCATATGTATCCTACAAAAAGGTTTGATTGTGAAGAAAGACAGATGGAACATGTAAAAAGACATTTAAGAGTTCAAGATGCCGCTTTTAGAAATGAAAACATTTCGGGAGCGATTGGTTGGTGTGCTTTTGATTACAATACTCATAATGATTTTGGTGCAGGTGATAGGATTTGTTATCATGGCATTATGGATATGTTTAGAGTTAACAAGTTTGCAGCCTCTGTTTACAAATCTCAGGTAAGTCCCAAAATTGATCCCGTATTAGAACCGGTTACATTTTGGGCACGAGGAGAGAGAAGTATTGGTGGTATTCTTCCATTGACGGTACTAACGAACTGTGATTATATAACCTTGTCATTTGGTGAGCTTAAAACATTCAAACTGTTCCCTTCAGAAGTCTATGATGGACTGCCGTATCCACCGGTGATTGTTGATGAGAGCATTGTCACCGTTGAGGATTTAGGCGAATGGGGTATGAAATGGGAAGATGGTATTATCAAAGGTTTTGTTAATGATGCCTGTGTCATTTCAAAAACACTTTCAAAGAACCCATTACCAACGTATTTATCGGTAAAAACAGATGATTTGGTTTTAAATTCAAACGAAAAAGATGCCACACGAACTGTGGTAAGTATTTTGGATCAGGCTCATAATTTATTGCCGTTTTTCGATAGACCGGTAACAATCGATCTAACAGGTCCTGCAAAATTGCATGGTCCAAGTGTTGTTGTACCTAAAGGTGGTGTATTCGGATTCTGGATTGAAACGATTAATAAAACAGGTATTGTAGATTTAACACTAGCTTGTGAAGGATTGGCACCTGTTAATATTCAAATAAGTATTGTGTAACCCCCCAGAAGAATCGTTCATAAGTGAGCGATTCTTTTTTTAAATAACTGTAACTATGATAATTTCTATTGTGATGTTTTCTAGCAGTACATATTTAGATTTCAAAAGTATTATATGATTTTGTTATGAGATAGCAAAAAGGTGGTAGAATATAGAAAGGATAAAGAAAAGGAGATTGATATGCGAAAAATAATTATGAATCTTGCAATGAGTTTAGATGGTTATATTGCATCAGAAACGGGGACCTTTGATTGGATTGTTGGAGATGGAGACAACACTTTAAATACAGAAGACTCGTTTGATTTCGAAGAGTTTTTAAGTTCTGTCGATACAATTGTTATGGGGAGAAAAGCTTTTGAAGATTGTCCTCTTGAGTTATTTAGCAAGCATAAGGTTTTAGTTGCAACCTCACAATTAAAAGAGAGTTATGATAATGTAAATTTCATTAACGGCGATTTGGCGAATTGCTTAAAACTAGAACAGCAAAAAGAAGGAAAAGACATTTATCTATTTGGGGGTGGAGGGCTGATTGATCCTTTAATTAAAGCAGATATAATAGATGAGTATATCATAGGTATTATACCTACTATCTTGGGCAAAGGTAGAAAATTGTTTTATGATAACAATCCAACGATAAAACTTCATCTAAAAGACTACACAATATCTGGTGGTATTGTGATTATGACTTATATGAAGAGGAAGACGGACTAAATTTCTATTGGAATAAATATCAAATGACAATAATTCGTCATAAATCTGTCACATGACTTCTTTAAGATGTAGTTAGACATAACGATGAAAGAGAGGTTTAAGATGAAAAAAGTATTATTGGTGATGGTATTAACTTTGAGTTTAAGTATGGTGGCATTTGCAGATGATTTTGGACATGAAGGCATCAATGATGATGATCCTGAACTACAAGACATGTTAAAGTATGCTTTAGAGGATGAGCTTTTAGCTTATTCGACTTATGAAGAGATTGTAAAAGCTTTTGATGTATCAAAACCCTTTACGAATATTATGAAAGCAGAACAAACTCATATCGAAATGGTAGAAGAATTGATGAAAAGTTATGGTATTGATATTCCTGAGATTGATTTAAGTAGCCACATCACTTTACCTGCCAGTCTAGAGGATGCGTTTAAAGCGGGTGTTCAAGCAGAAATAGAGAATATTGATTTATATGAAAAGTTTTTAGAAGGTGATTTGCCAGATGAAGTTAGATCGGTTTTTGAATATTTAGTTGCAGGCTCTGAAAATCATTTAAGTGCCTTTGAAAGGCAAGTTGAAAAGGTCAATGTTGGTTTCAAAAGAAGTACTACTGATAAAACGGGATCTAATCAAAGCAATTCAAGTGGACGAGGTTATAGAAATAGATAAATATTTGTAGAATACTACAATTTTCTAGTAAAGATTTCATCAGATGATGGAATCTTTTCTTATTCCCTTATAATGACGTGGAAACGATACCGATTTTGGTGTATAATGTTTGATAGTGTTTGATACAGTTGGGTATACAACACTTAATTGGGGGATTAACGAAATCAAATATATATGGAGGTAGACATGAGTATCAAAGTTGATTATTCAAAAGCAAACATGACAACAGATGCGTTGTTAAATTATCAAGAGCAAGTCAATGAATTACATACGGTAATCCATGAGAAAACAGGTGCGGGTAATGACTTCTTAGGTTGGTTAGATTACCCTAAAACTTATGATGTAGAAGAATTCGATAGAATGAAAGCATGTGCAAAAAAAATTCAAGGGAATTCGGATATTTTAGTTGTAGTTGGAATTGGTGGATCTTATTTAGGTGCTAGAGCGGTAATTGAAGCTTTAAACCATTCATTCTATAACGAATTAAGTGATGAGAAAAGAAAATTCCCTAAAGTAATGTTTTTAGGTAATAATATCAGTCCTGTATACATGACTCATTTCCTAGAGGCAATTGAAGGTAAAGACTTAACAGTTAATGTTATTTCTAAATCTGGTACTACAACTGAGCCCGCTTTAGCTTTTAGAATCATTAGAAAGTATATGGAAAATAAATATGGTAAAGATGGTGCTAAAGAAAGAATCGTTGCAACAACAGATTACAACCGTGGGGCACTTCGTCAATTAGCTGATCAAGAAGGTTATGAAACTTTCGGTATCAAAGATGATATGGGTGGAAGATTCTCAGTACTTTCAAGTGTTGGTATGTTACCGATTGCAGTTTCTGGTATCGATGTGGATGCATTAATGGCTGGTGCAGCTGCAGGTTATGAAGAATACTTAAATACGGATATGAAAGAAAATGCATGTTACCAATATGCTGCAATTAGAAATTACCAATTAAACAATGGTAAAGACATAGAGATTTTTGTTGATTATGAACCGCAATTACATTTCACTGCAGAGTGGTGGAAACAATTGATGGGTGAATCAGAAGGTAAAGATGGCAAAGGTTTATTCCCTGCTGCAGTAGATTATTCAAGTGATCTTCATTCTATGGGTCAATATGTTCAAGATGGCCAGAGAATATTATTTGAAACGATTGTAAATGTTGAGAAGGTAGCATGTGATATTAAAATAGAGTCAGATGAGCAAAATCTAGATAACCTTAACTACTTAGTTGGTGAAACTATGGACTTTGTAAACAAGAATGCTTGTAAAGGAACAGTATTGGCTCACGTTGATGGTGGTGTACCAAATGTAATCTTAAACCTTGAGTCGTTGACACCATTTAACTATGGTAAGTTATTGTACTTCTTTATGAAATCATGTGCGATGAGTTGTTATATGATTGGTGTGAATCCTTTCAATCAACCAGGTGTTGAAGATTATAAGAAGAATATGTTCGCATTATTAGGAAAGCCAGGTTTTGAAGCACTTCGTGAAGAGTTGTTAAAAAAATAGGAGAGAATATGTTAATAGGAATCGATTTAGGTGGTACAAATATTGCTGCTGGACTGGTTACTAATGAAGGGAAGCTTGTGTTTAAAAAGAGTTTGCCAACCAATGCAGAACGTCCAGCTCAAGAACTCATTAAAGATATTTATTTGTTAATTGATGAACTAAGAAATAGTACAGATGAAACTGTAGAAGCTGTTGGAATTGGAATACCAGGACTTGTAAACAAAGACATGTCAGTTGTTTTAGCCTGTGCCAATTTACATTGGAATCATGTACGTCTAATGGATGGATTAAAGAATTTAAATCTACCTATAGCAATCGATAACGATGCCAATGTGGCTGCGTATGCAGAATATAAGATCGGTTCACTAAAAGGTGTTTCAAATAGTATCATGGTAACACTGGGTACTGGTGTTGGTAGTGGTATCATTATTGACGATAGAGAAGTACGTGGTGGACATGGTATTGGTACAGAGCTTGGACATATGATTATTGGTGACAATTTCTATGACTGCAACTGTGGTAGTAATGGTTGTTTGGAGACATTTGCTTCTGCTACTGCTATAATTAAGTATGCTGAACACTTGATTGAAACGACAGAACTTCCTTCTAAGTTAAGAGATTTAGATAAAATCACGGCGAAAGACGTTCTTGATTTATCTAAAGATAACGACGTTATTGCAATTGAAACATTTGAAAGGTTTATTAAGTATCTTGCAAGAGGTATTGTAAATATCCAACTGATATTAGATCCTGAGAGAATTGCTTTAGGTGGCGGTGTTTCTGGAGCTGGAGATTATCTGTTAAACAGACTGACTAAAGAAATTGACAAGCAGTATTTCTTGTCAGAGTTTTCTTCAACTGAGATTGTTATTTCTGAACTTGGAAATGACGCCGGTATCATAGGAGCAGCATTACTCGCAAAAGATCATTGCGTAAATTAAATATAATGCTTTTAGTATGATATAAGCATGTTAAAGATCCGTTCACTTAGAACGGATCTTTTTGATTTTTAAAAGTGTTTGTCAAACTAGTTTTCTTGAATGATCGTATGACTTTTATATAGACCCAAAAGTAACATAAGTACACTCAAAGGTAGCAGCCATTTAAAGATAGGCGTAAAAAAAGAAATTGAGCAGCCTAAAATGCTAGACAATGATACCAAAAATGTTGGTGTACAACATAGAAATCCAGTTAGAAAACTTGGAAGAATTCCAATGATACCGGTGTACTTGTAATTGACTTGACAATGTTTAGGTAAGTTTCTAATAGACAATACTGCAAGGATATTTATGAAAACGAAAAGACCTAATATCATCCCTAATAACATATTCATTGGTACCATGTAGAATTGGATACCATTATTCTGTTTAATACCAATGGGTTCAAAGTAAAAATGGAAATGTGCTTAAAGAACAACTCCTGCCAATTTGTCACAGAGCTTTCAATGCCGAAATTCAGGTAGTTGATGCTCCAATATTACAAGAGGAAATAAACAATTAGACCGATGGTTATATGAATTTTGTTTTTCAGCATTTTGCGAGAAGACCTCATTTAATCACGTCGGTGTCTGGATAATAGGCAAACCATGCAAACCACATCACATCAAAATAAGTCAATGGCATAAGTTGTAACTCTTCATAGACGCCATTATAGTCCCAGTTTTGTCCAAACTGATCAACAAAGCCATTTATTGAAGGTTTGAAATCATATAAAGTACCATTGAGTTCAGTTGAAAAAACACGTACAGCTTTAAGTCTTTCATCGTATATTGCAACTGCTTTTGTTGTGTCTAGATCGAATTGTAGTAGTTTTACTTCTTTGATTAAAAATGGATCGAGTGCTACTACATGGTTATCTGATTTTACTCCAACAACGATTTTCTTTTCACTGAATGTATCATCGGAGTACAGGACCGGAAAAATTGGACCTCCGAAATAGTAATATGAACGTTCGTCGTCTGGTAAATAAGAGCCATATGGATCGTTATTATAGTCTCTGAAAAAGCCAGTCTCTTGAGAAAGTACTTTTGCGTTTGGATACAACCGTTTGGCATCTTTCCAATCAGCCCATAAAATTGGTTCTGTTGGCAATACGATTTGATCCAAATCACCATTGATTCCTTTACCTAATATCTGAGGTATATAGGAATCTGTTATTCTATCGTACATCACCAGATTACTATTAAGTAAACTACCTGAAGTGCCGTAGGTGTTATCTGGATGGTCGGAATCACCTAAATAGCAAATAGCAGAACCTGTTAAAGGACAATAAGTTATTGATAATTGTTTGCCATCAATATAATCATTGACTATTTCATGCCAAACCAAGATTCGTTGTGGATACAAATAACTATGATCTTTGGCTTCATAGACAAAAACTTTGTCATAATCGTTTAGATAATTGCTATCTGTTACTGTTACGTATATAGGCATGTCAATGGGGGGAATCCCGTCTTTAGGAGGTCCGCCTTTAGTGATGTACTTCATTAAGTCATCGGAGTAATCAACCGTTTTAGTAGCTCGACTTGCGTTTGTTGGAGTAGTTGTATTCTTAGATTGAGATAAAAAATAGAATAAAGGACTAGATCCTAACATAGCGACTACAATTATTATGGCTATGATTTTTTTCATTTGAATCACCTCAATCAATGTATACCCTATATGTGAAGTTCAAATTGCATTTTATATTTATTTATTAACAAACGGTATGAGTAAATCAACAATTTCAATTTATATATTGCACCATATTACGAATGGATTTTCCTGACTGGAGTAACCTTTTTACTTAATGAGTGTTTAACCTTTGCATAATTTGGTATTATTGACTATAATTAAATTGTTAAGATGATGTAACAGGTTTATGATAACTACATGTCGTTGTTGTCGTATTAAATAAATAATAATAATAAAAATAGAGGAGGATTTATGTTTAAAATTATTTCAGATAGTAGTTTAGACTTAAATGAACAATTAGAAAAAGAAGTAGATATTGATAAAATTCCTTTTAAATTATACATAGATGAAGAAGAGATTATCGATGATGATAAGTTGGATGTTATTGAATTTATTCAGAAAATGAAAAAATCTGCTAAACTACCTAGAACAGCATGTCCGTCACCAAATGATTTTAAAGAGAAATTTGAAGAAAACGCAGATATTTTTGCCATCACTATATCATCAAAGTTAAGTGGTACTTATAATAGTGCAATGTTAGCTATGAACATGGTCTTAGAAGAAACTAAGAAAAATATTCATATATTTGATTCTAAATCAGCTTCAGTTGGTCAGACATTAATTGGTTTGAAAGTCAAAGAAAAAATAGACCAAGGACTTAATTTTGATAATATTGTTGAAGAAGTAGAGTTATATGTGAAGAATATGAAAACTTTCTTCATCTCCGAATCTCTTGATAACTTAATTAAAAATGGACGAATTCCTTCTTGGAAAGGTAAACTTGCCATGGCTCTTAAAATCAGACCGATTATGACCACTTTAGATGGTGATATTGTTGTTTCTGAGAAAGTGAGAAGTTCAAATAAAGCTTTTGAGAAATTAGCACAGAATATTTGTGATGTGGCTAAAGATGCTTCAAGTAAAACTTTGGCGATCAGTCATGTGAACAACCTGGAGCGTGCCAAGTCATTAAAAGCACGTGTAGAGGAAATATGTGAATTCAAAGAAATAATTATTGTACCAACACATGGATTAACCAGTTTGTATTGTGATGATCAAGGGATTATTGTTGCATTTTAAGTGAGGTTTTTATGAAAAAAACAATTGCTGTTATCCAGCTGGATATTTCTAGGGATAAACAAGAAAATCTGATTCATGCTGAATATTTGATTAAAGAGGCAGCTGCTCAGGCAAATATTATTGTCTTGCCTGAGATGTTTAACTGTCCTTATAATGCAAAGACATTCTATAAGTATGCAGAAGTTGAGTTCTCTGAAACAACAAAATGGATGGCTGATTTGTCTGAAACTCTAGGTATTACACTTGTAGGTGGTTCTATACCTGAACTTGAAGATGAAAAAATGTATAATACATCTTATACTTATTCTAAAGGAAAGCTCATTGGTAAACATAGAAAAGTACATCTCTTTGATGTAGATATCAAAGGTGGTATCACTTTTAAAGAATCCAGTGTTTTATCTCCTGGTGAAAAAGTGACTACTTTTGATGTTGAAGGATTGAAGTTAGGTGTCGCTATTTGTTATGATATGAGATTTCCAGAAATGATGAGAGCCATGGTAGATCATGGTGCTGAGGTCATTGTAGTCCCTGCAGCTTTTAACACAACTACTGGTCCTGCCCACTGGCATATTACATCAAGAGCAAGAGCGGTTGACAATCAAGTGTATTTTGTTGTCGCATCACCAGCAAGGTCAAGTTATTTATCTTACAAAGCTTATGGACATTCTATGGTAATTGATCCTTGGGGAGAAATTCTTTCGGAAGCAAACGAATTAGAAGAGATTATTTATGCAGAAATTGATACGGGGTACATAAAAAAAGTAAGAGCGGAATTACCACTCTTACAACATAGAAAAAAAAATTTATACAGCTGATTCAGCTGTTATATTTTTTTGAGGAGTTCTTGAATAGAAGGATTAACCTCCCATGCGCCTTCACTTGTATTGGATAAGATGTTGATCGTAAGTTTCTCTTTAATCTTATGAGTAGAGATAAAAGAAACACCAGCATCGGCACCAACAATCGAAGGATTATAGATGTCTTTTTTCTGATCTAACCAGATGCCCAAACCATAATGACCTTCTTCATTGGTTTCTGCATGAGGTGTCAAGAGAATCTCAGTCAAATCCTCGGATAAAATTTTATAATCAAGCAATTGTTTCCATAATGTAATCAAATCATCAGAACTGGTAAAGATGCCACCATCTCCACCAGCTATAATTGGTAAACTATAAATATTGGTGCGCCATGAATCAGCCATGTCAATATAACCGTGGGCTGTATTTTCTGGCAGTTGATTCAATTTATAAAAGCCAGTTTTATTCAACGAGTTGGGTTTGATAATTTCTTCTTCAATCCATTGATGATAATCACCAGATAAGGATTCAATAACCATCGCTAGAAAAACAAAAGCTCCATTGTTATAGTGGAAATTTTCTCCTGGTGAAAACTTCATTGGTCTATCAGGCATAACAGCCATATAGTCGGATGGTTTTAATAGCTCATGCCAAGGCACCGAAACTTTGAAATTATCAAAGTCATCAATTAAATCCTCATCATAATAATCAGGTAGACCTGACGTGTGTGATAAAAGCTGTTTGATTGTTACGTTTGGATCATAACTTGCAAATGGCCTTTCTATAATATCAAATAATTTTGAATCTAAGCTGAGTTGTTTAGATTCAACTAGTTTCAAAACGCCAAGTGCTGTAAATAATTTGGTTCCAGATGCAATGCCAAAAGATGTGTTGATATCGTTTCTAACTTTATTTGCACGATCTAAGTAACCAAAAGCTCTATTGTATATAATTTTATTCTTCTTCTGAATGGTAATAACACCAGAGAATTTTTTTTCTTCTATAATTGATTCTAATGTTTTAAACATAGGTCACCTCCAATGTTATAATATCCTATAATTCAGCTTTTGAAAGTTACAATATTATTTCACTACAGATGATGGATGTCTTTATACTTTAGAATCGATTCTTTTAAGTTATGAATCAAAGGTTCCTCGCTCAAGAGTTGATTATTTCTTTTAAAGCTATTGTCTTCTTCAATTGTAATGGGTAACATAAAAGTTTCTTTTAATAAAGTGATTAATTCGTAGTATGATAGGTTTTCCTGATTACCGTCTAAATGATAGAGTCCTGGAGGATACTTTTTAATGAGTCGAAAAATGGCATAAGCTGTATCTGGCATAAAAGATGCAGACAGAATCCATTTTTTAGAGGCTTTAATATGACCTTCTGTCACTAAATATGCCAGCATGTTGTTTTTATGCGTATGAAGTGCTATTTGCCAACCCAGTCGTATGATGTAACTGTTTTCAATATAATCCCTATTAATAATGTTTTCACACATCAATTTATATTTACCATAATTGTGTTTCGATCTTGGAATATCATCGACACTAAAAGGACCTTCTTGTGAGTCGTCAAAAACGGCTTCTGAAGAAGTAAATATAAGTGGTATGCCAAAAGGTTTGATTGCCTTTATAATATTTTCAATCCACTCAACGGGACCCGATGCAATATGTAAAAAAGCATCAGGTTGTTCATTTGTTATAAATGTTTTTATTGCATCCAAATCTTCTGTTGGGACTAAATGTTTTTCCCAAACGACTACTTCCCAATTCTCACTTATAAACTCGTCGTATATATACGGTGCCAAAGTGCCGCACATTCCTGTAATAATTGCTTTCATATCATCATCTCCTAATCTCTATATACCATTAATTTTTATTATTAATCTTCCCTGGATAAAATTAGATTTGTTTGTTTAGGAAACACATAATAAAATAGTCTGCTCAAATACAGTTAAAACAGTTGAATTTCCAGCAAAGTATTGATAGAATGAACTTGAATTATATGCATTGTTTTGCGAAGTGAGATATTAATTTCTCACATTTTATGATATTGATAAATTAAATTGTATTAAATTAAATTAATTATTATTAAATGCTATTTAATTTTTAAAAATTATGATATCATATAGTCAATTCGGTGGTAAACGAGGTAAGGGAGACCTTACAGGATTATAAATTAAAAAGTGGAGGTTAGCATGCACAAGAGTTTATTTATTCCAGGACCAGTTAATGTTAGACCAGATGTATTAGAAAAAATGGCAACACCTATGATTGGTCACAGAACAAAAGAAGCATCTGTATTACAAAGAAGTATTTCTGACAAGTTGAGAACTTTAATGTACACAAAGGAAGAAATTATTTTATCGACTTCTTCTGGTAGTGGTTTAATGGAAGCTGCTGTTAAATCTTGTACTAAGAAAAAAGTAGCTGTATTTGCTGTTGGTGCTTTTGGTGAAAGATGGCATAAGATGGCAGTTGCTAATGGTATTCCTGCTGATCGTTTTGATTCAGAATGGGGTCAACCAACAACACCTGAAATGGTAGATGAAGCTTTAGCTACAGGTGAATATGATGTTGTTACAATTACTCATAACGAAACTTCAACTGGTATTATGAATCCATTGGCTGAAATTTCTGAAGTGATCAAAAAATATCCGGAAGTAATATTCTGTTTAGATACAGTATCATCATTGGGTGGTGCTAAAATAGAAGTTGATAAGTGGGGCGTAGATATTTGTATTGCTTCTACTCAAAAATGTTTAGGTTTACCAGCTGGTTTGGCACTTTGCTCATTGTCTCAAAAGGCATATGAAAAAGCGAAAACAGTTGAAAACAGAGGTTTATATTTCGACTTAGTTGAATTATACAACACAATTCAAAAGAAAGATTACCAATATCCTTCTACACCATCACTTTCTCATATGTTTGCTCTTGACTATCAATTAGATAGAATCATGGAAGAAGGTATGGAAAACAGATTCAATAAGCATTTAGAGCAAGCTCAAGTTGTTAGAGCATGGGCTAAGAAGCATTTTGATATGTTAGCTGACGAACAATACGCATCAAATACTTTGACAACTATTAAAAACACTAAAGAAATTTCAGTTGCTGATTTAAATAAAGAATTAGCTAAGAGAGGTTTCACAATCTCTAATGGTTACGGTGCTTTAAAAGAAAAGACTTTCAGAATTGCACATATGGCAGATACAACTATGGAAGAAGTTAAAGAAGTATTAGGGGTTATTGAAGATATATTAGGACTATAGGAGGACTATATGTTAAAAATATTAGCTAATGATGGTATGGATAAATCTGCAGTTGATCACTTAATGAGTTTAGGTCATCAAGTAGATACTAATTTTTATCCAGTAGAAGAATTAAAAACAAAATTAAGAGAATTCGATTGTATCGTAATCAGATCTGCAACTAAAATTAGAGAAGAATTAATTGATGCAGTAGCTGGTTCACAATTGAAGTTAATTATTAGAGCAGGTGTTGGTATGGATAATATCGATATCGAATATGCTGAATCAAAAGGTATTAAAGTTAGAAATACACCAAATTCAAGTTCGGCTTCTGTTGCAGAGCTTGCAATTGGACATATGTTTGCATTAGCTAGATTCATCGGTATTTCAAATGTTACTATGAGAAATGGCGAATGGAATAAGAAAGCTTACAAAGGTACTGAAATTGGCGGAAAAACTTTAGGTTTGATTGGTTTCGGTAGAATAGCTAGAGAAACAGCGAAAAGAGCTATGGCTTTAGGTATGGACGTTATTTACACTGACCTTAGAGGTCCGGGTGAGCCAATGGATGGCTGTAAGTTTGTAGAAGAGCATGAGTTGATTAAAACTGCTGACTACATTTCATTACACATTCCGTTTATCAAGGAATATGGTCCTGCTCTATACAAGGAAAAGTTTGACAAGATGAAAGATGGCGTTTATATCATCAACTGTGCTCGTGGTGGTGTGGTTTGTGAAGACGGTTTACTTGAAGCGCTTAATTCAGGTAAAGTCGCTGGTGCTGGTATCGATGTATTTGTTGAAGAGCCAACTAAGAACGAAGCACTTATCAATCATCCTAATGTTTCAGTAACACCTCATATTGGTGCATCAACTGCTGAAGCACAAACTAGAATTGGAATAGAAACTTATAGTTTAATTATTAAAGAATTTAAGTAGTTTTAGATAATTGGGGGAAAAATAAATGGCAGTAGTTAGAGGATTTAAAGGATTAAGACCTAAAGAGGACTTAGTA
Organism: Clostridiales bacterium; assembly: GCA_016342415.1. GTDB lineage: Bacteria > Bacillota > Clostridia > Peptostreptococcales > Acidaminobacteraceae > JABXKX01. The sequence goes on from JAEIOD010000020.1 coordinate 78,390, forward strand.
GAACTAGTAGCGTCATTACCATATGATGTTATGAATCGTGAAGAAGCAAAGAAAATGGCTGAAGGTAATGAAAAATCATTCTTACATATTGTAAGATCAGAGATGGATGTACCTGCTGAAGTAAGTCCGTATGATGAGTCAGTTTACCAAATGGCTAGAAAAAATCTTGATAGATTCCAAGAAGAAGGTATACTTATTCAGGATGAAAAGCCAAAGTTATACATTTACCGTCAATTGATGAACGGTAGAGTACAAACGGGTATTGTTGGCTGTACTTCGATTGATGAGTATATGAACAACACAATCAAGAAGCATGAGTTTACAAGACCACAAAAAGAGCAAGACAGAATTAATAACTTTGATTACTGTGATGCAAACACAGCGCCTATTTTCTTAACATATAGAAAGAATGATACAATCAATGCTATTGTTAATGACTGGATCAAGTTCCATATGCCGGTTTATAACTTTGTTTCTGATGATGATATCACTCACATTGTGTGGGTAATTGATGCTGATGATGTTGTTGGTAGAATAGAAGAATTATTTAAAGGTGTTGAGTACCTTTATATTGCAGATGGTCACCACAGATCAGCTTCTTCAGTTAACGTGGGTAACAAGAGAAGAGAAGCAAATCCTAATTACACTGGAGACGAGGAGTTCAACTTCTTCATGTCGGTAATTTTCCCTGATGAAGATTTATTCATTATGGATTACAACAGAGTTGTTCAGGATTTAAATGGGCACACAACTGAAGAGTTCTTTAAATTGGTTGGTGAGAAGTTTACAATCACTGAAGTAGATGGAATTTACAAGCCAATGAGTAAGAAACATTTTGGTATGTTCATTGAAAACAAATGGTATGAGTTAGTTGCTCATGATGGCATTTGTGATGAAAATGATCCTGTTGATAGATTGGATGTTTCTATCTTACAACTTAACTTATTAGATCCAATCCTAGGTATAGATAACCCAAGAACAAACAACAGAATTGATTTTGTTGGTGGTATCAGAGGTTTAGAAGCTCTTGAGACTAGAGTGAACACAGATATGAAAGTTGCATTTTCTATGTTCCCAACAACAATGGATGATTTATTGTCTATTGCTGATGCAGGTGAAGTAATGCCTCCTAAGTCTACTTGGTTCGAGCCTAAATTGAGATCAGGTATCTTGACACATAAGTTAAATGATTAATCGACTGTCCTCATCATATAGATGAGGTTGAGTAGTCCCCAATTATTGGGGGCTATTCTTTTTTTGTGATAAAATAAATTTGTCAGGACACTATCGTAGTTTCATTCGTTCTCTATATGAAAGCGCTTAGAAAAGGAAATGATCATGACTATTGACCAAATCATACAAGACTTCCATCAAGATGCCCTCAATTTCTCGATACATTTAAGTGGTGATTTCCATAAGGGGAGTGATCTGGTTCAAGATGCCCTCTTAAAGGTTGTTGAGCGACAACATTTGTTTGATGAGATGCATCCGACACAAGTTAAAGCTTGGTTGTTTAAAACCATAAAAAACAAACATATCGACACGATTAGAAAAGATCAAAGAAAGAGACTGCTGGTGATGAGTCAATTAACAGTAGAGGATTTTCAAGATGAACGTGTTTTAAAAATGCTTGTCACGGATTTAAATGAAGAAGAACGTAAAGTAATTTCTCTAAAGTATTATTCGGGTTATAACAGCAAGGAGATAGCAGAGATGATTAATATGAATCCTTCAACTGTAAGAAATCGATTATCAACTGCTGTATCCAAATTAAGAGAAGCATATAGGGAGGATTAAATGAAAAAGAAAATACGCAATATCAGTGTCTTGGACGTAAGAAATATTACCCCTGAATTAGGATCAAAATTGGGTTTGATAAAAAACATAGGGACTTATATAACAAATGATGAAAGTGAATTGGTTTTGTTAGATGTGGAAAAAAAGAATGTTGGTAGCATGATTAAAACCAATGAAAAACTTGGATTATCGACCATTAATGGGACAGCAAATTTTAGTAGTGAATATTTTAAAAGCATTGAAGGTCGAGTTCTATTGACGATTAACGGCAAAGGAATAGTTGAAAAAGGTGTTGATCCCAAGTTGTTTTTACAAAAAATTCATTCTGGTACCGTTAATGGCGTTATGATCATACCTTCTGATATAAGCGGTGTCATCAAATCGCATCTTGCGATTAATGGAAAAGTAATCGAATATGATTACGATAGAACTTACATCTCACAAACAATTGAACTGAATGATGACTTCTACTTCACATATTTTGGTGATAAGAATGTTGCAGTGACAACATTGTTGGCAATAGAACCTTTAGATATGAATGAGTTTGTAAATACTTTTGAGTCCATTCAAGTTATCAGTCAATTGGTTGCAACAAGAGAAAATATCAAATTGTTAAAACCATACTTGAAAGTAGATCAGAATAATATCAGACTAGTGGAAGCACCAGCTCATTTTGAAAAAGGAAAAGTTGAGTTTGATCAGGCGTTGTCTTTTCGTACCGCTGATAAAAATCTTATTGTAGATGGACAATTGACAATAAAAGACACTGTATATCTGGATGTATTAGGCGATTATAAAATTCAGGCAAATAAAATATTATGTAACAAAGCAGATTATGAACTGGTTAACAGTTATTGTACGAAGTCGAATGTTGATATCAGATTTGTTGAAGATCAACCCATCAGTAATTATTCAAACTTGACAATAAACAAGGAGTATCTATCTCATATAAAAGAAAAAAAAGTGTTGGAGAATTATGGTACGGTTGAATTCGATTTGGATATTAATGATTTAGGGAATCAAGCGATTCTATTGGATATTAAAAACTATGGTGCTATTAAGGTGCCTGATGGTATTGATCAATCAATACATGAGTTGATAAGTGAAAATTATGGTACGATCAATGCAGAAGAGAAACCATCGATTAAAGCTGATGATGTTTTGTATGAGAATATGGGTTATTTAGAACTATAATTAGTTAAAGGCACTGCTTAAAAAGAGTAGTGTCTTTTATTTATATTGGACATGAAAAAAGAATTATTGTCTTTCGTATATAGAAATATTTGAGTCTTTCTGTTATATTAGTCAAGAGGTGATTATGGACAAAAAAATATTTCTAAAAAAATTATTAACATTATCAATTCCAATTATCATACAACAGTTTATACAGGCTGCTCTCAACTTAGTAGACACAGTTATGATCGGTAGATTGGGTTCGGAAGAAATTGCTGCGGTAGGGATTGCAAATCAAGTCTTTTTCTTTGTCATGATGATTATATTTGGCATTAATAGTGGTGTTTCAGTATATATTGCTCAATTTTTTGGGCGAAGAGATCATAAGAATATTAAAAAGACCATGGGTGTCAGTTTGGTTTCTGGCGGTGCTGTTGGTATTATATTTTGTTTCATTGCTGTGAGCTTTCCCAAACAACTCATGGGGTTATTTATTGACAATGAGCATGTTATAGAACTTGGCGTTTCTTACTTGAAAATTGTTGGCTTCAGTTATTTGTTTATGTCAATATCTTTATCTTTTCATGTGGCATCAAGAGGTATCGGTAAAACCTTAGTTCCAATGTTGGTAACAGCAGTAGCACTCAGTGTGAACACCCTGCTAAATTACGCCTTAATCTTCGGTAATTTTGGATTACCCGAGCTGGGAGTAGAAGGGGCAGCTATTGCTACGTTAATCGCGAGAATCGTTGAATTTTTACTGATGATGGCTATTATATATGGTTCGCATTCGCTACTTGCAGCCAGAATAAAAGATTTGTTGGCTTTCGACCTAAGTTTCTTTATTAAAATATTTGAAAAAGCAGGTCCTGTCCTTTTAAATGAAATATTTTGGTCTCTAGGCACAATTGTTTATATGTGGAGTATTGGTCAGATTAATGCAGATGCAGTAGCAAGTTATCAAATAACTCTATCTGCTTACAGGTTTTACGAGGTCGCATTTATTGGTTTTTCCAGTGCAGCTTCTGTGATGATTGGTAATAGTATTGGTGCTGGTAAAGAAGACTTAGCCAGGTTGTATGCAAAAGAAATTTCTAGAAAATCGGTACTGTTTTCACTATTAATGAGTCTGTTGATGTTTGTTTTAGCGCCTTATATTTTAAAACTGTACAATGTATCTGATGTTGTTATGTCCGATTCGCTAAAACTATTTTATGTTTATTGTTTCTATGGATTGTTTAGAATGTACAATCTGATGAAAATAGTTGGTATATTCAGAGGTGGCGGTGATACGAAGTTTGCAATGTTAACAGAAATGGGATCGGTATGGCTAGTTGGTGTACCTCTTGCAATTCTAGGGTCGGTGGTATTAAAGTTATCAGTGGTTTATGTCGTTTGGATGCTTTCTACAGAAGAGGTTGTAAAAGTTATCATCTGTCATCGTCGTTTCAAATCTGAGAAGTGGCTTCATAATTTAATACATGAAATAAATTAAAGACCGCATAGCGGTCTTTTTAGTCGAACAATTGATTGATATATTCACATAAATCTTCTAGTGAAGATTCATCTAAACCCTTTAATTCTGCATCAGTAGAGATTTTCAAATTGTTCTCTACATAAACTAAAATATCATCCATATCCTTTATAGTTATCTCATCACAATAATCTGTAAGATGCTCAGAAAAAGTATCTAATCCATAGTCGTTATAACCATCAACACTTGTTACAACACTTCTGAGTTCCTTTTGATTTAAGACTTCCATCATTTCCTCCCCTAATCATTAAGCATAACTTATTAACGAAAATCAGTATTTATTCCTAAGAACAATCCCTTTGAGAGTATTATAATAATATTTTATTTTATTGTAAATAACAAATTTTGTATACTTGTAATTGTATGTACAATTATGAAAATTAGTCTAATAGATTTCTCTTGTAATCATGATATAAAGATTTTAATTTAGCAATTTCAGCATGCATTTCAATTTGAAGTTCAGAAACTTTTTCAAATTTTGAATCTGATATAGCTACTTCAATTTGAGTAAATAATGATTTGCTAGACAAAGTGTCTTTCATCAAATTTAATCTTAAGTTGTTGATTTCTTCCCAACGAACAACGTCAATATCTGAAGCGTCATTCATATGAAGTTTTTTAGCATTTCTAATCACTTCTACATTTTCAATAAGAATTCTGTTCTCAAGCTCAAACGTCCAGTTGCCTTCTATGGCAGCTATATAAGAGTTGATGATTCTATCAGAGAAGACATCACCATCTCTTAAAACATCCAATTTACCATTAGCTGCTCTTAATTTAGCAATATTTTCCCAAACCGTTTTTGGTGGTTTTCCAAAAATTTCATCTCTTTCTTTTTCAGTATAATCTTCAAAAACGTCATCTTCACTTCGATACATTCTATCGTCTTCTAAATAGAAACCTTTATCTCCAGCTTTTTTATCAAAATTCTTTTCAATAAACTCTAGATCATACTTTGATGTAATAACTGCTTTAATACCATCTAACATACCTTGATATACCGCTGCAGTACATAAATATGTATTTGTTAGTGGATTTGGTGCTCTTAACTCAAAACGTGTAGCAAGTGGAGATGTCATGTCTCTTACAAGTCCAGCCAATACAGTTCTGTTTCTTGATGGACTTGCAGGCGAGTGTCCTAAACTTGTAACAACACAAACCGGTGCTTCAAATCCGGGTTTTAGTCTATTGAATGCATCGTTAGAGGCTGTTACAAACGGATTGATGACATCGTAGTTTTTAAGTAATCCCATTATAGCACCATAACCAGCACGGTTTAAGAAATGTTGATCCATTTCAAGAGGTGAGAACAGGTTGATTGTTTTACCATTCTTTAGTTTAAGTGCGGCACCTAAATGGTGATGCTCACCATTGCCGGCAACACCTTCGATTGGTTTTGCCTTAAAAGTAACTTCTAAACCATATCGACTGAAACAATCTGAAATAATATCTCTGGCAAATAATTCGTTATCTGCTGTTTGAAGAGCATTAGAAAATTTCCAGTCAATTTCTAATTGTTCCATAACATGTGAAAATTTATTGCTGCCTTCTAGTTTCGAAGGTACACCACCAACCTCCTTATGAGCCATCTCTGCTTCAAAACCGTAGTGATCTAACAATAAAAGCGACTCCTCCATAGCAGATCTAACATTTCCAACGGTTCTTTTCCAATATTGCTCTTTTAAAACTTGTGAAACGGAAAGTAATCTTTCTTCCGCTCTTGAATTTGGTGATTTTACCCAAAACTCCAGTTCCGTAGCTGTAGTTAAGTTTACTTTCTCAATCTCATCAAATTTAACACCGAAATCAGCGCAAAAATCATCATGAGTTTCGAGGAGTGACATGATTGTGTTTTCAAAGTGTTCCGAAGAAGCTTTTAAAATGGATCTAGAATCGCAGTATGTATTATCATGTACCAGTGTTGCAGGGATTAATAAAGTTCCAACAGGTAATCCTGTATTTTCGTCTATATGACCATAATTATAATCAACTAACCAATTGACATCGGTATCAGGAATCAAGTCAACTTTTGCATTGTTAATTTCTGCGATGATAGGTAATACAACTGAAGAACCATCGGTTTGTACGCCTTCAGTTAAGAATTTTTTGATGTCATTTAGGAATACATGCATAGGGATGCGTTCATCGGTGTGATTGTTACCTAGATCTACTGCTACGACTGAAACGAATTTTATCTGAGGGCTGGCCTTCAATTCTCTTTTTATTTTTTCAAGTGTTCTACCTTCAGATTTGATTACGTATAACATGTTTTCCTCCTTATATTATATAGATTATTATAAAAAACGTTCGGGTATGTTCCTTTTCATATGATAATGATTATAGCAGATAATAATGTAAAGTAAATACATTATGGAGATAAAAAACAGGAAAACCCTTGCAAATACTAGACTTTTGCGATGGTGTCGAATTGTTAGAAAGTTTAAAAAACTAAAGAGCAACAATAAAAAAACCGAACCTACTACAGATTCGGTATTGTTTAACGAAAACAACTACAACTTACCTTAATTTTAGTACATCTGCTTTTTTGATAGCCATTAAAGTAATTGCGATTAATGGTGCGATAATAATACCGGCAACACCGAAAACTTTTATTCCTGTATAGATAATTAGAAGTGTCACTAGTGGATAGATTCCAATTTGAGAACTGATAATCTTAGGTTCCAATGCTTGTCTTCCAAGTGTTGCCACTAAATACACCACACCAAGACCGATTGCAAGCGGGTAATTCTTATAGAACAACAAGATGATAATCCATGGAATAAAAACACTACCAGTACCAAATACGGGAAGAGCATCTAATATACCAATCCCTAGAGCAATTAATATTGAATAGGGGATTTTTAGAATGGTTAATCCTATAGCAACTTCTATAAAAGTCAGTGACATCATAATCAGCTGTGCTCTAATATAGCCTAGAAGCACCATGATAACATCTTCTTTTATAATTATAAGCAATGGCGTTCTAAAGGTTTTATGTGATAGTATTTGCATCTGAATTTCTTTTAATCTAATTTTATCTTTTGTCATGAAGAAAGCAGCAACAAACATAACAATAATTGCGACAACCAAATTCGGAATGAATGCAACCAATCCAACTAGAGACGCTAATATAGTTGTTATTGATAAGTTTATATTTTGCAAAATATTTGGTATATCCAAGTCCAAATTTTCTGTTAGAAGCGTTGGTAAAAATTCCTTAAAGTTTATAAGGTTAGAAGAGACATTAAGAAGTCCATCTTCTAAGATATCGCTAATTTCTGGAATCCTCTCTAAAATAATACGTGCTTGATTTACAACATTATAGCCAATAAATGAGACTATAAATAAAATGATTCCAATAAAAATAACCAAAATTATAAATGTGACTAGCGATTTATGTAGTTTGATTTTTTTATGAATCACCTCAACAACAGGGGATAATAAATTGGATATCCACCACGCAAATATAAATGGCATCCAAAGTAACATCAGTTTAAAACCAAAGTAAACAAAAGCAACAATTGCCAATATAACCAAAGCGAGTAAAATGAGTTTGCTCGTAAATTGTCCCATAATGCCTCCTTGCGAAACATGTGAAATGCCTCTTATATAAATATTACCATATTATTAGTGTTTTAATCTTTTTTTGTTGGATTGTAAGAAATGCTTAAGAATTTTTTAGGCTTACAAATCTGATCAAAAAGATTTATAATAAATTGGAGGGGGATTTAATATGATAGATTTAAGAAGCGATACAGTAACACAACCAACAGAGGGAATGAGACAAGCCATTTTTACAGCAGTTGTTGGTGATGATGTATATGATGATGATCCAACCGTAAAAGAACTGGAAAGGTATGCAGCAGAAGTATTAAATAAGGAGTCAGCTCTTTTTGTTCCAAGTGGGACTTTCGGAAATCAGTTATCTATCTTAACTCAGACAAGACGTGGTGATGAGATTATCGTTGGTCACGATTCACATATTTTATGTCATGAAGTTGGTGCAGCAGCTGTCATAGCTGGTGTTCAATTGAGAACCATTGAAAGCTTTGGTGGACGTTTTGATTTAGATACTTTAAAAGCATATATCAGAGAAGACGATATCCATTATCCGGATACGGGTCTTATTTGTATGGAAAATGCTCATGGTAACGGATCGGTTATGTCTTTAGAAGATATGAAAGGGATTTACGATGTTGCACAAGAGCATCATGTACCTGTACACTTAGATGGTGCTAGACTGTTCAATGCAGCAGCTTCTTTGGGTGTGAAGGCATCTGAAGTTGCTCAATATTCAGATACTGTAACTTTCTGTTTATCAAAAGGTCTATGTGCACCTGTAGGCTCAATTGTTGCCGGTACTGAAAGCTTTATAAAAAAAGCGAAGAGAAATAGAAAGCTAATGGGTGGTGGTCTTAGACAAGTTGGTTTCTTGGCAGCAGCAGGTTTAGTTGCATTAAAGGATATGACAGAAAGATTGGTTGATGATCATGATTTAGCCAAGTATTTAGCCGATAAATTGGATGAGTTTGAGGCAATTGAAGTCATCAGAGATAGACTTGATATTAATATGGTATTCTTTAAGATGCTTGTCGATGAAGAGCAGTTTATCAATCAAATGCTGGATCGAAATATTAAAATTAATGGAATTGAAGATGGTGAGTGGCGTTTTGTTACAAACCATGACGTTTCAAAGGATAATATAGATTATGTGATTCGAACAATGAAAGAACTATTGTGATAGTTGGGGGCAATCGGGAAATAGATAGCCTCTAAAATAGAAAATATTACCAAAAAGGAAACCTCCTACTTTATGTCGAATTATAAAGTAGGAGGTTTTTTATACAAAAAGAAAAAAGATGGCCCCACCATCTTAATTCCGTTACATTGTATAAATACAATGAACATATGCATAACTATTATAACGAATTTTTTGAGATAGGACAACAAAGTATTAACTTTAATCTTTATCAAATCGGTTTGCCTACTGACGATCCAGTCTTTATTCTGAAAAAAGTGTTGGAGGAAATGAATTTTTCTAATCTGTTGGCGAGATACAGCGATCTAGGACGCAAGGGCTATAATCCAATTATGCTATTTGCTATTTTGACTTATTCTGCTCTCAGGGGTGTAAGGTCTGTGGACCGAATTGTTGAACTCTGTACAAGGGACATAGGTTATATGTGGCTTGCACAAGGTGAGCGACCTAAGCGAGACGCATTCTATGATTTCATGAACTTGAAGCTGACTGAAGACATACTACTGGATTTGCACTATCAGTTTATCAGAAGACTTCAAAAGGAAGGTCTCATAAGCCTTGAAGCACTATTCATAGATGGTACGAAAATAGAAGCGAATGCCAACCGATACACCTTTGTGTGGCGTGGTAGCATTAACTATCGTTTAGCTAGTCTCCTTGACAACATTGAGGGTTTTTACGCCAAGTACAATGACTTCATTGTATTGAATGGTTACGATAGAAAATATCAACTTCCTACAATGGAAATGTTCATAATTGAAGGTATGGATAAGGTCCGAGAAGTCATAGAAAAGAACAGAGCAAGAAAAGTTAACAAGAAGAAGAAAACATCGAATAATATAGTCATTGAGATCGATAACGCATCACCACTCGAACTGCTGAAGTTACAGGTTAATTTAAAGCGGATAGCTGATTGTGAAGGTATCGTCTTCGTGACTGGGAAAGGTCAGAGAAAACATGAGCTACAGAAGCTTTATGAAGGCCTCGAGGAGTTGGGACAGACACTCTTGAAATACAAGAAACACTATGAAATCATGGGAAGTAGTCGCAACAGTTACTCAAAAACCGACTTAGAAGCAACCTTCATGCGTATGAAGGATGACCACATGCAGAATGGTCAATTAAAGCCAGCTTACAATGTACAGATAGCTGTTGAAAACTATTTTGTCATTCATGGTTATGTCAGCGATGACAGAACGGATTACAAACCATTGATTCCTGTCCTGGAAATGCATAGAGAATACTTAGGTGTTTATCCAAGCCAAGTCACTGCTGACAGTGGTTACTCTAGCGAACGAAACCTGCTATTCCTGCAAGAACGCGAGATTGAGAGCTTCATCAAACTTCAAGAGCATGAGAAGATGAAAACCAAGGCTTATAAAACAGATATCAGCCAACACAGAAACATGGAGAAAGTAGATCAAGGCTATTTCTGTGCAGCAGGTCGCTTACTCACATTTGACCAGATTGAAACTCGTCGAATCAAAGGATTTCCAAGAGAGTACAAAGTATATTCTTGCAAGGATTGTAGTTCGTGCGATATGAAGTCACGTTGCCTATCAAAGTATGATGATAACAAACATGAGAATAAAAACAAAGTCATCAAAGTCAACGAGCGTTGGGATAAACTTAAAGAAGTATCCAATAAGAACATCCAGAGTGAAGAAGGAATTCTAAATAGGCAGATCCGGTCGATACAGACAGAGGGATTCTTTGGAGACATGAAGGCGAACGATGGCTTTAGACAATTCAATCATCGCACTAAAGAAAGAGTGTTCAAGGAATTCATGATTTATGTCTTCGGGAAAAACTTAGATAAATACAGTAAATTCAAATCAGGGGAAATCAAGAAATTTGAAGGAAAAACCGCCCAACCTGCATAATATTGAAAAGGTCCTAAAAAGAGCAAAGACTTGTTTTTGTCATGCAAAAAAATAATTATCTTCAAAAAAGAATAGAAAGAAACTGCTGGAATCGAGACATACGAAAGCCTCAAATCCAGCAGTTAACTATTTCAAATACATTTGGAGTCAAATCAGCTATTTCCCGATTGCCCCTTTTTCTTTTTCAAAGATTAACAGAGTATTATTAGAAGATTAAATATAGAATTTGAGGTTAATAGGTGTATCGATTCATCATATAATATTAGAGATAAAGGAAAAAACAAGGGGGATATGATGAAGTATTTAAAAACACTATCGATATTAGCAGTTTTGTTTCTGCTAATAGGGTGTCAATCAATTGGCAATAACAATGTGACAAACGACAATGCCGTATCAACAGAAGAAACGGTTGATAATGTAGAAAATGAACCGATAAGTGATGGACAAACAGATGATGTGTCAATTAAAGAGGAAGAAGACATTCTAACGTTTAATTATCTTGATGAAACTCAAACTGATTCAAGCAGGGCGATTGAGCTCATAAGAGAATTAACCTCAAAGAAATATGACGGTAGACAAGCAGGTACTGCGGCTAATGAATTGGCTGAAGATTATATGGTCAACATGTTTAAAGAAATCGGTTTGGAATCTCCAGAGGGGTTAGATTACAAACAACTGTATACTCAAAAAGCAGCTTATCCAGTAAAAGCGACTGAGATAAGTATTGTAGGTAGTGACTTGGAGTTGGAATATCAAGTTGATTTTACCGAAAGATTTTTAATGGGTCAGACTTATTATGATGCTGAAATAGAATCTGAGATGGTCTATATTATGGATAGGAAACAGCTTATTGAAGAAGTATCACTATTAGATGGTAAAGTTCTATTAATGACCAAAGAGGTTTACTATGATTATAAGACATGGGGTCGAATCGACAAACTTCTAGCCACTGGCATTGAAATAGAAGCACTTGTGGTTTCATCTGAAGCATCAGCATCTGGAATGCGTGTTAGTAGATATGTAAAAGCTTCTGAAGGATTGAAATTTGAAGAAGATGATCCTGTACTAATCATATTGTCCGAAGACAGTTTTAGTAAGATCACGAAGTTGAGTGAAGAGGATGCTATCATTAAAATCAGTATGGATTATGAAGTGATTGATGCAGAAGTCGCTAATATTGTTGGTATAATTCCGGGGAAAAATGAAATTGGTGAAGATGAGACCCTTATTATTGGGGCGCATTTAGATCATCTTGGAAACAATATGAATGGTACCTATAATGCAGGTGCATTAGATAATGCTTCAGGTATTAGTGTGATAACAGAATTGGCTCGAGCATTTATGGCAGGTGAACAACCAGAGGATACGATTGTATTTGTTGCATTTAATGGAGAAGAAGACGGATTACTCGGTTCTCAATATTTTTCTGAAAATCCGCCGATTGAATATGATCCTAATCACACAAAAATGCTGAATCTAGACATGGTAGGCTCTTCAGGCGAGGTGCCGTTAATGATCTGTACTTTTGATTACACCGGTAAAAAAATGAAAGAGGATTTGGCATCGCTAGCGAGTCTAATGGATCTTGATTATATCACTGAGTTTTCAGGTGGTAGTGATCATGTGAATTTTTCAAATCAAGGTGTTGCTTCTGTCATGTTGATTCAGTTTGATGATGCATACTACCATACCTATATGGATACAGTAGAGAATGCCATTAGTGAAAAACGGTTAAACGACATTATTTTATTGTCATTGGCGTTTGTAGATCAAGAAGTTTTTGAATAACTGTATGTGGGGGTTAAACCGAATCCTATCTAACATTTCAATGTAATCCCCTAATATAGAGACTTGAATATTTTTAAGGATTCATTTATAATGTTTTTATACTATGTATTAATACCAGGTATTAATTTTGAAGGGAGCACTTATATGTTAAATCTTATTAATAGAAATATTGTTGTCATGGGCGTCACTAACAAATGGAGCATTGCATGGGCATGTGCCAAGCAACTTCACTTAGCTGGCGCTAATTTAATTTTCACATACTATGGAGATCGTTCGTTAAGAAGTTTAGAAAAGTTGGCAACATCAGAAGGTGTTGAAGGCAAATTCCATGTCTCTTGTGATGTTACAAAAGATGAAGATATTGAAAGAACATTTAAAGAAATTGGAGACAAATTTGGAACAATTCACGGCGTTATTCATTCGATAGCGTATTCAAATAAAGATGAATTATCAGGAAGATATTGTGATACATCAAGAGATGGTTATGCATTAGCACAAGATGTATCATCTTTTTCTTTGGTAGCAGTTTCTAAATACGCTTCAGATTACATGACTGAGGGTGGCTCGATTGTAACGATGTCGTACCTTGGTGGTGAAAGAGTTGTTAAGAACTACAACGTAATGGGTGTTGCAAAAGCAGCTCTTGAAATGAGTGTAAAATACTTAGCACATGACTTAGGTGAAAATCAAATCCGTGTTAATGCTATTTCTGCAGGTCCGGTTAAGACACTTTCAGCAAAAGGTGTATCTGATTTTGATAAACTGTGTGCTGGTTATGAGGATCGTGCACCACTAAGAAGAATGGTCAAACCTGAGGAAATTGGTAACTCAGCTGTATTCTTATTAAGTGATTTAGGTTCAGGTATAACCGGGGAAATTTTACATGTAGATTGTGGCTTTAATATTTTAGGTTATTAATCTTGAAAGATATAGCAAGATAGGGTATGATAAATATAGGCGAAAGCCGATTAAAAAGGTTATAAGTATCTAGGTACTTTAATAACATTATATATCCTCAAGAAAGATCGATTGTCCTTATCGATCTTTCTGTTTTTTTGTAAAAGTAAAGCGGGAAAAAGTCGCTATTAATGATGAATTATGATGTACGATTTATGATTAAATTACATGCATATTAACTTAAAAATGGATGAAATCAAATCATAATGCAAGTGTGAATAGGTGATTGTCAAAAAATATGATAATCATCTTTTTTTGTTTGCAGAATTGATTGACTTTCATCTCATAGACAAGTAAAATGAGCATGAATTAATATTTCGAAGCTCTAAATATTAATCGAATAGGAGGCAATATGTTTCACAGTGATAATCCGAATTATAAAATAAACTACAAATTGTTCATAGCTTATGGCATTATGTTTGAGTTGATGATGCGGTTGTATCAGCCGTTTCAAGCAAAATTTCTTCAACGACTAGGTGGCAGTGATGTTCATATTGCCTTAATGAGTTCATTGCCTGGATTGGTGATGGCATTTATTGTATTGCCTGGTGCGATATATTTAAATCGATTGGAAGACAAACATAAAGCAACTGGAAGGTTGATCTTGATCAGTCGAATGTTCTTATTGATGTTTGCATCAGTCCCGTTTTTACCTACAAACCTACAGCCCATTTTGTTTGTTATATTTGTTGTACTGATGAGTGTTCCAAATTCAATATATTTTACAAGTTATCAGTCTTTCATAGGTGATTTGTTTGAACCGGCAGCACGAGCAGATGCGATAGGTAAGAGAAATATGTTTACAGTGCCTGCAACAGTTATCCTAACCTTCTTCACAGGGCTTGCTCTAAAATATTTACCTGGTAACGAAGCAGAAAGAATTCAACTTTATCAGATGTTTTATGTGATAGCATTTGTGTTTGGTGTTGTTGAGTATTTTATATTCAAGAAGTTTAAAATTCCGCCACTTGATTCAAAGAAGAAGAAACTTACATTCAATTTTAAAGAATTTATGAACAACAAGAAATTCACAAGATTTTTAAAAAGTTCCTTAATTTTCCACTTCGGCTGGCAGATGGCATGGCCTTTATTTACGATTTATACCATTTCAGTTTTAAATGCTGATGAAGCGTGGTTGGGGTATATGAGTATTGGTCAATCCTTAGCAATGTTCTTTGGATATTTATTCTGGGCTAAAAAGATCAATAAGTATGGTAACCATGTCATAACAGCAATATGTACAATGGGTATGGCATTAACACCAATTTTTTATATATTATCACCGAATTTAAGTATTTTATTACTGTCTGCTACAGTTAGTGGATTTTTCACAGCTGGAACAATATCAGTACTTCTAAGTGATTTATTAGAAGTGATACCACAAGAAAAACGTGTATTATACATTGGATTGTATACGGTATTTACAAATGTTAGTTTGGCGATATCACCTCTTGTTGGCAGTTATCTTAAAGAAACTTTTAGTATAACAGTTGCTCTAGGAGCAGCAGCATTTTTCAGAATGCTGGGTTCTGTTAGTTTCTTCAAAAGAAGTAAAAAAGAACATATAGAAGCTATGGGATAATCCTTCCAATTTACTTTAATTTACTGTATGATTAGGAAGTAATGGATATTACAAGTATGATTGGAGTCGAGAATGATAGAGAACGATCTCAACAAGCGACTTGCTGTTCTAATTGATGCTGATAATGCATCACCTAAGATTATTACTGGGTTATTAGAAGAAATCGCCACTTATGGTGTAGCAAGTGTTAAGAGAATCTATGGAAACTGGACAAGTCCTTCTCTTGGGAGCTGGAAAGATGTTTTATTAAAGCATGCACTTCAACCAATACAACAATTTGAATACACAGTAGGTAAAAATTCAACTGATAGCGCTATGATTATAGATGCTATGGACCTTTTATATACTGGCAAGTTAGATGGTTTTTGTATTGTGTCAAGTGATAGTGACTTTACTAAATTGGCTTCTAGAATCAGAGAAGAAGGCCTTATCGTATATGGTTTTGGTGAAAAGAAAACACCAAAGGCATTTGTTGGTGCTTGTGATAAGTTTATTTATACTGAGATTTTAAGAGAAAACAATCAAAATTATAAACAAACAAGGATGACGAAGAAACAATTATTAGCAGATCATAGATTGATTGAATTATTATTCAATGCTGTTGAAGATGCTGCTAATGAAAACGGTTGGTCTCACTTGGGAACCGTTGGACAAACAATTGCAAACAAATCACCTGAATTTGACCCTAGAAATTATGGGTTCAAGAAGCTAGGGGAACTGATTAAGTATTCCGGATTATTTACAATTGATGAACGTTCATCTGACAATTCGCCAGCAAAAGCAGTTTATATTAGAAGATCAAAGTAAATGGACTTAATGTCCATTTTTCTTTATATTAAATCATAGATTTCTTTATATTTAATTCATATATTTCTAAAATATTGTCGATTCATGAACTAAGTGTTATCATTAGAGAGTGAGGATGAAGAAATGGAGTCAGAAATGCATATTTTAGAAACAGAAAAACTCCAAATCGGCATGACGTTAGGAGAAAATATTTACCGAAATGAGCAATTGGTAATATCTGAAGGTGTAACACTTAATATTAGACATATACAGATGTTAAAACGAATGAGCATCGTTCAGGTAAAAGTACTAGAAAAGCGTTCTGTTAAAAAAGCATTTCCTATAAAGCAAGAAATTTCAGAAAAGTATAAATCCTCTGTAGAGAGTTTTAAGAAGATTTGTTATGGTGTCACTATTGGTAATTTTGTTATATATGATGAAGTAAAAGATTGTATAGATCCTTTGATTCGAGAATTGGAAACAAAACCTGAGATGGCACTCAAACTATGGCAAATATACACAGCTGATTTTTATACTTATGAACATTCAGTGAAAGTATGTATGTTATCAATATTATTATCAAAATGGATGAACAAACCACAAGTCTTTATTGATGAAATTGGAAAAGTTGGATTACTTCATGATATTGGTAAATGTAATATACCGAATGAAATTTTAAACAAACCAGATGTTTTAACGGAAGAAGAGTTTTCGGTGATGAAAACGCACTCAACTTTAGGTTATGTTCTACTTAGCTCTACAAAAGAGTTGGACAGAAACATTCTGAAAGGTGTTTTGCATCATCATGAGAGATTTGACGGTACTGGTTATCCTGCAAAGTTATCAGGCAAATCAATACCTGAGTATGCAAGAATAGTATCGGTAGTAGATATTTTTGATGCGATGACATCAAATCGTATTTATAGAGAAAAAATGAATCCTTATAAAGTATTTGAGATTATGAGTGAAGGCAGTAGCGGAGCACTAGATTCGGATATATCCAATTTCTTTTTAGATAAGATTAAAAGAAGCTACTTAGGAGAATTGGTATTACTTAATTCAGGTGAAGTTGCTAAAATACATAATGTAGAATCTGGAGTTCATCATAGACCAATCATAGAACTAAATGGTCAGATTGTTGATTTGTCAGTAAATCATTCTATTGAAATCAAATCATTATTTATCAGTTAAGCTTATCATAAAGATCATTGTCACCAACTTAAGATAACTGTATAATTTAATGGTTATGTAGTATGAAGAAATTTATATTATGTAGCCTTTTTTTT
>JAEIOD010000021.1 GCA_016342415.1 Clostridiales bacterium
ACAGAAGTGTTTGTCTACTTTCGTATCCAAACGGAATTTTTGGGCCATTTCTTTCGAAATGGTATGCTTGTTTTTTTTGTTTATACTGTTCAGTTTTCAATGTTCTGCGTCGTCGCTATCACTCTCAGCGACTCTTAAAATTATACTACCGTTGCTTTTAAAAGTCAAGGTTTTTTTAAAACTTTATTTTCGTTTATTTCTTGCCTCAACCACCGTTTCGCAACAGCTTTTATAATATACCAAGCCAGAGCCAATATGTCAACAACTATTAGAAACTTTTTTTAACATATTGCATTTTCTTTTCAAAACATTGGTTTTTAGCGTACAAACCACTGTTTTTGACCCTAATGTCAGAATCTTCAATATTGTCTATCTAACGGCTGCTCTAATATAATAACCAATTAACTTTTTTTTAATCATAATTTGAGTAACTTTTTATTTTAATTTTCTATTATTAATTCAAAAAAAATTCCTTTTCATAATTATTTTCTTATTACTGAGAGATGATTTAAGATTAAATTAATCTCTTCTTCAGATGATATATAGTATACTGATAATCTAAACTTTATAAAAAAGGAGGTTAATATGAAAAGAAACATTGCAACATCACTTATTATAGGAATTATTTATTCGATTATCGGTGTAGCTTTATGGTGTGCAGTCGGTTACTTCTTCGATATCAGACTTGGTCTTGTTGGACTTGCTATTGGTTTTATGGTCGGTAAAGCTTTAAGTAAAAGCAATTCAAACGGATCACCCATGTTTGGTATTATTGCAGTCATCATTACAACTGCTGCGATTCTATTAGGAGAAGTCAGTTCTCTTATTTTATTGGTAAGTAAAGAATATGACATTACTATCATGGAAACATTAACAATTATTGATTACAAAGTTGCATTTGAAATCATAGTGGAATCATCAGGCGCTCAATCGCTAGTGATTTATGCCATCTCATTGTTTGAAGCATTCAAAATCGGGTCAAGCATTGGGCATACTCAAGATCAGGACACTGAAATTGAAGATATCGCCTAAAAATAAAGGACGTGCGCCGTCACGTCCTTTATCTATAAAGATTTTATTCATAGAAATATAATCATCGGGGCTATTGATATGTTTCTATATAATCCATTACATGCTCTTCTATTAAAGTCAACGGCATACTGCCTTCACCTAAAATCAGATGGTGAAAATCTCTAATATCGTATGCGTCACCTAAAGCTTCTTCCATTCTGTTTCTTAATTCCAATAACTTTAACTGACCAATTTTATAAGAACATGCTTGTCCTGGCCATGATGTATATCTGGTAACTTCTGCTTGTGCATAACCGGACGATAATAATCCTTCATCCACAAGATAATCTACAGCTTCATCTCTTGACCACTTTTTATAGTGAATTCCTGTATCGACTACAAGTCTTGCCGCTCTGTGAAGTTCGGATTTTAAATAACCGATATGATGAGCTGGCGTTGGATTATAACCATATTCATCAGCAAGCATTTCAGCATATAAAGCCCACCCTTCGATATAAGCAGTATTAAAAGCCAACTTTCTAACCATCGGAATGTTCTCTAATAGAAGTTCGTGTTCTCTTTCCAAATGGTGTCCAGGTACAGTTTCATGAAAAGCCAGAGTGTTAATTGAAAAATCAAAATGTGCACTTGCCAAATCCAGATAATATGCACCAGGCCTCTTCCCATCAATTGATGGCGTTACATAAAAGTTACCACCTGGTGATGTTTTTATTGTAGGGCTACTCGCTGGCAAATCTTCTTTATAGAAGAAAGTTTCTAAATCTTCTTCTATAGTCTGGGCAATCAAAACATATTGATCCATGGCATCTTGCCCTCTAAAAGTCTCTGCATCACCATATAAGGCATTTAACGAAACGCCTAAATCCCCCTCATACCCCAGTGCAGAAAAGGCAATTTTCATATCCTCTTGAATCCTTTTAACTTCCGCTAAACCCAATTGATGAACTTCTTCTGGTGTCATAGTGGTAGTCGTATGTCTTTTCAAGGCAAATTGATAATAGCGTTCTCCATCAGGCAGTGCCCAAACACCATTGATCTCTTTTGACAATTGTTTTGAATCAGACATAGTCTTTTTAAGCTCAGCCATATTGGGTACATAGTAATCTGTCAAAGCCATTAATGCTTGATCCTCTAAAATGATTTTTTCATCCTCTGAGATCTCAAGCAACTCAACACGTTCTTTATAACGTTTAAATAAATCCATATATTCTGGTTTTGTTTTATAATACGTTCTCAATTGTCCTAAGGTTGCATCTATACTCATAGGATCCATTAAATAACCTAATTCAAGCTGATTATTGTAACGTACAATCCATTCTTGAATGACAACTTCAGAACCTTCCACTCTTTTTATCCAATCTTTCGCATCTTGTTCACTCTCGATTATATGACTGTCCAATAGCAGTGTATAAAGGCTTCTATGTTCTCCAATGATATGAGATAAGAAAAAGCTATGATTCTTAAAAAGAAGTTTTTCGAGTTCTATCTCCAAATACCACTTAACATTTTTATAATCAAGATCCTCTGAATCAAATGTTGATAAATACCTAAGTGCTTCTTTATAAAACTCTGTCATACCCTCTAAATATTCTTCGTCCATTCGATTCAATTGATCTTTTTGAAAAGATACCCCATAATCAGACAAATCTCCTAAATCATCTATCCGCTGTGGATTATAAGACATAATTTTTACAAATAACTCATTATAAAAATCATTCAAAGTTGTACTTGAAAAGATTGTACTCACTTCAGATTCTACATTATTTTTTTCTTTGAATACTAAGTTTTCTTGATTTGTGTTATTTTGACATCCCATCAATAGAATACTCATAAGAATTATCATTACTTTTTTCATTGTTCCCCCTCAATATAAAATGGTATGATTTCGTCTTTAATCAATCTTTCTAATGTCACAAATTGGTTAGAAGCAATCGAATCTTGAACAGCACCAAGAGTGCCGCAGGTAATGACCAACTCAAGTTCAGGTACAATCGTAATAAACTGACCACCATGACCAAGTGCTGATATAGTTTTAAAACCTTGAACATCACCCAACCACCAATAATACCCATAGGAGTCACTAAACGCTGAATTTCCAGTGTTTGCATAAGAAGTGAGCGACCTCTCTAACCATTCTTTCGACACAATTTGCCTGTTGTCCTTTACACCTTCATTCAATATCAGTTTGCCGATAACTCGCATATCCTCACAGGTCAAATACAAATCAAATCCGCCATAGTAGACATCCGTCAAACTTTTCTGCCATTTTACCTCATCTATCCCTAGAGGAAAAAAAAGATTTTCTGTTGCATACTCCAATAGACTCACACCTGTTGCTTCTTGCAAAATAACAGCAACCATATAAGCCGATCCATCACTATAATTAAATATCGAACCAGGGGTATAAGACACACCTCTTTCAAATATCATCTCAAGCGGATCTAACGATCCCTTTAAGGTGAAATATTCGCTGGATTGGTTATTGCTGTCCCAAAGGATACCAGAGCTCATCACAAGCAAATGGTGAAGAGTAATCTCCTTATAACGATCATCTAGTCCGTACTTTTCAAAATCAATATACATTTCTATACTATCTTCTACACTTCCAATATAGCCTTGATCAATCGCAATACCAACTAAAAGAGATGTAACACTTTTAGTCACAGAAAACACATTATTTTGATAGGAAGAACCATAATTGAAATTGACTTCTTCTAGCGAGCTTCCTTTTGATATCGAGAGACTCACTATATTAGAAATTTCAGATGCCTTTTGAATGATTTCATCTAAATTAGATGAATCGACGTTCGATATATCTTCAATCAATCTATCGTCTCGTATCTTATTAGTACTTTCTAAACTCTTTTCACAAGAGTATAAATTTAAGGCAACTATCATAACAACAATCAATAATTTCATATTAATCCCCCTTTAAAACAGTATACCCCTTAAATCATCAGAATATTCCTGGCAAATTTTACGTTTTGTTCAGAATATTCTGATTTATATTACAAAATATTAAAAGTTAAGGTTTCCTTAATAGGTTTGGAAAGAAAAAGATGTTAACATTAGATGTCCGAACCACTCGGGTATATTAAATATCCCAATAGAAAGATTCCATGAATTTTTCACAACACTAAAAAAGCACTGACTTAGTCAGTGCTTTTTGTATTCTTAAATATCATATAATCTTTTTCATTGTGATAAACAATCTCCAAGCCGTAGCGATTTGCAATCCATTTAAAAGTTTCAACCGTATAGAATGATATATGTGTTTTATCTCTCCTATACCACCAGCTCTTAAAATGATCATCATCTCTAGGAAACTGAGTCATTATCGCTAAAATGCCATCCTCGTTTAATAAACCAATCAATTTTTCAATTTCTTGAATAGGCTCCACAAAATGCTCAAATACTTCTGTTGAAGTGATAACGTCGTAAGTTTTATCCAAGTAACTTTCATCAGGCAAGTAAAACGGATCGTAAGAGGTCACATCATAACCAGAACGTCTTAAAACTTCAGAAAATACAGGCTCTGGACCAGAACCATATTCTAACACATTTTTCTTTTCTACAAAATGTTCAAAAGACTCCATAAACCTTCTGAACATATTCACATAACCTTCATCTTCAATTGAATTATTATGTGTATCGTATTCTTTTTTTTCATCATTATATGAAATATGATATGCAGGATCTTCATAAATAAAACCACAGGACTTACAACGATGATACTCAACTTTGAATTGGTCATCATAAATAATATACGTTTCTTGTTTACATATTTTACAGGTCATATTTTTCTCCAAAAAAAGCACTGCTAAGCAGTGCTTCCCATTAGTCTTTAATCGGTTTCATAGTAGGGAATAAGATAACGTCTCTAATTGATGATTGATTTGTTAACAACATAACCATTCTATCAATACCGATACCTAAACCACCTGTCGGAGGCATACCTACTTCTAAAGCGTTGATAAAGTCATCATCCATCGGATGTGCTTCATCATCACCAAGATCTTTCGCTGTAACTTGAGCCTCAAATCTTTCTCTTTGATCAATCGGATCATTTAACTCAGAGAACGCATTTGCAATTTCCCAAGTGTTAACAAACGCCTCAAATCTATCAGTAATCTCTGGATTATCTGCATTCTTCTTAGCAAGTGGCGAAATCTCAACTGGATGATGTGTCACAAAAGTTGGTTGAATCAAGTGCTTCTCACAATGAATTTCAAACGCTTCACTTATCAAGTGACCTTTTGTCATATACGGTTGGATATCTACACCTAACTTCTTAGCTGCAGCTTTCATCTCATCTAAAGTTTCAAACGAGTTAAAATCAACACCTGTGTCTTGAGTAACAGCATCTGTCATTGAAATCCTCTTCCATGGTGGTGTAAAGTCTAATTCAACACCTTGGAAATCAACTTTCATAGAACCATTTGCCTGCTCACAACAATACGCTACTAAATCCTCCGTTAACTTCATAACGAACTCGTAATCTTCATAAGCTGTATATACTTCCATTGCAGTATACTCAGGGTTATGCTTCATACTCATCCCTTCATTTCTGAACATTCTTCCCATCTCATAAACTCTATCAAAACCACCAACGATTAATCTCTTAAGAGGCAATTCGTTAGCAATTCTCATATACATATCAATATCAAGTGTATTGTGATGAGTTAAAAACGGTCTTGCAGAAGCACCACCAGCAATTGTATTCAAGATTGGAGTTTCTACTTCTAAATAATCTCTATCATCTAAGAACGAACGAACAGCTTTCATTATTTTATTTCTCTTGATGAAAACTTCCTTCACTTCCGGATTAACAATTAAATCAACGTATCTTTGTCTATATCTCAATTCATTATCTTTAAGTCCATGGTACTTTTCTGGTAATATTTGAAGTGATTTTGTCAATAACAACACTTCACTTGCACGCACAGAAATCTCTTCTTTTTTTGTTTTAAATACAGTACCTTTGATACCAACAATATCACCGATATCGTAAGTTGAAAACACGTCAAATGCTTCATCTCCAATGGCATCTCTTCTAACATACGATTGAATTCTACCATCTCTATCTAAGATATCAAGAAAACTTGCTTTACCCATACCACGTTTTGCCATAATACGACCAGCAATCTGTACTTCTTTTCCTTCAAATGCTTCAAAGTTGTCAGCAATTTCTACACTAAAAGCAGTTCTTTCATATTTAGATACTTTGAATGGATCTTGATTGTTTGCAACTAAGTCTTTTAACTTATCACGTCTTACCTGCAATACTTCACTTAATTTAATTTCTTCACTCAACGCCTGTACCTCCTAGTTTATTTGCATAATGTATAATTATAAAGTAGCACCTTACCTTTGTCAATCAACCGATAAGGTTCGAATAAAATCATATAACAACGTTTCAATTTCTTCTCGACTGTTAACACGATTCAATTGGTCTCTAATTTTCGAACTACCCTTAATTCCTTTCAAATACCACGCAGCATGTTTTCTCATTTCCATAATACCACGATGGCTCCCCTTATATTTTATCATAAGGTCAAGTTGCTTTAAAGCAACTTCCATTTTCTCTTCTGGAGTGGGCGGATCAAGCCTTGTTCCATCTTTGAAATAAGCATTAATTTCTCTAATCAACCAAGGGTTCCCTTGTATGCCTCTAGCCACCATCAAACCATCCACACCTGTATGCTCTTTCATTCTAATAGCATCATCCAATGTAAATATATCACCATTGCCAATCACAGGTATGGAAACTGTATTTTTGACATCTCTAATAATGTTCCAGTCAGCCTGTCCTGCATAAAACTGATTTCTAGTCCGACCATGAATGGATAATAGAGATGCTCCTGAAGCTTCAATAACTTTTGCTACTTCTATAGCATTGGTTGTTGTAAATCCTTTTCTAATTTTAACAGAAACTGGTTTATTGGATGCTTTAACCACTTCTGTTACAATGGATTCGATTAATCTTAAGTTATCCATCAAAGCGGATCCATCACCATTTTTAACAATTTTAGGGGCCGGACATCCCATGTTGATATCAAGGATATCATGATTAAACTCCGACAATTCTCTTACCATATGTGCCATGATCTCAGGCTCATGTCCAAATATTTGAAGACCAACAGGTCGTTCTTCTTCAGCAATCTCCATTAAGGCCTTTGTTTTTTCGTCTTTGTAATAGAAAGCTTTTGCACTCACCATCTCTGTAAACATCAAACCGCAGTCAAACGATTTACAAATTTCTCTAAATGCTCTATCTGTCACACCTGCCATAGGTCCTAATGACACTTCACCTTTTATATCTAATGTACCTATTCTCATCTTATCCTCTGTTCAACTGATAAATATACAGCAACCCTTCTAGAGTCAACCATCTATCGATTTCATCAATACAATCGGTTTCTTCGGAAACCATAGTTGCCAAACCACCAGTTGCAATAACTTTTGCATGAGGTGCTTTTAATTCTTTCTTCATACGTTTAACAATGTACTCCACTAAACCCACATAACCTAACAACACACCAGCTTGAATACTTTCAGTTGTATTTTTACAAATTACACGGTCTGGTTTAACAAGTTCTACTTTCGTAAGCTTTGCAGCCTTTTGATACAATGCATCATTTGAAATAATAATACCAGGCGCTATGGTACCACCTAGATACTCAAATTTTTCATTTATGGCACAAAATGTTGTTGCTGTACCAAAATCAACAATTATAAGCGGGCCACCATATTTTTTAAATCCAGCCACAGCATTAACAATCCTATCGGCTCCAACTTGCTTTGGATTATCATATTTAACATTCATCCCGGTTTTAATTCCTGGCCCAATTACTATAGCTTCACAATCACAATACTTTTGAGCCATGTGTTGCAGCGAATACATAATCGATGGTACAACTGATGAAATAATCACATCAGAAACCATTGATAAGTCGTAATTATTATATGAAAACAACTGATCAATTAACATACCTAGCTCATCTGCCGACTTGCTTTTATCAGTTGAAATTCTCCAGTTCATAACTAATTCTTCGTCTTTAAAAAGACCTAATACAATATTTGTATTACCAACATCCACTGCTAATAACATAAACACCTCTAATCAATATATTCGTACAACCCTCTTACAGAAACTTCTCCATAAAAGACCTGTTCTCTTTCACCGTTCTCATTAACGATGACCAATTGTCCATTTTCATTTATATCAATGACCTTTACCGTTCTGGTACCTGCCTTTGTTATTATTCTTACCGTTTCATTTAAAAGTATTGAACGCGACTTACAGATCTCTATTGTACGCTTCAAACTATTAGTCGTGATAAAATCCTGATACAATACTTCAAACGACTTTAGAAAAGATAACACAATCGCTTTGCGGGAAACTTCTCGTTCGAGTCCCATCTTTAGCGATATTGCTTTATCAACTAGTTCTTCAGGGAATTGTGTTTGATTCACATTAACACCTATACCCACTACAACATAATTAATACCGCCTAATTCTGCAGACATTTCTGTTAATACACCACAAACTTTTTTCTTCTTATATATAATATCATTTGGCCACTTGATACCAATGGATTCACCTACAACACTTTCTATAGCTTCAGTCATTGCTGCTGCGGCTATTTGTGTTATTTTAGGTGCTTCTGCCGGTTCAATATCTGGCTTCAAAATGATTGACATCCATATACCCGAACCTTTTTCACTAGCCCACTGTCTACCAAGTCTACCTTTACCGGCCGTTTGCTCATCAGCAAGTACAACAGTCATATCATCGTGTTCCAATGCAATATTTTTGGCGTAGTTATTTGTTGAATCAACCGTTTCTAGAAAAATCATTTTTTTTCCTAAAGTATCGGTGTCTAACTCGCTGACAATTTCTGCTTTGTTGTATATTTCTTCTACAGCAGATACATAACGGTGGCCTTTTCTTGAGACCGATTCAATGTTGTGACCTTGTTTTTTAAGTTGAGTCATATGTTTGGATATTGCTTGTCTAGAAATATTAAGGGCCTCACTTATTTCAGCACTGGATAAAAACTTATTTTCATTTGCTTTTAACATGTTTAAAATCTTAGATTTCATAACTCCTCCAATATCAACACACGTATTGTATGTAAACGCTACATTTAAACGCTACATGTCAACACTTAATATATCAAAAAAAGCGGGAAACCGCAATGCCTAGGAGAAATCAAACACAAGTTAAAGGAAAAAAGAATCTAGCAAAATGCTAGATTCTAAATATCTTTGTTTTATCCAAATAGCGATAGTAATACACCAGCAGATACTGCTGATCCAATTACTCCTGCAACGTTTGGTCCCATAGCATGCATCAGTAAGAAGTTTGAAGGATCTGCTTTCTGTCCCTCAACCTGCGAAACTCTTGCTGCCATCGGCACTGCAGATACACCTGCCGAACCAATTAATGGATTCAGTTTACCACCGGTTAACTTATTCATCAACTTAGCCAGTAATACACCCGCAGCTGTACCACATGAGAATGCGATAACGCCTAAGAAGATAATCTTAAGTGTTTCAGCTTGTAGGAAGTACTCAGCCGAAGCTGTCGCTCCTACTGTTACACCAAGGAAAATTGTTACAATATTCATCAGTGCGTTCTGAGCTGTATCAGTTAATCTACCAACAACACCAGACTCTTTAAACAGGTTACCTAACATCAACATACCAACTAAAGCTGTTGCTGGTGGTACGATTAATGCTACTAATATTGTTACAACGATAGGGAAGATAATCTTTTCTACTTTAGAAACAACTCTTAATTGTTCCATCTTGATTTCTCTTTCCTTTTTAGTTGTTAAGAACTTCATAATTGGTGGTTGAATTACCGGCACTAAAGCCATGTAAGAATATGCAGCAACTGCAATAGCACCCAACTTCTGTGGAGCTAACTTCGAAGCCAAGAATATTGCTGTCGGACCATCCGCACCACCGATGATACCGATTGCCGATGCTTCTTGAGCTGTAAAGCCAAACATGATTGCACCTGCAAAAGTAATATAAATACCAAACTGAGCTGCTGCACCAAGAAGTAATGATTTTGGATTTGCAATCAGTGGACCAAAGTCAGTCATTGCACCAACACCTAAGAAAATAAGCGGTGGGAAGATTCCTAAATGGTCACCTTGGAATAAGTAATAAAGTAAACCACCGATTTCTTTTAAATACAGCGTAAATTCACCAACTATGGTGCCGCCTTCTCCAACAAATTGAAGCGTGTTACCTTCCATACTTAAAGCATGAGCTACGTCTGTTGGAACCAGTTGTGTAATTGGAGCGTTCATAACTCCTGCCACTGGTAAGTTCGCTAGTAACATACCAAAGGCAATTGGAACAAGTAATAATGGTTCAAAACCTTTTTTTATTGCTAAGTATAGCAACACAAAAGATACAAGCATCATTATAACTTGGCCACCTTGTATATTGGCAAAACCCGTGTCTTGCCAAAAATTCAATAGCGCCTGACCCATATGTGTCTCCTCCTATCAGTACAGATTATTCGATAACAATCATTACGTCTCCACCATTAACAGATTCGCCTGTTTTCACTAGGATTTGAGAAACTGTACCGTCTACTGGAGTTGAAATTTCATTTTCCATTTTCATCGCTTCTAATACAAGTACCACATCACCAGCTGAAACCGTGTCACCTTCGTTAACTTTTAAGTCAAAGATAGTTCCTGGCATTGGAGCAGTGATTTGAGTCCCGCCTGCTACTGCTGCTTTAGGCGCTGCTTTAGCTGCTGCCTTAGGTGCTGATTTTGGTGCTGCTTTTGGTGCTGGAGCTGCCGCTCTTGGTGCTACTGGTGCTGATGGCACGCCACCGATTTCTTCAACGTCTACTTCATAAGACTTGCCATTTACAGTTATGTTAAACTTTTTCATGAGTTAAATCCCCCTAAAATCTTGTATTCATCTGCTCTATTCTACCAGTTTTTGCCCAACTTGGTGAATGATCATTTACACGTACAATGTTTTTTACTACTATATTATGAATTGAAGTGTTAAGACTTGCTGCTATTGCTGCTGCAATAACTGCAATTAACTCTTCATCTTCGTCTTCTTCAACTACTGCTACTGCTTGCTCTGTCAGCTTAACTTGTGTCAGTTGAGACGGCTTTGCTTTTTTTGCGCCAAATGTTTTCATGACACTTGTTAATACCGAAATACTGAACCATAAGAAAAGTAAAACAGCAAAAGTTACGGCCATTCCTAGCCCAGCCACAAATAAAATCAAAAATGTTTTTTCAGAACCAGTCAATATATCAACTGATCTAGGATCTGATTGTAACATCGTTAAGATTTCGTTTATACCTCTACCTTCACTTGCAAAAGCTAACATCGAGTTGAACAACATATTAATTTTCATGAATGCACCTCGCTATTATAGTGGAATATTTCCGTGCTTCTTACCTGGTCTATTTTCTCTCTTAGATGAAAGCATATTGAATGCATCAACTAATCTTGCTCTAGAAGCCGACGGTTCGATTACATCATCAACAAAGCCTCTTTCAGCTGCTTTATATGGTGTAGAGAACTCAGTTTCATAGTTATCAATTAATCTTTGTCTTTCCACTACAGGATCATCTGCACCTTTAATTTCTTTTCTAAATATAATTTCAGCTGCACCTGATGCACCCATTACCGCAATTTGTGCAGTTGGCCAAGCAAGAACAATATCTGCGCCTAACTCTTTACAGCACATTGCTAAATAAGATCCACCATAAGCTTTTCTTAAAATTAAAGTTACTTTTGGAACCGTTGCTTCACTGTAAGCATATAACATCTTCGCACCATGACGAATGATTCCACCGTACTCTTGTGATGTACCTGGTAAGAATCCTGGTACGTCTACTAAGTTAAGTAGCGGAATGTTATAACAATCACATGTTCTAACAAATCTTGCAGCCTTATCAGATGCACTGATATCCAAACAACCAGCTAAGAACTTAGGTTGATTGGCAACAACACCTACTGAATGACCATTTAATCTGATGAAACCTGTTACAATATTTTTAGCAAAATGTTCTTGATATTCCATGAAGTCACCTTCATCTGCTAAAGCGTGAATAACATCTTTTATGTCATAAGCTTTATTTGGATTATCAGGAATAATCGTGTTGAACTCTTCAACGATACGATTTAAATCATCTTCACTATCGAATATTGGTGCAGTTTCAGTGTTATTTGATGGCAAGAAAGATAATAATCTTCTAATTTCCATAATACACTCTTCATCGTTTTGCTCGAAGAATTGAGCAACTCCTGAAATTGCATTATGAGTCATTGCACCACCTAATGCTTCCGCTGTTACTTCTTCACCTGTTACAGTTTTAATAACTTGTGGTCCGGTGATAAACATTTGAGATGTTTTATCTACCATGAAAATAAAATCATTAAGCGCTGGAGAGTAAACCGCTCCACCTGCACAAGGTCCCATGATTGCAGTAATTTGTGGAATAACACCTGAAGCTATTGTATTTTTGAAGAATATTTTACCATATCCTGATAATGCATCTACAGCTTCCTGAATTCTCGCCCCACCCGAATCATTAATACCAACAACTGGCGCACCAACTTTTAATGCATAATCTAAAACTTTACAGATTTTTGAAGCATGCATTTCTCCTAAAGAACCACCAACAACAGTGAAATCTTGTGAGAATGCATATACAACTCTACCATCTACTTGTCCGTAGCCTGTTACTACACCTTCAGCTGGAGCTTCTAATTTCTCCATACCAAAGTTTGTGCAACGGTGCTTTACAAAAGCATCTAATTCAACAAAAGTACCTTCGTCAAATAACAGATTAATTCTTTCTCTTGCAGTTAATTTTCCTCTAGCATGTTGCTTTTCAATTCTATCAACACCCCCGCCTAAAGCAATCTTTTGCTTTCTTTGACGCAGATCTTCAAGTTTGTTCATAGCCATTAAGCTACCTCCTAACTCCTATTAACTCAATAATGATCGATATAAAATACATGATGGTTACATTATAACCGATAATTATATAATTACAATATTAAAATGAAAGTTTTAGAGCCTTATCTTTCACAAAGTTCAACTAACACTCTATAAGAATCTTTAGGATGCATAAATGCAATTTTAGCACCACCAGCTCCGTATCTCGGCATCTGATCAATCATTCTCATGCCCTTTTCTTGCATCTCAGCAATAGCATCCTCAATGTTTTCAACTAAAAACGCAAGGTGCTGTACGCCTTCACCGCTTCTCTCAATATACTTAGCGATTGGACCATCATCAGCAGTAGATTCCAATAGTTCTACTTCAGTGTCTCCGATAGGCAAAAATGCAACTTTTACCTTCTGTTCTTCCACAATTTCCACACTTGCTAGGTCTAATCCCAAAACATCTGTATAAAATTTCAATGTTTCATCTAAGCTTTTAACAGCAATACCTACATGGTCAAGTTTCAATACTTTCATACCTGCCTCCTATTTCCTTTTAATATTATGCATTATATCCTCACACACTGTATAAGGATCAGTTATTCTTTTAACAACTTCTTTTGATAAGTTATTGATCTTCTCTTCATTATAAGCATTATCAAAAATATGTTCTAAAACTCTGTGTTTTATGAGTTCAACAATTTCATTTTTAGTATTGTTTATTCTTCTGGTTTCAAACAATCCACTTTCTTGCATATAATCACGATGTTCTTTGATGCTATCAACTAAGTCACCAATACCTTCGTTATTTACTGCAACGGTCATTGTAAGAGGCGGACGCCACTCATTTGAATTGTAGTCTAACATGGCATCAATTTCACGAGCGGTCTTTTTCGCACCCTCTCGATCTGCTTTGTTGATTGCAAATACATCACCAATTTCCATAATCCCCGCTTTTATGGCTTGAATATCATCGCCAAGACCAGGTACCATAACCATTACTGTTGTATCGCAATTCTTAACAATATCAATTTCCGATTGACCAACACCAACTGTTTCTACAAATATATAATCAGCACCATAAATATCCAATACTTTAATTGCTGCACTAGTACCTTCTGAAATACCACCCAAACTACCTCGAGCACCCATTGACCTGATAAATACATTTTCATGAGTTGATAAGTCGTTCATACGAACTCTGTCACCCAGTATTGCACCACCTGTAAACGGGCTGGTTGGATCAATCGCAATAACGGCAACTTTTTTACCTTCATTTAAATAAGCTTTTACCAATTTGTCAGTTAATGTGCTTTTACCAGCACCAGGTGGACCAGTAATGCCTATTACATAGGCATTACCTGTCTTGTTGTGTAATTTTTTTAATAACTCGAAAGCTGCTGGATCTTTATTTTCGACTAAAGTTATCAATCGAGCAACTGCTCTCTTGTTGCCTTCTTGCAGTTTCTGTTCTAAGTTCATACACATCACCTTATTTATCTTTTAATATTTGCCTTAATAAATTCAATTGTTACAGTAGTCGGTGTACCTGGTGTAAAGATTTCAGCGCAACCATTTTCTTTCAAGAATGGAATGTCGTCATCTGGAATAACACCACCACCTACAAATAAGATATCAGATGCATCTTGTGCAGCCAACAACTTAGAAATCTTAGGGAATAATGTACTGTGAGCACCTGATAAGATACTTACAGCAATACAATCAACATCTTCCTGAATTGCAGCATTTACAATTTGCTCAGGAGTTTGTCTTAAACCAGTATAAATAACCTCCATACCAGCATCTCTTAAAGCTCTTGCTACAACCTTAGCACCTCTATCATGCCCATCTAATCCCGGCTTAGCAACTAATACTCTAATTGGTCTATCCATTTTAATCCTCCTATTCAGTTTTATAAGTTAACTGATTGTTGGTATTCACCGAATACTTCTCTCATTACGCCACAGATTTCTCCAAGTGTTGCGTAAGCTTTAACAGCCTCTAAGATAACAGGCATTACATTAGTAGTCCCTTCACAAGCTGTTCTTAAGGCCGCTAATTTGGCTTCAACAGCTGCGTTATCTCTTTTTGCTTTTAAATCAACTAGATTTTGCTTTTGCATTTCGCCAACTGAAGGATCTACTCTTAAAAGACCTTTTGGAGCTTCTTCTTCAATTTGGAATTTATTCATTCCAACAACGACTCTTTCACCTGTTTCAACTTCTTTTTGGTAGTAATAAGCTGCATCCATTATTTCTTGTTGGATATAACCGTTATCGATTGCTTTTGGAGCGCCACCTAAATCATCAATCTTAGTGATGTACGCCATCGCTTGGTCCATGATTTCTTTAGTTTTAGCTTCAATGAAGTAAGAACCCGCAAGTGGGTCTACTGTGTTTGTCACACCCGATTCATAAGCAACGATTTGTTGAGTTCTAAGTGCTACTCTTACTGAATCTTCAGTTGGTAGAGCAAGCGCCTCGTCTTTAGAGTTAGTGTGTAATGATTGAGTACCACCAAGTACTGCTGCAAGTGTTTGAATAGCAACACGTACAATATTGTTCTCCGGCTGTTGAGCCGTTAAAGTAGAACCACCTGTTTGAGTATGGAACTTAAGTTGCATAGACTTAGGGTTTTTCGCGCCAAATCTTTCTTTCATGATTTTAGCCCATAAAGTTCTAGCTGCTCTGTATTTTGCAACTTCTTCTAATAAGTCATTGTGTGCATTAAAGAAGAATGATAATCTTGGCGCAAATGTATCTACATCTAAACCAGTCTTAACCGCTGCTTCAACATACGCAATACCATCAGCTAATGTGAAACCAACTTCTTGAGCCGCAGTCGATCCCGCTTCTCTGATATGGTATCCAGAAATACTGATTGTATTCCATTGAGGAACATCTTTAGAACAGAAATCGAAGATATCAGTAATCAATCTCATAGACGGCTCTGTCGGGAAGATATACGTTCCTCTTGCAATGTACTCTTTTAGAATATCGTTTTGAATTGTTCCTCTTAATTTTTCAGAACTAACACCTTGCTTTTCAGCTACCGCAATGTACATTGCCAATAATACTGATGCTGGTGCATTAATCGTCATTGAAGTAGATACTTTATCTAGTGGAATACCAGCAAATAAAATTTCCATATCGGCAAGCGAGTCAATTGCAACTCCAACCTTACCTACTTCACCCTCAGATAACTCGTGGTCTGAGTCATAACCAATTTGAGTCGGTAAGTCAAATGCTACTGATAATCCGCCCGAACCTTGCTCAACAAGATATTTATATCTTTTATTAGATTCTTCAGCTGTTGCGAAACCAGCATACATTCTCATTGTCCATAAACGCCCTCTGTACATATTCGGTTGTACACCACGTGTATATGGAAATTGTCCCGGGAATCCTATATCACTATAATCAAATTCCTCAACATCAGCAGGCGTATATAATCCTTTGATTTCATCACCTGAACCAGAGTAGAAAACTGAGTTTCTTTCTGGACGTTTTTCTAACATGCTCTTTGTTTTTTCATTAAATTTTTCAAGTCCTTCACTTACTTGAGCCATTTTTTCCTTATCAAACATTGAACTGCCTCCCTTTTATTTTTCTGGATACGTCAAATATACCCAGTTTTACACCTTTACATCCCCTATAGGATATCATAAATTGCTAAGCTTTTCACAAAAATAGCATAAGTATAATTGTATACTTTAGGACCATGTCATAATTGTATACGTTTTCCTACTTTTTCATCGAACCTGTCTTTAAGAAACGATCATGCCAAGAGTGAGACTCATCCATTAAATGCGGTTCATGACTAAACTTACCCGTTTCAGCACGGTTTAAATAATCTAATAACATTTCTTTATAATTTGGATGTGCACAGTTCTCAATAATCGCCCTTGCACGTTCGGTTGGACATAAACCTCTTACATCAGCAAGACCTTGCTCTGTTACAAATACTTCGACATCATGTTCTGTATGATCCACATGCGATACAAATGGAACGATAGAAGAAATATCACCATTTTTTGCTGTAGAAACCGTAGTAAAGAATGATAAATATGCATTTCTGGTAAAATCACCAGAACCTCCTAAACCATTCATCATACGCGAACCCATGATGTTTGTTGAATTAACATGACCATAGATATCAAATTCAATCGCTGTATTCATTGCTATAACGCCTAAACGTCTAGCAACTTCTGGATGATTTGAAATTTCCATCGGTCTTAAAATACAGTGTTTTGCATAATGTTCCATGTTTTCATTCAGTCTTATCAAACCTTCTTCCGAAGGTGTAAAAGACGTCCCTGAAGCTATGGTAACTTTTCCTGCATCTATAAGGTCGAACATCGAATCCTGAATAACTTCTGTATAACAGGTTAAGTTGTCAAAGTCAGATTCGACCAATCCACCTAAAACAGCATTTGCAACCGAACCAACACCCGATTGTAGGGGGAGTAAGTTCTTTGGTAACCTTTTGGCTGCAACTTCTGCTTCTAAAAATTTAATAATGTGCTGAGAAATTTTCTTTGAATCTTCATCAATAGCACCGAGTGGTCTTACTTTATCAGCAATATCACACTCTACAATAGCAACTATTTTTTCCGGATCACAAGTGATGTACGGCGTACCAATACGATCACCCGAATGCGTAATAGGAATAGGCTCTCTAAACGGTGGTTTTTTTGTCATATAAATATCATGAACACCTTCTAAAGCCATAGATTGTGATGTGTTAATTTCAACAATAACAATATCTGCCTCTGCAACCGCTTGAGGTGAAATACCAACAGATGTCGTTGGGATAATATTACCCTCTTCCGTGATAGCCAAAGCTTCAATAATTGCAATATCTATATTGCCAAAGAAACCATATTCGATAAACTGAGGCACATGACTTAAATGCATATCTTGGTAAGCTACAGTACCTGCATTGATACCGTTTCTTGAATCATTATTCGTTTGATACGGGAATCTTCTTTTTAAAACACCCGCTCTGGATAACGCACCATCTAATTCATCACCCACTGAGGCACCAGTAATTAGAGTCACACCAATTTCCTCACCATTTTCAGCTCGTTTCGCAAGTGCCAAAGGAACTGCTTTCGGATAGCCCGACGGTGTAAAACCACTTGTTGCCAGTGTCATGCCATCTTTTATGAATAAGGCCGCTTCGTCAGCAGTCATAACTTTCTCTCTTAACTTTTCCATTCTAATACGGTCTAAAATCATATTTCCTCCTTAAAAAATCCGTAAAAAAAGGCGTTAGAAATAAACATAAAGTTTATATCTAACGCCTAATGATTACGGGATAGGCGAGAGGTTATCTCACCAAAATAGTCATTTGTTAAATATTAAATCTGATTCAATTTTTCATGACATGTTCTCATCGCGGAAATAAGTGCTTTCTTTGCTGATCCATAATAATGTTTTACAAACCCTGCTTCAATCGTTTCAATATCATTTAAATCCAGATCGACTACAAGAGATTTAAAAACCCTTTTAGCTAAACTTGTCACCAAAGAACATTCCGCATCTAAAATGATGCCTGTTTCTTTATCAACGAGTAGTCCAACACAGATAACGGTATAAAGTTCACTCGCTGTGATCCCTTGAGGGAGTTTTGCATATCCTGTTACAAAAACTTCATTCTTCATTTTACCACCTATCTCTATGATTATTCTATCACTCGAAGGGTGTTCAATCAAGTATTACATTGGTAAACCGTGCAAAATAATTGTGAACAATACCATTCCCAATAAAGCAAACGGATACGTTGCACCATAACCTGCTGCTGGATCATCCGAACCGATTGCATCAACAGCTGCACCTAATCCTGGCGTTGAAGTCATACCACCACAGATAGCGCCTGATAACATAATCCAGTTGATTTTAAAGATATATTTACCAACAAGGAAACCAACCATCATTGCAACTAATCCTACAACTAGTCCGACAACTGCTAAAATCACACCAGATCCAGCTAAAGCATCAAATACTTTAAAACCATAACGAAGTCCAACGATTGCAAGGAAAAATGCTAATGACAACTGTCTTACAATACCGAGTATTCTTGAGTTCATTCTGAAGTTAATCGGTCCTATTTTACCGATATATCCAAGAATCAACGAACCTACCAGTACACCACCGGTCGATCCCAAGGAGAACACTTGATCAATGCCGATAAAGCCTAAGTCTACACCAAATCTACCGATGGTATATCCAAACAACATCGCAATACATAGAGCAATTAAATCAAAGTCTGTTTCTTTAATTTCCCTACCACCACCGGCTTTTCTCGCTTCTTCCATTTCTCTATTAAAGATCTTCTGTTCCTCTTCAATGTTTATTCTGAAAATTTTCGGGAAGAAGTTAACCGCAATAATAACAATGATGACACCAAACGGATAGCCTATCGCGTGACCTACGCCGATTCCAGCTTCCGCATTTTGGATAAACTTTGTTTTCATATCATCCGTTAACTCAGGATAATCTGAAACTTTAAAGTCCTTATCAAGTTGCTTAAGCACTTTTGCCTTTTCGTCATCTGCCATTTCTGCATATTCTGTAACTAAATTCGTCGCATGCTTAGTAGCCGTTTCCGTTGCCGCTGCAAGTCCTGGCGAACTTGTTAACGCACCGGTATACACCCCTGATACTTCATACGGTGTTGAATCACTATTTAAAACTTTCGTTGTAAATATCGTCATACCATACGTCGTTGCTGCACCTGCGAAAGTAATTATTACACCTAACAGCACAAACTTAAGTCCATACTTTTTAAGTACTGCTCCAATATCCTTTGAAGCCAATAAACCTACTGTTGCTACAAATAAAATTAAAAATAAATAAAAGAAGTCCTTCGGTATAATACCTTTACCTAAAAAACTTTGTGCTGCACTAAAATAATCGTCACCTTCAACAAATCCTTTAGCATACTTCACTACCACCCATCCGAATAATAGTCCTGTAAACAATGTGCCCGATACTCCAAAATTAAATTTACCAAATTTAATTTTACCAAACATCATACCTGTAAATACCGCAACAAACATTAGTACAAACGGGTTCATGATCCATTTTGCTAATTCAAACTCCATGTCTATCCCCTTTCTCTCTTTAAATAACAAAAACACAAAAAGACGACATTAAATAAAAAAACCGAGGTTTCTAAATTTATGCCGTCACATACTCATTGGATGACAAAAGGGCATTTTGTCAAAATAAGTAACAAGGCTCTATGCATTTGTTAAATACTATGTTAATAATATCACAAATTGTGTAGCGATTGCAAGCGTTTTCAGAAAATTTACACTATGGGTGTATACATTTCATTTACAGCCTTGCAACACCCGATTCTTTAGCCGCTTTTGCAACTGCACTTGCAACATTTTTACCAACTCTTAAATCAAAAGCTTTTGGTATGATATTATCAACCGCTAATTCATCATCAGAAAGCGTCTCTGCAATGGCATATGCAGCAGCTAGCTTCATCTCCTCATTGATATCTTTTGCTCGTACATCCAACGCCCCTCTAAAAATACCAGGGAAGGCAAGTACATTATTCACTTGATTATCAAAATCAGATCGACCGGTTCCTACAATATAAGCACCTCCTTTAAAAGCTTCGTCAGGAAATATCTCTGGCGTAGGATTGGCCATCGCGAGTACGACAGGCTGATTGTTCATTGTAGCAATCATTTCTTTAGTCACAACATTGGGCGCTGACACACCAATAAAGATGTCTTTGCTTTTAATCACATCTTTTAGAAGTCCTTTTTCACCATGGATGTTGGTAATAGCAGCCATTTCTTTTTTTGCATCGTTCATATTCTCTAAATCATCATTAATGACACCGTTTCTATCACAAAGTACAATATTTTTAATACCTACGCTCATTAACAGTTTAGCAATTGCTATACCAGCTGATCCAGCACCGTTAATAACCGCTTCTACTTCATCAAATCTCTTTTTCTTAAGCTTCAATGCATTAATAAGACCTGCAACAACAACAATGGCTGTACCATGTTGATCATCATGAAATACCGGTATGTCCAATATGGCTTTTAGCTTTCTTTCTATTTCAAAACATCTCGGTGCTGCAATATCTTCTAAGTTTATACCGCCAAATACAGGCTCCATCAATGCTATCGTTCTTACGATCTCATCCACATCTTTTGTTTTCAAGCAGATTGGAAACGCATCTACATTACCAAACTTCTTAAATAAAACAGCTTTACCTTCCATAACAGGCAACGATGCTTCAGGTCCTATATCACCAAGTCCTAAAACCGCAG
This sequence comes from Clostridiales bacterium, assembly GCA_016342415.1. Classification (GTDB taxonomy): domain Bacteria; phylum Bacillota; class Clostridia; order Peptostreptococcales; family Acidaminobacteraceae; genus JABXKX01. The sequence goes on from JAEIOD010000021.1 coordinate 21,290, forward strand.
TACCATCTGATACAACTGCAACTAAATTACCTTTAGATGTGTAATCATATACCAGATTTATATCTTTATGAATCTCTCTACACGGTTCAGCTACACCTGGTGTGTACGCTGTTGATAAATCGTCTTTCGTTGCGACTTCCACCTTTGACTCAACTGAAATCTTACCTTTATATTTCTTGTGCATTTCTAAAGCCAACTTATTATAATCCATATCTACCTCTCATATTTCTTTCTTTCAACATCATACATATTTGTACCATCAGAGTCTATAACGACTACGCATGGAAACTCTACAACTTCTAATCGCCTGACAGCTTCTGCTCCCAAATCTTCATAAGCAATGATTTCTGAAGATTTAACCGTACTGGCTATTAAAGCACCTGCACCACCTATTGCTGCAAAGTAAACCGCACCATACTCTTTCATACCTGATATAACCGTTTCATTTCTTTGACCTTTGCCGATCATCCCAGTCAAACCCAGTTCCAATAAAGGCAGTGTTAAATCATCCATTCTGTAACTTGTGGTCGGTCCACAAGATCCAATGACTTGTCCGGGCTTCGCCGGGGCGGGACCTACATAATAGATAACGGCATCTTTTACATCAAAAGGCAGGTCATCACCCCTTTTAATGGCGTCTACCAATCGTTTGTGAGCCGCATCTCTTCCAGTATAAATAATACCGGTCAATAAGACCTGATCTCCCGCTTTTAATTCTTTAACTTTCTCTTTTGTTAGAGGTAGCGTGATCTTCTTTTTCATACTGGACCTCCTATAAACTTCTTGTCACATGTCTGGCAGCGTGACAGTTGATATTAACGACAACCGGTAATCCAGCAATATGAGTTGGGTAAGTTTCTACGTTCACTCCTATTGCAGTAGTAATACCCCCTAAACCTTGAGGTCCTATTCCCAGTTTATTAATTGATTCCAACAGTTCCACTTCCAAGTCTGCAATATGTTTTGATTCATGAGATGATCCCAAGTCCCTCATCAAACTTTTTTTTGCGATTAAAGCAGCTTTTTCAATGGTACCACCAATACCGACACCAACAACAATCGGCGGGCAGGGATTTGGACCTGCTAAAGATACCGTTTCTATAACAAAGTCTCTAACGCCATCTATTCCGTCGGAAGGTTTAAGCATTTTCATACGACTCATGTTCTCACTACCAAACCCCTTTGGCGCAACCGTCAGTTTAAGTTGATCACCGGCTACAATCTCATAATGTATGATGCCAGGCGTATTATCTTTTGTATTCACTCTATCAAGCGGATCCTTTACAACTGATTTTCTAAGATATCCTTCTGAATATCCCAGACGTATGCCTTCATTGATAGCATCTTCTAAGATGCCATCTTCTATATAAACTTCTTGACCAATTTCTACAAAAACAACTGCCATACCAGTATCTTGACACATGGGCACTCTATCATTCTTTGCGATTTTAGCATTTTCAAGTATATCACCTAATATGGCTTGACCAACTGGCGACTCCTCTTTTTCTTTAAAAGTCACCAACGCTTCTTTAATATCTTTACATAAATCAAAGTTGGCCTCTTGACACATTTCTTTTATTTGTTCGATTATCAAATTCACTGAAATTTTTCGCATATTACCCCCTTGCTCACTTGATATCATATGATTATTTAATCCCTAAAACAAGAGATTTTACTTACAAAGTTAATAAACCTTCTTGTACAAAAACAACAAAAGAGCTAGACAAAAACATCTAACTCATCGTGGATACGACAAAGTAAAGGTCATTTACTCAATATCCACATCATCTCCATCAGTATAACTGTAACTTTTAAAAAACTCAATACAATTTTTATAATATTCAGTAAACCGATAAAAAAAGCAAAAATGCTCTAGCAGACAGCTAGAGCATTCATTTAATTCTTTAAAATGTTTTCAATTTCGTTTTCCAAAGAGTCATCTTTTTCCTTAAGCATTTGTTCCATTGCTTCTTGCTCTTTTTTTGCTTTTTCTTCTTGAACTATCTTATCTTCAGCAAGTTTTTCTTCTAAATGTGCTCTTCTTTCAACAAGCGCTTCATAACCTTCTTCTAATAAAGTAATGAAGTCTTTTGCATCAATTGTTTCAAATTCAAGAAGTGCTTTAGCCAAATCATGAAGTTTATCAATGTTATCTTTTAATAACAATTCTGCTTCATTATAAGCTTCATCAACAAGTTTTCTTACTTCTCTATCAATCTCAGCTGCCACATGTTCAGAGAAATGTTTGCTTGATGTCATATCTCTACCAAGGAATACCTCATCATTGGTATCAAATGCCATAGAAGCTAAGTTCTCACTGAATGCATATTTTTCAACCATCGCTCTTGCAATAGCAGTAACACGCTTTAGGTCTCCACTTGCACCTGTACTGACATCATCCAAGATCAATTTTTCAGCCACACGACCACCCAAACTAATGATGATATCATGGTACATTGTTTTCTTAGTTTGGAACATGCCATCATCTTCAGGTAATTGCAGTGTAAATCCACCAGCTCTACCTCTAGGAATGATCGTTACTTGATGTACCGGATCAGTCTCAGGTAATAAATAAGCTAGAAGCGCATGACCCGCTTCATGGTAAGAAGTTAAGTTCTTTTCTTTATCAGAAACCACTTTACTCTTCTTCTCAACACCAATCAATACTTTTATTTTAGCTTGTTCGATTGTTTCCATACGAATTGTACGTTCTTTCTTTCTACCCGTAAGAAGTGCTGATTCATTTAACAAGTTTTCTAAATCAGCTGGTGTAAATCCAGTTGTTCCTTTTGCAATAACGCTTAAATCCACATCATCAGATAATGGTTTGTTGCGTGTATGTACTTTAAGAATCGCTTCACGCTCTTTAACATCTGGACGACCAATTGTAATTTCTCTATCAAAACGTCCTGCTCTTAAAAGAGCTGGATCTAAAATATCCGGTCTATTGGTTGCTGCTATAACTATAACGCCTTCATTAACGCTAAAACCATCCATCTCAATTAATAATTGGTTAAGTGTTTGCTCTCTTTCATCATGACCACCGCCAAGACCGGCACCACGTTTTCTACCAACTGCATCAATCTCGTCAATAAAGATGATACAAGGGGCATTCTTCTTAGCCGTCTCAAACAAGTCTCTTACTCTCGATGCACCTACACCAACAAACATCTCAACAAAGTCTGAACCACTCATGTTATAGAACGGCACATCAGCTTCACCAGCAACAGCACGTGATAAATACGTTTTACCTGTACCTGGAGGGCCTACCATTAAGATACCCGTAGGAATTCTTGCTCCAATTTCGAGAAATTTCTTTGGACTCTTAAGAAACTCAACAATTTCCGACATTTCCTCTTTTTCTTCAGTTAATCCTGCAACTTCTTCAAATGTGATACGTTTCATCTCTTCTGGTTTAACAAGTTTCGCTTTGCTTTTACCGAAAGACATTACTTTGTTACCACCACCCTGTGAATTTTGCATGAATAACATCCACACTACAATAATCACAGCAAACACAATCAAGTATAAGAAAATATTTACAAAACCTGATAATGGCGACAATGGTACACCATTGAGTTCAAAGTTTTCATCTTCCAAAACTAACTGGCTCGTTACTTGCGCTAACTGTTCCGTATGCTTAGTTGGTACATAAACGTCAAATGTAACGCCATTTTTTAAGATACCGTTTACATAATTATCATCTCCGATAGATAGTTGACTAACATTAGCAACTTCTAATTCTCTTAATAATTGATCATATGTGAACTGTGTCGTTTCTGTTCCGCCTAGGCCACGAAAAGCAACTAATGCAAATGCTGTAATTGCAATCACAATTACAATATTCTTCACTCTGTTCTTCATGTATTCCTCCTGATGTATTTTAAATTGTATAATACCGTTTTTAATACTTTCTCATTTTAACACAATAGAAGTAGTCAAACAATTTAATTTATAAACTTCTAATATTTCGCATCACTGAATATTCAAGTGTTTTTTGAAGACTTCAATCATTTTAGGGTCATCATCAAACTTATAAATTCTTGCTTTTTCTCGTTCAGGTGTGTAATCTACACTGTTCCAGTACACTGCTGCTTTGAAATTATATTTAGAAATGACTTCAAACATTTCATTTAACCATGTTTCTTTATCGCCACCAAATGTACTTGTACCAAATTCTGTTATCATAAAAGGATAATTTTTAAAGACCGCTTCGTATTCTGGCATAAATTCATCATAGATAAATTCAAAATCTCTCCAAATTTCTCCATTATAGAAGTTTCCTGTATTATACCCCGTTACACCAATAATATCGACATATTTTTTACCCGGGAAATAATTGGAGTAATGATTCCATTTAAATCCTGGAAAACTTGACTCATTGGGATTGAAAACCCAGATCAGGTTTTCAGCACCCTGTTCTTCAAATTTTTCATAGAAGTACTGCCACATCTCCCTATAAATCCTTGTGTCTTTTTGGAAAAAGAACGCATTATAGAAACACCAATCTCCATTCATTTCATTGTTGAGTCTAAACAATACCGGTCCATTAATACGAGATACTTTTTCAATTATCGTATCAATCTCCTCATCATAAACGCCATTTAAAACATCCATTGTAAAATTAGGATCATAAGCACCATAAACACTAGTTTGTAATGTAAACTCCAATACTTTACCCTGATCATATATAGATTGTATATTATCTTCATCTATATAATAAGCCAAATCATAATATTGTAGCACATATTCAAAGTCATAAGAGATAGCTTCTTCTATATTGTTTAAAGTTTCTAAACCTTTAACACTACTCGGTTCAAATATCCCCCATGCCATTTCTTTTCTATCGACGAACTCGTTATAGAAAAATGTTTTGGTTGCCTGACTCCAACTCGGATTGTCTTCTCTTTCATATTGAATTTGTTTCACCGCAGACTCTTCATCGATATCCGTGATTTCAAATCTGGCCAAATAAGCAAGAGCATCCAACTCATTTTGGGAATTGATCGTGATATTATACACTTCATAATCATTTTTAATGATATCCAAGGATACATAATATCTATAATCCTGTTTAATATGTTTTAAACTCTCTCTAGACCATGACAGCAAGTGAACATTGTAATCATCAAACTTAATCCAGGAATCCTCGCTGACATTTACATATCTATCATCAACAATCGATCGATTGCCATAAACCGTAAACGCTTGAGAACTATGTATGGTACCGTTTAGATTTTCATAATAAACATCAACAATCGTTTGACCATCTAAAAAAGTGGTTTTAATCACTTCATTAGAATCATCCACATCAAATCCATCATAATTATATGTATAGCCAAATTTTTTATTGGTATAGATATGATCCGATGCATCATTTTGTGACTGAAGATTTTTCACCCTCTTAGAATCAGAAAAACTTTTAACCGAAGGGATATATCCTCTTTCAACCAATTCACCATAAACGACTACCATCGAAAAACCGCCCAGTACAAAGGCAATAAGAACAACAGCAACTTTTTTGCTTTTGTTAAGAGCTTTGTAGTACGAATGCCACGGGATGCCTTTTATGATATAAGCAACTAGTGTACTAACAACACTAACGATTATAAGCGTTAATATAAACCTTATAGAAACCGATACAACTCCCAAATGATTTAAGAATCTTTCGGTCGCATACATAAATAACGGATGTAACAAATACACATAGTAAGATATCTTAGAAAAAGCTGAACAACCTTTTCTTATAAATTCCTTCTGTATAAGCCTCATACCAATCCAAGTCAGCAAAACACAAGCGAGTGTGCAATATAAGAACCAACCTGTATCCCGGAATTTTTCTAAAACGTAGTAATTTTTAAACATCAAAGAAAAACTATTGGTATGTGTATAAGTATAATAAATCCCAAAGGATAAGATAATAAATAGCAAACCGTATAATTTACGACCTAAGTTTTTCATCCAAATCATCAAGTCACTACCAAAGTACAAACCCAGACCATACGGGACAATGAATTTAATGAAAATTCGATCACTGTAATTAAACTTCAAGGTTAAAATACTAATATAACTGACAACTATCAAAAGCGGCATCAAATACTTAAGTGATACTTTATTCTTTAACCATAAAAATACCGGTGTCAATAAATACAATTGTAAAATAATCGGTATAAAGTACAGATGGTATTGCGCCGATCCGGTTAGAAATTGTTTTATAAACACAGAAACACTCAATGATTGATGTGCAATCAATGAAATCATCACATAATACATCAATGAAACAATTGCATAAGGTACTAAAATTCTCTTTCCTCTGCTTACTAAAAAATGCTTGTAATCAAAGGCTTTTTTCTTATTTGATTCGTAAATCAAAGCACCGGCCAAGTAGATAAAAACAGGGGTTGTAAACTTGAGCATGCGATTAAATAAAATCATCAAGGTCGATTGCATGCTATCCGGTTCGTAACCTGCTATTGCGATGGCACTGATATGAACAAATATCACCGAAAAGGTTGCTATTGTTCTTACGATATCGTATTCATATATTCTTTTTCTCATAAGTCCCCTTCCATACTTGGTTTAAATCAGTTCTTTATTATATCATGAAGAAATAATTAAGAAACATTTATTTTGCAATTGACTTCAGAATGTAAAACATATGAATTAAGAGAATCTTAAAAATACTATCAACCTCTTAACAAAGGCTTAAGAATATATTAAATACACATTTTTTATCGATAAACGATAAAAAAATATTGAAAAGGAATATGTTTGCTGTTAACCTAATCTTGAAAGAAAAAGTTGTTTTAACACTCTTAAAAAGGAGATTTCTATGAAAAAGATGAAATACAGTACATTTGCAGGCTATGTCAAACTTTTACTCGACATTTTATTTTTTCTGGGTATCGGTTGTCTAATTGCTTCACCACTATTGATCAACTCCGGCATACACATTTACACCTCAAAAGCGACCGAGTATCTTATCAGAAATATTTTCACACTATTGGTTTTATCTGATATTGCCATCATCTATGTTTTGTTTGAATTGAGAAAGATCTTTTATTCGATAAAGGTTGGGACACCTTTTATAGAGAGTAATGTCAAAGGGCTCTTTAGAATGGGCGTCGCTTCAATACTGCTCTCATTAGTTTTTATTTATAAGTTATTTGTGTTCAAATCCTTTTTAACTTATTTTGTAATTCTCGTCCTTATCATTGCAGGTTGTTTTTCTTTTACATTATCGGAGCTTTTTAAAGAAGCGATGAGGGTAAAAGAAGAAAACGACCTGACTATTTAAGGTGGTGCATATGAAAATTATTGTAAATTTAGATGTGATGATGGCCAAAAGAAAAATAAGTTCTACTGAACTATCAAATAAAATAGGCATCAGCAAAGCCAATTTGTCCATTCTAAAAAACAACAAAGCAAAAGCCATCAGGTTTTCAACGCTAGAAGCCATATGCGACGTTCTGGACTGCCAACCTGGGGATATTCTAGAATACAAAACAGGAGGTGACTCATGAAACAATACACTTTGCTCTTAATGAGTATCGTATCAGCTCTGCTCATTACCACATTATTATTCGGAAGCGGATTAGGTTTAATGGCAACGCTTGTGACAGGTACACTTCTCATCACATTTTTTATTTCTTTTAAACAAGCAGGTAAACTCGCTTTAAAAAAAGGTTTTTTTCTGCTCATTGCCTTAATATGTTTAAGTCTCAGCTTTTTACTAAGGGATCAAGTCATGTTACATCTACTGAATCTTGTTGTATTCTTTGGTTTATCCATTGTATATTCGGTTCAAATGATAGAGGGTCAACCCTTAAAGATAAACACTCACTTAATTACTAGGAGTTTGGAACAATTGCTTTATCCAATAGGCGAATTTTCTGTACCCATTACTTTGCTTTTCAAAAATAAGAAAAACAAAAAACTGAAAGATTTAGATCCCAAAATCAAAAGTGTTTTAATCGGTATTATCATAGCATTGCCATTACTCCTAATATTTACAGCACTTTTAGCATCCGCTGATGATGTTTTCAGTTCAATGATCGCTATTGATTTATCGTTTTTAAATGATTTTTTAGATGGTACAACAATACCCAAAATCATAGTTTCACTGTTTTCAACATTTTATATTTTTTCCTTTTTCCATTACCTTTTATATAAGAAAAAAGAAGAAGAGATACAAGCCGAGCCTTTTGTCAATGACGATGTCGAAGCAACGAGCGACACCTCAAAAGATATCATCGTTACAACTGTTTTGGTTTTAATGAATTTGCTATTTTTAGTATTTACGTTTATTCAGTTTAAGTACTTATTCTCAAAGGCCAATATCGGTTTCGATGGCTTAACTTACTCCTCTTATGCTAGGAAAGGATTTTTTGAATTAACCATCATTTCGATGTTGATCATCGGTTTAATATTAGTATTCTCTCGATTTACAAAGAATAAGGCAAACAATCTCCTAATGAGTTTGATGGTGACGACAACATTGGTAATTGCTTACTCCGCTATCTTTAGAATGAATCTGTATATTTGGGCTTATGGGTATACATGGCTTCGCATTGTTTCACTCTGTTTTATCATTTTGCAAATGTTGCTCCTTGTCATCACATGCATTTATCTATGGTACAGAGGCATCAACATCCATGTCATTATTGCAAGCCTTTATCTGATTGCTTATTTGGGTTTAAACTTTACCAATGTAGACTATTTTATTGTAGAAGGCAATATCACCAGATACCTAGAAGGCAAAGAACTCGATGTTTACTATTTCGAAACACTCACTTACGATGCGACGGATTCTCTTATTAAGTATTATATTGAATTTAGCGATCAAGAAAGCCACCAGCAAGCTTTTCAGGATATCAAATCGGTTTTAGTCCAAAAGGAATACGATTTAAAAGACGATATCAAATGGTATCATTACAACTATTCGAAAGTCCATGCAAAACAACTTTTAAATTAATAAAATCAAAAAAATCCACCTTAGTGGATTTTTTGATTTAATAATTTCTAACTCGATCAACTTCTTCTTTGTTTAACAGTACTTTAAACAGCTTTTTATCTTTATCATATAATCTGATAACACCTTTATTCATTTCTTCAATCAAGCGCTCACCAGCATAACATTTTAAGCCGTCGTTCAGTTCATCACCTTTTACAAATAGTTTCGTCAACTTACTCACCTGTACATAATCATCGCCAACATCCACAAATTTAACTTCACCATCACTATAATAGTTGATTTGATACAAATCATCTGATCCTTCTTTTTTATAACCTTGTTCCGAAAGCGCTGCAGCATAAGGTAGCAAATCATCTGGAATCAAATGAATAGAACCGACCAAGAAGTCTCCATCAATGTACTTGGCACCTAAAGATTTTATGTACTCTAAATCAATTGTATCCTGATCAAAATAAGCATATGATATTTGATTATAATTCTTTTTGAAGTCAGCTCTTGCAATAGAAATCGGTAAAAACTCCACTTCTATTACCTTATATGCTTCCTTCAACATACCTTTTCTAAAGATACCATTGTGTATAGAAGCAATTGACTTGCCTCCATTTGATTCATATATGTTGCCACTCGATAAAGGATCAATATACAACACCTTATCGTTCTTATCATAATATGTAATATTCACATTGTAGTAATAACCATCATAGTTGTTGTTCAAGTTGGTATATACTTTAACGTAGTCATTATCCGATCCATCTTCTCTTTCAATGTATAACATCTCATTGAACAACAATCCTTTTTCCTCAAGTTCAGCATCAGTTACTTTAAGCTGTACATAATAAGGCTCTGGAATAAAAACTTCTAAAGTAGGATCTACCGATACTTTAAGACCTGTTGCATTCTCCCACTTATAACCTGCTCCAAACTCTCCTACCATATAATCATATGTCATTGGAAAGTAAGTAATATTTCTAAAGTTTAAAAGCGGATAGTCTGCACTCAGATTGTCAATGATCTCACCATTTACAATAACGGGAAAAGTCACAATAGTTGCGTCGTATTGACCACCAAGGTTATTTAGCACTTTTTCCTTTTGTACATACACCTGCATTTTGTCTTTCTTTGAAACTTTTAATCCATCAACATCATTCCATTTCAATTCAAGACCTAAAGCAAAAGACAAATCCCAAGTCATTGGAATATACGTTATACCTTTGTACTGAATAAATGGAAATTTCTCTGTTCTGTTGTCAATAACATTGCCATTGATTGTTATATCAAATTCCGGCAAGATAACTTCCACCTCTTTTGTTTCTGCAAACGTTGCTGGTATCAGTAACACCAATAACATCACGATAAATACTATTCTCTTCATTTCACCCTCCTAAGGCTCATCTCAATAACACAATTTAAATTTTATCATATCGGATTTGCTCAAGACATTAAATAAAGCTTAAATAAAAAGATTTAATTTAAGGTACAGTTAAGGTATGATCGAATTGTTTTATTGCAATACCAAATTAAAAATATGACAATACAGCAAAATACCTGAACAGGAAGCCTATTCAGGTATTTTAGAAAGTTTAAAACTTATTTTATTTTTAGTATGACTATCTACTTTATACAAATCACTCAACCGATAACCCGCTACCCATATAATTTGTTCTTCATCACACAAAAGCAACACGTCATCACGACGATGTACCGGTACTTTTTGATCTATTAGAAAATCTTTCAACTTCTTTGTCCCCTTCATATTAAGGGGTGAAAATCGATCACCTGGTTTTCTAGTTCTTATGAATAAAGAGCCCTTTATCTTATCTCTATCAACTGTAACGATGTCTCTACTATTCGAGTCAACAGAGTCCAACTGTTCCAATCTATTCCCATTATAATCGAAATACCGATCAAACAGAGTTGGTTCTACACCATTGGTACATTTTTTATAAAACAACAACTGCTTATAACTGATTTTAAACACCAGTCCTTTTACGTTTTTTTCATTACCGTGTTTTTGAGAACGCACCATGTCCATTATTTCTTTAACACTTTCATAAGAAACACCTTTTAAAGAGACTTGTTGATCAATTATTTTTCTTAGGACACGACTTAAAATCGCGTTTTCAAGTTCCAAGTCAGATAATAAAACACTTTCTTTTTTAACACATCTGTTATAGACATCCTCCACATAGGTTTCAATAAATCTCAAATCCTCTGTTAATAATTGAGTGGTATCAAACAACTTTTCTATGACTTTTTCATTAAAGTTCTTTTCGATATAAGGTATCAATTCCAGTCGAATCTTATTTCTTGTATAATCGGTTTCAAAGTTTGTATGATCTGTACGATACATCAAATCATGTTCTTTACAGTACTTTTCAATATCTCTTCTACGAATACCCAGAAGCGGTCTAATGATATGGCCTCTTTTGAATTTGGTTGCAGTTAATCCTTCCAAACCACTGCCTCTAAAAAGTCTCATCAAAATCGTTTCTGCCTGATCATTCATATTTTGAGCCACAGCTACTTTATTGGAACCGGTCTCTTTTAATACATAATCAAACAGCTCATAACGAACTTCTCTAGCAGCTTCTTCAAAGCTCATTTTCATGTCTTTTGCTAGATTTTCTATGTCTTTAGAGAATATATATGATTTTAAACCTAGCAGATCTGACAATTTTTTTACGTACGTTGCATCTCCATCTGCATCTTCACCTCTAAGTTGATGATTGAGATGACAAACATATAATTCTAAATCATAGTCATTTTTTATGCTATGAAGACCATGAAGCAAAGCGGTGGAATCCGCACCTCCTGATACAGCAACAACAATTTTGTCACCTTTATCAATCAGATTATTCTTTTTTATAATTTGAATCATTTGATTTAACATAACATTCTCCCTCAAGACCATTTTAGCATCACAGAGATACTCTAACAAGAAAAACAGCCCGAAGGCTGTTTAAATTGATTATTCTCCAGCCACCATCAAGTGGCCATAGTTTGTTATTTTTTTATTCTCCAGCCACATCAAGTGGCCATAGTTTGTTTATTAAATTATTCTCCAGCCACATCAAGTGGCCATAGTTTGTTTATTAAATTATTCTCCAGCCACAGCTAGAGACTTTATTTTAAGTGAAGGTGATGCTATAAATGTAGAGCCTGCCGGGAATGTGAATTCCAAATCATTACCGACAGCTACAATATCCATCAATAAATCCTTTAAATTTCCTGCTACAGTGATTTGATCTACCGGTCTAACTATTTTACCCTCTTCTACTAAAAAGCCATTAGCAGCTAAAGAGAAGTCGCCTGATATAGTATTCAAACCAGAATGTAAACCTTGCAACTCGATAATAATCATACCTTCTGTCATATCACCGATCAACTCTTCCAAACTATCCTTACCAGGCTCAATGTACATATTGGTAGGTGCAACATTCAAGCTTGACTTATAAGACGCTTTAGAAGCGTTTCCTGTTGAAGCAACACCATCTTTTGTTGCTGTTTTCACATTATGAAGAAAAGACATCAACTGACCGTCTTTTATAATCTCGGTTTTTTGAGTCGGTGTACCTTCTGCATCAAAACTCGCATTACCAAATCCATTCTTCATAAACGGATCATCTACTAAAGTTACACAACTTCCAGCGACTGCTTCATTCAAACGACCTTTCATCAGCGATAAGTCCTTCTGTACCACTTCTGCATTAAAGACACTTTCAAAAGCACCTAGCAAACTTGCAGCACAATCATTTCTAAATACCACTGGATATGATTTAGAAGGCACTGTTTTAGATCCAAGTAGGGATGTTGCTTCTTTGACAACCTTCTGAGCAACGGTCTTATAATCGAAGTTTCTGAAGTCTCTATCCAATACCATACAAATACCAGTTTTGTTTTCACCATTTTCTACAGCTAAAGCCATAATCAACGCAACGGCTAAATTGCTTTTTTGACTTAAATCCATACCTTTTGTATTTTTAATACGCAGTTCATTCTCATAATCAGCATATAAATTATAAGCAAGTGATTGAATTCTCGAATCTAGTTTCATAACTTCTATTTCTACATTTTTTAGAAACTCAATCTTTTCAGCTTTAGAAATTCCGTTTAAACCATCGTTGTAAGCATCAACTTCAACAAACCCTGTCTGTGGTGATGATATCACAACCTTATCTTCAGATTCGATTGCCTGTGCATTGGCTTTTGCTTCTCTTACCAACATAGCAATTGATTGGTCGTCCAAAATTTCAGTATAAGCATAACCCATCTTGTTATCAAACAACCCTCTAAAAGATAAACCAGAAACTTCAGAGATGCTAAATTTATCCACTTCACTTTTAAAAACCGTTGTTTCAAATTCTTTATGTTTTTGGAAGTACACTTCCATATCTTCAAAGCCTTCTTTTGAACCCAATTCAAATACTGAATCTACAAACTTTTGATACTCCATCATATACCTCCTTACTTTCTGCCACCTACAGTAATATCCTGAACTCTAACCATCGGCTGTCCAACCCATGTCGGAATAGATCCAGAACTCGATCCGCACATGCCCTGGCCATAAGCCAATTCATTACCAACCATATCAATCTTTTGCAAGACTTCCAAGCCAGTACCGATTAAAGTTGCACCTCTCACAGGTTCTGCGACTTTACCATCTCTAATTATATAACCTTCCGTTACAGCAAAGTTAAAGTCCCCAGTTGCCGGATTAACAGAACCGCCACCCATGTTTCTAGCATAAATACCCAGTTCAGTATTTTTTATAATGTCATCATGAGTCGATTTACCCGGTGCTATATAAGTGTTGGTCATACGTGATGTTGGTGCAAACTGATACGATTGTCTTCTACCAGCACCAGTTTGAGCCATATTCATACGTCTCGCACCTAACTTATCAATCATATAATTCTTTAATACGCCATTTTCAAGCAAAACATTCTTTTGTGGCAATTCGCCTTCATCATTGATGTTAAACGAACCCCAACCATTATTAATTGTACCGTCATCAATCGCCGTTACCACATCAGAGGCAATCTTCTCACCCAGTTTGTTACAATAAACAGAAGTGCCTTTAGCAACAGATGTTGCTTCTAAACCATGACCACATGCTTCATGGAAAATAACACCACCAAATCCATTGTCAATTACAACCGGCATCTTTCCACTTGGACATTGATCTGCATAAACCATTGTTTTTGCAATTCTTGCAGCTTCTTTACCTATATTTTTAAGTGTTTTTTCATTGTATATTTCAAGTCCAACGTGTGCACCCGTATCACTTGATCCAGTTTGCATCTCACCATTTACAGAAGCGACTGCGCCAACTCTTAATCTGGTTCTTACCCTTTGGTCTTCTGCATATACTCCTTCAGTATTGGCAACCATGATATTTTGCACATAATCCAAATAAGAGCCTGTCACTTGAGTAATTTCTTTTGCATAACCACTCGCTTCTGCAGCTGCAATTTTAAGCCAATCAATTTTTTCACCTTTAGAAATATCTGCCGGCATCACTTTAATCGGATTAATTGTGTCCACACATTTTTTAACCAAATCAATACCCAAGTTTTTATCAACACCAGAAATTGAAGATGCTATTTCTTTAGCTACCTTAATCAAATTTTCTTTTGAGGTATCATTGGTATAACCATAGATTGAATTATTACCGTTAAAAATTCTAATTCCGGCACCATACGAACGACCAGCGTTAGAAGTTTCAATTTTACCACCAATCATATTGATGACATTATCATGACGATCCTCTACGAAAACCTCAGCAAAATCTCCCCCACTGGATAACGCTGCATGTAACACTTCTTTTACGATACTTTCTTTAATCATTTTGCCTCCTTATTTATAATTATTTTAGCATAACGTTAAAATTATTTTCTCGTTTAAAGAATATCACATGCTTCAAATTCTGTCAAAAGACATATTTGTAATATTTGCACTATTCATGTCTGAGGGAGCAAATTTTATCCACAGTTTATCCACAGGTCAAAAAATAGAAAAAAGACGTAATTTCTTACGTCTTTTTCTCTTGGTGCCGAGGACCGGAATCGAACCGGTACGATCGCAATGATCGCAGGATTTTAAGTCCTGTGCGTCTGCCAGTTCCGCCACCACGGCACATTTCGCGTGTGTTCACATACGCTGCGAACAATTAATATAATATATCATATCAGAACTTTTGTCAACAACTTATCAACATTTATTTTAAAATAAATCAATTTATTTTTCAAAGTAAATTTTCGAGTTATTAACAATATTCTGACTTTAAACAAACGATAAAAAAATCACACGCTTACAGTGTGATCTTATCGATTTTATCAAAGAACAGTCCTTCAAGGTTATCATACTCACTTATAGAAATTCCATCTCTTTCTAATGACAATAACAACAGTTGCAATATCATAAAACCACACGGAATAATATCCGCACGTTTAGGCTGTAAACCAACATGCTCTTGTCTCTCTTTCACAGTTTGAGTCAAGAGTTTACGGTTCAGCTGATACACATTGTCTAATAGAACATAGTAATTATGAATTCTTTTTCTATTATAAATTTCCATCTCCAATACCATCGAACCCGCCGTAGAAATAGTACCTCCGATACCGATGACCTGTTTGATATCATAAGTTTGTAATTTTTCTATCTCGGGTTTTATGATCTGTCGAATATAATCTGCAATCTCTTGTTGTTCCGTTAAAGCAACAGGATCTTCTGATACAAATTTATCATGAAGTCTAACCGCACCAATATCCAAACTGATACTGTATAAAATTTCACTACCATTACCGACGATCAATTCTGTAGAACCACCGCCGATATCAACTACGAGAATATTATCTTCCTTTTTTACCAGACCTGATTGCTCCACACCTTTAGCAACACCCAAAAATCCCAACCTGGCTTCTTCTTCACCACTGATCATTTCTACATCAATACCAATAGCTTTTACTTTATTTAAAAACACATCTCTATTAGATGCATCTCTTACCGCACTAGTAGCTATAGCAATAATTTCTACAACACCTTCACCCTTAGCAATTTCAACAAAATGTCTAAGCGCTTCTACTGTACGTGTAATACCTTCTTCAGATAACAACTTGTTCTTATCAACACCACGGCCAATACGAGTTGTCTCCATGTACTTATCGGCTTCTATACAATCACTATTCAAAGGATCTAAAACAATCATTCTAACTGAGTTTGTACCGATGTCTATGCATGCAATTTTCTTCATTTTTACCTCATGAAAAACCGAGTACGACCCGATTTACCTCTCATAGTACACGACATACTACACTTATGCTCTTTAATCATCCCAAAATTCATGCTTATTCTTCGATCAAGTCCATTGCTTCGTCTTGGTGCGCGACTTTGCTACTCTTCGTCTTGGTGCGCGACTTCGCTACTCTTCGTCGCTAGCATAATGGATTTGGAAATATATTTCGTTAGGACTAACCATCTTTAACTTCTCTCGTGCATATTCTTCTACAAATTCAAGGGTTTCAACACGTTCTAAATCTTCTTGATATTGTTTCAATTCTCTTTCAAGTTTATCAATTTCGGTTATATATGTTTCACCTTGTTGTTTCAGTTCGTTATAGAGTTCTTGTTTGTTAAGTGTGGAAGCCACAGAAAAAATAGCTACTATCACAAGTATCCCTATGGAAATGCTATGCCTTCTTAAGAAACTTCTACGCTTTTTCATACTATCCCTCTATGACTTCATACATATCTTTGGCATCATCTTTTGTTACATGTTCTTTTAAATCCAACACTTTGATTTTGATGATTCTTGAAGAAAAGTCCATGCTGATGATATCATTCACACCAACAAGTGATCCTGGTTTAGCCGGCTTGTCATTTATTAGGATTCTACCTTGATCACAAGCTTCTTTTGCCACGGTTCTTCTTTTGATCAATCTAGAGTTTTTTAAATATTTGTCTACTCTCATATCACACCTCTTAGATAATAAAAAACGTAGCAGCACTCAGTATAACCTTGCATTGCTACGTTTATATTCATTATGTAATGAATTACTTGTTAACTAATTCTTTTAATGCTTTACCAGCTTTGAATACTGGAGCTTTAGAAGCTGGAATATCAATAACTTCTTCAGGGTTTCTAGGGTTTCTTCCTAATCTCGCTTTTCTTTCTCTAACATCGAAAGTACCGAAACCAACTAATTGAACCTTGTCATTTTCTACTAATGCTTCTTCAACACTCTTCATGAATGCGTTTAATGCCACCTCAGCGTCTTTTTTTGTTAATCCTGACTTCTCAGCCATGCTTGTAATTAATTCTGCTTTATTCACAGTAAATCCTCCTTATTAATAAATAGTCGAAAACCAAATAGCTTGATTTCCGAAGAGATTGATATCACTCATCTCACTATATACATGATATATTGAAAACACTAGATTGTTCAAGTGTTTTTTTAATATTTTTTATTAATTTTCTCTTTTTTTTGCTAAATCCCATAATTCATCCATTGTTTCAAGGGACTCTTCTTCTAATACTTTGCCTTTTGACAGCAAAGTTTCCTCTACAAAGCTAAAACGACTGATTACTTTCTCGTTTGTAAGAGACAACGCTTCACTCGGATCCAACTTTAAAATTCTTGCAATATTTACAACTGCAAACAAAAGGTCTCCAATTTCTTTAAGTGTGTAATTCATGTTGTTTTCAGAAATAGCATGTTCGACTTCTTCAAGCTCTTCTCTTACTTTTTTTATAGCACCAGTCACATCCGGCCAGTCAAAACCAACTTTAGCCATTTTCTTTTGTATCTTTTCAGCTCTTAAAAGTGGTGGAAAGGTCTTTGATATCGAAAGAAGATTTTCACCCACTGTAGTTGCTGATTTTTCTTCTTGTTTGATTGCTTCCCAATTAACAAGCACTTCATCAGAATTCTCTACATCGACATCGTCAAATACATGAGGATGACGCCTCACCATCTTTTCATAAATGCCAGTAATTACATCATTGATGTTAAAATATCCATTTTCAGAAGCAATTTCAGCGTGAAATACCACTTGTAGCAGCAAGTCGCCCAGTTCCTCTTCCAAACTCCATAAATCATCGTTATCAATAGCTTCAATCACTTCATATGATTCTTCAATCAAATAACGTCTTAAACTTTCATGCGTTTGTTCACGATCCCAAGGACACCCGTCCTGACTTCTTAATGTCGTCATCACATTCACCAAGTCAGGCATAAAGAATTTTCTTCTATCTTCTGGATGAACCGCTTCAATGTACACGCTCGTCAAATGATCCAAACAGTCTACTCTATCGAGCTCATAAAGTGGTACATTCATGATGACTTCTTCATTTTCAATGCCTGCGCCTCTAACAACAATCACTTCATGATCGTCATCATAATAGTTCATCAGCTTTATTTTAACTTCAGATGCCACACGTTGATCATAGACTTGAATAATAAGTGCATCCGAAGTCACATCCGGAACCATCTCGTTGATGGTCAAACCATCAACAATCTTTAAACCGTATACCGGATCAATTCTAAGTGTGGTTACAATGGCGTCAATAAAACTGGCTCCATGAACAATTCTTAGATTTTCTTCAGGTACATTTTCAATGAGCTGTTCCACTGTGGATTCTGCTACAAAAGGGTTCCCCGGCACAGCATACACCACATCCGAGTCTTCTAATTTTTTTAAAACATCAGCTGCAATGTGTTTGTACACATCATCAAAGTTTTCATAACTTTCATAGAAGTTATCATAACTTTCAAAATGACCACCTTGTTCTTCTAAATATGACATAACAGGATGTTTCATCGTTCTGACATAAACCAGAGGCGCACTTTTGATTTCTTCAAGCGCCTCTAGTGTCAAATATGATTTTGATCCTGGTCCCAACCCTATTATGGTTAATTTATTCATTGTTATCTCCCAAACTTTTCAGCTAATTTTCTTAATTTGCTACCACCCGGTAACATATCGTATTCTTCATGGCTCAACGTCTTAGTAAAGATGATGAAACCACCATAAATAACCGCAGCGATAGAAATCGTAACAACGGTTGCCAACTTGGCCCCCAAAATGCTGTTCAAAGGATTGTATGCAACCAATACAAACGCACCCATCACCAAACCACTAATCAGTGGTTTAATACCCAGTTTGAATATATTGACATTTAAATACTCTTCTTTTGTTAACGACCAAACATTCAAGGTACTCGCCACAGCAAAAGCAACTACAGTAGAAATAGCAGCACCAGTAATACCAAATTCAGGCATACCAACAAGTACATATGTTAATACAACCTTAAAAACCATACCGACTGCCAAATGTATTGCAGGCAACATCTGTTTTTTAATACCTTGTAAAATACCTGTCGTTGCTTGGAACACAGCCAAGAATATAAGATCCCATCCAAGAATTGTCAAGATTTCTCCACCAATAACAGCACTCTCAGGTTGTTTTGAGAACAACAACATCATCACAGGTTCAGCCAGTGTCACAAGTCCAATAGCACACGGTATACCGATGATTAAAGCAGTTTTAATACCTGCATTCACGGTATCTGACAAATGTTTTTTATCATCTTCATCATTTGATTTTTTATAAATAACAAATAATTGTGTTATAGCTGGTACCAAACTGATTTGTAACGATGCCGTTAATATCTGCGGGAAATTAACGATAGTAACAGCAAAACCTGTTAAAATACCATATAAATCCGCAGCATTCGCCACACCAATATCGTTTAATCTTCTTACCACCAACATCAAGTCAATCGAATTCATCGTCGGCATTATTGATGCACCGATTGTAATTGGAATGGAAATGATAAATAATTGTTTCAAAATTTCCCACGTTGATTCTTTAGGGTGGGTCTCAGGTGTCTGAAGAACCAAAGTATATTCTTTTTTCTTGATATACTTGTAAATGCTAAAACTAACAACAAACCCTATAATCGCACCTGCCGTTGCACCAAAAGAGGCACCAGCAGCAGAGAATTCCAATCCTCGACCAAATAAGAAATATGCCAATCCCAAACCGATAACAACTCTAAACAGCTGTTCTACAATCTGAGTAATCGCAAAGCCTTGAAGCTTTTGAATACCTTGAAAAAAACCTCTGAATATTGACATCGCAGGCACAAACAAAAGTGCTGGTGCCATGGCTCTAAAAGCCATTTTAGAAGATGGTATACCCACCCAGTTGGAAATGCCTTCTGCTCCAAAGAACAAAATTGCAAATATAACAACTGAAATTAAAACCATAGGTTTAAAGATTGCCGATATGATTCTGAAGATACCATGAGTGTCACCTTCAACCTCTTTTTCGGCAATCATCCTTGCTATCGCCGTCGGAATACCTGCAGTTGATACAACAAGCAACCAGTTATAAATTGGATAAGGTGCATTGTAGTAACTACTACCTTCTGCTCCAATTAGATTAAATAGGGGAATCTTAAATGCTGCTCCTAATACTTTTATTAGGATACCAGCCAATCCCAGTATGGTTGCTCCTTTAATAAAGGATTGTTTCCTTGACATTTTCGCCTCTCTATTCTCCATCGACTGCATCCTCGTTTAATAACTCTTTATGCATTTCAATGACTGCTTGAGACTCCATTTCATTGTAAATACGAAGCATTTCCTTTGCTGCATAGTCTTTAATAATATCTGCTTTATAACCGTCTATCTCTTCTTCCGGCATGCCTGTATCAATCATGTCTTGCAACATTTGTCTATCATCAACAAATATGAGATGAAAACCATATTCTGTTTGAACCGGTTCACTTACTGTATAAGGCTCAATTTCCAAAGCCACTTTTTCATATTCCTCTGGCATATTACCCACAAGAATATAACCCAGATCTCCACCTTTAACCGCAGAAGTAGCATGAATTGAATAAAGTCTTGCCATATCAGAGAAATCCGCTGGATTTTCTTCATCATTTAAAAGTGACAACACTTCTTGTAACACCTCTTGACTATCCAGTAAAATATGTCTTGTTTTGTAACGAATATATTTGTCTGCAAACAACACATCATGCGTTTTAGGATCATTACTGATTTCTTCTAACCGTAGATCCGAATAGATTCTTAAATAATACTGATCTTGTAAAAACCGTTTTAAGAACACTTCATCAATACGATTCTCTTCAAAATAGGTTTTTATTTCTGCATCATTCTTAATCGAATCCATATATCTGCCATACGCTTCATCTATGACAGTACCATTTACTTTTAGATTTTTATCATCGATATAAGACTCGACCAAAGCAACTCTAATCAAATAATCTAAAGTCTGGTCCTGACGAATTTCTTTCATCGTTTTACCGTCTTGTTCAATATCCCATACAGACGCACCAAACTCCTTCTCGAAATCATAACTTTGCATTGCATAATACTTGTTGAACATTTCAATTGAAATCTCTTTGTCATTTACAATGACTACAGACGTATTGGGTACATCTTCTTTTTGCCCCGCATCTGATGAATTGTTCGAATCATTTTCACTACATCCAACCAACAACATCACCACTATTAATATAAGTATAATTTTCTTCATTTATTCTTCTCCTTTTTACCCCACCCCATTATAACATACCTTTATCGAGTGAAAACTTATCCTTCTTGATGTTATAAATTTTTAATAAAAAGTCTTCTAATTCTTTTAACCGCTTTTCGTTAATTAAATCACGCTTGGTATATCTAAATACCATATTGGGCAATTTGGTAAACTCGAAAGAAACTTGTCTATTAAACAGTACTGATATTTCATTGATCAACTTCAAATCCAGATTATCCTTATCCGAAAACTCTAAGACACATTTATCCTTATGATCTACAACCAGTTTAATACGTAAATAACCCGCCAAAGCTTTGATAAGAGAAATAGATATTAAGTTATAGATAACATTGGGAATGGTACCATAACGGTCTTCTATCTCTTCTTCAATAGAAAAAGCATCCTCTTGATTTCTAATAGAAGAAATCTTTTTATACAACTCAAGTTTGTATTGTCCATTTTGAACAAACTTACTCGGTATAAAAGCAGAAACTTTAAAATCTATGGTCACCTCAAATGGTTCTTCTACCTTGATACCTTTTACCTTATTGACTTCAATCTCTAACATCTTGCAGTATAAATCATAACCGATACTGGCAATATGCCCATGTTGCTGTGATCCCAAAAGATTACCCGCACCACGAATTTCAAGGTCTCTCATGGCAATTTTAAAACCAGCACCTAATTCTGTAAACTCTTTGATGGCTTTTAATCTCTTTTCAGCCACTTCAGACAGGACTTTATCTCGTTTGTACATCAAATATGCATACGCCAGTCTATTGGATCTACCAACACGTCCCTTTAACTGATACAGTTGAGACAAGCCCATGTAATCTGCATTATCGATAATGATGGTATTGGCATTTGAAATATCCAATCCGGTTTCTATGATTGTTGTACATACCAAAATATCATATTCGTGATTCATAAAAGCAATCATAATCTTTTCTAGCAACCGTTCACTCATTTGACCATGTGCAAAAACAACTCTTGCGTGAGGTAAAAGCGTTTGGATCTTACCAGCAACCAAGTCAATATCCTCCACTCGATTGTAGACGTAATACGCTTGTCCTGAACGGTCTAATTCACGTTCTAGAACATCTTTTATTAATAGCGGATCGTTTTCGACCACATAAGTTTGAATCGGATAACGTTCTTCTGGCGGATCTTCTATAACACTCATATCCCGAATACCCACTAGAGACATGTGAAGGGTACGTGGTATAGGTGTTGCAGTCAGTGTTAAGATATCCACATCTTTCTTCAAATGTTTGATACGTTCTTTATGTTTTACACCAAAGCGTTGTTCTTCATCAACTACGAGCAGTCCCAAACTTTTAAAGACTACATCTTGACTTAAAACTCTATGAGTCCCTACAATCACATCAACAACACCCGTCCTTAAGTTTTCCAAGGTTTGCTCCTGTTGCTTTTTAGTTCTAAAACGACTGAGCATCTCTATCCGCACCGGATACTTGGACAAGCGCGTCATCATGGTATTAAAATGTTGTTGAGCTAAAATCGTGGTCGGTACAAGTACAACAGCTTGTTTGCCATCCATAACAGCTTTGAAAACCGCTCTAATAGCCACTTCTGTTTTACCAAACCCTACATCACCACAAAGAAGTCGATCCATCGGATAAATAGATTCCATATCCTTTTTGATTTCTTCAATACATTTTAATTGATCTGGTGTTTCTTCGTAAGGGAACATATCTTCAAACTGTTTCTGCCATTCATTGTCTTTAGAGAAAGCAAACCCTCTAGCTTTCGCTCTTTCTGCATAAAGCGCAAGCAGTTCATCCGTCATATCCTCAATCACTTTTTTAGCATGACTCTTGGCTTTCTGCCAATCATTACTGCTCAGTTTATTGAGTTTGACATGTTTTTCATCTGAACCGATATATTTCTGAACCAAATCCATCTGATCGATTGGAATATATAAAACATCTTCATTCTTATAAGTTATTTTTAAATAGTCTCGTTTGGTGTTTTCAACCATCAGTTGTTCCAGACCGACATATTTACCAATACCGTGATTCTCATGAACCACATAATCACCAACATTCAGATCTCTAAAACTCTTGATGGCACGACCATCTTTAAATTTCTTACTTGTTTTTTTACGTTTATTCACGCCAAAGAGTTCGTGTTCTGTTAATAAAATATATTTAGCCGTACGAAGTTCGTAACCAATACGTTCATGTTTGACTAAAATCATCACTTGCGAACTGACGATTGTCACATCCAAACTCTCTTGTATCGAAGCCACCACCTCGTGTTCTTCCAGATTTTTTCTAATTCTTTCAGCACGTTCTAGAGTACTGGCTGTGATAATGATTTTGTTGCCAGAATACAGTTGACGTTTTAAATCCGCAGCCAGAGCATCCATCTTTCCATGATAGGTGGCTGCTTCTCTTGATTTGAATTCTACAATTTGTTCTAAATTAAAGTCTTCAATACGTTTTCTAAGATTGGTCATCAGTAACACAGAATGTTTTTTAAAGGCAGTTAACAATGTTTCATAACGGTTTATCGCATACAAAACACCCTCTAATGCATCTTCTTTTTCTAAATAAGACTTATAACGCTCGTCAAAGTCAGCAATATATGCTTCCGCTTTTTCTTTTATACGATCAGGCTCATGCAAAATCATCAAACTATCTGGTTTAAAATAATCAACCAATGTAAATCCATCGTTGTAAAAGTACTTATGAAACTTATCAAATTCCTCTAAGTAAATGCCTTCACTAAGAGATTCTATTAAATAATTCAATTTAGAAGCTTTCGGTTCTGACACGATATCCTTCAAGTCCGTTAATGTTCGAATCGATTTTTCTCTGATTTCGTCGGTCATAATTATTTCTCGACACGGATCAATGATACACTGTTCTATCTTTTCGATCGATTTTTGTGTTTCTGAATCGAAAAAACGAAGTGAATCAATTTCATCATCAAAAAGTTCGAGTCTAACCGGATGATCGTAAGTCGGCGCAAAGATATCAATGATAGAACCTCTTCTTGCAAATTGACCCTTCTGTTCTACCATATCTACTTTTTCATATCCACCTTCAATCCATTTCTTTTCAACCGAATCAGTGTCTATAATGCCACCGAGTTCCAAAGTAATTTGTTGAGCTTTAAAGAGTTTAGGATCCATATGAGACAATAACAGACTATCGACAGTTGTTACAACAACGGGTTGCTCCAAGGTTAAAATCTTTTGAATGACTTTGGCACGGTCATGAATCACAGATTTGCTGTGTGCATAAGCATCAAAGAATACCACTTCTTTTGCCGGCATATAGACCAACCGTTCTGGAAGGAGTGGTGTTAAATCTTCAACGACCTTTAAAGCAGCCGCACTTGAATGACATACTATCATAGCTTGACCACTTAAATCTTCAAGAAGTGCTGCAGTTACATGAGAGCCTAATGTTTCAAAAATACCT
The DNA here is from genome assembly GCA_016342415.1 of Clostridiales bacterium. GTDB lineage: Bacteria > Bacillota > Clostridia > Peptostreptococcales > Acidaminobacteraceae > JABXKX01. The sequence continues at coordinate 46,283 of JAEIOD010000021.1, forward strand.
TGAGTACAGATTGGCGTCAACTTGTGTTGGAGACTTCTTTTCAGTTCTTGATATTCGGTTGTTTTTCTAATAACATTTTCATAAACAACTTGCATAATTCACCTACTTTATATTGTATCTGTTCATCGCTAGATCAACATCGTCTTTAATAATCGTTTCAATGGCTGATACAGAATCTTTAACGATCGGTATCATCATTTCCTGTTCATCCTTAGAGAATCTCCCCAAGACATAATCTGCTAAATTCTGACCATTTTGAGGTCTGCCCACACCCACTCTGACACGAGGGAATCCATCTTGTTTTAAAAGGTAGATGATATTTCTCATACCATTATGTGAACCACCACTGCCTTTTTTCCTTATGCGAAGTTTGCCAGCATCCACATCAATATCATCGTAAACAACAATTAAGTTCTCAAGAGGCAGATTGTAATACTCTATAATTTTCATAACCGCTTCACCACTTAGATTCATATAAGTTTGTGGTTTGACCACCAGTACTTTTTCACCACATACATTACCTTCACCAATGACTGATTTGAACTTCACTTTGGTCATTTTTATTTGATTTTGTCTGGCAAACTCATCCACCACCTCAAATCCAATATTGTGTCTGGTAATAGCATATTTTTTACCTGGATTACCTAGTCCTACTATTACGTACATTTTTTTGCTCCTTTATATTTACACGACAAAAAATATAACTTTTGCCCAAAGGGGGCTGTGTTATATTTCTTAGAGTTCTATTTAATGATTATAGTATAGTGAATATCACTGCTTTTATCAATACTAAACCGATTTAAAACCGTCAGTTTTAATATCTTGATTGGAAATCACCAACTCGTAATCTTCTTTCATCAATTGCATCAGACCTGAAATCAGGATTTTTTCTGGCATATGGGAATGAATATAATATATTTCATCACTATAAATCATTTGATAGTCGTATCTTTCATCTTTATATATAAACCGATCAGATGTGACTTCAACCTCTAACGGTTTATGTTTTAATTCAAGTGTTGTTTTGACACTGACCGATTTTGCATCAACACCAAAATGAGCCTGATAAGTTTTCAAATGTACTTTGAACGACTCACCAAGTCTAACCACGCCAAACCAATGAACCTCTCCATGTTTTTCAAAGCCCAACTTCAAAGCCAGCTGTTTTGATTTTTCATTGCCTTGCACGATTTGAATATAAGGCAGTCTGCCAGTATTCAATGTTTTATTGATGATATCTTTTGCAAGTTCATAAGCATAGCCATTGCCTCTATACTCAGGCAGTGTATACATGTAACCAATGGAATCGTCATCATGTAAAAGCACAAAAGAAACAATTTTTCCATCAATACGAAGACAAGACGTCGGTCTACTTTTAATCGCGTCCTTTATCTTTGTCAATGAATTGGAGTTTTTATATTCATAATTATCATTTACATAAGTTGCATCAGAAAGATTCAGCGACTCTAACGCCATCACTTCAGAAAACTTCTCTCCAGAGTAATGGTACTGATCACAGGTATTCTTCCACTGAATCAATTCATTTTCAAAATAATACTCTAAAACAGATTTGTTTGTGCCTGCAAAACCAAAATAGTCCTCTTTGATGGTTTGGTCAAACAACTCAATAAAATTTAACTGTTCTGAATACAGAAAGTTAAAATACTTATCTTTAACCCATATGCCTTCGGGTTTCTCCAGGTCATCCACAAACGTGGGATAATTCGTATTTGTAAGCACACCTTTGATGTTCAAACTGTCATATCCTTCAAAGTATTTGCACTGATTTTCTCTATTTTTCACTTCTATCATATAGATACCTCCCCCTTTATTTTACACGAAAATGACGTATGACGGATGTTCAAAAACGACTAAAACCATTTTTTTATATAAACCTTAAAATATAAAATCCTCATATAAGGCAGCTCAGTTCAACTGTCTTTTATGAGGACTCGATTAAAGGATTACAGATTTCAAGTTAAATCCCACGGTTCATGCAATTTCGGCACATCATTGATCAACTGTTTTGTATAACGATGACTCGGTGTTGCAATCACACTTTCAGCATCGCCTTTTTCAACAATTTCACCACGTTCCATGATATAAACGGTATCACTTACATAGTATGCAAGTCCAAGGTCATGTGTAATAAATACAATGGTCATTTGATTTTCATCTCTAAGTTTCATTAACATCTCAAGTATGTTGGCTCTAGAACAGGCATCTATCATGGAAGTCGGTTCGTCTGCAATCAATACTTTTGGGTGAATCAAAAAGATTCTTGCAATCATAACACGTTGCATTTGACCACCGGATAATTCAAACGGATGTTTGTTTCGAATTTCATCAAAATCTAAATTCACAAAGAAACAGGCTTCTCTCATTTTATCCATACGTTCTTGTTTGGATTGTTTTTCATTTCTTAAATCCAAGCAGTTGGTCAAAAGTGTTTCAACTTTATAGAATTCGTTAAATGAAGAAAACGGATCTTGAAATACCGCTTGTACATTTTCCCAATAATTTTTCCGGTTCTTGAAAGATTTAATATCTCTTTTGGTATCATTGAAATACAAGTCCCCTGACGTTGCAGGAATTAGACCTAATATCATTTTAGCCAATGTCGTTTTACCACTACCACTTTCACCAACTATAGAGATAATTTCCCCTTCATGAAACTTAAAATCAACATTATTTACAGCATGTACACTTGAAGCGCCATGCCCAAAAATCTTATTTATACTTTTGCCCTCTAATATCACTTTCCCATTAGACATCACTTTTTACCTTCCTATCCATAACACATCGATAACGACGATGACCAACCACTGTTTCTTCAACGTCTGCTTCTGTACAAGCTTCTGTAGCCAAAGAACATCTCGGAGCAAATCGACACCCTGTCATCTTGTATTTCAGATTTGGTGGCGCTCCAGGAATACTGGACAGCTTATGACCCTTTTGGCCGACTTCCGGTACAACAATCGATGTCATCAACTCAACCGCATACGGATGTAACGGTTTGAACACAACATCTTCCGAGGTCCCGTATTCTACACATTCTCCTGCATACATCACCATAATGTTATCTGCAATATGAAAAAGAAGCGGTAGCTCATGGGTAATGAATATCATGGATTTAACAATCTTTTTCTCCATTAAAGACATCAGCATTTTCATAACGACTTTCTGAGTGGAAACATCCAATGCAGATGTCGGTTCATCAGCCACCAGTATATCCGGATTCATAATCGTTGAAATCGCAATCACCGTACGTTGTTTCATACCACCTGATAGTTCATTGGGATAAGAATGAAGTACACGTTCATCGAGATTTAACTCTTTAAAACGTTCTTTAGCGAGTTTAAAAACCTCTTCTTTTGTCATGTCCGGAAAATGTTCCTTCATAATATCAAAAATAAAATTTTTGATTTTAGCCGTTGGGTTAAGTGCATTCATAGCCGACTGAGGAATATATGCGATTTTTTTACCTAATATTTCTACACGTCTAGTCTCTTTATCTAGTTGTGTGACGTCTCTTCCTTTGATCACAATTGCACCACTGTCATAACATAATGGTTTTGCAAACAATCCGATCAGACTGAGGGCCAAGGTGGATTTGCCACAACCCGACTCACCGGCTATGCCTAAAACTTTTCCCTCTTCCAAATCAAACGACACGCCATCTACTGCAAAGATCTTCTCACCAAATCTCGTATCATAATATGTTTTTAGCTGTTCTACGTTTAATAATTTGTCTGACATATCTAACTCCTTAACTTCGGATTAAAGATTTCATCCATGCCTATGTTAATTAGGTACAGTGAAAAAGTTACAAATCCTACCATAGCTGCCGATGGTATAAACGTCCACCATGCTCCGATTCTAGGCGCTTCAGACATCAACGCCCAGTTCAGCATCATACCTAAAGTTACTTTATTCGTCGGACCAAGACCCAACATTGAAATTGCAGATTCCTGAAGTATGCCTGAAGCCAATTGGATAATAAATGCCATCACAACATACGAGGCAACATAAGGCAGTATTTCAAGTACAATAATCTTAGGTGCACTAAAGCCAGATATCTTGGCAATATAAATATGATCTCTATTGCGAAGCGAAGCTGCTTGAGCTCTTACTGCTCTTGCCGTCCACGGCCAAGCTGTAAATCCAATCACGAGTGCCGTCAACCAGGCACCACGGGTTTCAAGACTCACCGATATCAAAATAAGAATCACAAAGGAGGGTACGACTGTAAATATATTGGTTATGAAGGTCAGAATTTCATCGACTATACCGCCGACATAACCTGCAAACAAACCGATCACAAGTCCAACCGATATGGCAATAACACCAGCCAGTACACCAACATATAAGGATGTTCTTGCTGCATGTGCCAATTCAAGCAACACATCTCTGCCAAAATTATCGGTTCCTAAAAGATGAGTGCCACTCGGTTCTTGAAAGGGCCTTCCGTCCATATTGAAGGGATCTCCTGTATTCATTAGAGGATACATCAATGTAAACGTTAGAAGTATGAAGAGTATCGTTATACCAATCATAAATTTAGATGATTTAAATAAAGTTTTTACCATTTATTTATCCTCCGTCTGTGCAGCTTTAATTCTTGGATCAATTACCCCATAAAGAATATCCAAAAGGAAACTTGATGCCAATATTGTAATTGAAATAATTAATGTACAACCTGAGATTAACGGGTAATCCCTTCCTTTAATGGCATTGAACATTACAATACCAATGCCTCGATAACTGAATACGATTTCTGTAATCAAGCCACCTGCAATAACGGTACCTAAAGATAAAACCAATCCTGTTATTTGAGGTAACATGGCATTTCTAAATACATACTTGATTATTTTCGATTCTCTAATGCCCATCAATTTACTGTACTTCACATAATCCGCATTCAATTCATAAATCGCCATTTCACGCATACCAATACCTTGACCACCAATCATAACCAATACAATTGATAAAAACGGCAATGTATGATGTCTAATAGCTGACAATATGAAATCGATTGTAAAGCCAATATTGACATCATGTCCATAAGCACCACTCGACGGGAATAATTCCAATGTAAACGAAAGTCCGTATAATAGTAATATTGAAAAGATAAAGAATGGTATTGAACTGATGAATAATGCTACCGGGAATATTATCTTATCAAAGACGCCTCTTTTATAAGCAGCATATGCACCCAATACATTGCCGACTACCCAGCCCACAATAATTGCAGGCAATTGCAGTGCAATGGTCCATGGTAATGCATTTCCAATAATTTCTGTCACTTCTCGAGGATACTGTGAAAACGACGTCCCGAAATCACCTTTAAAAACATTGCCAATATAATATAAAAACTGTTTCCACATGGGTAAATCCAATTGAAATTCATGCATAAAGTTTTCATACATGTTTTTCACCGAATTCGTATCCGTCATGCCTCTTGACACTCTTGCCATAATAGCATCTACAGGATTCCCATCAATCAAACGAGGTAAAATAAAATTCAGTGCTACTGCTACTATCAAAGTAAACATATACCATCCAAATTTCTTTAAAAAGTACTTTAGATAATTACTCATACCACTCTCCTACATTTATTTATGCTTAAATAATTCGGATTTCAAACCTAAGTTTGAAATCCGATAATTGTAAATTATTTATTTTCTAAGTTGTAAAGCCCTCTGACACCTGCGCCATCAAAGAAGAATGCCGGCAGTCCGTCACCCTCTTGTGGGAATCCAGACCAAACCGATTCATTAACAGTGTAGTAGTATACTGGTCTGTACATCAAGCCAATCGCTGGTACATCTCTTAAATAAATTTGATTTAATTCAGTATAATAATCAACCAATTCAGCATCCGATCCAGCATGAGGAATCGCCTCTATGATTTCATCCGCACGATCGTCTTGATATCTTCCATAGTTCCAGAATGCCATCTCACCAACTTCTGGTACACCGACAGAATAAAGCACTTCATTGTATGCTTTCCATGGGTTTGCAGGTGTTACAAATGCAGCTGGTGTATTCATGATGATATCAAACTCGCCAGTTGTCATACTGTTGAAATAAGGACCCCAGTCCGGGAAATCAACAACAATTTCAATACCAGCCTCTTTAGCCGATTGAGATACGACCTCCAAAGCGACATTCCACTCTGTCCATCCTGCAGGACAAGTAATCTTCCAAGGTCCTAGACGTGTACCATCTTCTAAGACTCTAATACCGTCGTCACCTCTAACCGCTCCAATTGAATCTAAAATTCTATTGGCTTCATCAATATCATAAGACCATTGAAGATCTTCGATCGCATTCATATCCACTAGTGCTCTAGAAGCATCCGTATTGACATATAGGCCCGCTTCAACCGGAATTGAATAGCCATTCATTGCCGTTTCAGCTATTTTTGAATAATCAATTGCATGTGCTAACGCCCTTCTTACTTCCACTTCTTTTAAACCTGGTCTATGTTGGTTCAAGTAAATAGTTGGTGCTGTATCATTCGTATAATAAGGTTCTTTTGGTAAATACGTTTTAATCGTATCGCCAAAACCTTCTAAATTCCATACTTCTGGAATGTAGTTTTCTGAATAATCATAAATGCCTTTTTCAAATTCAACTGTCGCCACATCATTTGAAGCATAATCAAGATGTGTAATATATTTAGGCGCTGGTAGTTTACCAAATACATCCACGCCCCAATAATCGTCATTTCTAACCACTGTAATCTTTGTATCATCATATGTATCTATTTTATATGGTCCTGATCCAATCGGATCCGGATTAAAGAACTCTGTAATCGCACTTTGATCGTAATCATATTCCTCTTCAATTGCTTCCCAAACATGTTTAGGATGAATTGGTGTTTTACATAACGCTTCTTCTATAGCAATTTTAAGATTTCTTTCTTGATTGATATTGATTTGAACCGTATAGTCATCAACTACTACTACAGAATCAATATCTTCCCAATAACCTGACCACGTTGAAGAGTCGTATCTTTGACCCAAGTCAAACGTATAAGCCACGTCATGAGCTGTCAATTTCTCACCGTCACTAAATTTCGCTTTATCATTCATTTTAATTTCAACTGTATACTCATTAATCCACTCATAACTTTTTGCAAGTAGTGGTTCTAATTCTTCTGTCATATTGTTATACATAAACATGGTTTCATATAACAAATGGTTACTATTCATATTACATGGGAATGCCGACCAACCAGACAAGTGATTAAAGTTATTCGGTGCTCCCCACCATAAACCCGTAATCAGCAGTGTCTCTTTTCTTTCATCACTTACTGCATCAGCTTCTTTACATGCTGTAAAAGACAATGCAAGTGCAAGAATCAAAACTAGAGATAAAATTCTTTTTAACTTCATTTGTTCCCCTCCTAAAATAACTAACCCTATTTTTTTGGTACTGAAGTTGTATGCCTTACTATCAATTCCGGGGCTAATTTAACAACTACATGTTGTTTTTCTTTCCCTTTCATTGCATTAAATAAAGCTTCAACACCTTGTTTACCGATTTCAACAGCAGGTTGCTTCACCGTTGTAAGATTTGGGTGTAATTTTGATGCAAAAGGATGATCATCATACCCGACAACCGAAACATCTTCAGGAACTTTCAAGTCATATTCTCTAAGTGCATCGATTACACCAAAAGCAATATGATCATCTCCACAGATGACAGCAGTAGGCAGTATTTTCTCTTCAATCCATTTTTTTGTAACCTCATATCCTGCTGTGATATCAAACTCACCACATTTTACAGCCACTGCTTCAACGCCAACTTCTCTTAGAGCTGCATTGAATCCATCTACACGATGTTTTGCAGATAACAGATCTTCTGGTCCCCCTATGCAACCAAACTTTAAATGACCTAACTCAAGCAGATGTCTTGTGACATCATAACCACCTTTAAAGTTATCGACTACAATTGAAGACACAGTAAACGGAAACAGCTGATTGTCCATAATGACAAAAGGAATATTCTTTTCCTTTAAAGAGGTTACATAATCCTCTTCGAAAATCGGTGTCAAAATTAAAATACCATCCACACGATCTTGCTGAAATAAGAAGTTACTTCTAACAGTTGAATCATCTTGCTCACCAATAACAGAAAGTGCTAAAAAATAGCCTCTTTTTTCAAGCTCACGATCTACGGTATCTACAACTTCCATAATGAAAGGATCTGTAAGATCAGGAATCAACAGTCCGATAACATTCGTTTTACCTCTAGCCAAGCTTTGAGCTGCAGAACTCGGTTGGTAATTCAATTCTTTAATCGCTTTCATTACTTTATCACGACTAGATTGTCTAACCGTTGATGCATTGTTGATCACTCTAGACACTGTTACCACAGATACACCTGATTTTTTTGCCACATCGTAAATACTTGCTTTCATGTCATTTGGCTCCTTTACAATAAAATATTATAGTTATTTGTATTTACTAACAGTATAACATTTTTTAGTAATCCACCCATATGTTTTTTTCGAAAGTGAAACCGGTTAAACTTTCGTTACTATAATATTATGGTTATTTAATATCTTTGTCAACTACATTTTTTTCTTTTTAAAATATGTTCTATTACACACAGTCCACACACTCGTTGATATAACTAGCATTTAGTAAATAAATAAAATTTATACAATCTTCTGATAATTCCTTGGAAAATACCATTTACAATCTTCCCCAATCATAAATAATACGTTTTATACTTATAAAGCTCACTGTTTGCAACATTTCTACGAAAGTTAAAGCGGTTATATTGTAAAAGAAGAATTAATGTGTTACGATTACTTTGAAATCATTATGACAGACTATAGACTTCTTTAAATATATTTAACCTAACATTTATATCAAAGAAGTATCTATAAGTAATTTTCATTTAACAAGGAGGCACATATTTGAAATATACAATAGGGTTTGATGGAGGTGCCACTAAAACCAGATGTGTTTTAGGGGATACTCAAGGTAATATTTTAGCAAATATTGAAGCCGGTCCATCCAACCATCAAATTATAGGCATCAACGAAACAAAAAATACGTTACAAACACTTTTGAATGAAGTGTTATCTATCGCTTCTTTAAAGTTAAACGATATAGAATTTATTTTTCTAGGATTAGCCGGCGCTGATCTACCATCTGATTTTGATATGTTAAAAAAAATCTGCAAGGAACTCTTCAAAGAAGTTTCATACGAAGTGGCAAACGATGCTTGGATCATCATGCGAAGCGGGACTTCTGAACCATTTGGTGCCGTGTCCATCTATGGGACAGGAGCAAATGCAGGTGCCATCAATACCGAGGGTGATATGAAGATACTTAGAGCTTTGTCTTATAATCTTGGTGGCGCTGGTGGCGGGAGCGAAATCGCTAACGATGCCCTTCACTATGCATTTAGATCCAACGAAGAAACTTATACCAAAAGCGCTTTAGAAACAGAGTTGCCCCGACATTTGAATATGGATTCAATCGAGACATTACTCAATAAAATATACCCTGAGTATATATTGGATTATGCAGACTATACAAAAATTCCACCTTTGGTTTTTAAACTAGCAAAAGATGGCGATCTTGTTTGTCAGGAGATCTTAATCCGAAAAGGTAAGGTACAAGGTCAAATGGTCAATGGGGTTTTAAAACAGGCGAATATGATCGGAACCGAATTTCCAGTTGTTTTAGGTGGCAGTATCTATAAAGGTGAATCACCATATTTCATAGACGCCATGAAAGAAGTCATTTTAGAGAAATCACCGAAGGCGACGTTTAATTATCCTATGCTGCAACCTGTTGCCGGGGCATATTTATTTGCCCTCGATAGACTACACCTCAAGTTGTCGGATGAAGAACACACCCATTTAGCTCAACAATTATCACTGTAAAAAATAAAAAACATCATTGCAAATGATGTTTTTTTGTTTTTATAATAAAGTTATATTTAAATCTTTTATCAAGGACTTTTCATCTTCGCTTAGTTTTCTTTCAGATATCATATAATCCAATTCAGCCATATCATAAAACTTTACGGTACCGTGGTAATTGAATTTTCTGGTTTCAGTTACCAGTACTTTGATTCTTGAAATGTTGAAAATAGCTGTTTTTGTAAATCCAATATCCTTTGTACTAGAATATAAGTTTGCTTCTTCCAAACCGACACTCATACAACTGATAAAAGACTTGTCAACATGATAACCTTTGATCAGTTCAATGGTTTCATATCCTACAAATCCACCAATCATACGATTATAAAGGCCACCTGTCAGGATCACACGAATATCATTATTTTTCTCTAATATTCTAACAATCTCAAGCATGTTGGTAATCACAGTCACTTGTTTGTTTTTCTTCACCAGCATTTCAGCTATGGTTGCACAAGTTGTGGAGGTGTCTAAAAAGATGGTATCGCCATTTTCGATTAACGCCACAGCTTTTATAGCAATTTCATTCTTTTCATCTTTATGTATATTCATTCTATAGTTTACATTCGAGGCATCAAATTTCTTCGTTTTTCGTTCTGCCCCACCATAAATTCTATCAATTAAATCTTTCTCTTCCAATTTTTTCAGATCTTTTCTGATAAGGTCTTCTGTCACCTGAAACATGTCACTCAAATCTTTAACATGCACACGACCTTGTTTATTCAAGATCTTTACTATTTCATCTAGTCTATCACTGGCTCTCATATCTACCTCTTTCTTTTAACTTATTATACCATAAATGATCATATTTTTTTTATATTTTCTCTTGAATTTATTGTTTTTCAGTATTATAATAAGCATATCAATAACAACAATAAGAAAAACAATAATAAAACAAGAAAAGGAGGGTTTATGGAAAACTTAAAAATCGCGATCATTGGCGGTGGATCAAGTTACACGCCAGAAATAATAGAAGGCTTTATCACTCGTCATAAAGAGTTGCCTATTAAAGAAATCTGGTTAGTTGACATCAAAGAGGGCCAAGAAAAACTCAATATAGTTGGTAATCTTGCAAAACGTATGGTAAAAAAATCCGGTATCGATTGTGAGATCCATTTGACCCTTGATAGAAGAGAAGCTTTAAAAGGTGCTCGTTTTGTTACCACTCAATTCAGAGTCGGTTTATTGGATGCTAGAATTAGAGACGAACGCATCCCATTATCAAAAGGCATGTTAGGACAAGAAACCAATGGGGTTGGCGGATTTGCCAAAGCGCTTCGAACCATTCCAGTTGTTCTTGATATCTGTAAAGACATGGAAGAACTTTGTCCTGAGGCGTTTCTCATCAACTTTACAAATCCAGCGGGCATCATCACAGAAACGGTTTTAAGATATACCAATATCAAGGCTATCGGTTTATGCAATGTGCCCATCAATATGAGAAAAGCCATTGCAAAAGTACTGGATTCTGAAGACTTTCTATTCCATGCCATCGGTTTAAACCACTATGTATTCGGTCATGGCGTTTACCATAACGGCAAAAATGTGATGAAAGATATTTTACCGATACTTTTAGAAGATGATGAGTTCAATCCAAAGAACATAGAAGATATGCCATATTCGACAGAACAAATCTTAGCGACCAATATGATGCCATGTTATTATCACAAGTATTACTATGTGTCTGATGAGATGTTAAAACATTCCCTTGAAGATTATAAGATAAACGGCACCAGAGGTGAAGTGGTTAAAAAAGTAGAAGAAGAACTGTTCGAACTATATAAAGATGAACATTTAGCTGAAAAACCGACCCAACTTGAATTAAGAGGCGGGGCTTATTATTCAGATGCTGCATGTGAACTGATCAATTCAATCTACAACAATAAAAACAGTTACATGGTAGTCAATGTCATGAATAAAAACACCTTACCATTTTTACCTTATGATGCAGTAATTGAAACCACTTGTTTGATTACCAGTTCAGGTGCTATGCCGCTGAGCATCGAATCTTTAAACGATTCTGCTCAGGGTGAACTTCATCTTTTGAAATCTTACGAAAGATTAACCATAGAAGCTGCTATTAAAGGAGATTACAACACTGCCCTTCAAGCACTTACAATCCATCCTTTAACAAGAAGTGGTGCGGTTTTAAAAGAAACACTTGACGAGGTATTAGAACAGAATAAAGCCTATTTGCCGCAGTTTGATTAAAAAAGAAAACTCACTCCAAAAATTGGAGTGAGTTTATTTTATACTTCATAATGTTCAATCGCCTTCGAAAGATTGACAATCAGATTATTCAAATCATGTGTTGAATGAGTCACATTTTCTATGTAGCTTGCCTGTTCTTCAGTAGAAGCATAGATCTCCTGTGTGGCTGCCGATGCTTCTTCAGCGATTGCCGTGATACTTTCCATAGATTTTGAAACCACTTCTTCAGTTGATCGAATCACCTCTACATTGGATTGCATTGAATCCAACATCTCTACAACATATGAAATAGATTTACTGGTTTCGTTAAAGACCTGTTGGGTATCTTCCATTTGAGTTACCGATACTTTTGATAAGCTATTGGATTTGTCCATCGATACATCCACCTGGTCTATAATTGAAGTTATCTCATCAATTGTACTTCTTATGTAACCTGTTGATTTACTTGATTCTTCAGCAAGTTTTCTAACTTCCTCAGCAACTACAGCAAAACCTCTACCATGTTCACCCGCTCTTGCAGCCTCTATCGCTGCATTTAAAGCAAGTAAGTTCGTTTGCTCTGCTATCGCATCTATGGTTGCAACGATATCGCCAATTGATTTTGATTTAAGTGATAATGTTTTTATAACCTCACTCACTTCACTTCTCATCTCTGTATCTTTATTAACGGCTTTGTTTAATGAATCTATCGTTTCTAAACCCGCTTTATTATGATTTTTCATAATCAAAGCACTTTCAATAGTGGATGTCAGTTTATCAATCAATTCATTAAGCGCCAAAGACAATTCCGCCACTGACGCTGTACTCTCTACAGCTTCTCTGGCTTGTGAATCCGCGCCATGTGCCAACTCAGATATTGCAGTAGCGACCTGTTGGCTCGTTTCAGACAGTTCAGTGGTAGAACCACTCAACGTCCCTGAAGTTTTCTCCAATACCTCCACAGTATCTTTGATCTTAAAAATAAGCGTATGAATATTTTCTATCATATGATTAAAGGCATTGGTTAGATACCCAAGCTCCGAGGAACTTTTACTTTGGATTGTTTCAATGGAAAAATCGCCTTCCGAAACCCTTTGACTGCTTATGGCAAGTTTTACAATACCTTTAGAAATAGCGGATGAAATAAACATACTCATCACCACACCCATAAAAATTGTAAGCAGTCCTATTATAATAATCATATTTCTAAACGATTGAAATTCTTTGTATTCATCAGTGGCGTCATAATCCACACCGACTATTGCAATGACTTTATTCCCCTCTTTAATTGGTGCATATGCCGACAGCAAAAATCCATCATCATCAAAAGTAATGTCATCGTCTTGACTGGACTTACCCTCAAACGCTAAGGTATACCCTTCATAGATATTGTCTTCAACGTCTCCAATAGATGTCGGATCCTCTGAATTGTAATCCGCTCCTTCAATAATATAAGTAAATTCTCCAGCATCATTTTGTCTCATAATGTACAAATACTTAACGCCAGATAACTTCATTATATGGTCAAGATAATCTCCTAATTCGGTAAAACTCTCATGTGTCATATCGCCTTCTGTTTGAAGTACATTAAGCGCATCGATGTTTACATCATCTCCAACTTGATCAGCAATTAACAATGCGTCGTTTCTGATGGTATCCAGAACCATCGTATAACTTTTCTGATAAAAAATTCCCGATGTAATCGTTACAATCAAAATGATTAAAACGACTATCGAAATTGTAATCTTGAACTGTATTCGTTTTGAAAATGGTACCCCTAAAACTTTATCTCTTCTCATTTATCCCCCTTGCATAATGAAACTATCTCTAGTAGACCATTACATCAGCATTTAATCTTCTTTCATTATGTAACAATCCTTATCCATACTATCCGACATTCCTAACTTATGCAATGTTACGCATGCTTTTTTTGTTTTTTTGTCTCTTTAGTATAACTAAAATACTAAAAGAAACAAAAAAAGACTCGTTCTATTTAAAACGAATCTCTAAGTGGAAATTTTCTATTTCAAAACGATATCATTGATTTACATCTCTTGTCACATCAGATTCTTTAACGACCTTATTATTTTCGAGCAAGTATTTACTGACTGCAATTTCATATAACGCTCTACTATAACCTTCTCTGCACTCTGAAACATCAATTGGTTCTCTTGTTTTTCTATTGTAAGCTCTACTGTTTTCAAAAACACCATCTCGAGACATCTCAAAAACCGTATCATCTTTCATAAAAGAACCTGTAAGCATATAGGTCTGGAACAAGGCAAAATAATCTTCAGTATTTAGCATATCTTGGCCCATCATATTCAGTGATTCATCAATATTAAATAGATTGACCAAAGTCGGTAACAAGTCCTGTTGGTCGAAGATATCATCGGACTGATAAGTTATACCACTCCCAGGTGCATGTATGATCAATGGTATATTCATCATCTCATCAAAGTCGTAATCATACCCTAGAAACTCTGAAACTCTATCTTTATGCGCAGGATCCATAGATGGTATACCGTGGTGGTCTCCATAAATAATAACCACACTGTTTTCCAACAGACCGGAAGCTTCCAACTGATTGTAAAAGGATTCAATGGCTTCATCTGTATAACGAACACTTTCGATGTATCGTCCGAACAACTGACTTTTATCTTCTTCTGACACTTCTATACCGATCAACTCTTCTGGTATCACATAGGGGTTATGATTGGTCAGCGTTATAAAAAATCCATAAAACGGTTCTTCTATTGTTTTTAAGATGTCAGTCCCTTGAGCAAATAATGACTGGTCCGATAAGCCCATGCCGAGAATATCGTCCATCTCTAACTTTTCTGAACTGTAAAACGTATCAAATCCCTGGTTGGGATAGGCTTCTTCCCTGCACCAAAACGCTGCTTCATTACCATGAAAAGCAACTGTTTCATATCCTCTATCTTTGAGTAGGACCGGCAAACCTTTAAAATCATAATCCTGATACCGTTCATAAGAAATGCCATCCATAGAAGGATACATAGAATTATGACTTGAAAACTCCGAATCTGACGTATTACCTCTACCGAGTTGTTGATAGTAACTTGAAAAATAGAAGCTATCTTTTTGAATCAGTTGATTTAAAAACGGTGTGATTTCTTGACCGTCATAAGTTTGCAGTAACATCATATCTTGTAATGATTCTACTTGTATTGTAATCAGGTTTCTGCCTTCAAATATGCCTTTATAAGCTTTTTCCTCTACAATGCTCTCTTCTTCTGTTTCTATAGGCTCAGGCGCTTCTATTACCACCTCTTGATTCAAATGATTATATACTTCAATACCATCTTTTGTATGGTACATGAAGAACTCCTGATTCATGACACTGACTGCAAACTCATTACCAAAAGATGCCAGGGTCAAAAACGGCACAATCATTAAAATCATAGATGCAGTAATTGCTTTGTATTTTCTTTTAAGATGCAGGACATCTCCGTGTTTCATCAAAATAACCGCTAGAACCACAAGATCAATCAGCAAAACAATGTCAGCATACCTGATAAGACCAAACATCACATCAGAAACATCCAAGGCAAATTTTGCCTGACTGAAATTACTGAAGGACAACAGTTTGTTGAAGTATCTAAAATAGACCACTTCTCCTTCAAACAAAAGCGTTAGCAGTGCAGATACAGTTATAGACAACCATGGTTTTTTAGACAGTAAAATAATAAGTCCTGTATAAATAACACTGGTAATTAAAACGATGACTATGTAATGATTTCTAACAGCTGTCATATTATAAAACCAACTGAATTTAATCAGTATCGCTAACAATAATAAAAAAAATGGTAGATGTTCTTTGATCTTCATAAGTACCTCCTGAACAATGAAAGTCTACCACTATGATAATTGATACTCAAGGGTTTAAGGCAAATTAATCCGTTTCACACCAAATCTTAAGATATTTGTAAGACTATCACCTTATAAAGAGTTTGTTAAGAAGAATGTGGATAACATTAAAATATGCTGTTCTATCCACAACAGACTTAACAGTATCCACAAAATTGTTGTTTGATAACAACAAAAGGCCGGAATCTCATGTTTAGATTCCGACCTTTTGCATTCTATCTTAATCGATTTTAAACTTGTTCATTTCATGATTTAATCTGAGTGCTATTTCATTTAGAAGTTCAGCAGATTCTGCGACTTCTCCAACAGCAAGTCTCTGTTGATCCGTTGCAGCACTAACCTGTTGTGCTCCTGCAGCGGTTTGCTGTGAAACAGCTGATATATTTTGAAGTGAAAGCACTAATTTATCTTTGTCTTCTGTCAGAAGTGTTACCGAATGACTGATTGTATCTATTTTGGCAGCGATGGCTTCAATAGAATTTGAAATGGTTTCAAACGATTGATTCATATCACTTACCGCAACCGTTTGCTCTTTCGTAATCTCTTCTACTTCTGACATTTCTTTTACTGTCTTTTCACTATCTCTTTGAATATTATTAATAATCACACGAATCTGTTCGGCTGACTGATTAGACTCTTCTGCTAATTTTCTAATTTCATCTGCAACAACTGCAAAACCTCTACCATGTTCACCCGCTCTTGCAGCTTCAATCGAAGCATTTAATGCCAGTAAGTTGGTCTGTTCAGCAATACCTGTAATAGAAACTAAAATGCTATCAATGTCTTTCGTTTGATTGTTGAGTTCCATAATTGATTTACCAATACGAACACTTGCCTCACCTGAAGCTTCTGCGTTTTTAGAAAGTAATCCAATCTTCTCCGAGCCCACTTTATTGGCTTCTATAGCCTCTCTAGTGGATTCTATCATCGTATATGTGTTGTCATTTAACGACTCAAAGGTACTGGATAAACTGTAAGCGATGCCTGCTGACGTTTCTGTATCATTGGCTTGTGATTGTGCACCTTTTGCAATTTCCTCAACGGTTCTACCCACTTCTTCAGCACTTGCAGAAGCTTCTTCTGATGTCGCAGCCAAATTGGTTGCGGCTTCTGATACTTCGTTGGAAATCAATTGAACATCTTTCATCATGCTACCTAGACTTTCAAAAGCTTCATCCAAGTATAAACTCAGCATATTTATTTCATCTCTACTGCTTACTGCAAATTCAGCTGTTAAATCACCATTCTTAACTTTTTCTGTCGCATCTAAAATAGTTTTGACTCTTTTAGTTAACGAGTTTGAAAAGAATACTGACAACAACACGGCAACAACTATACTTACCAAAGCAATGATTGCAATTCTAAGCAGTACTGCGTTGGCAGCTTCTAGAACTTCAGATTTTTCAATCGTTGCAATAACGGTCCAACCCAAATCAGTTTTCTTATAGTAGGCAAATCGTTTCTCACCTTCAACAAGTTCTGGTGCTTCACTTGAAAGACCCAATGCTTTTCTAGCATCCGCAAAATCAGAATCAAACACTGGTGCGTCTTTTAAATCTTCATTTGGTGTGTATTCAAAATTACCACTTGCTCCCGAAATATTGTTGATGATATTTTTATCTCTGATTTCAAGACCAACAACTTCTGGATTCGGATGGGTAACCAATAATCCCGAAGGTGATACAATAATCAATTCTCCTGAATGACCTAATTTATAATCCTTTAAAGAGTCCGTTAAATCAGCTAAACCAATATCAGATGCAACGACACCAAACATTTTGCCCGCTTTTTTAACCACTTTACCATTTGAAATAATCATACTACCACTACCAGCATCTTGATAAGGTTCAGTCCAAGACAGTTCACCACTGGCTACAGCAGCTTGATACCAAGGTCTTTCCTTTGCAACAAACCAATCAGGCAGTTCTTGTGGTGGGTAAATATGCATATTACCAGATTCTGTACCAACATAAATGTTCATTAATCCATCATATACATTTAATGAGTTTTCCAATTGCTCCATGGCATTGCTAAGATTGGAACTGGTATCTTCCATATTGATGATATCTCTATCGTGAGCAGAATCTTCAATAAGTTTACCATAGCTATCTAAATGTTTATCAATCGATCCAACGGTTGCTTCAACAAACTTGCTGGCTGAATTATCAGTTGAATCCACAAGCGATGACTTTGCACTTATATAAGATATACTCCCCAATACCGATAAAGGAATAATAATGACAAGAAGAAACATCGCCATTATCTTTAATCCCATTGACACTTTGATTTTTTTATTCATATTAGTACCTCCATAATGTATTATACCACTATACAAGACGAAATATTCAGAAATATTAACAAAAAGTAATATTCGTTATGATTTCATGTTTATAGTCTATAAAATCAATCGATATAAGTTATATACCCTCTAAGATAAACAAAATAACATTTTACGGTTTTATTGTTAAATCTAAATATTTACCTTTAGCCTTGAACTATTTAACCAATATGAAAACTGTCTTTGACACCTTCTATTTCATAATAAATTACACACATGCTCTAAGCATAAATGGTTCTAAAAAAACACCCAGTCATTTAAGATCCAGGTGTCATTGTATTCAATAATATTTTTTGAGGTAAAGGTTTTGATATCAAATACCCTTGACCAGAGTGACATCCTAAATTATCAAGGATTAATAACTGTTCTTCATGTTCAATACCCTCAGCAATCGTTTCTAAGCCTAATTCGTAAGCCAGGTTAACCAAACATTTTACAATTGCAAAATCAGCTTTGCTAGTGGATATATGATCGATATAACTTTTATCTATTTTAAGCGAATCAAATGGTAATTTACTTAAGTAGTTGAGCGAGGAATAATCAGTCCCAAAATCATCTAAGGATATTTTAAATCCCAATGATTTCATTTGATTCATATAAAATCTTGTTTTCTCCATATTTTTGACAACCGAGTATTCCGTAATTTCAAATTGTACCAAACTAGGATTCACATGATACCTCTTAATCATCTCTTCTAAATAACTGAACAGATTTTCTGAATGAAAGGATTGAGTGGATAAATTAACGGTCAAGATACCATCAAACTTTGTCTCATACAACATTTCAAACGTTTTAGAAATGACATATCGATCAAGTGCAATAATCTGACCCGTTCTTTCTGCAACATCGATAACCTGACCTATGTGACTTCCTTCAACCGGATTGTTGGGCCATCTTAAAAGCACCTCGTATTTTTTATATGATCTATCACTAATAGAAAATATCGGCTGGAAATTTAAAATAAACTCTTCTCTTTCTAGTGCTCTGTCAATACCAAACTCTATACATCTGGTTTTCATTATTTCATTTTTATAATCTTCTTTGAAATAAACACTTTGATTTTTTCCTTTAAATTTTGCCACATCAAGAGCTATATCAATATCCTGTTCTATTTGACTCAAATCCTTATCATTGTTACATTTGACAATGCCTATACTACAGGTAGGACGACAATCAATGTCGTTTAAGGATATTTTTTTTCTAACAATTTGTTTGATTGTTGAAACAGAAAGATCAATTTTTTGATCGTCTAATGTTTCTTCAACAAAAATGAACTTATCACTACTACCTCTATAACACATCAGGTGTTTCATACCCAAAAATGACTCAGAAATATCTTTAAGATAACAATCACCATAGTGATAACCATACAACTCATTAATGGTTTTAAATCCATCAATACCCATCAAGTAGATCGTGAAAGCCCGTTTTTCATCAACAAGCTCCTTAACCTTCTTCTCAAACATAAATCTATTTTGGAGATTGGTCGGCATGTCTTTTGATGTCATTTCATCTATTTGTCGAACTCTGTTTTTTTCTTCTGTGAGATCATAACCCATAGATAAGAACTGGGTTTTACCATCATTTGTATCACTTATCTTTAAATGCTTCCAAACAATATTAAGCGCTTCATTATCTTTTGTTCGTGAGAGCAACTCCTTTTCAATCGGTTGGTTACTTTTTAAAAGACACTTTATCAATTGATCAAAAGTGCTTTTATCTACAAAAGAACTTATAAAATCATAAAGTAACATTCCTTCTACACGTTCATCGTAAGAAAACTTTTTTAGAAAGGCATCATTACACTTTACCACCCGGCCTTCTTCATTCCAAATCATCATCGAGATGAAACTCTCTTGAAATAATGCAGTGACAATATCTTGATTTGCATCGTTAAAGTTATCTTGATAGCCTAATTCATCAACCAGTTTATCTCTCGAATTCAAATCAAGAACCTTTTTTTCAATGTAAAATGAACGGTCATCAAAAAAATCCTTTATTAAAACCAGACTAAATGCCACAATCATAGTATAAACAAACCACTGTGATATCACTATACTTGTTTGAGTCACGGACCGAACCAATCCATGATAAAGAATACCGATTAACAGAACAAATAATATATATATAATCAATCGGTTGAAACGCGTTATTAGTGTCATACTCATATCTTTCATAAAAACCTCTTTACCATCTTTTTTTAACCATGTTAAAATTATCACAATTTAAGCTTCCAGTAAATAGCTTTTTTTAACTTAAATGTCACTTTCAGAGTTTAATCCCTTCACACTACCTTGACCTTCTTTAAAACGACGTTAAAATGCAGTTAACTTGCATAAATTTATCTTCCTAAAAATGCATTCGGCATATATACACGCCGCTTTAAAGGTACACACTTATTTTTGCAATACGACAATAGCTTTCTTGCAATTGTACGAATAAAAACTTTTTGTAAAGAGTATTAAGTATCTATTAAGAGCATTAAGAACAAATATAAAAAACTCTTATTATCACAGTTTATTAGTGAGTTTGAATAAATGTCTATATTAAAAATGAATGTGTAATTTATCTACCTCATCAAATACTGAACACTGCAATACTGGTATTTAGAGATTCTGACATTTCAGATTGTTTAATTGCAATCTCCGCTACATCATCTATCGCTTTTGTAATTTCATTGATATTATCAGAAATCTCTAAACTACTGGCTGTCGCCTGTTCTATGGCGCTCGCTACAGATGCAATAGCTTCATTAACCTGCCCTATGGATTCATTGATGCTACTAGATTCTGCATCAAATTTATTCATGGATGTTTTAATTAACATTGAGTCTTCTAGGTATCATTCTCCCGTTTGGACCAAAATCTCATAATCAGGAATAACTTTCGCTCGAACAAGCGAATCTGTAATGGCTTTATGTTTTATACTATACATTTCAAATGCTTCTTCTTTTGAGTGAATTGCATTTGATTTCATCTCTTTGGATTTCTCTGCAATTTTATTGGCATTATCAAATCACTTTTGTACTTCAGCCATCAAATGATTTAAAAGAGTCATTATTTGCTCTCCTGATGAAGCCACAATAATTGCACATTTCTATAGTTGCCTAAGAAAATCCTATTAATATTCATAATTTTTAAATGTTTTGCATTAGCCTTCATATTCAGGGTAATAAAATAATAATCTTAACTTATAGGAGGTAGCGTGAAAAGATTGAGAGGAAGTTAAAATTGGGCGCACTAAAATAAGCCTGTGGAGACAATTGATAGAATTAGCTTGCTTGAGGTGTAAGATATGTAATTCCCTCAGCTGTTAATAGTTTAATTGCCTGTTTGATAGCTTTCTCTTTTTGGCCTTGTTGAAGTTCTTCAGGCATATCAAATTTCTATAAATCGCATGGATTAAATTGTTCACCAGTTGTTAACATGTGATAGATGGCTACTAAAATCATCCTAGCAATTGCAATTATAGCTCTTTTTTCCCTCTACGTTTATAAATACATTGGTATTTTACACTGCAGTAAGAATGTGTTTTTGACTTCACGGAAGCATGAGCCACTTGGACTAATGCAGGTTTAAGGTAGACACCGGCACGCGAAATCTTAACAGACTTTTTCTTACCTGCAGATTGATTATTACTAGGCGTTAAACCCGCCCAAGAACTTAAATGCCCAGCGGACTTAAACTGAGACGTATCGACTCCGATTTCAGAAATAACAATTATCGCAGATTGACGACTAATCCCAGGAATAGTACATAACAGCTTTATTGCAGCTTCATATGGTGCAACAAGTTCGTCGAGTTTATCATCTATCATTGCAATGAGTTGATCAACAGTAGCCAAATGATTGTTAATAATTTGCATACGAAACTTTTGCGCCATGGTCATGTTATAACCTTCTATTGACTCAATAACTTCTTTTGATTTTTTCTTCAGAGATGTTTTGAAAAGAGAAGTACAAACATCTGGATCAAAGTTCTCATTTGCAATTAGATAATTTGTTCTTGCAGAAGCTAAAACACCAAACATATCAGAAACAACAGAATCAAGAGCAACGTTACAAACTGTAAAAGCATTTTGGAACCCGTTCTTTTCGCTAGAACGACAAGCAACAAGTTTTGCTCAGTATCTTGTAAACTCTCTAAGAATTCTTATTGATTTATTGGGTATAAAGCTACCAGGTACGAGTCCAAGACGAAAGAGTTCTCCAATCCATTTGGAATCTTTAACATCATCTTTTTGTCCTTGTACTGCACGTACCCACTTGGGGTTGGCGACAGTGATGTTACACGATTCTTCTAAGATGTTAAAAACGGGAACCCAATATTTGCCTGTGGATTCCATGCAAACATCGTGACAGTAGAATTCCTGGAGCCGATCTCTTAGTTTATATAAGGAATTATTAAAGGTGGAGAATCTTTTCTTGTGATACTTGGGTTTAACAGTATCAGAAGTGATAATTGTGGCAACGAGAAATTTCTTATGCACATCGATTCCACAACAAGTAGGATAAATAACTTTCATTGTAACCTCCTTTCAAATAGTTAGGAGAAGACATTGACTGAACTATCACACATTTAACATTTGTTAAAACAATCATTAGCGTTCGGTCTCAAGTACTACTTATTTGTGCTTGAAGATAGTTCTTACACTAGTTTTTATACTGCTTTAATCGAAAAGAAATCTACGACTCGCCTTGCCGTGCTTTGTACTTGTCTTCACCTACAATATATACCCGTTTTGAAACAGATGCATTTTCATTCCTATTTGCGTCACAAGCGAAGCGGTGAAATGGAGGTTTTTATGAAAAAACTGCATAAAAAAATTCTGAAAGTGATAAAAGAACCTCGATTGGCACTCATATACTTTTCAGATTGGCGACTTTTTCATGTGTTGCCAGACAAACTTTACATTAAAATGAAGTATAGATTGTATATGAATAAAAAACTAAATTTAAAAGAACCGAAATATTATAACGAAAAATTGCAATGGTTAAAATTAAATATCATAAATCCTGAGTATACGACTTATGTCGATAAATATGCCGTTAGAAAACACATCGAAAAAAAAATTGGTCACAAATATCTGATACCACTAATTGGCGTGTTTGATCAAGTCTCTGATATACCATGGGATGACCTTCCAAATAAGTTTGTCTTAAAATGCACTCATAGTTCTACAACCAATATTATCTGTTCTGATAAAAACCTTTTGGATGTTGAGTCTGCTAAAAGAAAGTTATCCAAATGGATGAAAACAAACTATTTCTGGTACGGCAGAGAATGGCCATACAAAAAAGTTGTTCCAAAAATCGTATGTGAAGCCTATCTCGGAGATGAAAAAAATGTACCTTGTGACTACAAAGTATCTTGTTTCAATGGGAAGGCTAAGCTTATTGACTTACATCAAAACCGATTTACAGACAAACATTCTTTAGATTACTACGATATCGATTGGACCCTTACCGACATTTCAAAAAAAATTATTCCAAACTCCCGTCAATCGGCTGAAAAGCCCAGTTGTTATGATGAGATGATTTCTTTGTCTGAACTGTTGGCCGCCGATTTCAAGTTTCTACGTGTTGATTGGTATGTTGTTGAAAATAAACTATACTTTGGTGAAATGACTATTTATCCAGGAGCTGGATTTAATGGATTTGTAGATGAAAGAGATGAATTGCTTCTAGGAAGTTGGATAGACTTGAATCCATAAACTATTTCATTATGGATTCAAGTATTTCTATGTTTGTGTTAATCGTTTGATGCATGTCTATATATGAAATAGATGGTATATCATTTCTGATTGCTTTCATATTCTTATCTCGTCTTCTTATAAAAGTCCTCAACTCTTCGTTTGTCATGTTCTTCAGAAACTTCGGATTGTCGTCTCTAGAATTAATTCTATTTATTGAAGTTTCAATATCAACATCACACCCTATATAACTTAGATTGTATTTAACTCTTACAACTTCCAGTATTTTATCTATTTTAATTGTATAAAGGGTCTTATCAAATACATGACAAAAATACTGAATAAAACCTTCTGACATGAGCACATAATCACAATTCCTATTTTTAACGACACGCTTAAAAAGCCAATTGTACCTTACTATCCTCAACATTTTGATAAAATAATTTACAGATTTATTTTTGAGCATTAGTTTTAGACCTAGAGCCATCAGTTGATAATTGAGACTGAATTCTTTATAGTCAAATATAGCTCCAATAAGTTCTACCATTTTAAATACTCTATTTTTAACTGATAAAATTTCAGTTTCTACACATACTCTATATCCTTTTGCTTCTAATCGTTTCTTTCATGTTTCTACAAGAGTTGTTTTACCGCATCCCGGTAAACCGTTAAATTCAATTACAACTGACATCATATTCACCACCTATCAAATATTAACTGCATACCATTGATCATAAGCTTTACGATTCATCAATATCTCTTCTATAAACTCAACTAATATTTTTCTTTGTTCCAATGTCAAATCCCTTCTAGTCAACCGGCCTAATATTTTTCGGAGCAATATTACCTTTATTTGAATCTTATATCCCGATGCATTTAACTCTACAATTTCACTGAGTTCTGTTATATATTTATCAAATAAGGTTTGATCAAATTCAAATGTTTGCAAATCAAAACACAAATCTATTATGTCTATCAGAAACCACTTCTGATCACTCTTAACAAACTCGAAATCACATAAAACCAATTGATTGTCTTTGTTCAGTATCATATTATTGTACCGAAAAAGATCATTATGAGTTTGTAATGATACATTGGTTTTCTTACTAACAATAAGTGCTTTAAGTAAAAAGAGATAACATTTAATCAGTAACAATAAATGAGTTGGCCCATCAACTACCTTATGTGACCATCTTAGGATTTTCATCGGTATATTTCTTTTAATAAAAATGCGATATCTGTAGTAAAAATTGTGTTGAACACGAATATCCGAAGTTTGAAAGGCAATTAAACTAGATATGACATCCTTCTCTTTTAGTTCATCTTTACGAGATATCATATAATCTTCAATATGTTCGAACAAAATATAGTTTTTACCGTCAGTTTTTAACATTTCGGGAAATAGAAATAATCTTTTATCCGATTGAAGCAACTGACGATTA
Organism: Clostridiales bacterium; assembly: GCA_016342415.1. GTDB lineage: Bacteria > Bacillota > Clostridia > Peptostreptococcales > Acidaminobacteraceae > JABXKX01. Next base: position 71,783 of record JAEIOD010000021.1, read on the forward strand.
ACTTCTATTTCATTTTTAAAGCAGACGAACTTGTCCCTTCTGATATAATTAATCAGTCTTCTTATACCCGACTCGCCATAGAATTTCAAAATATAGGTCTTTTCATGAGTTTTTAATAAAAAAACAGTTGGACTGATATTTTCGAGTGAAATGATTTCTAAATCTAGTTCTTCTAGTACCTGCTCCAATGACTTCCAACTCATCTTTAATCCTTTCTGTTGTTATTCAGATTTATTTCTCAAATTGTTTTTTATCCAAGCTATTGTTAAAAATGATTTGATTAACGGTTTATACCATATATAAGATAACACCAGATAGACAGCTAGAATAAAGAATTTATACAGAAAATTGCTGATATTAAATACAGTATCATACTTCGAATAACTAAATATCAAACCCAGTAGCAAAAATAACATGCTTGTTAAAATAACTTTGACCATATCATATACTTTGTAACCATCAAAGGGATACTTTTTAGTAATCATTACAACGATTATAACGGTTATAACTTTTGAAACTGCAAAGGAGATTGCACCACCATACATACCATACAAGGGGATCAATATTGCTGCTAAAAATATATTCGATAAACTCCCGGTAATTGTAGCTATAAAAATTTTTTTTGAAGCTTCCTTGTAATAAAATAAAATATTAACATAAAAATAGTAAAGTGATTTAATTGAAAATCCAAAGACAAATATAGGGATAATTGTCCAAGCAGTAACATATTGATCATTGATTAACAGTAGAATAACATCTTGAGAAAACAATCCTATTATCATATAGATGATAGAATAACATACCAATAATACCTTTGTTAAGTTAACAATTTCATTTTTATTACTCTCAGATTGATCACCTAACATTTCAAAGAACCAGGGTTTAAACGCCTTATTGACTGCGACCTGTATCGTATCAATCAACGTACCAAATTGTAATGACACACTATAGATCCCAACAAGAGCTAGCGAGTTGCTACTATTTAAAAAAATATTCGATATCAGAGAAGCAATTCGTGTTGATAAATTATGAGGTAGGATTGGGACCGAATATTTAAGCACCTCTTTTAAAATCTTATAATCCAGACAAAACTCAATCAAATCATACTTTTTAAGGTCAAAAATAACGAAAGCAAAATATATCACATTTAAAATGAGTTGAACCAACATAATACCCATGGCACCAAGATTAAAAACCGCAATGAAAACAATATTCATACTGGCTTGCGCTAGAAAAAAAATGATATTAACCGTTACAGCCTTCGGACCATTCTGCATTGCCATCAAGACGTTGTAATGCATGGTATGAATCGCAAGAAAAGTAATCGATAACAATGCAATAAAAACAAGAGGAAAAAAGGTCATATTGTCAAAAAACAAAGTTTGTAGCAAGCTTCTGAATAGTAAGCTTAATGTCAAAAAAACCGTGCCTGATATTAATATAAATGAAAAAACACTACCATGAAATCTTTTGAGTTTCCTGTGATCTTTTTTGTAGTCTACATAAAATCTTATAATCGCGGCATACAAGGATAAAGCTACAATAAAGACCATCACATTAATAAAGCCATTTAATAGATTTATGGTACCATAGTCTTCTGGAGTTAAAAAAAAGGTGTAAATCGGCATCAAAAGAAATCCAAAACCTTTCATAAGGATGGAACTGAAAACATACAAGAATGAATTTTTAACGACTCTTTCTTTTGCATTCATCATCTACTCTCCAAACACTTTTTAATTAAACCACTACAATTTCGAGTTTATAAAATCGATAATACCTTTGGCTCTTTTGCTGATATCTAACGTTTTTGCTTTTATAAGCGCTCCTTTGGATAAACGTTTTCTTAGATCATGATTGTTATAGAGAAGTTCAATCGACTCCGAGATTGATTTTATATTTTTGGTATCAATTCTGATGGAACATGTATCATCTAGGATATCATCATTAAAAGATTCATAGGACGATATAACAGGCAAACCGCAGGCTATTGCCTCGACGATAGCATTACAACACCCTTCTGCAACTGTTGGTAATACAAAAACATCTGCTGCAGACAACATTTCAGGAATCAAATCGTGATGAAGTTCACCTTGAAACAAGATCCCTTCACAAGTAGGCGCCATATTGCCAGTACCAATAAAAATTGATTTAACCTTGTTTGAAGCAATACTCTCAATTGCATCTGATAATCTCTTTGAACCTTTTATTTCCGTAAAACTACCAACAAAAGCTACTATAAAATCTGTTTTGGGAAAATTCCATTTGTCTCTCATTTCCATCCTATTTCGAGGATAGAACTTTGTTTGATCTACTGCATTGGGAAATACTTTAATTTCATCTTCAGAAAAAAGGTTTTGATCCAGTAATATTTTTTTATTATCGCTCGATACAGAAATAACACCTTTGATATTTTCAAGCAATCCTTTTGTTTTTTCCAAACCCAAATAATCAATGGTATAATTCGTATTTTCACCGTATGCTAAAAAAGCTGGCAAGTCAAATTTCTTTGACATCTGACTGGCGACAATACCAGAAGGATAAATAAAGTGTCCATAAACTAGGTCAAATTCCTGATGGTGATTTTTCATCCATCTAAGACTTACCTTAATAAAACTATTTAATGTCCACTTAGCTGTATTAAAAAAAAACAATCTTCTTGTCGAATAAGATATAAATCTTGGACATTCCAATTGAATCAATCCTTTTTTTGTGTGTTTTTGCCATCTGACCGGTTTCAATTTATCGTTTCTTATAAGAGCTGCAGTTAGAGAATTTGGATTAAGAACCGTTACGTCTATCCCCATATCAACAAATTGAGAAACCAATTGATCTACAAATAAATAACGAGGCGATGTTTCTGTTGGATACTGCTCTGAAATAACACAAATCTTCATCTTATCACTCCTTGAGAAATTCATTTATCTTTTCAATGTAGATCTGATCTTCTTTTAAAATCCTATCCAGCATCTTTTCAGCATTTAAACTATACTGTTCCATATCAAGTTTCTGATAATATTCATATATTTTATCTAAAAAATTTTCTTCGTTATAATGCAAACTTATTCCAATTGCATGCTTTTCTATCAAATGTCCTGAGAAGATTTCAATATTTCCAATAAGAGGCTTCTTATAAATCAGTGCATCATAAAATTTATTAGCAATTAATTTATCATTATTGAAATTTGAGACATAATTGAAACACATCATATCAGACGCTTCAATAAAACCCTTCTTTTCCTCACTTCTAAAGCCGCCGGTAAAACTTATATTTTCAATACCCTTAGCATAGTTTTTAGTAGACTCCAACCATTCACCATTACCATGAAAAACCATTTCAAATCTAGAGTCATTACCAAATGTATCTACTAAATTCTCCAAATATTTTTTCTCTCTTAAAAGACCAATATAACATACCTTAATCACCTCCGAATTTGATTTGCTTCCCAGACCTACTCTATTTTCCAATTCGTCATATTTGAAATTATGAGCTATAACATACTCGGTATTTCGGGGTAATATATCTAAAAATCCTTTAGATGAAATACATGTAAAATATGCGTTTTCAATTAGTTTTTCCAATCTGTTCTTAAATACGGTTATATACTCATAACTCGCATCTCGATAATCCAATACATATCGATTCTTGTATTCCTTTAATAGCATCTTATACATGCACATACCGGTCAAAGTTGTTAGAATAACCAGTTTGTCATACTTCTTTTTACGGATGATTTTCTTAGCGAATATACTGAATTTTATAAAGGCCTTTATCTTGAGAACAGGGTGTAATTCTTCTTTTGAAGGTAAACTTAGAACATGATGATTATTGGGATAGCTCTCATTTTTCTCTGTACGATTCCAATAAATGATTTCGTAGTCTAGTGCCAAAGCCTCTAAAGCATCGGTATATTTAGATAAATAAGGACATAATTTAATATCATTAATAAATACAATTCCGATCATAATTTTTCCTCTTCAATCTATTTTTGACTTCCAATAAGGCATTATTATGATTCCCCAAAAACTTCCCAGACCGTAACTGACATGGAGAATACAAAACAAGAACGGTAGAATCAATACCATCATTTTCCTGTCTGAAGCCAACAATGCCATTAATATAGCTAAGCCAATGTATGTTATCCAAAGAACAAGTGCCAATTGAGCATAACCGAATATCGAAAATATGGTGGTTAACAGTATACTTAATACAAATAGACCGGGAACAAAGTGATATAATGATAAACAGGAGATATTGTATCCTATTGTCAGTCCTATCCAATATCCATTTAGAAATTTCTGTTTAATCATAGACTTCAGTGAATTTCTAACATGATGATATGATTCGATTGATGAATCATAACAATATTGATAACCCGCTTTTCTAATACGATAACTCATTTCATTATCTTCTGTTCGTCCTAGGTGCTCATTGAATAAACCGACCGATTCAAAGACTTCTCTTTTATAAGTCGGATGTGACATCAATTTCACATGAAATCTTCCAACCTTTCTTCTAAAAGGTGCGATACCACTACCAAATAATGAGGTCTCTGCTTTTAACAATGTCTTTTCCCAAAAATTATCAGTATCTGATACACATACTAAGTGGCCTCCAGAAATAGTTTCTCCAGATTGTATACAAGTCACGTTCTTCTCGATAAAATCACTTGGGATTGTTGAATGTGCATCTATTCTAGTGATAAGATCACCTTTGTAATGATTGATAGCAACGTTCCAGCCTGTTGCCTGTATTTTTTTTTCGTTTTTCAAAACTTGCACACCCCAAAACTCCGGGTGATTTTCTTTGAACTCAGACATCATCAGTGCAGTCTCATCCGTTGACATACTGTCTATTAAAACTACTTCGATGAACTCATGCGGATATGTCTGTTGACAGATGCACATGAGCAAATCATTTAAATAATCCTGCTCGTTATAGGCTACAACACAAATGGATACTATCATATACATCTCCATTATTCTCTATTTATCTTCTAACAAGATTTCTCTTAAACATTCTGAAACATGAACCACATCTTCATCGGTCATAAGTGTATGAAGGGGCAGTGTTATCTCATTTTTAAACATTTCGTAAGCATTTGGAAAATCCTTAATATCAAATCCTAAATTGATGTAAGCGGAATGCATTGGTAAAGGTTTATAGTGTACATTGGTTGCAATTTTATGGTCAGCCATTTTTTCGATTACTTTATTTCTGTATATGTCATCTTTATCACACAACCTCAATAAAAACAGATGCCCACTTGAAGTCTGCTCATCTGAATAATGATGTAGATAATTGACTTCCAATCCTTCTAACAATTTCATATAATGTTCTATCATATTTCGCCTCTTCAAGAGCATTTCAGGATATCTTCTTAATTGAACCAAACCAAAAGAAGCCATAATATCTGTCATATTGCATTTATAATATGGAGCAACTATATCATATTCCCAAGCGCCCAATTGATGTTTTGTAAACGCATCTTTTGATTGCCCATGTAGAGACAGCAACATATACTCATGATATATCTCATCATTATCAATGCCAGCAATATCTTTCCACGTAACAGCACCACCTTCAGCTGTCGTTAGATTTTTAACTGCATGAAAAGAAAAACTTGTGAAATCCGCTACAGATCCACTCATTTGATTTTTGTAAGTCGCACCAATAGAATGAGCCGCATCTGCAAGGACAACAATCCGGCCAAATGCTTTTTGAATCATATTTTTGGGTCTAAATAAATGCTTCTTGCTCTCAACAATCTCGAATATCCGGTCATAATCACACATCACACCAGCAATATCAACCGGTATAATCACTTTTGTTTTTTCAGTGATGTTATCAGCTATCGCATCATAATCAATATGATAGGATTCTTTCCCAGAATCAATCAGTACCAATTCAGCACCTGCATGTACAATAACACTGGCTGAGGCCGAGTAAGTATAAACCGATGTGATGACTTCATCACCGGGTCCAACACCTAACAACTTAAGTGTCATTTCCATACATGCTGTCGCCGAATTTAAAGCCACCGCTTTCGAAGTGTGACAATACTTAGCAATATTATTCTCAAATAACTTTGTTTTTGGACCAGTTGTAATCCACCCTGATTTTAACGTGTCAATAACCTCGTCAATCTCTTCTTGGGTAATGTCCGGTCTTGCAAATCTAATTCTACCTAGTCTGTCCATCCTATCACCTCTTATTAAATAATAGAGTTACTGTCTTACTACAACTGCTTGATGTGAAATAGCTGATTTGATTTATTTAAGAACTTCATAAAGTCCAACCTCTTCTCCATTAATCATTTTCTCACCATTTTTATACATCACGTCCAAATACATTTTTGGATCCAGTTTTTTTCTTAAATACCGAATTGTTTTATCGAAGTTGAAAACTCTGGAATTTTCTCTATGGACATCTGTTCCTAAAAAATGTATCATATGTTTTTTAATCAATTTCTTAGCTGTTTTTTTCACTGTGCGTCCATAGTAACCACTTAAAGATGCCATATTCAATTGCATATATACGCCCATATCAATCAGTTCATCCAAAACATGAATGTTATCCTGTACAAACTCATAGCGTTCCGGATGAGCAAAAATGGTTTTGTATCCTTTAAGATTCAGTTTAAAAATATAATCCTTTAACGATTGTGTTTTCCCATAGAACGGACATTCAAACAGTAAGTACTTTGTATTGTTTATACCCAAACTTACACCGTTTAACAGTTCATTTACTGTATCAACCGACATGTATATTTCACTCCCCAAATAAATATCCACATGGATCTCTTCTTCAATGAGTTTCTTTTTTAACAACAACAGTCTTTCCATTAAAACAGAGGATTCCGTCATATATTTAGGTAATGAATGATGAGGTGTCGCTACCATGCTCCGTACCCCCATATCATATGCCTGTTGAATCATATGAACGCTTTCCTCTATAGTTTTAGAGCCATCATCTACTCCAAATATAATGTGTGAATGTATATCAAATAATTTTATCTCACCCATAAGCATCCTTTATTGATTGAGTCTGTTGACGTCTTGAGATTTAATTGGAATAATTAATCTGTCGTCAAACTCTGACTCATTGTGATAAGTAGGAACCAAATTCTTTAACGCCTCTTTAATTTCATCAGCAGAACAGGAATTAGCAACATCTTTTAGAATCTCCAGTGATTTATTCAACATTTTAGGTTCTACATCTTTAACTTTACCTATATAAATCTTCTTATTGGCAGTTTTTTCAAGCCCTTCTTCTTTCAAAAGCAGCTCCTCATATAACTTTTCGCCTGGTCTAAGACCTATGATTGAAATCTCAATGTCTTTTTCTGGTTCAAAGCCCGACAATCTGATTAAGTTGACAGCCAAGTCATATATTTTTACAGGTTTACCCATATCAAGTACAAAGACTTCACCACCTACGGCAAAAGCCCCAGACTGCAATACCAATTGCACTGCTTCAGGAATGGTCATAAAATACCTAATGATGTCTTTATGCGTTACGGTAACGGGTCCGCCTGCTCGTATTTGTTTTTTAAATAATGGTACAACCGATCCATTTGAATCCAACACATTTCCAAATCTAACGGTGGTGAAAATCGTATCTGATTTCTGTGACATCGACTGTACAATCATTTCAGCGATTCTCTTTGTTGCCCCCATAACATTTGTAGGATTTACGGCTTTATCTGACGATATAAAAACAAACCGTTCTACATGAAATTTATCAGCAGCTTTTAGCACACTTAACGTACCAAAACAATTATTCAGTATTGCTTCTCTTGGAACCGCTTCCATCAAAGGAACATGTTTATGTGCTGCGGCATGAAATACAACTTGTGGTCTATACTGACTAAAAATTGTCATCATATTTTTTTCATCTTGAACATTAGCGATTAAAGGTAGTATATTGACTCTAGAATGATGAAATCTTAATATCTCGTTGGTAATGTCATAAGCATTATTTTCATAGTTATCTAAGACTATGATTAACTTTGGTTGGAACAAACTGATTTGTCTACATAATTCAGAACCAATTGAACCACCACCGCCAGTAACCATAACTACTTTGTCTTTCAAATAAGAATTGATACCTGTCATATCCAGTTCCACCGGACTTCTTCCCAAGAGATCTTCAATTTCGATATCTCTAATATGTTGAACAGAAACTTTTCCATCAATAATCTCTTGTATACCTGGTACGGTCTTAACTTTACAACCACATTTTGAACTTTCCAATAGAATTTCTCTTGTCAAATGAGCATCTTTTCCTGGAATTGCAAGAATAATCTCATCCACTTCATATCTTTTTGATACACTATATATATCAAATCGATTGCCTAAAATTCTAACGCCATTGATAAACTGACCCAGTGATTCATCATCATCTTCGATAAAACCAACCAAGTGACCATGTAAAAATGGACGTTCTTTCATTTCTTTTGCTATCATAGTCGCCGTTGAACCAGCACCAATAATCAAAACATTCTTAAAGTCGCTTTTGTGAAAATGCCATCCGAAATTTTTGATACGTCTAATAATCCGGTAGCTGACTCTAATACCCAATATACCAGACATTTCTACCATTAAACAAATGATGTAAACCGATAATGACAAAGTACTATTTTGTAAAACCATATAAAATATGCCAATTGTATTTGAAATTAAAACGGCTGCAACAATTCTCATCATTTCTTCTATGGATGCGTATAACCAGATACTGTCATAAAGAGAAAACAATTTATGGATTACAATTTTAATGATTACATAAACCACAACATTTCTCATAAAAAATTCGACTTGAAACATTGGAATTTCAAAATCATACTTTAGTCCCAATGCTAAAAAGAAGGACATGATAATAACCAATATATCCAGTGATATTAACCACAATTTATTAGTATGCCATTTCATAAGCTGCTCCTATGATTTTAATTGTCTATTAACATTACTCTCCTTTTAAGAAGAACTTCAACTCGTTTTTTAAAGTTTCTAAGTCATTAATCACTAAATAATAAATCCCATCAATCATCTTTTCGCTAAAACTGCCAGTGGTTGGTATCAATAATGTAGAAATCTCATACCTTTCATTTTGAACCCTGTATTTAGAAATTTCCTCGTAGATTTCATCTATATCAAAACTGGTTTCCAGCAAAGGATACACTTCTCCAATTGTGAATATCAGTTCTTCATTACTTAGTGTACTTAAACTGTTCATAATTGTTTCTAATACTGTTCTTTGTCTCTTCGTTCTTTCAAAGTCTCCATTGCCAACATTTCTTGTTCGAACATATGCCAGCACTTGTTCACCATTTAGTAAATACTCTCCGCCTGAATTAATACCATCAAGGTTTCTGGCTTCATTCTCTTTTACTGTAACAGTAACGCCTCCTAGAACATCAACAATATCTTTTAAATTTACAAAATTAAGTGTTATATATTCGTCTATTTCCAAATCAAAATTATTCTCAAAAGTTTCTATTGCCACTCTCTCTTTGCCATATGCGTATGCATGACCTAACTTGGTTTGACCGTGATCAATAATTGAAACTCGTAAATCACGCATAAAAGAAACAATTTTCATCTCTTTATGATAGTGATCCAGTGTTACATACATCATCACATCTGACCGACCTGAATAATCCTCTTCTCTAGTGTCTAATCCAAAAATCATAAAAGAATAGGAATTTTTTGCATCACTCGCAGGTTGTTTAACGCTCGTATCTTCTACTGGATTTTCAACCAAATCCAAAACCAATGTTTCGCTGTCATAATCACTAGGTACGTCATCTGTTACATAAGTCAAATAACTATCTTTTATTACAATATATCCCAAGAACAAAATGAATAATACTATCAATAAAATTATTAGAAGTGCTAATCTTTTAATACTAACGCCTCCTTGCCTGAATCTAACAAACAGATACAATATCTTAATATTAATAGATACCCGTAAAATTATTCTTTTACTCATATTTTAGCTTCACACAGTATATTCATCACTAAAATGGTATCTTTATTCAAAGTATTCTTATCTACAAGAGATTTTCCTAGGTCTAACAAATATTTCTTATCTTAATGATACCAAAGGGATTATGATACCTCCATATCCACTGCCTATTTAGCACTATTTGTAGCTATATCGCCTATTTTACGTTCTTATTGCCCTCAAAAAATACTTCTCCATATGGAGAAGCATTTCTAATTATTCATAATAATAATATTCTTTCTTTTTAACTTTAACTTTTGTAAGTACTATCCCAACAATAGGTTTATTAATTTTTTCAATATTTTTAACACTTCTAACCATATCTTCTTTTTTTGTCTGTTTATTTGCAACGATTAATACAATGCCATCAATACATCTGGTAAGTGTTAGAGAATCTGCAACAGAAAGTACTGGTGGTGAATCAATTAACACCAAATCAAAACTATCTGATATGCTATTTATAAATTTTTCCATTTTATTGGACATCAAAATTTCATTCGGATTGGGTGGTTTGGGTCCAGAAGAAATGATAAACAAGTTCTTTATTTTAGTTTGTTTAATCACTTTTCCAATATCAAGATTTTCAACAATAATATTAGTAAGTCCTAAATAATTTGATATCCGGAACAATTTGTGTATTCTTGGCTTTCTTAAATCTGCATCAATTAACAATACTTTTTTACCCACCTGAGCAAATGCAACTGCGAGATTGGCAATTGTAGTTGTTTTCCCTTCACCTGGATGAGCGCTTGTAAACATAAATTTCTTATATTTTTTATCGACGCTCGTAAAATCCAAATTGGTCCTAATCAATTTATACAATTCTGCATCATAAACATTCGTTTTGTTTATCATAACCATACCGTCGTTTAGATCATTAGATTTAATGGGTAACAGTTGTCCCAAAAAAGGTATGGATAGCAATTCTTCAATATCCTTTTGACTGTTGACTTTTGTATCCGATAAAACAGTAACAATACGAATAATTATACCAAATAATGCACCAACAAATAAAAATATGACTGTTGTTGATAATACATTGGGACTTACTGGTTCAAATACAGGCACAGCAGCATCAACAACCTGTATATTTTTAGCACCTATGACATCTTCAGCTTTTATAATCAGAACATCAGCAATGGAATTGGCCAAAAAAGAAGCAACATAAGGATCTTTATCTACAACAACAATAACCATAAACCTCGAATCTCTTACCGTTCTGACACTGACTCTCTCCAATAAACTCTCTGGGTCAATATTTGAATTTCTTTTTTTAACAACCTCGTCTCTGACCGTTTTTGTTTTTATCAGTTCTTTATAGTCTTCTATTAATTGTGCACCAATCTGTAAATCCAGAAAATTGAACTCTGCTAAAGCTCCTGATTCTTTACCTATAAAAATTGTCACTTCAGATTGATAAAGATTCGGAATTTTAAATGCACTTAAATAAAATGCGGCACTTCCGAAAATCACCATAAATATTACGATTAACCAAGCTTTTCGAAATACATGTCTCAATAAATCAAGAACTGTAAACTCTTTATGATATTGACTCATTGTGTACTCCTTTCACTGGGTTATCTTATCAGTCCATTCTACATAAACACTAAAGTCGTGTATAAGTAATTTATACCCATTTGCCCGATGCTAAACAATAAAAAACCAATACCAGGATTGGTATCAGTTTCTTATGTCATTTATCTATCAATTCTTATTCTTCTTAAATTTAGATCATCAAAAATATTTAATGTCGGTATTCTGAATCTGACACCTGATGGAATAACAAAAATATTCTGGAAAGAATCTTGGTATACCTTATCACTATTTTCTATCTCAAATATCTCAGTAATAGGTACCTCATCAGGATTTAGTAACATGTTTTCATTTACCAAAGTATAATCAATCCCAAAATTTTCGTCATATGCATTTACAAAAACATAATTAAGCGGTGCTGATATTTTATTATCTGTAAAATCAATAAGAGATAATCTGGAATCATTTCCTTCAGTTGTGTGATTATAAAACTTAAATAGTGGTAACTCCGATGACGAATTGTCATCTACCCAATGTTCTTTAACATCAATAGTATTATGACTAAATTCTATAGTACCAGTTTCAAACTCATCATTCGTTTGGAGGTGAACAACCGAACCGCTCATTTTATCAGCTGTAATTGTATTGTTTTCAAAAACTAAATTTTCAATAAATCGTGTAGATGCTGGAAACTTAATATGATACCCTTCAAAACTATTGTTGGTTATTTCATAATATTCTGCACGATTTTCTAAACTGATAAAATATACAAACAGAGTATCCTCATCGTAACCAAATTTAGTAGCGAAATCTTTTTCTACAATAAACGTATTGTTTCTATAATATCTGATTAACGGCTCAGATCCATTCTTGGATTTTAAAAACGCATTATGTTGTTTGTCTGCATCAAAAACAATATTGTTTTTCCATATATTGTTCTCGTAAAGTACTTCATTACAACTTAGATAAGTATCATATAGTGCTACATCTATTTTTGACTTTAAGTTTTCTACCGTATTACCTGAATACTCAACTTTATCTCCTTCAGCCAATACAAATGTATGATACAAACTTCCCGAATCCGCTCCCCACCAATCATCTTCACTGGTAACATAGTTATTCTGAATAAGCAAATTCTTTCTTAAACTAAAAAGTTCCGGATTGTACTCATTTTCGTTGGTTAAAAACAAACTCGCAAAGATATATTTGAAATTTGTAATATTATTGTTCGTAATCTCAATATTGTTGTATGGAATATCTTTAATCAATAAAAATGTTGTATATGTGTTTCTTACTGTATTATTATCAAACACAAATTGATCAACAACTACATCGGAGGTATTAGGATCAACATTACCATTTCCTGCTATTCTATAAGCTGAAATATTACCTTCAAAGTTACTGTTTTTTATCACAATGCTGTCAATTTTAATATCCAACTCACTTTTTGGATAAGCAATGACTAGATCATCTTCTGAATTATTAATAAAGCTGACATCAGAAATGTATAATTCTTTCAACTTAGCCGAATCAAACATCACTGTAGAATAGCTTGGATTAAAAATCAATTCTGATTCAAAATCAGCATCACCTATTATTCCAATTGAATCGTTGACAGTACCAGATGGCATCTTTACATGGTAACTCCCATCCACTATAATACCACCAAACTTTGTAAAAGCAGCCTTCAATAAATCACCGTTAAATCGTGCCGAACCTTCATCATCACTTCTTAAACCATAATCACTTGCTAGCGGATATCCTGTAAAAGAATCAAGTGGAACCACTGTATTCTTAAAAGTTGTATACAGTACATTATGGAATAAGGCATTAACAATGACTATTGCGACAATAAAAATAATCGATATAATCAATATTTTCTTCCTCATAGTACACCTCCAATGAATCATCCTATTGCACATTAATTTTATTGTATCCTTTATTATACCACGAACGCATAGTTTTTACCATAGAATCGTCAGAAAATTCTTTCAACTCCGAGTTTAATTTCCTCCTCTGCTGATATTTTATAATTGTAGACATAACTATAGTAAATCGCAATCATAATATAAATGTCCTTTGAATAATATGAAACAATAAACATATCGACAATTAAGGTGATACCGATCATAACCACTAGTATAATTGATATTTTACTTCTCTTTGATATTATTGAAAAAAATAGATACAAGTAATTACCATAGTATATGATGATGGCAACAATTCCACCATTGACTAAAAGTTCAACATAATTATTATGAGAGTACTTTCTTGCACTAATATTGTCTGACCAATAGTACTCATATGTTGCTAATCCACTTCCCGTCAATGGCCTTTCCCAAAACAAATCAAGACCTTTAACAATCATACTGTATCTAATGTTTGCAGAGCCATCTGCTCCGGACTCTCCTTTTAACATTGACAAAATACCATCAAAACGATTTAAAACCATATCGAAATATGATAACGAGCTAAGAGCAATCGCTACTATGATGATGATAATAATATTTCTAAACAATCTCTTTTTATTAAACTTGAACTCTTGTATGAGTATAGCAAAGATACCAATCACAATAATCACAATTGCTTTACGACTCCCTGTAAACGAGCTCAAAATCGCTAACGAGACCACAAAAAACAACATCAACTTTCTATTATGAATATAAAAATAATAGAAACTGAAAACCGCTCCATAAGCCAATGACATACCCAATGAATTGATACGACTTACCTCTTCACCTAAACGCATATCAGCAAACGCAAATGTAAACAGCCCAAAGCCATAAATATAAACCATATATAACCCTAACACGATATAGGAATATAACATGCACTTTAATGCCTGTTCAATTTTTTTATTGGTGTCCAGGTAGTGACTCCACAGTATGAGAAATACACATAATTGGAAAATAGTTAACCATCTAGATAGAGTTGTACTTTGTAAAGGTGACCAAAAATAACTGACTAACGTCGTGAAACACCATAAGATAAGAAATGCCATTCGCCAACTTAAAATAAAATGTCTGTTTTTAAGAAAGTAAAGAAACAAACAGCTTAATAATGTAATCAACACAAGTTGAGATATAAAAAGGGTCTCCGTTTTTTGAGAGAACAAATGAAAGGTAATCATATACATAAAAAATAAGCCCATTATTAATTCACTTAAACTATATCGTGCTTTAATTTTAAATAGCATAATAAACTCTAGACCCACCCAACTGGTGGTCTATACCCTTTCTTATGTTTTTAATTCATTTTTTTCCATAGTCATAATGATACCAACAACATTTGAACTGACTTTTCTTAATGTTTTAAACATCTCGTGAAAATCATCTTTCTTTGATGTTTTAGTTGATGCAATACAAATTACAGCATCCGAGAGGGTTGATAAGATGAGCGCATCCGAAACAAGGTTTAACGGAGAAGAATCCATTAATACTATATCGTACTCCAATTTAACTTTACCGATAAAATCTTTCATCGTCTGACTATCCAATAACTTTATCGAATCCGATAACATTGGTCCCGATGTTACGATTTTTAGATTTTGATTAAATGGATGTTCTTCCAACACTTGAGGCAATTCCAAATTATCAACGATTAGATTGCTTAATCCAACTCCGTTTTTGAATCCAAATAAGGTGTGTATTGATGGTTTCTTAAAATCGCAATCTATCAAGAGAGTTGAATAACCAGATTCAGCAAACTCCAATGCAAGATTTGAAATCGTCATTGATTTGCCCTCATTGCGTTTAGAACTAACCATTAAAAATACTTTATTTTTCGTATCCACTTCCATAAAATGCAGATTTGTTTTAATAATACTATACTGTTCATGCGCCAGTGCGCGTTTATCACTCTCTTCTGTTATCAGTTTTACATTTTTTTCATATAAAGTCGATCCAATAATCGAAACACCGGAAATTGCCTCTACTTCCTCAGTTGAACGAATTTTATTGTCCAAAGTATATCTGATGAAGAGTATCATTATTGCAAACACACCACCAACAAAACCACCAACAACGGTATCTCTAGCAACGCTCGGGCTCACTTTTTCAAGCATTGGAATCGCATGATCAATAATTTGTATATTTTTTATTCCAATCAACTCAACGACTCTAACGGTCAATATTTCTGAAACAGCATTGGCTATATCTGCTGCTACATATGGATCTTCATCTAAAACGAGAATCGTTAGAAACCTTGAATCTTCCATTGCATCAACTGATACTTTTTCATTTAGTTCTTCCAAAGTAATATCTAAGTCCAGTTTCTCTATTACCGCATTACCAACTTGTCTTGTACTGATCAATTCAATGTAATCAACAATCAAGGATTCTCCTATTTGTAGATTCTTATAATTGAACTCTCCTATTGAATTTGGATCTTTACCGATAAACATAACTGTTTGTCCTAGATACAAAGGTTCTAAACGATATTTTGCATTATAAAAAGAAGCACTCGCTCCTATTAATCCAAATAAGAGTAATAACCACCATAATTTAAATAAGCTTTTAAACATGTCAATAACATCGATATCTTTGTATTGATCGGCCATGTAACCTCCAAGTATAGATTTTTTTAGTATTCATAGACATTGGTATAGTCATCTTCTGACTTTTCAAGTTCAAATACTTTGTTTCTTTCGTATAAATAAGAATCATAAGTTGTATCTACAATAATCCATCTGTTTTCATCTTCTATATACACCTCGTTCCAGGCATGAAATACACTGGTGTTGGTTGTATAACCTTTTATGAGTTTGGTTGGTATTTTTAAACTTCTTAACATAGATGCCATTATCGCGGAATAATCGTAACAAATACCTTCTTTTTCATTGAATACATCGTCAATGTCAGGAATATAATCACTCGTTAATCTACCTGGTTTTGAATGATCATAACGAATATTTTGAACAACATATAGATATATGGTTTCAATTTTTTCTAAATCCGTCAGTTTTATAGCTTCTAAATCTGACTCTTCAAAAGATTCGTCATTTTTTTCTTCAAACCGTCTTATTTTTTCAAGTCTGATTAACTCACCTGCTAGTAGAACCGCTTCTTGATCACCTTGCCAATTTACGATTTGCATGGTATTCAAATAGACCAATCGGTCGTCGGCAATTACTACATCTGCTTTTTTCTTATATACTTTCTTATATTTTTCATCTTTTACATTTTCATATATTTCTATTTCATATTCCCCATTGCCCAGTTGCAAAGGAAAATAGATATATTTCGTATCATCTTTTATATCATACGTATAACGCTCCCGACCCATTGAAATAACCAATTTAACCTTCTTGTTGGTTCCTGCATTATAAAACAAATCAACGATGCCTTGTTGAGAATAATTTTCTTGTAAATCAAATTCACCTTCACCGTTATACCGTTCATCTCGCCTTAACGTAAAATTGACAGCCAATATACTTTCAGAAACAGTTAAATCATATGTTTGCTCAGTTCTTGAACTGGATTTAAAGAAAAAGAACCAAATAAGAAAACCTGAAACGATCATCAGTGCCAATAATATAATGATTATTAATTTTTTCATCAGCACCTCCTTCTATCAGTCTCTATGATATATATCTCTTGAGTAGACTTTATCCTCAACATCTTTTAATTCTTCTGAATATCTATTTGCCACTATTATATCAGAAAGAGATTTGAACTCTTCTAAATCCGAAATCACTTTTGAATTAAAAAAGTGATCCTGCTTCAGTAGAGGTTCATAAATAATGATCTTTATCCCTTTGGCTTTGATGCGTTTCATAATTCCCTGTACCGAAGATGATCTAAAATTATCCGAACCATGTTTCATCGCCAATCTGTAGATACCAACCACTTTAGGACCTTTTCTTAAAATTTGGTCAGATATAAAATCCTTTCTGGTTCTATTGGCGTCCACAATAGCGGAAATGATACTATTGGGAACATGTTCATAATTGGCTAATAGTTGTTTGGTATCTTTAGGTAGACAGTAACCACCATAACCAAAGGATGGATTGTTGTAATAATTCCCAATTCTCGGATCCAAACAAACGCCTTCAATGACCTTTTTACTATCCAAGTCTCTGGCTTCTGTATAACTGTCTAGTTCATTGAAAAAAGCAATTCTCATCGCTAAATATGTATTTGAAAACAACTTAATGGACTCTGCCTCAGTTGAATTGGTAAATACCACATCAATCTCTTCTTTTAACGCACATGAAATCAGCTCAGCAGCAATTCTTTCTGCTCGTTTAGAGTGTTCACCAATGATAATACGGGACGGATATAAGAGATCCTCTAAAGCATGACCTTCTCTTAAAAACTCAGGTGAAAATATAATATGATCGGTTTCATAAAAGGTCTTCACAGAAGCTGTATATCCAACAGGAACCGTTGATTTTATGATGATACACACCTCTTTATTAATTTTAAGAGCAGATTGAATCACCAAATCAACAGAATCTGTTTTAAAATAGTTTTTTGCAGGATCATAATTGGTTGGTGTGGCTACAAATATATAATCGGCATGTTCATAAGCTTCCTTTTCGTCAAGTGTTGCTTTTAAATTTAGTTGCCTGTGTGATAAGTAATCAACAATCAACTCATCATCTATTGGCGATTTCCTTTGATTGATCATATTTACTTTTTCTTTTACAATATCAATCATCGTCACCTGATGTTTTTGTGATAACAACACAGCATTTGCAAGTCCAACATAACCTATTCCTACAACAGTAATATTCATAAACCCCTCCTATTTATAAAAGGATCTGTACCAACTGATAAATGATTTTATCCCCTCTTCAAAAGTAGTCTGAGGATTGTAACCTATATATGCCTTTAAATCACTGACATCAGCATAAGTTGTTATAACATCACCTGGTTGCATCTCCGTAAAATTCATAATAGCCTTTTCTTCTAAGTGTTTTTCCAGTAGTGAAATAAAGTCCATTAATTTAATCGGCTGACCACGTCCAATATTAAAAACATTGTATGGATCAAGAGATACTGATGGTTTCTTTAATACTCTTATAATCCCTTCAACGATATCATCAATGTAGGTAAAATCTCTTTCCATCTTGCCATAATTATAAACATCTATCGTTTCATGGTTCATGATGCGATCTGTAAACTTAAAATAGGCCATATCGGGTCTACCATAAGGACCATAAACCGTAAAAAACCTTAATCCAGTGGTAGGTACTTTATACAAATGGCTGTAAGTATAAGCCATCAACTCATTCGACTTCTTAGTAGCAGCATACAAACTTACTGGCTGGTCTACTTGATGTGATTCTTTAAAAGGTATGACCTTGTGTCCACCATAAACCGAACTGGATGACGCATAGACCAAGTGTTTTACTGGATACTTTCGACATAACTCTAATATATTATAAAAACCTATGATATTGGATTGTATATAACTGTCAGGATTATCAATTGAATATCTCACACCTGCTTGAGCTGCCAGATGGATTACATAATCAAATGATTCTTTTTTAAAGAGTTGTTCCAAGTATTTTTTCACAGAAATATCCTGTTTCATAAAAACAAACTGTTTATCTGTTTTCAAAATAGAAAGTCTGGATGTTTTTAACTCTACGGCGTAGTAGTCATTAAGATTATCAATCCCAACGACAGAAAATCCATTTTCCAATAGTCTTTTGGTAATATGAAATCCAATAAATCCCGCAGCTCCTGTTACTAAAATTCTTTCACTCATACCAACACATCCTTTATTTTGAGTTCTTGAAAAAAACGATGATAAAAGATCTGAAGAAGACCTTCATGTCTTTTGAAAAACTGTACTCTCTCAAACTCTCCAGGTTTTCTGTCATTTTCAAAGGTAAAATCTTTTTTAAATAATCCTCATCAACATGTTCACTGTCCATCAGAAGATTTTCTTCATCTTTAAAATCCAGACTGGTCTCTGATGTAATACCGGCTGGTAGTAACAAAGTAGCCATCATCTCATCTGAGTACTCTGAAACGTATTTCAAAACTTCAGGTCTTGTACCTACAAAAGTCATTTCTCCTTTAAACACATTGAGTAGCTGAGGAAATTCGTCTAACCTATACCGCCTCAGGATCTTCCCGACCTTTGTTATTCTGATGTCATTTTTAACAGTTACTTTGTTTTCTGAAAGAGAATGTTCATCAATCATGGTTCTAAATTTCAAGATATTAAATGTCTTCTCATATTGGGTAATTCTTTCTTGGTGAAATAGAACAGGACCTTTAGAATCCAGTTTTATTGCTAGAGCAATTACAAGTAGAAATGGTAATAAAAGAACCATTAGTAACAGTGAAAACACAATATCAAACAGTCTCTTAAAAAGAAGGCTATACTGTTTTTTTTTCAATATATCATAGTAATCTCTAACAGAATCATTTTTCATATGCTCAGGTATATCTTCCCATTTTTTTATCAGCATATGCTCCTCCGTTTCATACTTTAGTCTTTCTAGATTATAACCACTTCACTTAAAAATCGTTCGTGTTATTGGTGTTACTTTACAATATACCCATTTTAGAAAATATTATATGCAAATAATAAAAATAAACATACACATTTTCTTTTGCATAAGAATCAACAAAAAGAAGCAGCCTATCAAATGATAGACTGCACATAATTATTCTTCTTCTGATTCAATTTCTAATTCTTGTTCTTTTATATATGCTTGTGATGCCGCTTCAATGTCTCCATAAGCCCAATGATCAGTTAAAATATCAATGAATTTTGATGACTCAGGTTTATTTTCAGGTCTGGCAATCAGTGTATTGATCATACCTACAACTTGCTCTCTTAAAGTTGGATCATTTGGTCTATAAGTTCCATCAGCGAAGCTTGGTACAATACCAGCATTGTACATCGTAAAGATATACTCACTAGCCCAGTGATCTCCATTAACATCAACGATATAGACTCTTCTATCATTTACTTCAATGTTTAAGTATCTCCAGTATTTCACAAATACTGTAGCCATCTCTCCTCTAGAAATAGGATCGTTTGGTCTGAATGAACCATTACCATCTCCTACAAACAAGCCTGTTTTTTCAATTGCTTGTACATACTTGTAGTACCAAGCATCTGACGCAACGTCCTTGAATTTCTCCTCACCCGGAGTATCAAGATTAAGTTTTAAAATCTTAGAAAACATTGTTGCAATTTCAGCACGCGTTACAGAACGTTCAGGTCCAAATGATTTGTCTGGATATCCAAAGATATACGGATCAAAGAATTCAAGTGCACCTAATGGTGTTTGTTCTTCACCAACCAAGTATACGATAACCTTAGAAGTTTCAGAAACACCTGATTTATTATGTGTTACAGTAACTGTTGTTTCACCAAATTTCAGAGCTTTAACAACACCATTCTCATCAACTGTAGCTACTTTTGGATCTTTTATTTTCCAAGTGACCTCCGTATCAGTTGACCCTGTAATGGTTTCAGTCAAATCATATTCTAAGAATGAAGGATCTGATTTAGTACCATATTCAAGTTCAACCAGGTCTTTATCTAACTTAATAGTAACAGCTGGCTCAACAGATTTTGCTACTGGAACACCTCCACCTGATGGAACACCTCCACCTGATGGAACACCTCCACCTGATGGAACACCTCCACCTGATGGCGTGCCGCCTCCTGAAGGAGTGCCACTATCTGCCGGTTTCTCATGGTTAATAACTTTAACATTCAGAGTTTTAGTCAAAGTTTTTTCATCATCACCATCCGTATAAGTTATTTTCACAGTTACTTGAGTTGTGCCTGCTGATTTACCAGTTACAACACCTCCATTAGTCACAATAACTTTACTTGTACTTGCTGATGTCCATTCCTCTGTATATGCCAAACCAGTTGGTATAATAGTTAAATTAAGATCTGCTACACCCTTACTAGCAGGTTGTCCATAACCGATATTAAGAACAACATCTTCTCCAGCAGCAGTACCTTTTTTATCATTTGGTACAACTACTTCAAGTGCTGGCGTTAAATCCCAGTTTGCCGTTAATGTTAATGCTTTTGTAACGTTTGAACCAGATACAAATACTCTTCCTTCTTGATCTGTCCAGTTTACAAATGCATAACCCGGTTTGTCTAATTCTTTGATTGTCAGTGGTGCATCATGATCGATTATTTTAAGACCGATTGTTTCTGTTGTATTGGTAATAAACGTCACATCATGAGTATCTACTAACCACTTAGCCGTTAGACTTACTGGTGCTTTTACTTCTACAGAGAAGATATACTCTTGACCTGTTGCATCATTGATCCAATAGTCAAATGAATGGTTTGCTTTTATCATTTCATCCGTCGGCTCTGTTGCAGAACTACCATCTCTTATAGTTTGTTTCATAACAACTTGAGTTGTTCCTGTGTTAAAGGTAACATCATGAACCTTAACCCAGTTTGCCGTTAATGTTAATGCTTTTGTAACGTTTGAACCTGATACAAATTCTCTACCCTCTTGATCTGTCCAGTTTACAAATGCATAACCCGGTTTGTCTAATTCTTTGATCGTCAGTGGTGCATCATGATCGATTGTTTTAAGACCGATTGTTTCTGTTGTATTGGTAATGAACGTCACGTCATGAGTATCTACTAACCACTTAGCTGTTAGACTTACTGGTGCTTTTACTTCTACAGAGAAGATATACTCTTGACCTGTTGCATCATTGATCCAATAGTCAAATGAATGGTTTGCTTTTATCATTTCATCCGTCGGCTCTGTTGCAGAACTACCATCTCTTATAGTTTGTTTCATAACAACTTGAGTTGTTCCTGTGTTAAAGGTAACATCATGAACCTTAACCCAGTTTGCCGTTAATGTTAATGCTTTTGTAACGTTTGAACCTGATACAAATTCTCTACCCTCTTGATCTGTCCAGTTTACAAATGCATAACCCGGTTTGTCTAATTCTTTGATTGTCAGTGCTGCATCATGATCGATTGTTTTAAGACCGATTGTTTCTGTTGTATTGGTAATGAACGTCACATCATGAGTATCTACTAACCACTTAGCCGTTAGACTCACTGGTGCTTTTACTTCTACAGAGAAGATATACTCTTGACCTGTTGCATCATTGATCCAATAATCAAATGAATGGTTTGCTTTTATCATTTCATCCGTCGGCTCTGTTGCAGAACTACCATCTCTTATAGTTTGTTTCATAACAACTTGAGTTGTTCCTGTGTTAAAGGTAACATCATGAACCTTAACCCAGTTTGCCGTTAATGTTAATGCTTTAGTAACGTTTGAACCAGATACAAATTCTCTACCCTCTTGATCTGTCCAGTTTACAAATGCATAACCTGGTTTGTCTAATTCTTTGATTGTCAGTGGTGCATCATGATCGATTGTTTTAAGACCGATTGATTCTGTTGTATTGGTAATGAACGTCACATCATGAGTATCTACTAACCACTTAGCCGTTAGACTCACTGGTGCTTTTA